>NZ_JALNTM010000004.1:0-445486 GCF_023161845.1 Pseudoalteromonas sp. 2CM39R
TCGAATGCACCGGTCTTGAAAACCGGCAGGGGTTTATAGCCCCTCTAGGGTTCAAATCCCTATCTCTCCACCATTATCAGATAAGCCCGCGATTTGCGGGCTTTTTTGTGCCTCATATTCGCTATACCTTTTTAAAAACCAAGCATATTCAGTTAAAAAATACGACCATAGTCTCTATTTATAAGCTTTGGCTCTTAGTGCATGCTTAGAAATTAAAGATTTATGTTTTTGTTAAGGATCTTACAATGAAACATCAACTCGCAAAAAGCGTCGCACTTTCATTATTATCTCCCGTTATTATTGGCAGTATGTTGGGGATTTACTACGCATTGACTATGCGTGGTGACGCTGTTTCTATTTTTTTAGGACTATTAATGACCGCTATTGCTAACGCGCACATAGTGGGTTTAACTATGGCCGCGTTTGTAGTGCCGGGTTATTTACTTATGTTTAAGTATTCTAAGGTAAATTATTCTGGAGTATTAACACTGGGCTTGCTGGGTGGCGCTATTTTTAGTTATCTTTTGAGCGCCACTACAGGCGAGATCTTTTTAATCAATAGTGTGATGTCAGGGTTTGCCGCTGGACTGTTTTTATTCGGCCTGCGTAAATCGGTACAAAGTTAATTGCGGAATATTTAATCAAGTGTGTCGTAAAACCATGTAATTTCCTTTTTTTTACCCGCAAAAGGTTTCAATTTTTAGTGACAAAGAGTACCTTTAGCTACTGTATGTTTAATAAGAAGTAGTTTGGTATGCAAAAGCACGATTTTTACCAGTCATTAGTTAAGCAAACTGAATCGCTGATAGGCGGTGAATCAAACATAATTGCCAATATGGCAAATATAAGCGCGCTGTTATTTACCTCTTTAGAAGATGTGAATTGGGCGGGCTTTTATTTTATGGATTCACCATCAGAATTGGTACTTGGTCCATTTCAAGGCAATCCAGCTTGTATTCGTATTCCAGTAGGAAAAGGGGTATGTGGCACTGCTGCGGCGACCGAGCAAACCCAATTAATTTCAGATGTGCATGCTTTTGACGGTCATATAGCCTGTGATGCAGCATCAAATTCTGAGATAGTTGTACCTATCATGAAAAATGGATCTGTATTTGCGGTACTAGACATAGATAGCCCAAGTATTGGCCGATTTGATACTGATGACCAAGCAGGGCTTGAAGCACTTGTAAAATGCTTAGAGGCTAGCCTGTAATGAAAGACTTGCTAAATGTTCAAGACTACCTTTTTGCCGTTCAAGATGTTGGTGATTGGGAAGGGGATGAAGAACATGTAGCGGAAACGCTCAATGATTTGATTCACATGGCATGGGATCGTCTACCTGATGATTTAGACTGTGATTCAATTGATGAAATTATAAATGGTATTTGGGAACATTTACGTGGTGATATGGCTGTGATTGAAGCTGACTTTGAAGAGTTAGCCGATTGGTGTATCCACTATGTTGATTCTGCCCTTGATAAAAAGATGTGATTAAATAGGTTCTAAAATGGAAACCACAAACAAGCTAAAAGATATTAATGAAGTATTGGAGTTCTTATACCAAGAATTTCCACAATGTTTTAAACAAAAAGAGGGCATTCAGCCGCTTAAAGTAGGTATTTTTAAAGATATCGCTGAGCGTATTGAAGGCTCTGAAAAAGTTAGTAAGACACAAGTTCGTCAAGCACTTAGAAAATACACATCTAACTGGCGCTACCTTGAAGCGGTTACTAAATCTGAATTTAGAATCGATCTTGACGGAAATCAAGGCGAAAAAGTTGAGCAAGAGCATATTGACCACGCACAAAAAGCGTTGGAAGAAAGCCGTGCTAAAATGGCAAAGCGTAAAAAGCAGCAACGCCCTCGTCAAGATTCAGAAGCAAAATCTTTCAAAAAGAAACCAGCTAATGCGGCTAAAAATTCATCGGCTGCAGCAAAGCCTGCAAAAGCCGCTGCGCCTAAGCGTTCAGGAAAAGTTGAACCTTTACCTGCAGGCGAGGTCAAGGTTAATAACAAGGTTAAAGTTAAACTTGGCCAAGCACTTGTTAATGCAGTAATCACTGAAGTAAACAAAGACGATGTTCACGTTGAATTAGTGACCGGTATGCAAGTAAAAACCAAAGCCGACAGCTTATACATCATTTAAGTTGCAAAAAAATTAAGGAGTTGTGTATGAGTAAAAAGTTTACGCTCATTCCGTTAGTTGCTGCGCTGTTTTCAGGTTCATTATTGGCTGCAGTAGAGCCGGTAACATTAGAAGACTTACCTTTGCTCAAGCAAGAAAGTCAGCACGGTACAGCCAGTAAACGAGTGGCTAATCTATTTACTCGTTCGCATTACACACCTGTTCGATTTAACGATGAGCTTTCAAGTAAAGTGTTTGATCGTTACATCGAATCCCTTGATTTTAATAAAAGCGTGTTTTTGAAAAGCGATATTGACTCTTTTGAGCAATATCGTGAGCGTTTCGATAACGCGCTTATTAGCGGCAAGTTAGGCTTTACATTTGATATTTTCAACTTAAGCCTTAAACGTCGTTTTGAACGTTACGAATTTTCGCTTTCACTACTTGAAAATGAAATGACGTTCGACACTGAAGATGAATATTTTTATGACCGTGAAGATGCTCCATGGGCGACCACGCAAGCTGAATTAGATGAAATTTGGCGCGAGCGAGTAAAATATGATGCATTACGGTTAAAAATGACAGGTAAAGATTGGCCTGGCATAAAAGACGTTTTAACCAAGCGTTATAAAAATGCAGAGAAGCGTCTTGTACAATCAAAATCTGAAGATGCATTTCAAATTGTAATGAATTCACTTGCACGTAGTATTGAAGCACATACTTCATACTTATCTCCACGTCGTGCAGAACAGTTCAAAATGGATATGGATCTTGAGCTTGAAGGGATTGGTGCAGTATTAACGCCTGATGAAGACTACACGGTAATTCGTAGTTTAGTGCCTGGAGGCCCGGCAGACAAATCTGAGCAAATTAAAGCCGATGACCGCATTATTGGTGTGGCTCAAGATGGCGAAGAGTTTGTTGATGTAATTGGCTGGCGTTTAGATGATGTGGTTGATTTAATAAAAGGTCCTAAGGGTACTAAAGTGCGTTTGCAATACCTAAAGGGTGCAGATGCTCACGGTACGCCAAAAGTGGTTGAAATTACCCGTGATAAAATTCGTCTAGAAGACAGAGCTGCCAAATCAGAAGTATTTGAAGCCAGTTATTCTGATTTAACCAGCAAAATTGGTGTAATAGAAATCCCTGGTTTTTACAATAACTTATCTAAAGATGTAAAAGTTGAGTTGGCTAAACTCAAAGAACAAAACGTAGACGGAATTATTATTGATTTACGTCAAAATGGCGGCGGTTCATTATATGAAGCTACGCAGTTATCAGGTTTGTTTTTTGATCAAGGTCCAGTAGTACAAATTCATACTTTAAACAACCGTATTGAAGAACAAAAAGACCGTGACGGCATTACTTATTATGATGGCCCACTCACAGTGCTTGTTGATAGATACAGCGCATCCGCGTCTGAAATTTTTGCCGCAGCTATGCAAGATTATGGCCGCGCCGTTATCATTGGTGAGCAAACCTTTGGTAAAGGGACCGTGCAGCAGCATAAAGGTTTAGCGCGTGCTTATGACTTATACGATAATCCATTAGGTAGTGTGCAATATACAATTGCAAAGTTTTACCGCATTAATGGTGGTAGTACACAGCATAAAGGGGTGATCCCAGATATTACGTTCCCATCGGCTATTGACCCTGCAGAGTGGGGGGAAAGTAAGCAAGATAATGCACTACCATGGGATAGCATAGTACAAGCAACGTATAAGCAAATAGGGCGTTTAAACCCTGTTATAAATGTGCTTGAAAAACAGCACAATGAGCGAATTAAAACTGAACCTGAATTTAATTATGTGTTTGAGGATATCGCTCGTTACAACGAAGAAAAAGATCGTAAAACAATTTCTTTAGTCGAGAAAAAGCGCATTAAAGAAAAAGAAGAAAATGAAGCGCGAGCACTAGCACGCACTAACGAGCGTTTAAAGCGTTTAGGCAAACAACCTGTTGAAAACTTGGATGATGTGCCTGAGGTGATTGAAGAGCTTGACCCGTTTCTTGAAGAAGCAGCTCTTATTACGCAAGATTATATCAAATATGGTCGCGTAGCTAAGCGCTAAATTCAGCTTCACTTTGTAAAAAAAAAGGCGCCTAGGCGCCTTTTTTACTATCGATAATTTGCTAAATTGTTATAATCGCGGATTACCAAAAGTTGAGCTAGATCAATAGTGCTCAATAAATGCGCGTACGTGCTAATAAAAATAATCAACATGCATCGAATGTGTGTAGGAGTCTATATTTTGAAGCCAATTGAAGAAAAACCACTAAAAAGTGCCTCGTTTTTTGATGCACTCATTCCAATTGCTGTATTAATTTGTTTATTAGGTGCCGCTGTGTACTTATTTGGTGATGACTCATCGTCAGGTCCCAATCAAATTGCCTTGTTGTTTGCAACATTCGCTGCGGCGTTAATTGGTTTAAAAAATGGCTACACATGGAAAAAATTAGAAGATGCAATGATTGAGGGGATCACCTTATCTCTTAGTGCGATTTTAATCTTACTCATGGTAGGGGCATTAATCGGGACTTGGCTATTATCAGGAACCGTTCCGACATTAATTTATTACGGTCTACAAATTATCAATCCTAGTTGGTTTTATGCCGCGAGTTGTTTAATTTGTGGCATTGTAGCAATGAGTATTGGTAGTTCATGGACTACAGCAGCGACTATAGGTGTCGCGTTACTTGGTGTAGCTTCTGGGCTTGGTTTAGAGCCGACAGTTACCGCTGGCGCCGTAATATCAGGCGCTTATTTTGGCGATAAGCTTAGCCCACTATCAGAAACAACCAATTTAGCCCCAGCCGTTGCCGGTGCTGATTTGTTTGAACATATTCATCACATGCTTTGGACTACAGTACCTAGCTTTGTGATTGCTTTAATTATCTTTGTTTTCATGGGTTTTAACGCTACAGCGGCGGGTGAGTCGGGTCAAATAAATCAAATAACTGCAATTCTTCAGCAAAACTTTAATATTGGCTTAGAAATGTTGGTGCCGTTAATTGTATTACTTGTGCTCGCGATTCGAAAAATGCCAGCGTTTCCGGCTATTTCAATTGGTGCTGTCATTGGCGCGGTGTGGGCTATGTTATTTCAATCGGACTTAATTGCTAGCCAAATAGACATGACTCAGGGCGAGTTTGTCGGTTACTTTAAACTGGTTTGGACCACCTTTTTTGATGGCTTCACGATTAACACGGGCGATGCGAAAATGGACTCGTTACTGAGCGGCGGCGGTATGTCTGGCATGCTAACAACCACATGGTTGATCATGACAGCACTGATGTTTGGTGCGATTATGGAAAAAACGGGTCTACTTGATATATTTGTTAAAAGTATTCTAAAAATAGCAAAAAGCACTGGCTCTCTTATCGCCTCCACTATTGCAACGTGTATTGGTACCAATGTTATTGCTGCCGATCAGTATATTGCCATTGTGGTACCTGGGCGGATGTTTAAAGAAGAATATAAAAAGCGTGGCTTAAAGCCTGTTAACTTATCACGTACTCTAGAAGATGGCGGTACAATTACTAGCCCACTGATACCGTGGAATACGTGTGGTGCGTATATGCAAAGTGTTTTATTAATCAATCCGTTTGACTATGCGCTTTATGCTTTCTTTAACCTTATAAATCCTTTCTTAGCCGTGATTTACGCTTACTTAGGAATTAAGATACTACGTATTAAACCTAAACAAACGGCTTAATTTAAGTAGCTCCTTTTATCACTAAAAGGGGCTATTTTTTTGGAGTGAACATGACTGAACTACAAAAACCTCAAGCAGAATATCTAAAAGACTACCAAGCCCCCCATTTTTCAATCGAACACACTGAGCTGACGTTTGATTTGCAGCCATTACAAACTCAGGTAAATGCTTTATTAACACTTAAGCGCGTTGGCGATTCAAATGCACCACTGGTATTAGATGGCATTGACTTAATTTTGATCTCATTGTCGGTAGAGGGTGAGGAGCTCACAGATTATAAAATTATAAATCAGCAATTAATCATTAATAATCTACCTGATGAGTGTCAGCTAAGTATAGTGACGCAAACATCACCTCAAACCAATACTTCACTTGAGGGGTTGTACTTATCGGGCGGGGCTTACTGTACCCAATGTGAAGCGCAAGGGTTTAGAAAAATAACCTACTATATGGACCGTCCTGATGTCCTTTCGACTTTTGATGTCACTATAATTGCAGATACAACATTCCCGCATTTACTCTCAAATGGTAATCAAGTTGATAGCGGTGAAACGCAAGATGGACGCCATTTTGTAAAATGGCAAGACCCATTCAAAAAGCCTAGCTATTTGTTTGCCTTAGTAGCTGGGGACTTTGATGTTTTACACGACAAATACACAACACGTAGTGGTAAAGACGTCACCTTAGCGTTATTTGTTGATAAAGGGAATTTACCAAAAACAGAGCATGCCATGACGTCGCTTAAAAAAGCGATGGCTTGGGATGAAGCTCGCTTTAATTTAGAGTACGACCTTGATATTTACATGATTGTTGCCGTTGATTTTTTCAATATGGGAGCAATGGAAAATAAAGGCTTAAATATTTTCAACAGTAAATGTGTGTTGGCAAATCAAGAAACGGCAACCGATAAAGATTACCACACCATTGAGTCTATTGTTGGCCATGAGTACTTTCATAACTGGACCGGAAATCGTGTAACTTGTCGTGACTGGTTTCAATTGTCTTTAAAAGAAGGCTTGACGGTATTTCGAGATCAAGAATTTAGTAGTGATTTAGGCTCTCGTGCGCTTAATAGAATTGATGCTGTAAAAGTGATGCGTACTCATCAGTTTAGTGAAGATGCCGGTCCTATGGCTCATCCGATACGTCCAGAAAAAGTGATTGAAATGAATAACTTTTACACTGTGACTGTATATGACAAAGGGGCAGAAGTAATTCGCATGATGCATACCCTTTTAGGTGAGCAAAACTTTCAAAAAGGCATGGCTTTGTACTTTGAACGCCATGATGGGCAAGCGGTGACGTGTGATGATTTTGTTGCAGCAATGAGTGATGCATCATCCATTGATTTATCACAATTTAAGCGTTGGTATAATCATTGTGGTACGCCTCGCCTAAACGTAACTAAAAAGTATGATGAAGCTTCGCAAATATTCTCGCTTACCGTAGAGCAGCTTACGCCAGCGAACCAGCCTGATAATGCAATGTTACATATCCCTTTTGCTATTGAGCTTTTAGACTCTCAGGGGCAAAGTATTACATTGCAATACCAAGGGAAACAGCTTGATAATGTGTTGGATGTAACTAATAGCTCGCAAACATTTTACTTTGATAATATTCACAGTAATCCAACCGCTGTATTGCTCGAAGATTTTTCAGCCCCATGTATTTTAAATCAATCTATTAGTGAAGCGGATTTACTGCATATTATGCGTTTTGCGCGTAGCGATTTTTCACGCTGGGATGCACAACAGCAGTTATTTATTAACGCTCTTAAAGCCAATGTTACTTTAGCAAGTAAAACTCCATTGAGTGAGGAGGTGATTGATGCACTTCGCACATTGCTATCTCAACGTGAGGGTGATTTAGCATTGATTGCTGAACTGTTGAAGTTACCAAGTTTTGATACCTTAGCTGCTGAATTTGAAATAATACCGGTAGATCAGATAACGGCAAACATTGAGTTATTTGAACAGCAAATAGCCACACAATTGCACAGTGAGTTTTTAAGTTGTTACCAGGCAATCATTGATGATGGTAGTGTGAGTGCCCAAGCGGTGGCAATACGTGCGCTGAAACAGCTTTGTCTTCATTATTTGGCAAAAACCGACAGTGTTGATGCGGCAAGTTTAATTGAGCAGGCTGCATCTTCAACAAATATGACCAATGTACTCGGTGCATTAAGCTGTGTGGTTAAAGCAGCTCACCCATTGTCAGATCAATTGCTCGAGCATTTTGACGCTCAATGGCGCCATGATGTATTAGTAATGGATAAGTGGTTTGCTTTGCAAGCAATGAACTCTGCTGAAGATGCTATCGAGAAAATAAAAGCCTTGTACTCGCATCCTTGCTTTGATTTTTCGAATCCAAACCGAGTACGTGCATTAGTGGGCAGCTTTTCTCATTTTAATACGGCACAGTTTCATCGTTTAGATGGCACGGGCTATACATTACTTGGCGATTTATTGATTAAGCTTAATGCGATTAATCCGCAAAATGCATCTCGTATGTTAACGCCGTTTATGTCATGGCGTCGTTATGACGAAACGCGTGCAACTGCAATGAGAGCACAATTAGAGCGATTAGCTAATTTAGAAGGTTTAAGCGACGACTTATTTGAAAAGGTTGAAAAAGCCTTACAATAAATCATGATAGAACATTATTTTAGTATGAATTTGAGCTATACAAAGTGCATGGATTATTACCACGGACGGTATAGCTCTATCCAAGTGACAGCTGATAGCGGTAAAACAATTCGTTTTTCCGCTCATTATCTTCGACCTTTTATTTCGAGTTTAGGGATCCGAGGTCGATTTAGACTTATTTTAAGTAATGAAAACAAGTTCATCCGTCTCGAACGAGTAGCCTAGCTATTGTTTTTTATGATATAGATATACACAAATATTGCCTTTTTGTTAATTTCGATTTGTTCTATTGTTAATTTACGTGTATAAATTATCTGGTATGACGTCTTACCAATACGTAAACGTCAAACAAATAAAAAACTTATAACTGATTGAAGGCGACCATTTGTAATTTGTTTAATTCGCTTCTATCGTTACGATTACACTAAAAACAATAACTTGATCACACAAAAAATACCCGCGACAGGGGGGAACCAAAATGATAAGAAGATCGCTTTTTGTTAAAAATAAAATAGTACTCGGCTTAACAGCTGCGGCTATCGGTTTATCTGCAGCACAGACACAGGCTGCAACATTTGAGGTAGGTGGTTTTGATATCGCCTTCGATTCTACTTTTTCTTATGGCCAAAGTATTCGTGTTGAAGACCGCGACTTTAACATCATAGGTAAAAGTAATAACCCATCTTTCGATTGGACTGGCTATAACCCAGGTGTCAATCCGATTTATTCATCCCAAGATGTTTGGGCTCAACCGGGCTCTTACTCGAACAATGGTGATGCCGGTGATTTAAACTTTAATAGCGGCGAGTCTTTCTCCAAACTATTAAAGGGCACGCATGACCTTTCAATAAGTAAAGATAACTACGGCTTATTTACCCGTTTTATGTATTTTTATGATTTTGAATTAATGGACGGCGATCGTGCTTATGTGAATCCAACATCAGGGCAAGGTGTAGATCCTTGTGATGACGATGATACTAAAGAGCAAAGTTGTGCAGACCTTCGGTTACTTGATGCCTACGTATGGGCAAACTTTGATTTAAACGATGGTTATAATCCACTGTCAATTCGCTTGGGTCAACAAGTAGTAAACTGGGGTGAAAGTACGTTAATTTCTCATGGTATTAACGTAAACCCGGTTGATATTGACCGTTTGAAAGCTCCAGGGGCTGAACTAAAAGAAGCGTTTATTCCAGTTGGTATGTTATGGGCATCGCTAGGGCTTACTGAAAACATCACCTTAGAAGGTTTTTATCAGTATCAATGGCATGAAACTCGCCTACCAGCAGCAGGGACTTATTTTTCTACCAATGATTTTGCTGCAGAAAATGGTTATCAACAAAACGTTCAGCTAGGTTTTACCTCAAATCCTGATATTGATTTAGCATTTTTAACCAATAGTTTAAACAATCTAATGGCAACTTATGGCCAAGTGGCTGCGAGCCAAGGTATTGACCCATCAAGCTCAGCTGGCCAAGAGCTATTGGCAAATATGTACTTAGCGTACCCGACCAAGGTCGCGCTAAAAGGCAAAGGCTACGATGGCAAAACAGAGCCAGATGATGGCGGCCAATATGGTTTACGCTTAGGCATGTTCTTACCCGAGTGGAACGATACAGAAGTGGCACTTTACCATGTAAATTACCATAGCCGTCGTCCACTTATTTCAGGTCGCGTATCTAACTTCACGCAAGCATCAATACAACAAGATTTAGCGATGATTGCTACCACAGAAATTACCTCTGATAACGTATCTGATTTAAAAGCATTTGCTAAAGCAACTAACGAGTACCCTGAAGATATTAAACTTTACGGTTTAAGCTTTAACACTTCACTTGGTGAAACAGCGTTTGCTGGTGAGTTTACTTTTCGTGAAGACGAACCGCTACAAATCGATGACGTAGAATTACTTTATGCAGCAATGCCTGAACAATTAGCTATTGCGGGTTTACGTCCTGAGTTTGCAGGTATTTCGCAAATGAGTAAGGGCGATGCTGCAAGTGTTGTCGGCCCTGGTGAATTAGCCAAAGGTTATATTGAGCGCAATACATCACAATTACAGTTTACGGCAACGCATTTATTTGGCCCGTCATTAGGTGCTGATAGTTGGGCTGTGGTGGGTGAAATTGGTGGTGTTCGTATCAACAATATGCCTGAATACGATGAAATGCGCTTGAACGTGTCTGGTACTGGTCGAAGCGGTATTATGCAAGGCCCTGGTAGTTCAGATTACTCTGCATTACACATGGCGTTATCAAATGGCCCTGAGCAAAAATCGTTTGCTACGGCTTCATCGTGGGGCTATCGCCTAATTGCTAAAGGTGACTACTTTAACCTTTACAACGGTATTAACTTTTCACCACGTTTTGTATTTTCGCATGATGTAAATGGTAATACGCCGGATCCAATGTTCTTATTCATTGAAGATCGTAAGTCGCTAGGTGCTACCATGAGCTTTAATTACCAAAATGCATGGTCTTTGGATGTAAGTTACAACTCATTTTGGGGTGGTGGCGACACCAACACTTTCTCTGACCGAGATTACGTTTCTTTTAACTTAAAATATTCTATCTAGGGGTAACATTATTATGATTAAAAAACCTACCCTCATTGCTACAGCGTTTTGTAGTTTGTTTGCAAGCCACGCAGCGCTGGCTAAAATTAGCCCAGAAGAAGCTGCGCGCCTTGGTAAAGACTTAAGCCCAATTGGTGCGGAAAAAGCAGCGAATGCTGATGGCTCAATCCCAGCATGGAATGGCGGTATTACTGCTGCTCCAGCAGGTTATGAACCGGGTATGCACCACTTAGACCCTTATGCAACCGATAAAGTATTATTCACTATTGATAAAAGTAATATTGATAAATACAAAGAAAACTTAAGCCCAGGACAAATCGCGTTATTTGAAGCGTACCCAGATACGTTTAAAATGCCAGTGTATGAAACCCGTCGTTCTGCGTCTTTTCCACAATTTGTGTACGATGCAACCAAAAAGTTTGCAACGTCTGCTGAATTAGTTGAAGGCGGAAATGGTATTAAAAGTACAGCTATTGGTATTCCATTTCCAATCCCTAAAACGGGTTTAGAAGCAATTTGGAACCATTTACTTCGTTACCGTGGTCAGTCTATTGAGCGTTTTGGTGGTCAGGCAGCACCGACGGCATCGGGTTCATATAACTATGTTGGTTTTGATGAGCAGTTATTAGTTAAGTATTCAGATCCAAGTGCTACTCCGGCTGAATTACAAGATTCTAATATTTTGTTTAAGTTTAAACAGCAAGTGACAGAGCCAGCCCGTTTGGCAGGGACCGCGTTATTGGTGCATGAAACTATGGATCAAATTTTAACGCCGCGCCAAGCGTGGACGTACAATTCAGGTCAACGCCGTGTGCGTCGTGCACCTAATGTAGCATACGATGCACCGGGTACAGCAGCAGATAGCTTACGTACAACTGATGATTTTGATATGTTCAACGGCTCGCCAAATCGTTATAACTGGACGCTAAAAGGTAAGCAAGAGCTTTACATCCCATACAATAGCTACAAGCTTCACAGCGACAAGCTAACTTATGATGATATTTTAAAGCCTGGTCATATCAATCCTGAGCATACACGTTACGAAAAACACCGTGTATGGGTTGTTGAAGCAAACTTAAAAGATGACACCCGTCATATTTACAAAAAACGTGTTTTCTACATTGACGAAGACAGTTGGCAAGTACATGTTACCGATATTTACGATAATCGTGACCAACTTTATCGTGTAGCAATGGCTTATGGTCTTAACTACTATGAAGTACCGACACAGTGGAGTACGCTTGAGGTATACCACGATCTTAATTCACGTCGCTACTTAGCCATTGGTCTAGATAACCAAGAAAAGATGTATGACTTTTCTCAGTCATTTAATGACAATGAGTTTACATCGAGCGCTTTACGTCGCGCTGGTAGATAGTATAAAAGCAGGCACCTAGTTTCCTAGGTGCCTTTTTTCTTTCACATCGCGTTTGTCTATTAACGCACAGGTTTTCCTCTTTATAACAGACAAACAAATCCTCAGTTCAAGGCGAATTTAATTTATGAAGTATTTGGTCTATGCCAGCCTGATCCTAAGCGGTGCGAGTTTTGCACAAGACGCACCTCAAAGTGCGATTAGCGCAATTAATGCAGATAAAACACTCCTTACCGATATTACCCAAACTTCAGCAGGGCTTATTGCTGTAGGTAAACATGGGACGGTCATTAAAAGTATTGATGGTAGCGATTGGCAACAAGCGAGATTGGTACCTACACAAGTATTACTAACAGCGGTTGAATTTACTAATGATTCTAATGGCTGGGCATGTGGACATGACGCCACAATTATTAATACCACCGATGGTGGTGAAAACTGGCAGTTACAACAAGCAAAACCAAGTTTAGATAAACCCTGTTTAGATATTTATTTTAAAGATGACTTAAATGGCTATGCGGTTGGCGCTTACGGTATGTTTTATCAAACAAGTGATGGCGGAAAACATTGGCAAAAACGCTTTTTAGATTCACTGTTATTTAGTGAAGATAGAGATTATTTAAATGATTTAAAACAAACCGATCCTGAGGGTTACGAAATAGAAACCTCGTCTATATTACCTCACTTTAATCGCATTGAACCGACTAGTTCGGGTTTAATGCTGGTCGGTGAGATGGGCTTAATGGCAAAAAGTGATGACGATGGCCAAACATGGCAACGTTTAGATGAAATTTACCCTGGTTCATTTTTTGGATTTGCTTCAGATTCATCGCAACAAATTGTTGCGGGGTTACGTGGTAATATTTTCCTAAATAAAACCGACAGTCAGCACTGGCAGCACTTAGACAATGATAAAACAGCTACTGTAAATAGCATCATTAATTATAATAATAAACAATGGCTATTATTGGCTAATAGCGGTGTTATTTTTCACCTTAAAGATGATGTGTTGTCGTACGAGCAGTTAGCTGATGGTAAAGCGATTCTTGATGGCGTGATTGTTAAAGATAAACTGATCATGGCAACAGAAAACGGCATTAAAGTGAAGGAGTTGACCCCTTAATGCAAGCAATTTTAGATTTTTTAGAAAAAGCGATTTTTAGACACCGCTTAGTGGTGCTCATAAGTTTTGTGTTGATCACCTGTTTATTGGTTTTTAAAGCAACGCAGATTCAGCTTGATGCGTCATTTAATAAAAATATTCCGCTTAACCATGATTATATGAAGGTGTACACCAAACATGAAAAACAGTTTGGCGGCGCTAATAGTATTTTAATTTCAGTATGTGATGACAGTGGTGATATTTTTAACCCTGAATTTTTTACTCAATTAAAAGCTGTGCATGACCAACTTTACTTTATTCCAGGAGTAAATCGTCCTTTAGTAAATTCAATATTTTCACCTAGTGCGCGCTTTGTTGAAGTCGTTGAAGATGGCTTTGCTGGCGGGCCTATTATACCAGCCAACTTTAAAGCCGATAAGCAAGGCTTAGGAATTGTTAAAGAGAACATTGAAAAGGCCAAAGTAGTGGGTCGTATGATAGCAAGCGATTATTCGTGTGCTATGGTCACCGCCCAACTGTTGGAGACTGATCCGCAAACACAAGAAAAATTAGACACTCTCGCTTTTGCAAAAAAATTAGAAAGCGAAATTCGTGAGCCTCTAAGTACCGAAAAGATCAGTATTCATATTATTGGTTTTGCAAAAATGGCCGGCGATATAGCCGAGGGCGCAAAAGGGGTTGTATTATTTTTTGCCATTGCAATTGCGTTTACTTTTGTCATGGTATGGCTATTTTGTGGCAGCTTAAAACTTACTATCTTACCGATTGTGTGTTCAATTATTGCGGTAATTTGGCAGTTAGGATTGCTTTCTAGCTTCGGCTTCGGTCTTGATCCTATGTCTATCTTAGTGCCATTTTTAGTCTTCGCTATTGGCGTAAGCCACGGTGTGCAGATGATTAATGCCATTGGTAAAAAGGTTGCTGAAGGTAAGTCTACAGCAATATGTTGCCAATCAAGCTTTAGGGCTTTACTTGTGCCTGGCGGGATTGCGTTGTTATCTGATACGGTTGGCTTTTTAACCCTATTAACCATTGATATCGGTATTATTCGTGAACTTGCTATTACTGCGAGTTTAGGTGTGGCAGTGATTATATTTACTAATCTGATTTTGTTGCCAGTGTGGGCGTCGTATATGCGCTTTGAAAACAGCATCCATATTCAATCAGGTGATGCTAATAAACCGAACATACTCGATGCAATGCGCGATTTGTTGGTTAAAGCAACCGACCCAAAAACAGCAAAAATCATTATTGGTTTCACTCTGGTTTTATTTGCACTGGGCTATTGGCAAGCAGACAAAATGCGTATTGGTGATTTACATGCTGGGGCACCATCATTGCACCAAGATGCACGTTACAACCAAGATACTTTCTTAATATCGGACAAATACACAATTTCATCTGATATTTTAAAAGTCATTGTAGAGGCTTATCCTGCAGCGTGTACTGAACATGATGTCATGGAGCGTATATCGCGCTTTCAGTATAAGGTTGAAAATTTAGCCGGTGTACAATCAGCGGTCAGCCTAAGCTCAGTGGCACAATCAGTTAATGCCGGTTATAACGAGAGTAATTTAAAGTGGCAAAGTTTGCCGCGCAATTCTGCCAGTTTGGTGCAGTCAACCTCTCGCGTTGAAACCAGCACAGGGTTATTAAACGGTGATTGTTCAGTAATGCCCGTGATTATATTTTTAGATGATCATAAAGCACAAACTATTGATAACGTGATTGCAAAGGTAAAACAATTTGCTGTTGAAGAGGGCACAGACAAGCTTGCTTTCAAATTGGCATCTGGCCCTGTAGGTGTGATGGCTGCAACGAATGAGTCTGTTTCAGCTGCGCAAATCCCTATGATGCTCTATGTTTATGGTGCGGTCATTATTTTATGCTTACTTAGCTTTAAGAGTGTAAAAGCGACTGTTGCAGTGGTATTACCCTTGTACATAGTCTCCACTCTTGCGCAAGCACTTATGGTTCAGCTTGAGATTGGTCTAACTGTTTCAACCTTACCAGTAATTGCTTTGGGCGTAGGTATTGGTGTTGATTACGGTATTTATATTTTGTCATCGATGATGGGGCAGTTAAAACAAAACGTGCCATTGAGTATTGCTTATCGTAATGCATTAGTTGAACGTGGTAGTGCGGTGTTATTTACTGGTATTACATTAGCAATTGGTGTTAGTACGTGGATTTTTTCTGATTTGAAGTTCCAAGTTGATATGGGAATTCTGCTTACCTTCATGTTTTTAGTAAATATGTTGGGTGCTGTATTACTTTTACCTGCAATTGGTAGCTTGCTCTGGACTGACCAGAAAAAATAAGGTGAATAAATTTGCTCCAAAATGGCCAGTAATGGCCATTTATATCTATATTTTGTGAATAGATGACCAAATAGCTGAAATGCTTAAAATGTTTTCATCGAAAAGGCTGTTTATTAGTTTTAAAAGGGTTAGAATTTAACTGACTCCACGCTAATAAATGGCTGTACAAATATTCTGCTAAACTAGCAGTGATAGATTAAGGAACATACAATGACACGAAATGAAGGCCAAGCCTCGGTTATTTTAGATAACGTCTGTAAGCTTATCCAGAAAAAAGTTCGCGCTGATAATGTGTTACTCGTTGAGAAATTCGCCAAAGCCTTGTACAGCAATATGTCTAAAGAGGATTTGGCAAATCGCAACGACAGTGACTTATATGGTGCTGCACTCAGCCTTTGGAATTCGCTAGAAAAAAATACATCAGATGACGCAGTTATTCGCGTTTTCAACCCTGAAGTGGCAAAAGATGGCTGGCAGTCATCACATACCATTGTAGAGATCATTGCTAAAGACATGCCGTTTTTAGTTGACTCTGTACGTATGGCCATGACACGAGAAAACATCGCCTCTCACTTACTTCTTCATAGTCCACTGAAAATTCAACGTGATAAAAACGAAAAAATATCTGGGTTATCAAGCTTAAAAGCAGAGCAAGAATCAACATCAACAAAAACTGTATTCTTTATAGAAATTGACCGTCAAACAGATGCAACTGTTATTGAGTCTTTCAAAAAGGAGCTTGAATCAGTACTTGTTGATGTATCGGTTGCGGTTGAAGATTGGCAGCCTATTCGCGAAAAATTAATCGCGGTAAGCAAAAGCTTGCCAAAAAGCCATAAAGATAAAAATGACAATGAAATAAATGAAACCGTTGAGTTTTTAGATTGGCTAGTAAAAGACAACTTTACATTAATGGGTTACCGCCAATATGAACTTTCACCAGTTCAGGGCGACTATCAATTAAAAGGTAAAATGGATACCAGCTTAGGGTTAATGAAAAACTCTGATGCTGAGCATACACGTTTGCTTTCTGAGTTACCTGAAGTGGCTCGCCAAGAAGCACGCAGTAGTAACCTATTAATTTTAACTAAAACTAATTCATTGTCTCGCGTTCATCGCCCAGCTTACATAGATTATGTGGGTGTAAAACGTTTTGATGACAAAGGCAATGTTATTGGTGAAGATCGTTTCATCGGTTTGTTTTCATCAAACTTTTACAACAATAGCGCTGCTGATGTACCGGTTCTTAAAAGTAAAATTAATCGTATTATGGACATGTGTGACTTCGCTAAAGGGACACATGCATACAAAGCCGTATTAAATATATTAGAAACCTACCCACGTGACGAACTGGTACAAGCTCGTGAGAATGAGTTACTAGAAGTTGCCATGGGCGTATTGCAAATACAAGAACGCGACATGTGTCGTTTATTCGTTCGTAAAGATGCATATGGCCGTTTTTTATCATGCATGGTTTATGTACCTCGTGAGCGTTATAACACAGCGCTTCGCCGCGAAACGCAAGCTATTTTAGCTAACGCATTTAATTCTGACGTTAAAGTCGAATTTACTACCTATTTCTCTGAGTCTACACTGGCGCGTACCCATTACACTGTTCGTGTGACCGACAACAATATTGAATATAACGTGAAAGACATAGAAAACAACCTAATAGAAGCCGCTCGTACATGGGAAGATAAATTACAATCAGCCTTACTTGAATCTGCTGGTGAGGCCCGTGGTAATGAATTAAACCGTAAATATTGCAATGCCTTTGCCCGCTCATACAAAGAAGAAGTATTACCTAGCGCTGCAGTGGTCGATATTGAAAAGCTAGAAATGCTAAGCGATGAGAACAAGTTAGAAATGTTGTTCTATCGTCCACAAGAAGAAGCAAGCAGCAATATTGTGCGTTTAAGCTTATTCCATAAAGATGAGCCAATTCATTTATCTGATGTTATGCCAATGCTTGAAAACTTTGGTCTACGTGTTGTAGGTGAAACACCATACTCGGTTAAAACTAGTGATGGTGGCGTAAATTGGGTCATGGATTTCTCTATGCTAATTGACAGCAAAGGGATGGCTGATTTTGATAAGATCTCTGCACGTTTTCGCGCTGCATTAACCAGTGTATGGGCAAACCGTTTAGAAAACGATGGCTTTAACCGTCTAGTGTTAATGGGTGGTTTAACGGGTCGTGAATCATCAATTTTACGTGCATACGCAAAATACATGCGCCAAATAGGGGTTACTTTCTCGCAAACGTATATTGAAAGTACCTTTGCAAATTACCCGCATATTGCCGCTAAAATTGTTAACTTATTCTCTAAAAAGTTCTCTGTAAAAAGCCCTGCAAGTGCTAAAACACTTGAAAAGCTAGGCTTAGAAATTTATGCAGAGTTAGAAAACGTAGCGAACCTTGATGATGATCGTATTATCCGTTTATACGTTGATATGATTGTTGCTACATTACGTACTAACTACTTCCAAAAAGATGCTGAAGGCAAATTTAAGTCGTACATCTCACTTAAAATTCAGCCAAGTTTAATTCCAGAAGTCCCACTACCTGTGCCAGCGTTTGAGATATTTGTTTATTCTCCACGTGTTGAAGGTGTGCATTTACGTTTTGGTAAAGTTGCCCGTGGTGGATTGCGTTGGTCAGATCGTCGTGAAGATTTCCGTACAGAAGTACTTGGCTTAGTAAAAGCGCAACAAGTTAAAAATACCGTGATTGTACCGGTAGGTTCAAAAGGTGGATTTGTATGTAAACAACTACCTAGTGAACGTGAAGCGTTTATTAAAGAAGGCCAAGAATGTTATAAAATCTTCATTCGTGGTTTATTAGATATCACAGACAATATTGACCGTGGTGAAATTGTACCTGCTGTTGATGTTACACGCCATGATGAAGACGATGCGTACCTAGTAGTAGCAGCGGATAAAGGCACAGCAACATTCTCTGATATTGCCAATGGCATCGCAAACGAATATAACTTCTGGCTAGGTGATGCGTTTGCATCAGGTGGTTCTGTAGGTTATGACCATAAGAAGATGGGTATTACGGCTCGTGGTGCATGGGAGTCTGTAAAACGTCATTTCCGTGAAATGGATATTAACTGTCAAACCACAGACTTTACAGCAGTAGCTATCGGGGACATGGCCGGTGACGTATTTGGTAACGGTATGCTGTTATCAAAGCACATTCGCTTGCAAGTGGCGTTTAATCACTTACATATCTTTGTTGATCCAAACCCAGATGCAGCAGCTTCTTATCCAGAGCGCGAACGTTTATTTAATTTACCACGTTCATCATGGGAAGATTACAATAAAGAGCTAATTTCAAGCGGTGGTGGTATTTTCTCTCGTGCTGCTAAGTCGATTACGCTGACCCCTGAAATGAAAAAGATGTTAGGCACTAAAAAAGCCAGCATGACACCGAATGAATTGATCAAAGCATCATTAATGATGGACCATGATTTATTGTGGAATGGTGGTATAGGGACTTACATCAAGCATTCGAAAGAAACGGATGCCGATGTAGGGGATCGTGCAAATGATGCGCTGCGCATTAATGGTAAAGATCTTGGTGCTAAAATATTTGGCGAAGGCGGTAACTTAGGTGCAACTCAATTAGGTCGTATTGAATTTGCAGCTCAAGGCGGTCGTGTAAATACTGACTTCATCGATAACGTAGGTGGTGTTGCGTGTTCAGATAACGAAGTAAATATTAAAATTTTACTTAATGGTTTAGTTGCTGAGGGCGACTTAACGCGTAAGCAACGTGATGAGTTACTTTACTCAATGACCGATGAAGTGTCTGAATTAGTACTTAAAGATTGTTATCGTCAAACGCACACTTTGTCGATCACTCAATCTAAAGGGACCTCAACGCTTAAAGAAAAAATTCGCTTTATTCATGCACTTGAAAAAGACGGTAAGCTAGACCGTGCAATTGAGTTTATTCCTACCGATGAAGAGTTGGCAGAGCGCGCCGCTGCAGGTAAAGATTTAACTCGCCCTGAGCTATCTGTATTAGTTTCTTACGCGAAAATGGTGCTAAAAGAGTCTTTGGTAACGGATGAAATTACTGAGAATCCATATTACCGTCAGTTATTAGTTAAATCATTCCCGCGCCCATTACGTGAGAAGTTTAATGATGCTATGGATAATCATCCACTACGCAAAGAGATTATTGCCACTAAGTTAGCAAATAATATTGTTAATGATATGGGCTTAAACTTTATGGTGCGAATGAATGAAGAAACCGGTGCAAACGAAGCTGAAATTGCATTGTGTTATTCAATCGCAAGTGAAATTTTCCAAATGCGTGAAACATGGTTATCTATTAGTGATTTAGATAATAAAATACCATCGAACGTACAAACAGAAATGTTATACCAGTTACGTCGTACAGTTCGTCGCGCTACACGTTGGTTCCTTCGTCATCGCACCAAAGCACAATCAATTGAGCAAGCGATTGAAATTTTCTCACCAACATTTGCCGATTTAAGTGAAAACTTAACTAAATACATCGTTAAAACAGAAAGCGATCGTATTGTAAGTGCCCGTGAAGAACTAACACAAAGCGGTGTACCTACAGATATCGCACAGCGCATTGTGTCGTTATCAAGCTTGTTCTCGGTAATGGATTTAACGCAAATTGCTCAAAACTCTAATCGTAAAATCGATATGGTGTCGCACACTTACTTTAAATTAGGTGCGCAAATGGGACTACATTGGTTCTTAGATCAAATCACTAATCAACCGGTTTCTAACCATTGGCAGGCATTAGCGCGTGCATCATATCGTGAAGAGTTAGATTGGCAGCAACGCACCTTGTCAGAAGTGGTATTAAACAGCTTTGAAGGTGAAAGCAGTGATGTAGATGGTCAAATTGAACAATGGATGGATAGTCAAGATCTGTTACTTCAACGTTGGAAGCAAATGTTGACAGAGTTTAAAACATCGCAAAGTCACGATTTTGCTAAGTTCTCAGTGGCATTAAGAGAGCTCATGTTACTTGGTCACAACTGTGATACATCAGCAAAGTAACAAACTGCTAATGATTAAAACTAATCGTTAAACAGTTTTTGTTATATAATACCTCAGCCTTGTCTGAGGTATTTTTTTGTCTACAATTTTAAGAGGATTATATTCATGTTCTACGATTTAGCTCGCCGTTTTATGTTTACCCGTGATGCGGAGTGGGCCCATGATTTTGCTCTTAATAACTTACGTCGCTTTGCTAACACGCCATTAAGTGCTGCATGGTCACAAAGCGTGGCAAATAAACCAGTGAACTTTTTAGGTCTCGAATTTAAAAACCCAGTAGGGCTTGCTGCAGGTCTTGATAAAAATGCGGAGTGTATTGAGGCATTCGCTCAAATGGGTTTTGGCTTTGTAGAAGTGGGTACAGTAACACCGCGTGCTCAAGCGGGGAACGATAAGCCGCGGATATTCAGGTTGCCGCAGTCAAATGCGATTATTAATCGTATGGGCTTTAATAACAAAGGTGTTGATAATTTAGTTAACAATGTTAAAGCAGCTAAATACGATGGTATTTTAGGTATCAATATTGGTAAAAATAAAGATACACCAAATGAGCAGGGTAAAGATGATTACATTCACTGTATGCGTAAAGTGTTTGAGCATGCATCATACATCACTGTAAACATTTCATCACCCAATACCCCTGGCTTACGAGACCTGCAATATGGCGCAGCATTAGATGACTTATTACAAAGCTTGAAAAACGAGCAGCTTGATTTAATTGCTAAGCACAATAAACAAGTGCCTATGTTGGTGAAAATTGCGCCAGACTTAGATCCAATTCAAATTGAACAAGTGAGCGAGTCACTGTTAAATAATAAAATTGATGGTGTTATAGCCACTAATACCACCTTAGAGCGTAGCTTAGTGCAAGGTCAGCAGTATGCTGATGAGGCAGGCGGTTTATCAGGAGCGCCAGTTAGAGAGCGTTCAACCCATGTTGTTTCTGAACTTAAGCGTTTAACAAACAATCAGTTACCTATTATTGGTGTGGGGGGGATTGATGATGCTAAATCAGCAAAAGAAAAATTTAATGCAGGTGCAGATTTAGTTCAAGTTTATACCGGTTTCATATACAAAGGACCGCAATTGGTCAAGTCGATCATTAACGACTTATAAGGATCAGTTATGTAAGCTTTTGATCGTTCGATAAATGTTCTAAAAAGACGTTTTAAAAATGGTCAAAAGCAGCTATACTCTAAGCTTATTGTCTTATTTTATTTTTTAAGTACTAAGTAGGGAGGAGCAAATGTTACAAGCGTCAAAGCAATGGCAGTGGATAGCGTGTGCTGAAAAAAACCGCTTACTGCTTGATTTAAATGACGATATGCAACTTTGTACACCTTATAAGCTTAGACAGCTCACCGATTGTGCTTTTGAAAACCCATACTTCAGCCTTGAAGATGCAGCCTTTTATGAGCAAGTTTATTATTACCTTGCGCAGTTTAATTTATGGAACCCTGCCCAGTTATGCCAAATAGCGCTCAATGCAACGGCAGTTAAATTTCAATTAAAACCAGTGTTGGCAAAAAGTTGGTTTTTTAAACCGTATACTGGTAGTACACCTAGTACTGAAGCGGTTATTAATTTAAGCTCAGAATCACAAACTGGCGAGTTTTTAATTATAGAGCATTGTCCAGATGCTTCTGTGTGCATTAATTTAAGCGAAACCTTTGCACTAGATGACAATCTATCACTTGCCCAGTTTGAAGTTATCCGCGTTTTAAACAACCGAGTTCACCCCTTAATTACCTCACAGTACGATAGCCAAACAGCTTAGCCTAATTTAGTCTTTGAGGCTTGTTTAAGGCGTATTTGTACGCAAACCTATGTTATAATCCCGCGCAATTAGCTATTAAGGGTTTTTACTTTGCAATTTATCGCACTTACTTCTATCGGAATCGAAAATTTATTGGTTGATGAACTTACAGAACTTGGCGCTACGGTGTCAAAGCAAACTGTGGGTTCTGTTCGCTTTGAGGCTGACTCATTGCTAGCGCAAAAAGTGTGTTTATCTACACGCTTTGCTACGCGTGTACTTATGCTTATTGAAGAAAAAGAAGGCGTAAATGACAAAGACAGCTTGTACAAATTTGCACGCTTACAACCTTGGCAAGAATGGTTTGGCCCAACACAAACTTTTGCTGTTGATTTTAATGGCACAAACGATTCACTTAAAAATACCCAGTTTTCTGGTTTAGTAATTAAAGATGCGATTGTTGATTACTTTAACGATTTATTTGAACAGCGACCAAATGTAGATAAGCAAGATGCCAATGTGCGAGTGGTTGCACGTTTAAATCGTCATGGCGTTTCACTTTATATTGATTACTCAGGGCCGCGTTTATCAGAGCGTGGTTACCGTCAAGGTCAAGGCAAAGCACCCATAAAAGAGCATTTAGCTGCGGCAATAATAAAACGTAGTGGCTGGCTCGAAAATGTCAATCAACCACTATTCGATCCATGTTGTGGTGCCGGCACTATTTTAATAGAAGCGGCTGGAATGGCACGTAATGAAGCGCCTGGATTATTCCGTGAAGGATTTGCGTTTGAGCGTTTACCCAGCTTTAGAGTGGCAAAATTCAAAGAACTTAAAGAGCAACTTTTAGCGAATATTACTGATCCTAAATTATGGTTAATTGGCCATGATTACGATGCACAAGTACTTGATAAAGCGATTGCTAATGCGCAGCGTGCTGAGCTTGAGACGGTGATTAAATTTAAGCAAAGCGATGCGACAAAACTGACGAGCGTTGCAAAATTGCCGGGTGTTGTTATTTCTAACTTACCTTATGGTGAGCGTATTGGTTCTATGGCTGAACTTGTAAACCTGCATCGTAGTCTAGGTGTTGGTTTTAAAAAGCACTTTAATCATTGGAAACTCGCTCTACTGGGCATGGATGAAAGCCTGTTTAAATTACTTAAATTAGTGAAGCAAAAACGCTATAAATTTAAAAATGGCCCCCTTGATGTTGAATTAAACCTTTACCAACTTGATGACAAGCAAGTCAGCCTTACCTCTGATGACAAACCCGCTTTAAACTTCGAAGGCTCGATGGCGTTTGCTAATCGCCTGAAAAAGAACAAGCAAGGTTTAAAAAATTGGCTTAAGCAAAATCAAGTCCATGCGTATCGTGTTTACGATGCAGATATTCCTGAATACAACGTTGCGGTTGATATTTATGGTGACTCGGCGGTTATTTTTGAATATGCAGCACCGAAAGAGATTGATGAAAAAACTTCAGAGAAGCGTTTGCAAGATGTTATTAGCTTAACAGCACAACAACTTGATATTGCACCTGAAAATATTGCTGTAAAAGTACGTAAAAAACAAAAAGGTGAAGAGCAATATACACCCATGGCCAAGCAAAATAGAACCATGGTAGTAGAAGAGTTTGGTGCTAAGTTTAAAGTTAATTTATTTGACTACTTAGACACGGGGCTATTTTTAGATCATCGCCTTGCACGTCGTTACATTCAAGAAAACGCAAAAGATAAGCGCTTTTTGAACCTGTTTGCATACACAGGAACCGCCTCAGTACATGCAGCCATTGGTGGCGCAAAAGCGATTACTACCGTTGATTTATCTAAAACCTACTTAAAGTGGGGGCAAGATAACTTTGCGCTTAACGATATTAGCAATACACGTTATCGTTTTGAGCAAGCTGATTGTTTAAAATGGCTAGAGTATGCACAAGGGCAGTATGACCTGATCTTTTTAGATCCGCCTACTTTTTCAAATTCTAAACGAATGAAAGACGCGTTTGATGTGCAAAACGACCACATTAAGCTGTTAACTTGGGTTAAAAAAATATTGAGCCCATCGGGTACGCTAATATTCTCTAATAATAAACGCGGTTTTGTAATGGATGAAGTTGGCTTGATGGGGTTAGGGTTAAAAGCAGAAAATATTTCTGAAAAAACCTTATCTCCTGACTTTAAACGAAATAAAAAAATTCATAATAGCTGGTTAATTAAACATGGCTAAGTGGATTTTATATCACACCGACGGCTGCCACTTGTGCGAGCAAGCAGAGCAGCTGTTAAAACCGTTACTTTCATCAACCGATGAATTACAACTTATTGATATTATGAGCGATGACGTATTAATTTTAGAGTATCAAATAAGCATTCCGGTTTTAAAAAATCAACAAGGCCAACAATTATTTTGGCCTTTTACTGCACCTCAGGCGCAGCAGTTTTTAGCGCAAGCAGAATAAGAGTAAAGATTAACTATGGATTTAATTAGAATTTCAAAAGCACAATTAGCTTACGGTACACACCCATTACTTGATAATGCAGATGCAGTAATCGAAAGTGGCGAACGTGTGTGTATTGTAGGTCGCAATGGTGCAGGTAAATCAACGCTTTTAAAAGTACTCGACGGTCAACTAATACTTGATGATGGCGAAATAAACCAAGTTGGTAGTTTAAAAATATCGCGTTTAGAGCAAGATCCACCTAAAGGGGCAAGTGGCACTGTATTTGATTATGTTGCCCAAGGTATGCCCGAAATTGCTAACTTACTTATTGACTTTCATCATGTAAGCACACAATTGCAAACAGATTGCACTGATCAACTATTAAATAAATTAGAGCGTTTATCTAATAAATTAGAGGCGGCAGATGGCTGGCGTTTTGATAGCCGAATTCAACTTGTACTTACTCAATTAGAGCTAACTCCTGATGCGAAACTTGAGTCGCTTTCTGGTGGTTGGTTACGTAAAGTTGCATTAGCGCGTGCTTTAGTGAGTGAGCCTGATTTATTACTGCTCGATGAGCCTACTAACCACTTGGATATGACAAGTGTAATGTGGTTAGAGCAATTCCTAAAAGAATTTAAAGGCGGTATTGTATTTATATCGCATGACCGTGCTTTTATTCGAGCTGTTGCTACACGTATTTTAGATTTAGATCGCGGTAAACTAATTTCTTATCCTGGTGATTATGCAACTTACTTAGAACAAAAAGCGCATGATTTAAAAGTAGAAGAAACACAAAATGCATTGTTTGATAAACGCTTAGCGGAAGAAGAAGCATGGATCCGCCAAGGTGTTAAAGCCCGTCGAACCCGTAATGAAGGCCGTGTTCGTGAGCTGAAACAATTACGTAATGAACGTAAACAACGTGTGGAACAAGTAGGTAAAACTGATTTCAATATCGAAACAGCGGATCGTTCAGGTAAACTAGTATTTGAAGCTAAACACCTAAATCATGCATTTAAAGACAAAGTGATAGCTGATGATTTCTCTACCTTAGTGATGCGTGGCGATCGTATTGGTTTGGTGGGGCCTAATGGTATTGGTAAAACAACGCTATTAAAATTGTTGTTTGGTGATTTAAAAGCAGACAGTGGTGAAATAAAGCAAGGTGTTAACTTAGAGTTTGCATATTTCGATCAGTACCGTGAGAAGCTTGATGAAGAAGCGACCGTTCAAGATAACGTTGCTGAAGGTAAGCAAGAAGTGATGATGGGCGGACGCTCACGTCACGTGTTAGGCTATTTACAAGACTTTTTATTTCCGCCAGCACGTGCTCGTACACCGGTAAAAGCACTTTCAGGTGGTGAGAAAAACAGATTGTTATTAGCCAAGTTATTTTTGAAACCTTCAAATATATTAGTGCTCGATGAGCCTACCAATGACTTAGATATAGAAACATTAGAGCTCCTTGAGGATATTATTAACCAATATCAAGGTACTGTGCTTATAGTAAGCCACGACCGAGAGTTTATTGATAATACCTGTTCGAGTGTTTGGGCATTTGAAGGTAACGGCAAAGTCACTGATATAGTTGGTGGCTACAGTGATTATGAAGCGTATACCAACTATTTGGCGGAGCAGCACAAAGAGTTGCAAAAGCAGCCAGTCAAAAAAGTTGAAAAAACAGAGCCAACGCCAGTTAAAAGCAATAACAAAGCAAATAAACTCTCTTACAAATTAAAACTTGAACTAGAGCAACTACCTAATAAAATGGAGCAACTTGAAGCTGAACTTGAAAAACAACAAGAACGAGTAAGTCATGAAGATTTTTTCAAGCAAGACAGTGATATAACAGCCAAGGAATTGAACCATTTAGCCCAACTCGAGTCTGACCTTGAAGCCGCTTTTGAGCGTTGGGAAGAACTTGAAGAATTAAAGAATCAGTAGTAAGGAATAAAATGAAATATAAATTACTCGCGGCCAGTGTTTTAGCCACACTGAGTACATCAGCATTAAGTGCAACGTACCAGTTAACCGAATTAGGTGACTTTGAAGCTGCCAAACATACTTATGTTACTGATGTGAGTGAAAACGGCCATATTATAGGTCAAGCTAACGGATTGTTTAACCTACCTATTGATATTAGTTATATCGACTTTACAGATAATATAATAAAGAGCGCATACGACACCGAAGTTAAAAGGTTTGAAAACATTGATAAAGAAATAACCTTTACCCTCGATGATATAGAAAATAATGATGCTGTTTACACTAATGCTGACGCACATACTTTTATGGTTGGCTTTCTATCTTCTCGGTCTGAAGATTTTGAATATCAAAAAATCAGTTCGCTTATTGCTACAAGCTATAATAACGGTTTAATAACTGAGCAGTCTCTTTTCGATGAATCTTCACTTGATTATGATGGGCTAACTCGATCAGTAAGTAACTTTTATACAGGTGTAGCGCAAGACGGTACTACGGTTGGTTGGGGAAGTGCAGCCTTTGATAAAGTGAGCTTTACACCAGATGGCGAAACTGATGAAGAAACGTGGTTTACTCGTGAGTTTATAGAGCGCGGAATTTTAATCTCTGCTGGTGGTGTTGAAGTGCCGCTTTTACCAGAATTTACTGAACACGGTGGGACTAGTAAAGCATCTGATATTGTTGCCACTGACACTGGTTACATTGTTGTTGGTAATGTATCGGTCAGTATTCCTGCTGAGAGACAAACCACAATTACAGACAATTGTGATGGCCTTGATGAGCCAGTTATGGCTTGTATCGAGTTAATTAATTCTCGAAATACGCGAGGTGTGTTTAATAAAACAGCGGTTAAATGGACTCTAGACAGCACTTATAATGTGACTTCAACAGAGTTGCTAGGTTTAGCGCTTACTCCGGAAGAAGATGAAGACAGAACTCCATTTAATAGTATTGCATTAGCTGTGAATAGTAATGGTATTGCTGTAGGGTCTTCAGATACCCGAGATATTGACAACGATAATAGAATCTACAGTATGCCAACTTATTTTAAAGACGGTGAGGTAGTTGACTTTATAAACCAGCAAGATGATTGGGAAGGAGGTAAAGCATTTGCAATCAATGATAATGACATTATTGCAGGTTATGCTACTAAACGCATTGAAGGCTCTTTAAGAAACAAACTCTTTTACCACGATATAAATACAAACACGACGGTGTTTCCTGAAGATTATTTTATTAGCTCAAGCTCATATGCAAATGATATTAATAATCAAGGTTATATTGTAGGCGAAGGTGATGTTGGTGATACAGCGAGTACAAGGCGTTCAGAAGCGTTTATTTATAAAATTGGTGATGACAAAATCACTAATCTAAATAATCTACTACCATGTTTTGACAGTGATGGTGAAACTAGCTTTAGTTATAAAATGGTAGAGGCGAAATCAATCAACGAAAATAATGAAGTATTTGGTGTGGCAACTAAAACGGTTGAAAAATTAGACTCACTAGGTGAGGTCATAACCGACATAAATGGTAACATTCAATATGAAAGTGTTGCTGTTGCAGTAAAACTTTCACCGATTGCTAATGGTGAAGTTGAAAATTGTAAAGCCCCAGATGCAGAGTTTTATGAACGTAGCTCAGCCAGCTTCTCATGGTTTGGTTTATTACTGCTACCTTTAGTTGGATTAAGACGCGTTTTTCGTTTCTAAGTACTGCTATTCGTTTATAAAAAAACCAACTTGTTAAGTTGGTTTTTTTTTGTCTATAGTAATATTAACAGAAGTACTTGATGAAGTAGTCGCTAGTTATTTCTAGATATCCAAGCTTTTCTTACTGAGCGACGCCAAATTAAATCAATACCAAAATAGCCAATAACACTGGCAATAGATGCGCACACAAGCGAACCCACTAAAAAAGCAGGGCCAATGGTAGTAAGGCTTTCTATAAACCACGCCCAACTAGCCTCAAACGCAAAATGCTGCTCAGGTTGATTTAGTACTAATGTACCAACCAAGTATGAGCCGTAAAAAATAGGTGGCATTGTAAGTGGGTTGGTGATCCACACCAAAGCAACAGAAATAGGCAAATTAACTCTTAAGATTATGGCTGCGGCAGCTGCTAGCACCATTTGAAAAGGAACAGGGATGAATGCAAAAAAAAGTCCAACGGCAAAGGCACCGCGTGCTGAGCGTCGATTTAAATGCCAAAGGTTAGCATCATGTAAAAGACGACCAAATATCCTTAGTGATTTGTGATGTCTAATTTTATTTGGATCAGGTAAAAACCGTTGGATCGTTTTTTTAGCCATTTAAAGCAACCATTTACGTCTGTGTGGATGAGTCTTGGGTTTGTTACCGGTGTCGTTATTACCGTATTTTATTATCAAACCCTTGAGTTTACAGTTATCACAATTTCAATCCTTATTGTGAGCACGTATTTTAAGCCGTTTTTAACTGTATTGTTAGGCTTTATTTGCGGTATTTGCTGTGTAGCCGCACATTTTATCTTGTTTTATTCATTTGAGTTACCTGAACAGCACAAAAAATATGCTTATTCTGTCGGTGTGGTGGTCGAAGAGGTTATCTCTGCTACGCCTCCCCAATATATAAAAGCTAAAATAACCCATTTAGAAGATAGTGAATATAGTCACTTTAGGGCACCTTATGCCTTATTAAGTATCAATTTTGCACAACCAATTAAATCTGGTGATACTTTTAATGCCCAAGTGAGACTGAATAATTATAGAACTATTAAAAATTTTACTGTTTTTGATAATCAGCTTTATGCTTTTACACAAAAGATAGCCTTTAAAGGTACAGTGCTCAATAAGCAGCTTAATATTAAAAGCTCTCAAAAAAATAATACCGTGTCAGCTTATAGAGCCTATGTAAAAAAGCTGGTAAATAATGCTGAGCTTAAATGGCTATATTATACACTTTTAACCGGCGATAAGTCATTGATGACATTCGAGCAAAAGCGATTAATGCAGAGTCTTGGGTTAAGTCACTTATTAGCCATTTCTGGGTTGCATATCTCTTTAGTGTTTGGTTTTTGTTATTTTGTTACACGTTTTTGTCTTAAGTTGGTTAAACCTGAACTAAATCAAGGCATAAATGTTTCTATTGTTTATAGCGCTGTCGGCTTTGTAGTGGCATTCATATATGTTTACTTGAGTGATTTTATCATCTCCGCAACTCGCGCTTTAATTATGCTGGGTTGTTATTTGTTGCTTTATTACTTGGCAAAGCAATCATTGAGATGGCGCAGTATTTTATATGCGTTGGTTATTATTTTAGCGGTTAATCCATTTAGTGTACTAAATCCAGGTCTTTACTTTTCGTTTTTAGCGGTATGTATTATTTTTATGGTTTTAAAGCAGTTTCCACTTCGGGGTCACTCACTACTGGCCAATATGCGAACATTATTTATTATTCAACTGGGATTATTTATTGGCTTATTACCCCTGTCATTATACTTTTTCAATGGCGTGAGTTTAGTGGGTTTAGTTTTAAATCTTGTGGCTATTCCCATTTTATCTTTTGTATTAATGCCTGCTTTATTTTTAAGCGTGTTGCTGGGGTTATTAACCGATTGGCATGCATTTATTGTGTTATATGATTTTCCACTGACCAATTTGTATCAAATGTTGCAGGCAATACCTCAGCAGATACGTTGGCTTAATGTAGGACAGGTAAGTATAACCACCGTGGTGCTGCTTTATAGTGTTGTACCCTTACTTTATTTTATTGAGCTTCGCTTACTAGCCTGCATTCCGATTTTGACTTTGCTTTTTAACTATTACTTTACGCAAACCAGCCTTTGGCAGTTAAACGTATTTGATGTAGGCCACGGTTTAATGGTACTGATAGAAAAAGATAAACATGCGTTTATTTATGATTTTGGCCCGAGTTATTTTAATCGCTTTAGTCGTGTCACTAGTGTTTTACTACCCTATATTAATGCTCATAACCTAACAGTAACTAACTCGATTGTAAGCCATCAAGATAACGACCATGCAGGAGGCGTTGCGCACTTTAAAAAAGCCGGTTATGCATGGAGCTTTGATTATTTTCATCCAAGTGGTGTATATAAAGACTGCATAGCGACAAAAATAGACTTTCAAGGCTTGAGTATTCAAACCTTTTCAAAAGATGAGTTTAATAACCGTAATGATAATTCCTGTGTTGTTAAAGTCTCAAGTGCAAACCATAGTGTGCTTCTCACTGGTGATATATCAAAGGCGAGGGAGTCTAAATTAATTAAACAAGGGCATGATTTACAAAGTACAGTTTTGTTAAGTCCTCATCACGGCAGTGATAGCTCTTCCAGTGTCGAGTTTATCGAGGCCGTAAACCCAACACTTGTGATTCATTCAAGTGCGTATCAAGGCCAGTGGCAATTTCCAAGTAAAGCGGTAGTTAAGCGTTACAATAAAATAAACGCCAAACAATATAGCACCGGTGATGTAGGACAAATTCGGGTTGATTTTTATGCTAAACACTTAGAGCTGAGTACCGCAAGAGGGGCGGAAAGTTATTGGTTTATCAAAGATTGACGTTTTGTTTTGCTGTTGCTAAGGATACAATAGGGGCTGTTACAGGTTTTAGAGAGTGTTATGGAACAAAGTACTACACAAATATATAAACGGCTTGTTTCTTACGTTGGCGCTTATAAGTCGATTGCCATCGTCGCGATTATAGGAATGATAGGTTATTCAGGTATGGATGCATTATTCATTCAACTGATGAAGCCGTTTATCGATGAAGGTTTAAACGAGCGTAACAGCCAGGTACTTACTTATGCGCCATTTGTGGTTATTGCGCTGGTTATCGGGCGTGGCGTATTTAACTTTATGTCATCTTACTGTTTAAGCTATGTAGGCTCACAAGTCGTGAGGGCGCTGCGCCAAGAATTGTTTGAACACATTTTACATTTACCGGTGTCCTTTCACGATAAAAACTCAACCGGCGATTTGATTTCTAAAATTACCTTTGACACCGAGCAAGTTCAACAAGCAATCACCAAAGCACTGCTTATTGTTGTGCGTGAAGGCGCTTTCGTGGTGTTTTTACTCGCTGTGATGTTTTATACCAGTTGGCAGTTGTCGTTAATCTTCTTAGTTATTATCCCGCTTGTGGCTATCATAGTAGCTGTGGTGTCTAAACGCTTTCGTCATATCTCGAAAAATATTCAGTCAGCGATGGGACAAGTTACCCGTAGTTCAGAGCAAATGCTCAGTGGTCACAAAGTGATCCATGGCTTTGGTGGGCAAACACAAGAAATTGATCAATTTTCTAAAATTAATAATCATAACCGCCAACAACGTATCAAGATGGATGCGACTAAAGCGCTAAGTGTCTCTATTATTCAAATTTTGGCTGCCAGTGCTATGGCTGTTATTTTATGGGTTGTGTCGATGCCCTCTATGATAGACAGCATTAGCTCTGGGGATTTTGTCGTACTCATCTCATCGATGATGATGCTACTGCGCCCATTAAAGCAACTTGCCAATGTAAACAGTGACTTACAGCGAGGTATTTCAGCTGCTCAGAGTATTTTTTTAGTGCTAGATGAAGAAATTGAAAAAGACACGGGTACCTTTTCGGTTGATAAGGTAAAAGGGCATATTGAGGTGAAAAATGTGACCTTTAAATACCCAACCAAGGATGAAGCCGTGCTTAACGATTTATCACTGAACATAAAAGCCGGTGAGAGTATTGCCCTTGTTGGCCGCTCTGGCTCGGGTAAATCGACTATTTCTAACTTGTTACCCCGATATTATGACTTAGAAGCGCCAAGCGAAATTTTACTCGATGGCATTGCTCTTAATGAATATAAGCTTACTGATCTTCGCCGTCAATTTGCGTTAGTGTCGCAACAAGTGGTGCTATTTAATGACACGATTGCCAATAATATTTGTTATGGTTTACAACGCGAAATCTCTATTGAAGAGCTTCATGACGTTGCAAAACAAGCCCATGTGTGGGAGTTTGTAAAAGACTTACCTGAGCAACTTAACACTATGGTTGGCGAGAATGGGGTAATGCTTTCAGGCGGGCAACGTCAACGTATTGCGATTGCCCGTGCTATTTTAAAAGACGCGCCTATTTTAATTTTAGATGAAGCGACCTCGGCCTTGGATACTGAGTCTGAAAAGCTTATCCAACATGCTCTTGATATATTAATGAAAGACAAAACCTCCATTGTTATCGCTCATAGGCTATCGACTATTGAAAATAGTGACCGTATCTATGTGATTGATAACGGTAAAGTGATAGAAAGTGGTACGCATACTGAATTACTGACTAACGATGGTACCTACTCAGCTCTTTGTAAAATGCAGTTTGGTGAGCAGGGGTGAGTAAAATAGAGCAAAGCTGGTACAAACCTTTTAGCTTAATTACCTTATTGTTATTACCACTGTCCGCTATTTTTGGCTGTGTTGCTCTAGTGCGCAAATACTGCTACGAAGTGGGTGTTTTTAAGCCATTTGTTAGTAATACTCCAGTAATTGTTGTTGGCAATATAAGTGTTGGCGGCAATGGTAAGACTCCATTTGTATTGTGGCTACATGATTACTTAACCGCTCAAGGCTTATCTGTTGGTTTAATTAGTCGCGGCTATGGTGGGCAAGCAGCCCATTACCCATTATTAGTAACTGCCAATACGACGACTTTAGAAGCAGGGGATGAGCCGGTACTTTTATTTAACCGTTTACGATGTCCGTTAGTTGTGGGGCCAAATAGACAGCAGAATATAGAAATGCTCAATCATCAGTTTCAGCTTGATGTAATTATTTCTGATGATGGCATGCAACACTACAAAATGGCACGCAGTATTGAATGTTGTATTGTTGATAGCGAAAGAAAATTTGGTAATGGTTTTTTAATGCCAGCAGGACCACTTCGCGAAACGGTTTCTCGTTTAAACAGTGTTGATTTAGTCATTGAAAATGGTTCTGAACATGAATTTAGCTATCGCTTGCAGCCATCAATTATTAAACGTGTTGCTGATAATACTGAGATAACAACGGCTATAGAAACAGCGCATGCTGTAAGTGCAATCGGTAACCCTCAGCGCTTTGAAGCATCATTAAAAGCACAAGGTATAGCGTTGTTATCAACACATCATTTTCGCGACCATTATGCTTATACCGCCAATGACTTTGCTCAATTTGGTGAGGACTGTGTATTAATGACAGAAAAAGATGCGGTTAAGTGTCGTGACTTTGCTAAGCCAAATTGGTATTACTTGCCGGTTGACGCTCAACCAACTGCAGCAGTAATAAACACATTAAATTTATTATTAAAAGAAAAAGGGATCCACCATGGCCTTTGATACAAAATTACTCGAAATTATTGCTTGCCCTGTGTGTAAAGGTAAGTTGCGCTTTGATAAAGAAAACCAAGAGCTGATCAGCACAGCAGCAAAACTAGCTTACCCGGTACGTGATGACATTCCTGTACTACTTGAAAATGAAGCCCGTGAATTGACCCTTGAAGAGGTAGAAAAGTGGAATTCGTAGTTGTTATCCCTGCGCGTTACGCTTCTACTCGTTTACCAGGTAAACCACTTGCTGATATTTGTGGCAAACCAATGATACAGCATGTGTATGAAAAAGCCTGTTTGTCAGGAGCCAGCAAGGTGGTTATTGCTACCGACCATCAAAGAGTGTTTGATGCTGCTAAACGTTTTACTAGTAATGTTTTGATGACACGTGAAGATCACCAATCAGGCACAGAGCGCTTAGCCGAAGTAGTGGATTTACTTAATTTAGCCGATGATACTATCGTGGTAAATGTACAAGGTGATGAACCTTTGCTGTCGCCTGATAACGTATCACAAGTGGCAACATTATTAGCGCAATCAACGGCACCAATGGCAACCTTAAGCGTTGCTATTGAAGAGCGTGATGAAGTGTTTAATCCTAATGCGGTTAAAGTTGTCAGTGATATCAATAAAAATGCTTTGTACTTTTCAAGAGCGAGTATCCCATTTGATAGAAGCGCCATGATGGCTGAGCAGCAACCACTTAATTTAGCGCCTTTTCAACGCCATGTGGGTATTTACGCGTATCGCGCAGGGTTTATAAAGCAATATATTGAATTAAGTGTTTCGCCATTAGAAGTTTTAGAATCACTAGAGCAGCTAAGGGTGCTATACCATGGTTATGCAATTAAAATAGAACAAGCTTTAGTGACCCCTCATGCAGGAGTAGATACACCAGAGGATTTAGCTAAAGTGGTTGCCCATATTCAAAGTAAAAGCGCGTGAATATAGCACAAACGCCTATATTAAAAGTGCAATATACGCATGATGATTTTTACATCATAAATAAACCTCATGGGCTTAATTTTCATTCTGAAGAAGGCCCCGGTTTTGTGGTACTAGCTGAGCAACAGTTAAATGAAAAACTATTTGCGGTACACCGTTTAGATAAGGTCACTTCAGGCTTGATTATACTCGCACGAAGCAAAGCGGCAGCAGCAGAATTTACGAAGTTATTTGCCCAGCATGCGATTAATAAGTTTTATCTAGCGGTTAGTGATACCAAGCCTAAAAAAAAGCAAGGCTGGGTTAAAGGTGACATGGCAAAATCTCGTCGAGGCACATATAAATTATTAAACTCACAGAGTAACCCCGCTATTACACGTTTTTATTCGTTTAGCTTTAAAAGCGGATTTAGAGCTTACTTATTGAAACCATATTCAGGAAAAACTCACCAGCTTAGGGTGGCATTAAAGAGTATAAGTGCCGCTATATTAGGCGATGCTAGTTATTCTGGGAGTGCCGCTGATCGTACCTATTTGCATGCATTTGCGCTGGACTTTGAGTGGGCTGGGGAACAAATACAACAGACTCTGTTGCCAGAGTGTGGAGTTGAATATGCGCAATTAATAAAACATCAAGATTTTGATTCTTGGCAAACGCCGTGGAAATTGGACTGGTAAATGAGTGAACAAGTAACTGATATCCGCTTTGGTGGTATTAAACGACTATATGGTCAACAGCAATTTGAATGGTTACAACAGGCACATTTCTGTGTTGTTGGTATAGGTGGCGTTGGCAGTTGGACTGCAGAAGCATTAGCGCGCACCGGCGTGGGCAAAATTACTCTAATAGATTTAGATGATATATGCGCAACCAATGTTAATCGTCAAATTCATGCGTTAACAGGCACGATTGGGGAAGCAAAAGTGGATGCCATGAAGGCGCGCTGCGAGCTTATCAACCCTGAGTGTATAGTTAATGTTATTGACGATTTTATAACACTAGATAATATTCAAGAGCATATTCAAGGTTTTGATTATGTTATTGACTGCATTGATGCGGTAAAAGAAAAAGCGGCGTTAATCGCGCACTGTAAGCGTAATAAAATGCCTATAATTACCACGGGCGGTGCAGGTGGGCAAACTGATCCAAGTCAAATTACATTTGGAGATGTGGCAAAAACGACTCAAGATCCATTGCTTGCAAAGGTGCGCTATATTTTGCGTAAGCAGTATAATTTCAGCTCTAATCCAAAACGTAAATTTAATATTGACTGTGTGTATTCAACAGAGCAGCTTGTTTATCCCGGTAGTGATGGCAGTGTGTGCCATGCGAAACAAAATGCAGATGGTAGTATGAATATGGATTGTAATAATGGCTTTGGTTCGGTGACGATGATCACCGGTAGTTTTGGTTTTTTTGTTGCCGCTAAAGCAGTAAGAAAATATTTAGATAAGTGTACACGCTTGAACATTTAATTACAGATTACACATCATATTGTTAAAAAAGCGCTTAACGCGCTTTTTGTTTAGCTAAAGTTTGTATTTTTTCCACCATAGCTTTTATCCCATTGCCGCGAGAAGCGCTTAAGTGGCTAATTAAGCCGAGCTTTTCAAATTCTTCATAGGCATTAACGCTTAATACCTCTTCAGGTGTCAAACCGTTATACAGCGCTAAAATTAACGCTAATAATCCTTTTACTATTCGCGTATCAGAATCACCAATTACAACCAATGCATTTTCTGTCAAATCAAACTCAACAAACATCCATACTTTACTTTCACAGCCTTGGACTAGCGCATCATCTGTTTTTAGTATATCGACTAACGGCGGTAGTGTTTTGCCAAGTAACATAATTTCACGGTATTTCTGTTGCCAGCTTGCACTGTTTTCAATGTTTTTACTTACCAGTTGATATGTGTGAGTCATTATTTATCCAAATTAGTCTAATAAAGCGATGCATTCTTTAAGCGCAGTAATAAATTGGTCTACATCTTTAGTCGTATTATAAAAAGCAAAACTCGCTCTGAGTGAGCCATTTAGTTTCAAATGGGTCATCAACGGTTGGGTACAATGATGACCACTTCGCACTGCAACACCATAGCCGTCAAGTAAAGTTGCCAGATCGTACGGATGTTCATTTTTATAATTAAAGCACAATGTACCAATGTTCGATTTTAGGTCGCTATAAATACTAATACCGTCTATTTGATTCAGTGCGTTCGCTGCATAAATAAACAACTGTTGTTCATATTGCTTTAATGTTTGCTGATCAAGTGCCATTAAATACTCAAGCGCCGCACCAAAGCCTAAAACACCGGCTATATTTGGCGTCCCAGCTTCAAATTTAGCGGGAGCGTCACGATAAGTGCTTTGCGTTAGGGTCACTTTTTCAATCATTTCACCACCTGTTTGATAAGGCAATAATGCATTTAACGCACTATAGCGGCCATACAAACCGCCTAATCCAGTTGGCCCCAGCATTTTGTGAGCTGAGAACACGTAGAAATCACAATTAAGCTTGATTAAATTAGGTCTTAAATGAAGGGCGCCTTGTGCGCCGTCGACTAAAGTTAACGCATCTACTGCCTTCGCAGCGGTTATCAGCGGAGTTAAATCGGTAATATTGCCCAGCGCATTAGAGGCGTGAGTGATTGCAAGAAGTGCAGGTTTGGTGTGTTTAATCACGTCACAGCACTGTTTGATATCAAAAGTGGCATTGTCATTAAGTGGCAACGCTTTTAACGTTGCACCAGTGTATGCCGCGAGTTCTTGCCACGGCACAATATTCGCGTGATGCTCGATTGGGCTAATTAAAATGGTGTCGTCTGTTGTTAATGTATTTCTTAGGCCATGTGCAACTAAGTTAATCGCCTCAGTAGCGCCTTTAGTCCAGACAATTTCATTACCGCTTACCTGAAAGTAATCAGCAACGCGATGACGTACTTGCTCATAAGCCGCTGTAGCTTGCTCACTCAGTGTATGACGACCGCGGTGAACATTTGCATTCTGTGATGTGTAAAACTGTGTGGTGACGTCAATCACACATTGTGGCTTTTGTGTTGTTGCAGCTGAGTCTAAATAAACCAAAGGATTGCCATTGATTGTCTGATTTAGAGTAGGGAAATCATTACGGATTTTTTTAGGATCAAACGAGGACACAGACATAGGCTCATAAAGTTAATCAATTCGGGCAGGAATTGTAATCTGTTTAAGATAATTCTCAAGTAGCATGTAATAAAAAAGGCCGCAGAAGCGGCCTTTTAAAACTAACTTTAAAGCTTAGCGCTTGTCTGTAGCTTTATAATCACGTGTTGTTTCACCTGTGTAAAGCTGACGTGGACGGCTGATCTTGTGACCAGGCTGAGAAAGCATCTCGTCCCAGTGTGAGATCCAACCTACAGTACGTGCCATTGCAAAAATTACAGTGAACATACTTGTAGGAATACCAATCGCTTTTAAGATAATACCTGAGTAGAAATCTACGTTAGGGTAAAGTTTCTTCTCAACAAAGTACGGGTCTTCAAGTGCAATTTGCTCAAGTTTCATTGCAATATCAAGCAATGGATCTTGAATATTAAGCTCAGCTAAAACTTCATGACATGTTTGACGCATTACTGTTGCGCGTGGGTCGAAGTTTTTGTAAACACGGTGACCAAAGCCCATAAGACGGAAAGGGTCCGCTTTATCTTTTGCTTTTGCTACATATTCGTCGATGCGATCAACTGAACCAATTTCTTCTAACATGTTTAAACATGCTTCGTTAGCGCCGCCGTGAGCAGGGCCCCAAAGTGATGCAATACCCGCAGCAATACATGCATAAGGGTTAGCACCAGAAGAACCAGCTAAACGAACAGTTGACGTTGAAGCATTCTGTTCGTGGTCAGCATGAAGCATAAAGATTTTATCCATTGCTTTAGCTGTTACTGGGTTCACTTTGTATTCTTCAGCAGGTACAGAGAACATCATGTGTAAGAAGTTTTCTGCATAGCTTAAATCATTGCGTGGATATACAAACGGTTGACCGATGTTTGTTTTGTATGCCATTGCCGCAATTGTTGGTAATTTAGCAACTAATTTAATAGCGCTTGTCTTACGTTGAACTGCATCAGTGATATCAAGATCTTCATGGTAAAAAGAAGATAATGCACCAACCACACCACATAGCATTGCCATTGGGTGTGCATCAAAACGGAAACCTTGGAAGAAGTTTGCGATTTTTTCATCTAGCATTGTGCTACGAGTGATTTTTGTAGCAAAATCATCGTATTGCTCTTTAGTTGGTAACTCACCGTTTAATAGTAAGTAACATAACTCAACGTAGTTAGAGCTCTCTGCTAACTGCTCGATCGGGTAACCACGGTGTAATAAAACACCTTTACCACCATCGATGTAAGTGATTGTAGATTCACAAGAACCAGTCGACATGAAACCTGGGTCATAAGTAAAGTGACCATGTGAGCCGAGTGTACGTACATCAATTACATCTTGGCCAGCAGTACCTTGATAAATTGGAAGTTCGATTGGATCTAGCCCATCAATATGGACTGTGGCTTTCTTATCTGCCATCTATGTATCTCCTATTAAGATAACTATTCTGATTTTTATATTCTAAAATCTATTCTAAGCACATCTTTACATTTTAACGTGAAAGAGGGGTATAAAGTCAATTTTTATAAGTATTATGCACATATGTATAATAAATATTCGGTATAGATTGAATATTATACCATTGGCTAATTCGCAAACGACTCAAAGTAAACAAGAATTGTAAAAGAGTCTCCGGCTATATATACTAACGGAGGTTTTTAACCGATTTGTATTTGGGTAAACTTTTTTTTACATAATATTTTTCATAAAAAGTGAACTTTATTAGTATTAATACGTTTATTTTGATAGTTCCACCAGAAACATTTGGTGGGTTTTAGAAAAACAAGTAGATGAGCCCCACTGCGGGCAAGATGGGCAAGTAACTGTGAAAAAGCAAAGACCTGTAAATCTAGATCTAACAACTATATCTATGCCGGCAACGGCTAAAGCTTCAATTTTTCACCGCGTCACCGGTGTTGCATTATTTTTTGCTTTAACGTTTGTCATTTGGGCTTGGTCAGAGTCTCTTTCTTCAGCTGAAGGTTTTGAATTCGTCAAGGGTCTGTTTAACGGATTCATTGCCAAATTTATAGCTTGGGGCACCCTTTCTGTATTGGGTTATCACCTTATCGGTGGTATCCGTCACATCATTATGGATATGGGGCATTGGGAAGAACTTGAATCAGGCAACACTAGCGCTAAAATTGCAATGGCACTTGGCGTTGTGTTTGCTGTATTGGCAGGGGTGTGGATATGGTCTTAAATCAAGCAACTCTTAAACGTGATGGCGTACAAGATTTTGTATCTCTACGCACAACGGCATTAATAATCAGTGCATATGCAATTTTTATTATTGGCTATTTTTTAGCAATGCCAGAAGTCACATATGACGCCTGGACAGGCCTATTCTCTAACCTAGCAATGAAAGGGGCGACATTAATCACCCTAGTTTGCATTATGGTTCATACCCGTATCGGCCTTTGGCAGGTTCTAACCGACTATGTAAAGGGCGCTAAATTGCGTGCTTTCTTAGGCTTTGTACTAAACCTAATGGCTGTTGCTTACGTAGCTGTAGGTTTAATCGTTTTATGGGGTGTTTAAGTGAAATATTCTGTTCGTGAATTTGACGCCGTAGTAATTGGTGCCGGTGGTGCAGGTATGCGCGCTGCTCTTGCTATTACTGAATCTGGCAAAACATGTGCACTAATCTCTAAAGTTTTTCCGACACGCTCACATACTGTATCTGCTCAAGGTGGTATTACAGTAGCGCTAGGTAATTCGCATGAAGATAACTGGGAATGGCATATGTATGATACCGTTAAAGGTTCCGATTTTATCGGTGACCAAGACGCTATCGAATACATGTGTAATACAGGCCCAGAAGCTATTACTGAATTAGAAAACATGGGCTTACCATTTTCTCGTTTTGAAAATGGCCGTGTTTACCAACGTCCTTTCGGTGGTCAATCGAAAAACTTTGGTGGTGAACAAGCTGCACGTACCGCAGCAGCTGCTGACCGTACTGGTCACGCATTATTACACCTTCTTTATCAACAAAACGTTAAAAATAAAACAAATGTATTTTCTGAATGGTATGCACTTGATTTAGTTAAAAACGATAATGGCGATGTAGTAGGTTGTACAGCGATTGAAATTGAAACAGGTGAAATCACTTTCTTCAAATCAAAAGCAGTTGTGTTAGCTACTGGTGGTGCAGGTCGTATCTTCGCATCAACAACTAATGCTCACATTAACACTGGTGACGGTGTTGGTATGGCGACTCGTGCTGGTATTTCTATGCAAGACATGGAAATGTGGCAATTCCATCCGACAGGTATTGCAGGTGCTGGTACGCTAGTAACTGAAGGTTGTCGTGGTGAAGGTGGTTATCTTTTAAATAAAGATGGCGAACGCTTCATGGAACGCTATGCACCAAACGCTAAAGATTTAGCATCTCGTGACGTTGTTGCCCGTTCAATGATGACAGAGATTCGTGAAGGTCGTGGTTGTGATGGTCCTTGGGGTCCTCACCTTAAGTTGAAACTTGACCACTTAGGCGAAGAAACGCTTAACTTACGTCTTCCAGGTGTATGCGACCTTGCTAAAACATTTGCTCACGTTGATCCTGCAAAAGAACCAATTCCAGTTATCCCAACATGTCACTACATGATGGGTGGTGTGCCAACTAACGTAAATGGTCAAGTACTTAATATCGATGCCGCTGGTAACGAAAAAGTAGTACAAGGTTTATTTGCTGTTGGTGAGATTGCATGTGTATCTGTTCACGGTGCTAACCGCTTAGGTGGTAACTCATTACTTGATTTAGTTGTATTTGGCCGTGCTGCTGGTAATTTCTTAGGTAAATACCTAAATGACGTTGAAATTTCTAAAGCGGCTTCTGAGTCTGATTTAGAAGCGTCTTTAGCTCGCTTTAATCGTTGGGAAAGCTCAACAGTTGGTCAAGGCGAAGACCCAGTACAAATCAAGAAAGACCTACAACAGTGTATGCAGCTTAACTTCTCGGTATTCCGTGAAGGTGACTCAATGGCAACTGGTCTTACTGAGCTTAAAGAAATTCGTGAACGCTTACAGCATGCACGTCTTGATGATAAATCATCAGACTTCAACACCATGCGTATTGAATGTTTAGAATTAGACAACTTAATGGAAACAGCTTACTCAACTGCAGTAGCTGCAAACTTCCGTACTGAAAGCCGTGGTGCACACTCTCGCTTTGACTTCCCAGATCGTGATGACGAAAACTGGTTATGTCACTCAGTATTTAATCCGGTAACGGATGAAATGAGCAAGCGTAAAGTAAACTACGAGCCTAAGCTACGTGAAGCATTCCCACCTAAAGCACGTACCTACTAGGAGCGAGACGATGGCACAAGTACAATTTTCAGTTTATCGTTACAATCCGGATGTTGACAACGCACCTCGTATGCAAGAATACACTTTGCAAACTGAGGAAGGCCAAGACATGATGGTATTGGATGCACTTTTATTATTAAAAGAGCAAGATCCTACATTATCATTCCGTCGTTCATGCCGTGAAGGCGTGTGTGGTTCAGACGGTGTAAACATGAATGGTAAGAACGGCTTAGCATGTATTACTCCTTTATCTACGCTACAAAAAAATGGCAAAGGTAAAATCGTAGTACGTCCATTACCGGGACTTCCTGTTGTTCGTGACCTTGTTATTGACATGAGTCAGTTCTACACTCAATACGAAAAAGTAAAACCGTATCTAATAAATGACGAGCCTGCTGCAGGCGAACGTCTTCAATCTATTGAAGAGCGTGATAAATTAGATGGGCTTTATGAGTGTATTTTATGTGCATGTTGTTCTACATCGTGTCCTTCTTTCTGGTGGAATCCAGATAAGTTTATAGGTCCAGCAGGCCTTCTTCATGCTTACCGTTTCTTAGCTGATAGCCGAGATACTGCAACAGAAGAGCGTTTAGCTGACTTAGACGATGCATTCAGTGTGTTCCGTTGCCACAGTATCATGAACTGTGTTAGCGTTTGTCCTAAGGGTCTTAACCCGACTAAAGCAATTGGGCAAATAAAATCTATGTTATTAAACCGCTCGGTTTAATTTCTAGTAGACGAAAGATGGCTAATATTTATTAGCCATCTTGTTATATAACTATTAATTTCTGCGCTAAAAAAAAGGGCTTATAAATGCACGAAGGTGTGATGAAGGCATGGCTAGAATCTTCACATTTAAACGGCGGTAACGTTGCTTATGTTGAAGAGCTTTATGAAGCGTATTTAGACGATGCGACTTCGGTGCCAGAAGAATGGCGAGAAGTGTTCGAACAATTACCAAAAGTTGATGGTGTGGATGTTGAAGTAAAACATTCAGAAGTTCGTTCACAATTTGCGGCGCTTGCTAAAAACAAGCATAGAGAAGTAGTGGTAGCAGAGGGCAGTGGCGGCGACCTTAAACAGGTTAAAGTTCTGCAACTTATTAATGCTTTCCGTTTTCGTGGACACCAAAATGCAAACCTAGATCCACTAGGTATTTGGCAACGAGAACGTGTACGAGATTTAGAGCTAGAATACCACGACTTATCAAATGCTGACTTTGACCGCGAATTTAACGTAGGATCGTTTGCCGTAGGCCGCGATACTATGCCTTTAGGTGAGTTATACCAAGCACTAAAAACTACTTATTGTGGTTCTATTGGCGCAGAGTATATGCACATCACATCAACAGAAGAAAAACGTTGGTTACAACAGCGTTTAGAGTCTGTTCAGTCTAGGCCAAAATTCGATAAAAATGAAAAGCTACGTATCCTTAAAGGATTGACAGCGGCTGATGGTCTTGAAAAATATTTAGGGGCTAAGTTCCCGGGTGCTAAGCGTTTCTCACTTGAAGGTGGCGATGCGTTAGTGCCTATGCTTAAAGAGCTTATACACCGCGCGGGTGAAAGTGGCCAAAAAGAAGCCGTAATCGGCATGGCTCACCGCGGACGCTTGAACGTACTTGTGAATGTACTTGGTAAAAATCCATCAGAATTATTTGATGAATTTGCTGGTAAACACAAAGATACTTTAAGCTCTGGTGATGTTAAGTATCACATGGGTTACTCTTCAGATTTCGCGACCAAAGGTGGCAATGTGCATATGGCACTTGCGTTTAACCCATCGCACTTAGAAATCGTTAATCCTGTGGTTATGGGGTCTGTGCGCGCACGTCTTGATCGTCTAAACGACAAAACTGGCAGCAAAGCACTTCCTATTACTATTCACGGCGACTCTGCAATCGCAGGTCAGGGTGTAGTACAAGAAACGTTTAACTTATCACAAACTAATGCATTTAGTTGTGGTGGTAGCATTCGTATTGTTGTTAATAACCAAGTTGGTTTTACAACAAGCAAGCAAGACGATGTTCGCTCTACTGATTATTGTACTGATATTGCAAAAATGGTTCAATCACCAATCTTCCACGTAAACTCTGATGATCCTGAAGCGGTTGCGTTTGTTACGCAGTTAGCGCTTGATTTTAGAAACCAGTTTAAACGTGACGTTGTGATTGACCTAGTTTGTTACCGTCGCCATGGTCATAACGAAGCTGATGAGCCTAATGCTACACAGCCTGTTATGTATCAAAAGATTAAAAAACATCCAGTCCCTCGCTTAATTTATGCAGATCAGTTAATTTCGGAAGGTTCTTTCACAGAAAACGAAGTGAAAGCACTTGCTGATGATTATCGTAATGGCTTAGATGATGGCAACTGTGTAGTTGAAGAAATTCAACCAGAAACGTCACATTCTTCTGATTGGGCTAAATACGTTGGCCATGATTGGAATGTTGACTACGACGCGAGCGTTTCTGTAGAGAAACTTAAAGAGCTCGGTAACATTGTTGCAAGCTACCCTGAAGACCACAAAGCGCAATCTCGTGTTAAGAAAATATACGATGATCGTAAAGCTATGGCAGCCGGTGAAAAAGCACTTGATTGGGGTATGGCAGAGACTTTAGCGTATGCAACTATTGCAGCTGAAGGCACTGATATTCGCCTAACAGGTCAAGACTCTGGCCGTGGTACCTTCTTCCATCGTCATGCCGTTGTTCACGGTCAACAAGACGGTGCAACATACTTACCACTGCAAAACATTAGTGAAGATCAAGGTACGTTTGAAGTATTTGATTCGGTGCTATCTGAAGAAGCGGTATTAGCGTTTGAATATGGTTATGCAACAGCAGAGCCGACCTCACTTGTTTTATGGGAAGCGCAATTTGGTGATTTCGCCAATGGTGCACAAGTTGTTTTTGACCAATTCTTAAGTTCAGGTGAGCAAAAGTGGGGTCGTTTATGTGGCCTGACATGTTTGCTACCACATGGTTATGAAGGCCAAGGTCCTGAGCATAGCTCTGCACGTCTTGAGCGCTTTTTACAGCTGTGTGCTGATCATAATATGCAAGTATGTGTACCATCTACACCTGCACAAGTTTATGCAATGCTTCGTCGTCAATCGGTTAGACCTCTTCGTCGCCCATTGATTGTTATGACGCCAAAATCATTACTTCGTCACCCATTAGCTACATCATCGCTTGAAGAACTATCAGAGGGCGTATTCCACAATGTGATCGATGAAATTGATGATATTGATGCTAAGAAAGTAGAACGTGTTGTATTTTGTAGTGGTAAAGTTTACTACGAATTATTACAAGAGCGTCGTAAACTTGAGCAAGACAACATTGCTATTGTTCGTGTTGAACAGCTATACCCGTTCCCACATGACGAAATGAAGACGATTATTGAACGTTATCAGCATGTTACTGATTTTGTATGGTGTCAAGAAGAGCCGCAAAACCAAGGTGCTTGGTATTGTTCTCAACATCACTTTATTGATGCAATTCCACAAGATGCAAAATTAAAATATGCTGGTCGTAAAGCTTCAGCATCACCTGCATGTGGTTATATGTCAGTACATACTAAAGAACAACAAGCGCTCGTTGCCGACGCGCTTACTATAGAAAAGAAAGGATAAGCAATGAGCACAGAGATTAAAGTTCCTGTTCTTCCTGAGTCGGTTGCAGATGCTTCCGTTGCTACATGGCATGTAAGTGTTGGCGACAAAGTAAGCCGTGACCAAAACTTAGTAGATATTGAAACAGACAAAGTGGTTTTAGAAGTGGTTGCACAAAACGATGGTGTAATCACTGAAATTTCACAAGAAGAGGGTGCTACGGTACTTGGCGACCAAGTGATCGGTTTAATTGGCGATGCAGATGAAGCACCGGCAACTAAAGAGTCAAAAGAAGATGACTCAGCATCAGATAAATCAGAAGACGCGCCTGCGGCGCAATCAGCACCAGCATCAGAAGGTAAAGAAGTGGATATTAAAGTACCTGTACTTCCAGAATCAGTTGCAGATGCAACAATTGCTACTTGGCATGTTCAACCAGGTGACGCGGTAACACGCGACCAAAACTTGGTAGATATTGAAACAGATAAAGTTGTACTTGAAGTTGTTGCCCAAGAAGACGGCGTTATGGGTGAAATAATCCATGACGAAGGCGATACCGTTCTTGGTGAGCAAGTAATTGGTAAGGTAAAAGCAGGCGCTGCACCAGCTAAATCTGAAGCTAAAGCGGATGCACCAGCAGCCAAAGAAGAAAGCTCAAGCGATAGTTCAGATGTGTTAACGCCATCAGTGCGTCGTTTAATTGCTGAGAAAGGCCTTGATGCTTCAAAAATAAAAGGTTCAGGTAAAAATGGCCGTGTGACTAAAGAAGATGTAGATCAATTCTTAAAAGCACCTGCTCCAGCAGCAAAAGCAGAAGCAGCACCAGCAGCACCAATGGGTGACCGTACTCAAAAACGTGTGCCTATGACACGTTTACGTAAAACGATTGCTAATCGTCTTCTTGAAGCGAAAAATTCAACTGCAATGTTAACAACGTTTAACGAAGTTAATATGAAGCCAATTATGGATCTTCGTAAGCAGTACCAAGAAGTATTTGAAAAGCGTCACGGTATCCGTTTAGGCTTCATGTCTTTCTATGTTAAAGCGGTAACTGAAGCGTTAAAGCGTTTCCCAGATGTAAATGCATCAATTGATGGCGATGATATTGTTTATCACAACTATTTCGACATCAGTATTGCTGTTTCTACGCCACGTGGCTTGGTAACGCCAGTACTTAAAGATTGTGACAAATTATCAGTTGCAGAAATCGAAAAAGGTATTCGTGAGCTAGCTCTTAAAGGTCGTGATGGCAAGCTAACACTTGACGATATGACTGGCGGTAATTTCACTATTACTAACGGTGGTGTATTCGGCTCATTACTATCAACACCAATCATTAACTTACCGCAGTCTTCAATCTTAGGTATGCACAAAATCCAAGATCGTCCAATGGCTGTTAATGGTAAAGTTGAAATCTTACCTATGATGTATTTAGCGTTATCTTACGATCATCGCCAAATCGATGGTAAAGAATCAGTTGGTTTCTTAGTAACAATTAAAGAGTTACTTGAAGATCCAACACGTTTACTGCTAGATGTTTAATTAAGTAGTATGAAATATAAGCTGTGAGTTAAAATCACAGCTTTTTTTTTGCGCCTAAGGTCATACTGGGGTTTTCATGTAGCGCCATGAGATCTATACTAGGCACGCAATTTGGGATAGTTGTTTATTTGCATAAATATTCAGCTCTTTTAATATAAAAAATTGGATAAAGCATCATGAATTTGCATGAGTATCAGGCAAAACAACTTTTTGCCGAATATGGTTTACCAGTTTCTCAAGGTTTCGCTTGCGATACACCTGAAGAAGCTGCAGCAGCTGCTGAAAAAATTGGCGGCGATATGTGGGTTGTTAAAACTCAGGTTCACGCAGGTGGACGTGGTAAAGCTGGCGGTGTAAAGCTAGTTAAAACTATCGACGAAGTTAAAGCGTTTGCAGCTAACTGGTTAGGTAAAAACCTAGTTACTTACCAAACAGACGAGAAAGGCCAGCCAGTTGCTAAAATTTTAGTAGAAAGCTGTACAGATATCGCAAACGAACTGTACCTAGGTGCTGTTGTTGACCGTGCTTCTCGTAAAGTTGTGTTCATGGCGTCTACTGAAGGCGGCGTTGAAATTGAAACTGTTGCTGAAGAAACACCAGAACTTATCCACAAAGCTGAGATAGATCCTTTAGTAGGTCCTCAAGCTTACCAAGCTCGTGAGCTTGGTTTTAAATTGGGTCTTAACCCAACACAAATGAAACAGTTCGTTAAGATCTTTATGGGTCTTGGCAACATGTTTAACGATTTCGATTTCGCATTACTTGAAATCAACCCACTAGTAATCACAGATGAAGGTAACCTTCACTGTCTAGATGGTAAAATTGGTATCGATGGTAATGCACTTTACCGTCAACCTAAAATCCGTGAAATGCACGATCCATCTCAAGAAGATGCACGTGAAGCTCACGCAGCAAGCTTCGAGCTTAACTACGTAGCCCTAGATGGTAACGTAGGTTGTATGGTTAACGGTGCAGGCCTTGCAATGGGTACTATGGACATCGTAAACCTACACGGTGGCAAGCCAGCTAACTTCCTAGATGTTGGTGGCGGCGCGACTAAAGAACGTGTTTCTGAAGCATTCAAAATCATCCTTTCAGATGACAACGTTAAAGCTGTTTTAGTTAACATCTTCGGCGGAATCGTTCGTTGTGACATGATTGCTGAAGGCATCATTGGCGCAGTTAAAGAAGTAGGTGTAACAGTTCCAGTAGTTGTACGTTTAGAAGGTACTAATGCTGAATTAGGCCGTGAAGTACTTGCTAAGTCTGATCTTAACATCATCGCTGCTGAATCATTAACAGACGCGGCTGAAAAAGTTGTTGCTGCTGCGGAGGGCAAATAATGTCTGTATTAATCAATAAAGATACAAAAGTTATCTGTCAAGGTTTCACTGGTGGTCAAGGTACTTTCCACTCAGAGCAAGCGCTTGAGTACGGTACACAAATGGTTGGTGGTGTAAGCCCAGGTAAAGGCGGTCAAACGCACCTTGGTCTTCCAGTATTTAACACAGTACGTGACGCTGTAGAAGCAACAGGTGCAACTGCATCTGTGATTTACGTACCAGCACCTTTCTGTAAAGATGCAATCTTAGAAGCTATCGATGCAGGTATCGAGCTGATTGTTTGTATCACTGAAGGTATTCCTACACTTGATATGGTTGACGTTAAAGTTAAACTAGATCAAACAGGTACTCGTATGATTGGTCCAAACTGTCCAGGTGTTATCACTCCTGGTGAGACTAAGATTGGTATCATGCCTGGTCACATCCACAAGCCTGGTAAAGTAGGTATTGTTTCTCGTTCTGGTACTTTAACGTACGAAGCAGTTAAGCAAACTACAGATGCTGGTTTTGGTCAGTCTTCTTGTGTTGGTATTGGTGGTGATCCAATTCCTGGTACTAACTTTATCGACGTTCTAGAATTGTTCGAAAAAGATCCACAAACTGAAGCAATCGTAATGATTGGTGAAATTGGTGGTACTGCAGAAGAAGAAGCTGCAGAGTACATCAAAGCTAACGTAACTAAACCTGTTGTTTCTTACATTGCTGGTGTTACTGCACCAGAAGGTAAGCGTATGGGTCACGCTGGCGCAATCATCGCTGGTGGTAAAGGTACTGCTGATGAGAAATTTGCTGCATTAGAAGCTGCGGGCGTAAAAACTGTACGTTCACTTGCTGATATCGGTAAAGCACTTAAAGAGAAAACAGGCTGGTAATCAGCGTTTATTCTTTAAAAAAGGCTCGCAATTGCGAGCCTTTTTGTTATCTAAAGTTCAGGTACCTAATTAACCACAGTTTAGATTAATTAATATGGGTAACTTATATGCTGAAAAAAGCGCACAGATAAATCTTGGCGTTGCTTATTAATTGCTAACTCCTCACATAAGCCATGTATGGCTTTTTCAACTTGATTCATAAAACGACCATAGCCAATTTCATGTTTATTATGCTCAGCTGCCACAATGACAAAATGCAGTGTTTCGACTAATTTATCGGCTTCAAAAAATACTTTTATTTGCGGGGTTGAGTCTTCTATATCAAAACTTATTTTTTGTAGCTCTTCATTTCCTTCATTTCTATCGACTTGGCTGTTGCGTATTATTGGCATTGCGCCATTAGCAACCATTGCAGCGTGGGTGAGTTTATTGTCTTCACATAACTGGGTAAATAGTTTTGAAAAGTGGGTGTAGAACGGCTGATAAGTTTGGCTGTTAATCTCACTTTGAAACTGCGTTTTAATATTACGAGTTATCGGTATCGAAAAAGTGACATAGGTCATTTCTGCGTGTGTGCTTGGTATCTCGCATTGTCTTGATTGATAACGAGGATATAAACTTCTTAATTTATAACCGTAACTTTCTTTATTGCCTTTTTCTTTAGCGAATAAATCATAGGTCAAATGCTGATGATCACGTAATTTAAAGCTTGGTTGCTCTACAAATAATTGCTGTTGTAAAAGATCCAATACTTTTTGTACATTGTTATGAAATTGTGCGGAGTGAGCGCGAATATCATCCCCAGTGGCTAAAAACAATAAGCGAATCTTTTTGCTTTGCTGATCTTCGGTGTAATGAAGTTTATGTGCTTCATGGTAACGAGGATTATAGAAAAACAACATTTGCTTATCGGTTTCAAGTTGATAAGACTCATCATGAAATCGCACGACCGGCAGTTTATCATTGGCGAGTAAATGCACATTGTGAAGTTCATATTCATCACAAGCGGCAAATAGTTGGCGAGCAATACGCTGATAACACGCATTAATATTACTAAAGCTCTTATAAAACTCATCGTTTGGCGTGATTTCAGCTAATAAATAATGGTTTGCTCTAGCATTGCTTGGGATATAAACACGGTGTTGATTTAATGAAGCCATCTTTCGTTCCTGTAAGTTGGGTTTATTTTTATACTATAGAATGCTTTGATGACTTAAATATTGCGCTAAAACAAATTTTGTTCATAAACTATCCCTTATTAAACAAACTTTGTTAATTACCAGCATAAACCCGTATCTATTACTGTATGTTAGGCTTGGTTTTTGTAATAATGCATTAGTTTTGTTATCACGCAATATACAGAGGTTTATACTCCTATGGCGGAAATCGAGAATCGCCCAAGTAACTTTATTAGAACCCGAATTGATGAAGATTTAGCAAGTGGAAAACATGCCACAACGCATACCCGTTTTCCACCAGAACCAAATGGCTTTTTACATATTGGCCATGCAAAATCAATTTGCCTAAATTTTGGTATCGCCAAAGACTATAACGGTTTATGTAACCTTCGTTTTGACGATACAAACCCAGAAAAAGAAGATATTAACTACGTTAATTCAATTAAAGAAGACGTACAGTGGTTAGGGTTTAATTGGGATGGTGAGATTAAATATTCGTCAAACTATTTTGATGTGCTTTACGGCTATGCAGTTGAGTTAATTGAAAAAGGTTTAGCGTATGTGTGTTTTTTAACTGCCGATCAAGCGCGTGAATACCGTGGCACATTAAAAGAGCCTGGTAAGAATAGCCCTTATCGCGATACCTCGGTTGAAGAAAACCTCGCATTATTTGAAAAGATGCGCAATGGTGAATTCAAAGAGGGCGAATGTGTACTGCGCGCAAAAATTGATATGGCAAGCTCATTTATGGTGCTGCGCGATCCAATTATTTACCGCGTTCGCTTTGCTCATCATCACCAAACTGCTGATAAATGGTGCATTTACCCAATGTACGACTTCACGCATTGTATTTCTGATGCGCTAGAAGGTATAACACATTCATTATGTACCTTAGAATTCCAAGATAACCGTCGTCTTTACGACTGGGTTCTTGATAATATCAGCCTTGAATGCCATCCACAGCAAATTGAATTTTCACGGTTAAACCTTGAATACACAATTATGTCAAAGCGTAAGCTTAATGACTTAGTGGTAAATAACAAGGTAGAAGGGTGGGATGACCCGCGTATGCCAACGATTGCAGGTCTTCGTCGTCGAGGTTATACACCGGCTTCAATTCGTGAGTTTTGTTTACGTATTGGTATTACTAAACAAGAAAATATGGTCGAAATGGGTATGCTTGAAGCGTGTATCCGTGATGATTTAAACGAAAATGCACCGCGTGCTATGGCTGTACTTGATCCGGTTAAAATCGTTATTGAGAATTATGAAGCCGACACTGTTGAAACATTGTCTGTTGCTAATCACCCAAATAAAGAAGAAATGGGTCGTCGTGATGTGCCTTTTACCCGTGAAATTTTTATTGAACGTGAAGATTTCCGCGAAGAAGCAAACAATAAGTTCAAACGTTTAGTACTTGATAAAGAAGTACGCTTACGTGGCGCTTATGTAATAAAAGCAGATCGTGTTGAAAAAGATGATAACGGTGAAATTACCACTATTTACTGCACTTACGATCCTGAAACATTGGGTAAAAACCCAAGCGATGGGCGTAAGGTAAAAGGGGTGATTCATTGGGTGTCAGCACCTGAGTCAGTGACGGCGGAAGTACGTTTATATGACCGTTTATTCAGTGTTCCTAATCCTGCAGCAGCAGAAGATTTTGAAAGCACATTAAACCCAGAGTCGTTAGTTGTTATTAATAATGCAAAACTAGAACCTTCACTGGCAAATTCACAGCCTGCGCAAGGTTTCCAGTTTGAGCGTACTGGTTACTTCTCTCGTGATAGTAAATCTGAGAACGTGGTATTTAACCAAACTGTGGGTCTGCGCGACTCATGGGCTAAAATAGATCAGAAGTAATTCTGTTCTATTTTAGACACAAAAAAACCTGCTTTTAGCAGGTTTTTTTATGCAATTAATAAAAATTAACTGTTGTTTTGTGCAAACGCCTTACATGCGTCTTTATCTTCACACTCACCGTATAGGTAAAGAGAGTGGTTAGTTAGCTTAATACCGTTTTCTTCAGCAATCTCGAGTTGACGACGTTCAATTAAGTCATCTTCAAACTCAACAACCTTGCCACACTTTAAACACACTAAGTGGTCATGGTGAGTACTGCCAGAAAGTTCAAATACAGACTTGCCACCTTCAAAATGATGACGGCTAACAATACCCGCATCATCAAATTGATTTAAAACACGGTAAACAGTCGCAAGACCAATTTCTTCGCCTAGATCTAATAAAACCTTGTAAACATCTTCAGCGCTTATGTGTTGGTTATCTGGAGATTGAAGAATCTCTAAAATTTTAATACGCGGTAAAGTTACCTTTAGCCCGGCTTTTTTAAGTTCCAAGTTATGATCAGTCATTAAATCTGTCTCAATTTTATTTAGTTATACTAGACATCTTGCAAGATGTACTCGTCACAATAACAGTTAGGATAACGTGCCTTTGCAGGAAGTGCAAAGAACAATTGATCTATATCAATATTAACGCGGAAAATGCTAACTGTTTGATAATATTTTAAACAGTTAGCATAAAAAGGGAGGGTTAATCTGCTAACTCACTTAAGCACATTTCATCATATACCTGAGCACACCATTGTTTAACGCGTTGCTCAGTCAATTCAGGCTGGCGGTCTTCATCAATCCCTAAGCCTACAAAGTGCTTGTCATCCGCCATACCTTTTGATGCTTCAAAATCATAGCTGTCTGTTGGCCAATGACCAACAACAATAGCACCACGCTCTGTTACGATATCGTTGATCATACCCATAGCGTCTAAGAAGTATTCTGCATAGTCTTCTTGGTCGCCACAGCCAAAAATAGCCACTAGCTTACCTTCAAAGCTTACTTCTTCAAGCTCAGGAAAAAAGTCATCCCAATCACACTGCGCTTCGCCATAGTACCAAGTTGGAATGCCGAATAAGATCAGATCAAATTCAGCTATCTCTTCTTTAGAGCTTTTTGCAATGTCATGCACAGCAACGAGCTTTTTACCCAATTCTTTTTGGATCATTTTTGCTACGTGTTCTGTGTTACCTGTATCACTTCCGAAAAAAATGCCTACACTTGCCATGGATTTAAACCTTTTATCTATCAATAGCCAATCTTTCTTGTAAAATTGTTTCGATCAACGCACTACGGCTAATATTTTGTGCATCTGCCATATCACTCAAAGCCTGATACAGCTGTGACGAAACTTTAAATTCAACACGCTTTAAGCCACGTGCTTTATCTCTTTTTATTTGATTACGTTTATTGACCTTTAACTGCATATCCCGTGGAAGGGGATTGGTTTTCGGCCTACCTGGACGTTTCTCGTATTCAAATAAATCAAGCGTTGTTCTATCTGTTTCTGACTTGGCCATGCTTAACCTACACCCGCACCTTGCCAAAATACCTGAATAAGTCCTTTGGCAATAAAGCCAGAACAACCTAAAAAAAGTACCAGCCACACAATATAACGACCAAATTTAGGCACATTGCCGCTTTTCAGTACGTCTTTAATTGCCAAGCCGATAAAAATAAAAATACCTGCTAAGCCAAAATACAACCCTAAGGTATCAAATTCGTTAATAAACTGACTGACCATCGACGTATAACCTTTAAATTAAACGGCGCGTACTATAGCACATAAATCTTTAATTATTTAGTGTGATAAATCAAAAACACGCCACAAAAATAACATTAAACTGCAGTTAAAAAATCATTGATTGCTTTGTTTACAGCCTGTGGTTTTTGGGCATGCAACCAATGACCCGCACCATGGATGATTTTTGCACTTACATTTTTAAACAGCGAATTAATTGCTTCACGGTGCTCAGCTAATATGTAGTCAGAGTCATTACCTTTAATAAACAGAGTTTCGCATAAACAAGAATTATTTGCATTAATGTTGTCGGTAATTGTTGAATATTTATTATCAAGCACTGATAAATTGAATCGCCATACAAATTTCCCTGCATCATTTTTATATAAACTCTTCAATAAAAACTGACGTACTCCTAACTCTTCTATATACGGTTGCATTACTAAATCAGCTTGCTTTCTATCACTAATATCGGCATTTTTTACTGCATTTAATGCCTCAATGATTTGGGTATGACGAGCCGGGTAGCTAACTGGGGCGATATCAAGTACCACTAATTTATTGACCAATTCGCTATGGGTTAATGCAACTTGCATTGCCACTTTACCGCCCATGGAATGCCCTACAAGGTGGGCTTTTTGTATTTTCAATTTCGCCATTAATTCCACAATGTCATTGGCCATGGCTAGGTAATCCATTTCATCACTGTGTGGGGAAAGGCCATGGTTACGTAAATCGACATTGGTTACGCAAAAGTGTTCACTTAATGGTTTTGCAATCACATTAAGGTTTTCTAAAGAGCCAAACAGTCCATGGATCAAAACAACATCAGGACCTTGACCAATTTGTTTGTAATTTAATTGCATAAACGTCTCCCATAATTTTGCGCATAGTTTGCCGAGCATTAACTAAAAAAGCAAAAAATACAGATATTATTTAAACGCTGGTTGCAAAATACCTAGCTCTCTGATTATTTGGTCATTATTAATTATATGTTTAGGGTAGCGTGGGTTGTAACTCGCATTTCTAACTGGATTGGGTATAATCATATCGAAAGAAAAATGTGACCCGTAATGACAGGAAGAACATGAAACAAATCGACATAGACGACGAGTTATATCAGTACATTGCTAGCAATACCCAGAGTATTGGTGAAAGTGCATCGACTATTTTACGTCGTTTATTAAATCTCAGCGGCGAAAAAATTCACACTACAAAATCAGACACTGATCATAAAAATGAAACTGTTAGTGTGTCTAATCCATCTGAAGAACAACAAGTTGCTGCCGTTGAACAGCCAGCCTCTGTGGCGAAACCGCCGGTAAATAAAAAGAATGCGAACGTATTTAATATTTTAAATAAAGAAGAGCTGGCAATGCAAAAAGGTGTTGTTGGTCGTTTCTTATTTATATTAAGTGCATTTTACCGAACGCACAAAACTGACTTTTCAGCAGTGCTTGATATCAAAGGCCGCGATCGTGTTTATTTTGCGACCAGTAAAGAAGACTTAGTGAATAGCGGTAGTAGTATGAACCCTAAAAACATCACCGATAGTGAATATTGGGTGATGACTAATTCAAATACTACACGTAAAAAAATGATGCTGCATGAAGTTGCACTTAGCTTGGGCTATAGCAATGAGCAAGCTGAAAAAATTCGTGATTATCTTTAAGGAAATACCATGGCAATTCATTCCGGCGCAGGGAAAACTGCACCACAATCGGTTTTAGTGAATGTACCAAAGTTAGTGTCTGCGTATTATTTAAATGAGCCTGATCTAGAGCAAAACCCTCAGCATTGTGTTGCCTTTGGCACCTCAGGGCACCGTGGTTGTGCGTATGATGTGAAATTTAATGAATCCCACATATTATCAATCACCCAAGCTATTTGTGATTACAGAAAACAAAACGATATATTCGGCCCATTATTTTTGGGTAAAGACACCCACGCATTAAGCGAAGCGGCCTTTAACTCAGCGATAGAAGTGCTGGTTGCTAACGAAGTGCAAGTGATCACCCAAGAAAATGGCGACTTCACACCAACGCCGGTAATTAGCCACGCTATTGTTAGTTATAATAAAAATCACCCAAATGAATTAGCCGATGGTATTGTTGTTACTCCGTCTCATAATCCTCCTGAAGATGGCGGGTTCAAATATAACCCACCTAATGGCGGCCCTGCAGATACAGATGTAACAAAATGGATTGAAGATAGAGCCAATCAGCTTTTAATGGAAGACTTAGTTGAAGTAGAACTGTTTCCATTTGCTAAAGCGTCGCGTTCTGGTTTTATCCGCTATGAAGATTTAATGACACCGTACATTAATGAACTTGAAAACATTGTTAACTTAAAAGCGATTAGTGATGCTGGTATTAAAGTAGGTATTGATCCATTAGGTGGTTCAGGCATCAACTTTTGGCCAGTGATTGCGAAAAAATACAATCTAGATTTAACCGTTGTAAATGACAGTGTTGATCCGCGTTTTGCATTTATGCCACTTGATAAAGATGGCAAAATTCGTATGGATTGCTCATCACCTTATTCAATGGCGAATTTAATTGCCCTTAAAGATGATTTTGATCTATCGATAGGCAATGACCCTGATTATGACCGTCATGGCATAGTAACACCTGATGGATTAATGAATCCAAATCACTTTTTAGCAGTAGCCATTGATTACTTACTAACGCATCGTGACTGGGATGCCAGCGTTGAAATTGGTAAAACCCTCGTTTCTAGCTCAATGATTGATAAAGTCACTGAGCGTAATAAGCGTAAAGTAAAAGAAGTACCTGTTGGTTTTAAATGGTTTGTTGAGGGGTTAAATAAAGGCAAGTTGGCTTTTGGTGGTGAAGAAAGCGCTGGGGCAGCCTTCTTACGTTTTGATGGCACCGTATGGTGTACAGACAAAGATGGCTTTATCATGGGGCTACTTGCTGCTGAAATTCTTGCAGTTACAGGTAAAACACCGTCTACGTTATATAAAGAACTAGAGCAAGAATTTGGTGCACCAATTTATAAACGTTTAGATGCGCCAGCGACGCCTGAGCAAAAATCACGTTTAAAAGCGCTCAGTGCTGACGATGTTAAAGCCGATACCTTAGCCGGTGAGCCAATTATGCAAAAGCTTACTCATGCGCCAGGTAATAATGCAGCAATTGGTGGATTAAAAGTAGTAACTGAAAGTGGCTGGTTTGCTGCTCGTCCGTCAGGTACTGAAGATATATATAAAATATATCTAGAATCATTTAAAGGCGAAGAGCATTTAGCCTTATTAGAAAAAGAAGCTAAAAAACTGGTTGATTCAGTAATTAGCTAATCTGCAATTAAAATTAAAAACGGCTGATTTATTCAGCCGTTTTTGTATCTACAATTTATAAAACAAAAAGGGCTTTATAGTGATGTCAGCCACTTCAGAATATATTAATCAATTAAAACATGATGGTGATTTTTTAACGCTTTCTCGAAACCATGAATGGCATTTGGATGCAGGCCAATTTACTCTTAATAATAATACGCAAGTAACCGTGCATGATACCGGTGTAATTGAATTTGAGCCTGATTGTATAACGTCAAAGAATGTGGTGCTTTCAAGTGCAATTCATGGCAATGAGACAGCCCCTATAGAAATTTGCGATGAACTGATTAAACACATTATTAGTGGAAAACTTGAATTACAACAACGGGTTTTATTTATTTTTGGTAACCCTCAGTCAATTAATATTGGTAAACGCTTTGTAGAAGAGAACTTAAATCGCTTATTTAATGGGCACCACACTGTTGATGGCATCGCGATGAACGACGAACGTATTCGTGCTGCAAAACTTGAACAGTACGTTAGCGATTTTTATGCACGCTCAGAGCAGGACACGTATCGCTGTCATTATGATTTACATACCGCTATTCGTGGTTCTAAAAATGAGAAGTTTGCTGTTTACCCATTTTTACATGGCAAGCCTTGGAAAAAGTCGCAACTGCAGTTTTTATTGAGTTGCGGAGTTAATACGGTATTAATGATGAAATCACCCGCTACCACGTTTAGCTACTATTCATCGTTTGTGCATGGGGCTGATTCGTTTACCGTTGAGCTTGGGCAAGTAAAACCCTTTGGTGAAAACGACATGTCGCGCTTTGCAAAAACTAAGCAAACATTAACTGCATTAATTAGTCAAAAAGAAGTGGAATACCCTAAATTTAATGCAAGTGACTTTGAGTTGTTTTCTGTTCATCGCACAATTAACCGCACAGAGCAAAACTTTAGCTTCCCGTTTTCTGATGATGCCGAGAACTTTACAGGCTTTGCAAAGGGTGAGCTTTTAGCAACTGATGGTGATAATGCAATTTATGCGGACGTAGAAGGGGAAGCGATTATTTTTCCTAACGCACAAGTTGCTATTGGACAACGTGCACTATTAACGGTTGTGCCTATGCAGGTGGATAGTCGTTTTAGCTAATTCAACACATCAGACCACTTGTTATGAAAGTTTAACCAACTGATTAATAAGTGGTTAATTATATGTATAGTTAACTTGCCAGTTTTTTGCTCAATATTTACTTTTGTTTGGTCACAGTTTTGTTGAATAACACTTTACGTTAACGTAAAGTGTTGGCAGCTTTAATTAAATACAGTGCAGATGTTGCAAAGTTTATTCAGCAACAATCACCCATAATAATAATTTAAAGGGGCACTGTGATACCGACAACAAGAGAAGGTAGGTTATGAGTAATCCCAATAACGTATCGCTGAATATTAACCATGAGCTTGAGTTTATCGACGGTCACGCGCTTAATATTCCAACCCTTAGTATTTTAACTGAGGACGGCGACATTCATCCTAGTGCTCCTGCACCTGACATTTCTAAACAAACCGCTATTAAATTATACGAAACCATGCGTTTTATTCGTTTATTGGATGAACGTATGCAGGGTGCTCAACGCCAAGGCCGTGTTAGCTTTTACATGCAGTGTTTAGGTGAAGAAGCGGCGGTAACAGCCTCTGCGGCAGCCCTTGATCAAGATGATATGATTATGGCGCAATACCGTGAGCAAGCGGCGTTGCACTACCGTGGTTTTACGCTTGACCAATTTATGAATCAGATGTTTTCTAACGAACTAGATCTTGGTAAAGGCCGTCAAATGCCGATCCATTACGGTTCTAAAGCACTTAACTACATGACAATTTCATCGCCATTAGGAACTCAAATCCCACAGGCCACCGGTTATGCATACGGTCAAAAAGTAAAACATATCGATGCTAAAACAGGTGAACTAGCAAGCACTATTGATAACGTCACCATTTGTTATTTTGGTGAAGGTGCCGCTTCAGAAGGTGATTTTCACGCAGGTCTTAACATGGCTGCAGTGCACAAGGCACCGGTTATCTTTTTTGCACGTAACAATGGTTATGCTATTTCTACCCCAGCTGATGAACAATTTAAAGGTGATGGTATTGCATCGCGTGGCGTAGGGTATGGTATTAAAACCATACGTGTTGATGGCAGCGATGCACTCGCTGTTTATGCAGCAACTAAAAAAGCCCGAGAAATTGCAGCAACCCAAGGTGAACCTGTACTTATTGAATCGATAGCTTATCGTTTAGGCGCGCACTCAACGTCAGATGATCCTAGTGGCTACCGTTCAAAAGATGAAGAAGCAAACTATAAAGCGTGCCCAATAGAGCGCTTTAGAAAATGGCTAGTAAAACAAAACTGGTTAGATGACGCAGAAGATATAAAAGCGAAAGAAACAATTCGTGATGATATTTTGGCGGCACTTAAACGCGCTGAAGTAATTGATAAACCAGCCTTAGAAGAGCTGATTTCTGATGTGTACGATACACCAATTCCATCTTTACAACGCCAATATGATGAGCTTAAAACACATATAAAAGCTCATCCTGATGCCTACCCAACAACAGCAGGGAGAATTAAGTAATGGCTAAAATGAACATGCTACATGCAATTAATTCTGCTTTAGATATCACTATGAATGAGCACCCTCAAGCGTGTATTTTTGGTGAAGACGTGGGTTATTTTGGCGGTGTTTTTAGAGCAACATCAGGCTTACAAGAAAAATACGGTAAGCACCGAGTATTCAACACGCCGCTTACAGAGCAAGGCATTTTAGGTTTTGCTAACGGATTGGCCGCATTTGGTGCACCAGCGCTTGCTGAGATTCAATTTGCTGATTACATCTTTCCTGCGTTTGATCAAATTGTGAATGAATCTGCTAAGTTTCGCTACCGTAGCGGTAATGAATTTAACGTAGGTAATCTAACAATACGAACACCTTACGGCGGCGGTATTGCTGGTGGTTTGTATCACTCGCAATCGCCAGAAGCATATTTTGCTCATACGCCAGGGTTAAAAATTGTCGTGCCGCGTAATCCTTATCAAGCTAAAGGCTTACTTCGCGCATGTATTAAAGACGATAATCCAGTGCTATTTTTTGAGCCAAAACGTTTATATCGTGCATCTACGGGTGAAGTTCCAGAAGAAGATTACAGCATTGAACTAGGTAAAGCTGAGGTAGTTCAAGAGGGCACTGACGTTACTTTATTGGCGTGGGGCGCACAAATGGAAATCGTAGAAGCAGCCGCTAAACAAGCCAGCGAGCAAGGTATTAGCTGTGAGGTGATTGACCTTCGTAGTATTCTACCGTGGGATGTTGAAACGATTGCTAAGTCAGTGACAAAAACAGGCCGTCTTATTGTTAGTCATGAAGCACCTATTACTAATGGTTTTGGCGCCGAAATTGCGGCAACCATCGCTCAAGAGTGTTTCTTGCATTTAGAGTCACCTATTTTACGTGTCTGTGGTTTAGATACACCATACCCGCTGGCGCTTGAAAAAGAATATGTTCCAGATGCATTGAAAGTAATGGCCGCAATTAAACAATCAGTGAACTTTTAGGGGTTTCCATGGCTAAAGATTTTATATTACCCGACATTGGTGAAGGCATTGTTGAATGCGAAGTAGTCGAATGGCTGGTACAAGAAGGTGATACAGTAAAAGAAGATCAGCCTATTTGTGATGTGATGACAGACAAAGCCTTAGTGCAAATTCCTGCGGTACACGATGGGGTGATCACTAAGCTGCATTGCAAAAAAGGCGATATTGCTAAAGTGCATGCGCCATTATTTGCAATGGATGTTGCCGGGGAAGCACCCAGCGAAAAGACTGAAACATCTTCGGCACCAACATCTACTCGTGAACACTTAGAAGATTTTATCTTACCCGATATTGGTGAAGGTATTGTTGAGTGTGAAATTGTAGAGTGGTTAGTAGCAGAAGGCGATGAGATTGAAGAAGACCAAGCTGTTTGTGATGTAATGACTGATAAAGCGTTGGTACAGATACCGGCTAAATATACCGGTACTGTACAAAAGCTATATTATCAAAAAGGTGAAATTGCCAAAGTACACAGCCCGTTGTTTCAAATGACCATAGCAGGTCAAGCAGCAAAAGAAGATGTTGATGTTAATCAAGCGGTCGTAAAAGCACAAAGCAATGCAACTACCGATTCACCGGCTAAACAATCGCAACCAAAAACTGCAGTAATTAACCAAAAAGCAGTTGCCTCACCTGCGGTTAGACGTAAAGCGCGAGAGCTTGATGTAGATTTAACTTGCGTACCAGGCAGTGGTAAAAATGGTCGTATTTATAAACAAGATATTGAAGCGTTTATAAAAAATGAAGTGCCATCTGGTATGGATACTTCTGAGCTTAACAAACCACAAGCTTCTGAGAGTAAAAAAACCAGCAGTACTGAACATGCAGCGAGCACAGGTGGAACGCGAACAGAAGCGATTAAAGGCATTAAAGCGGCCATGGCAAAACAAATGGTGGCGTCGGTTTCTACTATTCCACACTTTACCTACAGTGATGAAATTGACTTAACTGATTTAATTGCACTTAGAGCTGATCTGAAAGAGCAATATAAAGCACAGGGTGTTAAGTTAACTATGATGCCGTTCTTTATTAAGGCGTTATCGTTGGCAATGAGTCAATTCCCAGTACTTAACTCAAAAGTAAATGATGATTGTAGCGAAATTACTTACTATGACGATCATAATATTGGGATTGCGGTAGATTCTAAAGTGGGCTTATTAGTGCCTAATATTAAAGCTTGTCAAACTAAAAGCATTGTAGAGGTTGCTAACAGTTTAACTCAGCTTACTGATTCTGCTCGCGAAGGGCGAGTTGCACCTGATGATTTAAAAGGTGGCACTATTAGCATTTCTAACATTGGTGCAATTGGCGGCACTATTGCAACGCCAATCATAAATAAGCCAGAAGTCGCGATTGTTGCACTTGGTAAATTACAGCACCTTCCACGCTTTGATCAGCAAGGGCAGGTAGTTTCACGTGCAATTATGCAAGTAAGTTGGTCAGGTGATCACCGTGTAATTGATGGCGGCACTATAGCGCGCTTTAATAATTTATGGAAAGAATACCTAGAACAGCCAGCTAAAATGATGATGGCAATGCGCTAATTCTTTTTGATGATTTATTAAAAAACTATTTAAAAAACCAGCATAAAGCTGGTTTTTTTCTTTAATAAATTTATATTATTAATTAAGATACAAATGTAACCAAATAGGTAACACTGTACGCCCTTTAGGGAATATAAAAAATAACATTAAGGAAATTTTATGGAACATTATATGAATGCACTGCGTAGCTACGCAGATTTTTCAGGACGTAATCGCCGCAAAGCATTTTGGATGTTTATGTTAATTAATTTGATTTTTTCGCTTTTAACAAGTGTTATAGATGGTATTACAAACACAATGTTTGTAAGCACAATATATAGCTTGGCTTTATTGATTCCTCAACTAAGTGCGGGTGCTCGCCGTCTTCACGATACTAATCGTTCAGGTTGGTGGCAATTACTGTGGCTAGTGCCAGTGATTGGCTGGATCATTTTGATTATCTTCCTAGCGCAAGACTCGCAAGAAGGTGAAAACGATCACGGTGCAAACCCTAAAGAAGTTGAACTACACACTGCTTAATTAGGTAACTTGTAAACATTTTAAGCTCAGCCATTGCTGAGCTTTTTTATGTAAAAAATTAAGTTACAAAGTAATACAGTCCATAACCAACCATCAATGCCGGTATGGCGGTATAAATTGTAGCAATAATGGCCGCTCTGGGTGCCATAGCAATAGCAGGGAAAAGCGCATCGCCATCGTTGGAGATGGCGTTCGCAGCTAAAGCACTAAACGGTATCACACCTTGAATGTATAAAGTGGTGACAATGATTTGCGGTCCACAACCGGGTAAGAAGCCAATTAATACTGCAATTAAAGGTGCTAAATAGGCATAATTTACAAACCATGTTTTTAAATCAAGACCAAACACTGTCACTAGTAGTTCAAATAATATAAAGGAGGCAACCACCCACGCAGTTACAAAATGAGTATCTTGCAGTACTTTTGTTATTTTTGAAGGCGAACTGCATACATCATCTTCTGAGGTTACTTCCTTATAGCTTTCACCTTTTGATGATAGCGCCCACATAAATACTACAAACAATGCCATTAATGCGCCAAAAAAACTGACTGCGGTCACTGTGTGCTTGCCAAATTGGCTTAAATCAATATTAAACGCCAGTACAAAAGCAATAAGTAACCCAGGAATAATAGCCATTAACCAAATAGGCTTGCTCAACTTTATTATTTTGGTTGGCAATACAGTCACTGGTTGTGTTTGCTTTTGATTGGTAGGGCATAAATAACCTGTTTTATGCAGTTTATTAACCAGTAAGCCTGTTAGCGTTCCAACGACTAAGCCTATTGCCATTATCGTTAACCCATCAGTAGGGCGGGTAGCTAATAATAAAAATGCCGCATCACCCATAGTGGCCGTTAATACCGCAACAATAGCCCCAAAGCTGGCTTGTCCCTTGGTAAATTGAGTAACCACAATGATTGCACCACCACAGCCTGGCAGCATACCTAAAAAAGCAGCAAAGCTGACCTCTAATACAGGAGACTTAGCATTTAGATAACGAAGCTCTAGTTGGGGTAAATGATCAATCGCGTAGTAGTAAATAAATAGGGTCGCAGCAACAAACACACTGACTTGAAAAAAAGCATCACTAAGTGCAGTGATTGTTATAGTGCGTAAGCTGGGCAGGGCTAAACAAACTAAAATTAACAGTGGTAAAATTAGGCGTTTATTTTGATGAAAAACACGTTTTGCAGCTGGCGAAATAACTCCCAAATGTTCTGTTAAAAACATACAGTACGACCTAATTAATAAACTAGATCGCACTGTACTATTTTATTAAATGATAATCAATATCATTTATGTGGTTGCTTGAGAACGTTTATTTACGTTGAAACTCTGAGTTTTCATTCCAAGTAGGCCATTGAGTTTGCTGTGAAATATCAAAACCTACTTTATAAAATAGTTGTAAATCTTGAACCGCACCTGATAAATCCCACTCATCACGATATCTATCACAAGGCTGGTGGTAACAACCGCGCAATACTAAACTCATACGCTTGCGATAATTAGCCGTTTCTTCGTCAAATGCTTCTGAACCACCACCGGCATACATAGCAGGTACACCCATATTGGCAAAGGCAAAGTGATCTGAGCGGTAGTAACCACCTGAAGATGGTTTAGGGTCGCCCGATACTGTTCTACCTTGCTCTTTAGCAGCCGTTGCTAATAGTTCATCCATTTGCGATTTACCAATACCCACCACACTAATATCTTTTACTTTTCCTAATAGGTTTAAGCTATCCATATTAATATTAGCAACGGTTTTATTTGCTGGAATAACCGGGTTAGCGGCGTAATATTTTGAGCCAAGCAAGCCTTGTTCTTCAGCGGTTACCGCTAAAAAGGTCATTGAGCGGTCAGGGCGTTTACCTAGTTTAGTAAAGGCTTCAGCCACTTCGATCATACCGGCTGTACCTGTCGCATTATCGTGGGCACCATTATAAATTTGATCGCCTTTACGATTTTTATCCGTTCCTAAATGATCCCAATGCGCAGAGTAAATAATATGCTCATCTGGCGTTTTACTACCAGGAAGAGTGGCAATAAAGTTATAAGATACCGATTTTTTGATGGTATTTTTTACATTCACAGTGGCAGCTAAATCGCCCATATCTACATGGTAAGCGCCTTTAGCTGCTTCTGCTTTAGCAGTATCAAAATCAAGACCTGCTTTAGTAAATAGCTCTTTTGCTACATCAACAGTAACCCAACCTTCAACAGCAACACGATCCATGTTGTTATTATCTTTTACAAAACCAAACTGCTCGCCACTCCACGAGTTCTCAACCACTGACCAAGGGTAAGAAGCAGGAGCCGTTTCATGAATGATAATAGCGCCCGCTGCACCTTGACGGCTTGCTTCTTCGTATTTATAAGTCCAGCGCCCGTAATAGGTCATGGCATCACCGGTAAATAAGTTTGGATCTTTAGTTGCAAAACCAGGATCATTTACCAGCATCACGACGGTTTTACCCTTAACATCTAGGCCTTCGTAATCATTCCAATTATATTCAGGTGCGTTAACACCGTAGCCGACAAATACCAGCTCTGAATTTTCAATCCCTTCTTGCGCACTTATACGGCTACTACCCATTACCATGTCTTTTTTGTTTTGGTAGTCTTTACCGCCAATATTAAGCACCATGTCAGAGTCTGCTTCTAATGATACAAGCGGGACTTCTTGGAAAAAACTATCACCGTTACCCGGTTCAAAGCCCAATGCAGTAAATTCTTTTGTTAAGTAGTCAAGCGTAAGCTTTTCACCTTCAGATGAAGGAGCACGACCACCAAACTCATCAGAGGCTAACACTTTTACATGCTTAGCAATTTCATCGGCTTGAATGCTGTTATAGCCTTTCGCGACATCGTCAGAAGTGATACTTGTTGTTGCACAACCCGCTAGAATCGCTGTTGTGATTAAGGTCAAAGAAAAATAACGTTTCATATTGGCTCTTTTTTTGTTCTAAGTGACCCTAGTATATGAACTTCTGTTAATTAGAACCAGTTTTTGCGGTAAACTGTCACGGATAAAAATGTACAGTAAAGGTAACAATGAAGCGTTTTACTCCCCCAGAACAATTCCAAGTAACGAGCCTAAACACAGGGGCATTTGCTCACTTACGTCAGCTGTTTAAAATTCATCAACAAACAGACTGGCCAGAACCTGCGTATTTTGCCCCGTACTTAAATGCCATAAACGCAAATAATCTCCCCGTTCGTTTTATCGATGATGCAAAGGTTGACTTTGCTGAGCGCTATTATGAACAAGTTATTTTTGAAACTGGGGAAGTGCCTACTCGCCAGCAAAATTGGCATGATCTGTTTGGTGGTTTTATTTGGTGTTTATTCCCAAAAACAAAAGCCCTAATCAATCAGCGTCATGTAGATGAAATAGCTGTGCATGGTTTAAAACAACGCAGTAAACATCGTAACGCATTAACCCTGTTTGACGAGTGTGGCGTAGTTTTAGCTATTAGTGACTCTAATTGGAAAGCATGCTTAAGAGACCATCAATGGAAAACAGCATTTATAACGCAAAGAGAGCAGTGGGGTAAAACTATAGCGCCATTCATGTTTGGCCACGCTAATTACGAAATGTTGACCAAACCTTATATTGGGCTCACAGGCAAAGCATTATTTGTGAATGTACCCGATGAAATATTTTGTAAAGATTTAGTAACGCAATATCAGTACCTAGATAAGCAACTTTATGAGATGATTAAAAATGATGATTGTTTAGCCGATAATAAACAGCTTTCACCCTTACCCTTATTAGGTGTTCCTGGTTGGTGTGAGGAGAATAACAATTCATCATTTTACGACAACACGGACTATTTTAGACCGAAACGAAGGACACGAAAATGATAGAAGTCACCGCGCTTAAGAAGAAGTTTAAGCTCACCAAAGATCATAAAAAAAATAAAATAGATGAAGTAGACCCACGCGAAGATAAAGACTTTTTTCATTCAGTAAAAAATGTCAGCTTTAGCTGTGCAAAAGGCGAAGTATTGGGGCTGTTAGGGCCTAATGGCGCGGGTAAAACCACCACCTTAAGAATGATTTCAACCGCATTAAAACCGGATGATGGCAGTATTACTATTGCTGGAAATGACATAATTAAAAAGCCACTCATTGGGCGTAAATCTATCGGGTTTTTGTCTGGCTCTACTGGTTTATATGGCCGTTTAACGGTAAAAGAAAATATCGAATATTTTGCAAAGCTACATGGCATGAGCAAGCAGGCAATCAAGGCACGCTGTGAAGAGTTATTTACCTTACTCGATATGCATAAATTTATTGATAAACGTGCTGAAAACTTATCAACCGGTATGAAGCAAAAAGCCAACATTGCGCGTGCTGTGGTGCATCATCCAGACGTTGTTATTCTTGATGAGCCAACTACCGGGCTTGATATTATGACTACGCAAACAGTGATTAACTTTATTAAAGGCTTAAAAGCACAAGGCACTCCGGTTATTTTCTCAACGCACCATTTAGATGAAGTTGCGCTTTTATGTGACCGTGTAGCGGTTATTAATGAAGGGGTAAGTTGTTTTGATGGCACTCTAGCTGAATTTAAACAAGCAGGTAACAGCGAAGAATTAAACCAAGCGTTTATGAACATATTAACGGAGAAGCAAGATGTTTGAAGTTTTTAAAAAGGAATTAACCGAGCTGCTACGCGATAAAAAAACTTTGTTATTCGTGGTGGTATTTCCGATTGTGGTTTTTCCGTTGTTATTTGCTGTGGTTGCGTTTATCTCTTCTCAAGCTGCGCTTGATGCAGAGCAAAAGGTAAATACCTATGCAATTATCAATGGCGACTTTGCCCCAGAATTTACTGATAAAGTGTTTTATCATAAAAGCTTTGAATTATATAAAGGCGATAAAACCTTTAATAGTGTTGAGGAGCTAAAAGCAGGGGTAACTGCTGGCGATATCGACATGGGGATATACTTACCAAGCGATGCAGTAAAAACATTAAATGATAAAAAGCAAAGTGAATGGCAAGTTGTATTTAATGATTCAAAATCAATTAACTTCTTATTTGAGCGAGTAAAAGAGCTTGCTAAAGAGTACAGCGATACACTTCAAGAAAGTAAACTATTGAGCTTTGGTATTGATAAAAGCGCTCAGCAATCTATTTTAAAGCCAATTAATGTGGTTAAAGTTGATACTGCAGACAAACGTGAAAACTTAGGTGAAAAAGTAGGTGGGTTTTTACCTTATTTACTTATCCCGTTAGTACTGATGGGGGCAACTTACCCAGCAATTGATTTAGGCGCTGGCGAAAAAGAGCGTGGTACTTTAGAAACCTTACTACTTACCCCCATTACTCGTACTGAGCTAGTATTGGGTAAATTTATTACTCTACTCACAACTTCAATCGCATCAACTACTATCACCGTCATTAGTATGGGGTGTTGGATTGCATTAGCACTGGCATTTGCTGATCTAGAGTTTATTAAAGCCGCATTTAGTACATTAGGCATTTCTGACTTACTGATGATTTTTGTATTATTATTACCAATTGCAGCTATTTTTTCTGCATTAGCATTGGCTATATCAATCTATGCACGTTCGTTTAAAGAAGCGCAAAATTACATGACGCCATTAAGTATGGTGGTATTTTTCCCAATTATTATCTCTATTATGCCTAATATGGAACTGACCGCTAAAACAGCCTTTATTCCGGTTACTAACGTCGCCTTAGCGATTAAAGAAATTATTAAAGGCACAGTCGATTACACGCTGGTGGGATTAATATTTTTGGCTACGGCACTGATAGCCGGTGCACTATTGGCATTTTGTGTTAAGTGGTTTAACCGCGAAGACGTGTTGTTTAGATAACCATCTAAATTGCAAAGTAAAAAAAAAGGTCGCACAGCGACCTTTTTTTATAAATTATTAATTATGAGACAGTGCTATTTGCTTAATTTAAGCTCTGTGTTTGAAAATTACTAGATAAGCAATCAATAAAAAACCGCTGTATGAAAAACCATACAGCGGTTTTTTAATTAACTTTAAGCTTATGCGTTAAATTGCGCTTTAATAGTTTCAATTGCGCTATCGATATCAATCATAAGTTTTTCACCGGTGCGACGGTTTTTAAGTTCTACCTTATTCTCATCAAGGTTACGCTCACCAATGACAAGCGTGTAAGGTACACCAAGTAATTCCATGTCGTTAAACATAACACCAGGGCGCTCTTTACGGTCATCAAATAACACGTCCAAACCTGCATCTTTTAAACCTTGATAGAGGTTATTAGCAATATCAGGAATACGATGCGATTTATGCATATTCATTGGCACAATTGCTAAATCGAAAGGAGCTATAGCTTTAGGCCATGTAATACCGTATTGATCGTTATTTTGCTCAATAGCTGCAGCAACAATACGTGATACACCAATTCCATAACAGCCCATAGTCATTATTTGGTTTTTACCTGACTCGCTTAGTACACCTGCTTTTAATGCTTCTGAGTACTTAGTACCTAGCTGGAAAATATGACCCACTTCAATACCGCGCTTAATTTGTAACGTGCCTTGACCACACGGGCTAGGATCGCCTTCTACAATATTACGGATATCAGCAACTTCGTAGTTTGTTACGTCGCGATCCCAGTTAATACCGCTAAAGTGCTCATCATCATTATTGGCACCGGCTACAAAATCAGCCATTACATCCGCTGTTCTATCAACAATAATAGGCATGTTCAAGCCAACTGGGCCTAAAGAGCCTGGTTTTGCGCCAATGGCAGCAACAATATCTGCTTCGGTTGCCATTTCAAGTGGAGAATCAACCAATGGGTGCTTTTCAGCTTTGAGTTCATTAAGTTCGTGATCGCCACGCAGTACTAATGCAACAAGCCCGCGTACGCCGTCTTCATTAGGAGTACCATAAACCACTAATGTTTTAACACCGCGATGGGGTTTTACGCCATAGTGTTTTTTAAGCTCATTAATTGTTTTAGCATCAGGCGTTGGGAATGCTTTTAACTCTTTGCTTGCTTGTGGGCGAGCTTCAGTTGGCGCTAATGCTTCGGCTTTTTCAATATTAGCGGCGTAGTCGCTGGCATCACTAAAAGCAATGGCATCTTCGCCAGATTCAGCAAGTACATGGAACTCATGCGATACACTACCGCCAATAGAGCCTGTATCTGCAATTACTGGGCGGTAATCTAAGCCTAAACGTTCAAAAATATTACAGTAGGCTTTGTGCATTACTTGATACGTTGCATCTAAACATTCATCGGTTAAATGGAATGAGTAGGCATCTTTCATAGTAAATTCACGGGCACGCATAACACCAAAACGTGGGCGACGTTCGTCACGTACTTTAGTTTGTACTTGGTACAAAGTAATTGGTAGTTGTTTGTAGCTGTTAATTTCTTTACGAACAAAATCGGTGATCACTTCTTCATGGGTAGGGCCCATGGCAAATTCACGATTATGACGGTCGGTAAAGCGCATTAACTCAGGACCAAACTCACTCCAGCGGCCAGACTCTTCCCATAAATCAGCAGGCTGAATAACAGGCATAAGCATTTCAATTGCGCCGGCTTTATCCATTTCTTCGCGTACTATGTTTTCTACTTTTCTTAGCACACGTAAGCCAGAGGGAAGCCAAGTGTATAAACCCGAAGCGACGCGACGGATCATTCCGGCTCTAAGCATTAATTGATGCGAGACAATTTCCGCATCGGATGGCGTTTCTTTAAGTGTAGCGAGTATATATTGACTAGTACGCATGTTTTTTCCGAAATAGAGTGATATGTTCTTTTAATTAAGGCGCTCAGTTTACCAGCGGTTGCATTGACACTAAAGCGCTAAGTGATTTTTTATCGAATTTTATAGCCATAGCAGGGCTTTAAAGTTAGCTTAACTGAGCTCAATATGAGTAACCAGATGATGAGAATCAGTCACTTGCCAGGTAATATTGTATTCATACAAATTCATACCATAGCTTTGCACGCCTTGTTTTTGCTTTTTATAGGCAGGGCGCGGATCTTGTTTTAGCACATTACTAATAAACGCTTGTAGCTCAGGATAGTGACTTTGTTTATTTATAAATTCTATAGCCTGTTGGCTAAACTCAACACTCATTTGAGTCTCTGGGCGCGTATCGGCAAATCCAGCGCTTGCATCGGGTAATGAGTCTGAATAGGGTAAATAAGGTTTTATATCTACGATGGGTGTGCCATCAAGTAAATCAATACCGGCGAGCAATAACGCCAACTGACCGTTTTTATACTCAATTCCCTCTAACTTTACTGCACTCATGCCAATGGCATTTGGACGAAAAGTTGCTCGAGTAGCAAACACGCCTTTACGCTCATTACCGCCAAGGCGCGGCGGGCGAACCATTGCTGAATAGCCTTTATCAGCAGTTTCATGAAAACGAAATAACAGCCAAATATGGCTAAATTCATCTAATCCGCGAACAAATTCTTCACGATTAAATTCTTTGGCAAAAATCAGTTTAGCTTTAGCCTCGGGTACTAATCTAGGTTGCCTAGGAATGGCAAATTTTTGTTTATACGGAGATTGAATATGGCCAATAGCCGAAATTTGATAATCGCTCATAATGCTCGGTTATAGAAAAAATAGAGCGTTATTCTACCTTTTATTGACGTTGCTGGCATTAGCTTAATTTGGGGATATTTTATTTTTAGACTAATAGGTTTAAATGTGAAAAAAAAAGGTAAGGCTAAAAATAGCCTTACCTAATGTTTTAACAATTAAGCTATTATTAAAACATGTATTGGAATGATACTGACGCAACATCCATTTCTGGATCAATATCATCTTCTAATTCGTAACGCTCATACTCTAAACGCACTTGCATATTGGTTGTAAATGCATATTCAATACCTGCACCGTAAAATACGTCGCCGCCATCTTGAGATGCGCTTACGCTGCCAACTGGAAGTTCTTGAGTAACTTCTGCATCCCATTCAAACCAACCACCTTTTGCATAAACAGAAAAATCTTCAGTAATAGGCGCTGCAAAACGTGCTGCTAACGATACGCCATCAATTTCAGCTTTGCTGTCTATATCACTCACTTCATCAAAATTTTGATAAGCAAGCTCAAGACTTAAATGTTCATTAAATTGGGTACCAATGTAACCTTTTAACATTTGCGCGTCGTCATCAAAGTCGGTGTCGTTTTCGCTATCTTCAAACTGAAATGAATATTGGCCATAACCAATACCAGTGTAAATACGCGGAGAGTCCATGTCGGTAACATCAGCTTGTGCCGCTGAATTAAAACCCAGTGTTGCTAAAGCAAGTGCAGAAAGAGAAAGTGTTTTAATCATTATATAGCTCCTTTAAAAAGTAATATCGATGAATTATTTCATCAAACGTCGATTTACTAATTGCAGTGAGCGTGCCAAGTATTATTTAGCCTAATATTTAGTCTTTATGTGTGTTTGTTAAGCTATTATGGTGTTTTTGGCACGCAAAACAATCAGGTGTTCAGCGTGCAGTTAATCCATAAAAATTAAAAAATTGTAGCTTTTACAAGTTGTTGTAGTTTCTACATACCTATAAAAGTAACTAAATTAAACTTTATCTAATAAGTTTTCTGTTTCGATGGCTATTTGCTTCATTTTAATTGCGTAGTTCTCAAGCTTTTTGTCTTCGTCGGTAACCGATTTAAATTCTGGTACCGCCACAGGGTAACCCGTTTCATCCATAGCAACAAAGCTAATAACACAGTGATTGGTTTCAACTAAGTTTTGCGTTTTCGGGTCGCCACAGCGAACTTGAATAAAAATTTGCATGCTGGTTTTGCCGGTGTGTGCAATTTTTGCTTCAACCTCAACAATTTGGCCAACTAAGATAGGACGGCTAAACTTAACGCCCGCAACCGATACTGTTACACAGTAATGGCCGCTCCAGCCCGCAGCACAGGCATAACCCGCTTGGTCAATCCACTTCATGACCACACCGCCATGCACCTTACCACCAAAATTTACATCGGTTGGTTCTGCTAAAAAACGAAAAATTACACTCGACGACGCCATAACACACTCTCATTCATTCATATTACTTAACAGCATAGCGCAAAAAAGGGGCCGAAGCCCCTGCAATTTAGGATAAGTTTATAATTTCTATAGAAAGGTTGTTACATATTGGGATAGTTAGGGCCACCAGCACCTTCGGGAGTTACCCAGGTAATATTTTGGCTCGGATCTTTAATATCACAGGTTTTACAATGCACACAGTTTTGCGCGTTGATCACAAAGGATTGCTCGCCTTCTACTTCTTGTACTTCGTAAACGCCGGCAGGGCAGTAGCGCTGTGCTGGCTCGTCAAATTTAACTAAGTTAACGTTAATCGGAATTGATGCATCTTTTAGTTTTAAGTGACACGGCTGCGATTCTTCATGATTGGTATTAGATAAAAACACTGAAGAAAGCTTATCAAAACTGAGTTTGCCATCAGGCTTAGGGTAGTTAATTTTTTCAGCTTGGTTAGCGTCTTTTAAAGTTGCATGATCAGGTACGTTATCTTTAAAACTAAACGGTAGGGCACCCTTAAATATATTTTGATCAAGCGTGTTATATGCGCCGCCTGCAAATTTACCTAAGGTATGCATAGCAGGGCCAAAATTACGAGACTGATACAGCTCTTTAAACGCCCATGACTTTTTAAACTCATCGCTATACTGGGTTAAATCAGTATTGGCTAAATTGTTTTGTAGCGCATTAAAAATAACTTCAGCGGCTATCATGCCTGACTTCATAGCCGTATGGTTGCCTTTAATTTTTGCAAAGTTAAGCGTGCCTGCATCACAGCCCACTAGCAAGCCACCCGGGAAGTGCATTTTTGGTAATGAATGTAAACCGCCTTTAGCAATAGCACGTGCACCGTAAGCAATGCGTTCTCCACCTTCAAGCGTATTTTTGAAAATAGGGTGATGTTTTAATCGTTGAAATTCATCAAACGGGCTTAAGTGTGGGTTTGAGTAATTTAAATCAACAATTAACCCCACAACCACTTGGTTGTTTTCGCTATGATACATAAAGGCGCCACCGCCAGTGTCGCCACTTAATGGCCAACCGGTTCCGTGTACAACTTTACCCAATTGATGTTTAGATTCATCAATTTGCCAAATTTCTTTAAAACCTAAACCATAATGCTGTGGTGAACTTTCATCGTCTAAAGCAAACTGATTGATCAGTTGCTTACCTAGATGACCACGACAGCCCTCAGCAAATACTGTGTACTTAGCGCGTAGCTCCATACCTGGCATGTAACCGTCTTTTTCATTGCCATTTTTATCTACACCCATATCGCCAGTAATGATGCCTTTTACAACATCATCTTCAATAATGACTGAATGCGCACTAAAGCCTGGAAATATTTCTACTCCAAGATTTTCTGCTTGCTCTGCTAACCAGCGACATACATTACCCATAGAAACAATGTAGTTACCCTTGTTATGAAATGTATTTGGTGTAGCAAAGTGAGGAATTGAGGTTGCTTTATGTTCGTTGTTAAACCAGTAAATCTCATCATTTACCACCTTAGTCGAAACAGGAGCGCCGAGTTCCTGCCAATTTGGCAGTAATTCGTCAAGTGCTTTGGTTTCAAAAACGGCACCTGATAATACATGTGCACCAACTTCTGAGCCTTTTTCAACTACACATATCATGCACTCTTGTTGTTTTTCTTGTGCTTGCTGCGCGAGTTTAATTGCTGTTGAAAGCCCCGCTGGACCTGCCCCTACAACTACAACATCAAATTCCATGGTTTCGCGTTCAATCATAATAACCTCTTTATCTATGACGGACTCACCTTTGCATTATTTGGCAAAAAGTAAGCTAAGCAACCTGTTTCTTTGTTATGCAAATTAATCGTTACAGGTTGTGAATAGTTTAAGGTTATTTTAGGTTGACGTTTACGTCAACAGGAAGTAGTCTGATTTCATAAAATAAATAGGTTGACGTAGACGTTAGCTTATAGGTTTAAATAATTATGGAGTCCCTATGAAAGTTCTCGTACCAATAAAAAGAGTGATCGACTACAACGTAAAAGCTCGCGTTAAACCTGACAACAGCGGTGTTGATTTAACTAACGTTAAAATGGCCATGAACCCATTTTGTGAAATTGCTGTAGAAGAAGCGATTCGTTTAAAAGAAGCGCGTACTGCAACCGAAGTAGTTGTTGTTACTATTGGCGCTAAAGCCTCTCAAGAACAATTACGTACAGCACTAGCTTTGGGCGCAGATAAAGCGATTCATGTTGAAACAGAGCAAAACTTAGAGTCCATACATATAGCAAAATTGCTTGCCAAAGTAGTTGAACAAGAATCGCCTGAACTGGTTATTTTAGGAAAACAGTCAATCGATTCTGATAATAATCAAACAGGTCAAATGCTAGCGGCGCTGACTAACCGTGGTCAAGGTACGTTTGCTTCTAAAGTGGTTATTGAAAATGACAAAGTAAATGTCACTCGTGAAGTAGATGGTGGTTTACAAACCGTTGCACTTAATTTACCCGCAATAGTCACCACCGATTTACGTTTGAATGAGCCACGTTATGCGTCGCTACCTAATATTATGAAAGCCAAACGTAAGCCGTTAGAAGTTATTGCGGCTGATTCGCTAGGTGTAGATTTAGCCCCGCGTATTGAATTGGTCAGTGTAGAAGAGCCTGCAAAACGTAGCGGCGGGATTATTGTTGAAGATGTTGCACAGCTTGTAGAAAAACTTAAAACAGAGGCAAAGGTGATTTAAATGAAAACTCTTGTAATTGCAGAGCACGATAACGGTGCCTTAAAACCAGAAACCTCAAAAACGATTAATGCCGCTAAAAAATTAGGCTTTGACGTAGATGTATTATTAGCAGGCATAAACCTTGGCGCCATGAGTGAGTCACTCGCGAGCATTGAGGGTGTTGCGAATGTTTTACTTGCTGATAATGCAGTTTATGAGCATCAACTTGCTGAAAGTATGACAGATCTAGTGTTATCACTTGCAGATAGTTATAGCCATATTGTGGCAAGTGCAACTACTACAGGTAAAAACTTTATGCCGCGTGTTGCCGCATTATTAGATGTAGCGCAAATTTCAGAAATTATTGACGTAATTGACGCAGATACATTTAAACGTCCAATTTACGCGGGTAATGCTATTGCAACGGTTAAATCGCTCGATAGTAAAAAAGTGATCACAGTACGTGCAAGTAGCTTTGATTTACAAGGCGAGCAAGCTCCAGCTAATGTAACCGCTGTAGATGCAGTCTCTGATTCACAGTTAAGCAGTTTTGTTAGTGTTGAACAAACTGAATCAGAGCGTCCAGAGCTAACGGCTGCAGATGTGGTTATTTCGGGTGGTCGTGGTATGCAAAATGGTGAAAATTTTGCATTATTAAATGGCATTGCCGATAAACTCGGTGCCGCTATTGGTGCATCACGTGCAGCGGTTGACGCGGGCTTTGTGCCTAACGATATGCAAGTAGGGCAAACAGGTAAAATTGTCGCGCCTAATTTATATATTGCCGTGGGTATTAGTGGTGCCATTCAGCATCTTGCGGGTATGAAAGATTCAAAAGTTATTGTTGCCATTAATAAAGACCCTGATGCGCCAATATTCCAAGTAGCTGATTACGGTTTAGTTGCTGACTTATTTGATGTTTTACCACAGTTAGAGCAAGCACTATAAAGGACAGCAATAAACCGCTCCTAAAGTAACAAATTCTGATTTAAAGCCGCCGTTTCATTATTGATTCTGCGGCTTTTTTAATTCAACAACTCCACTTATCTAAATTACTTGCGATTTAAGTTTTTTTACTACAAAGTGACAGCGTTGTCATTTGTAGAAATACAAATTATTAAATAGGAGCCAAAATGACAAGGTATAAAGCACTTGATGCTATGCGTGGGCTAACCATAGCGTTAATGATACTGGTAAACACGCCGGGATCGTGGTCCCATGTGTATGCCCCTTTACTTCATGCAGATTGGCATGGCTGTACCCCTACGGATGTAATTTTTCCGTTTTTTATGTTTATTATTGGCTCTGCGATGTTTTTTTCGTTCAAAAAAACTAACAGTGCAGCCAGTACTAGCCAAGTATTAAGACTAGTTAAACGTGGAGCAATTATATTTGCCATTGGTCTAGCTTTAAATATTTATCCCTTTACTACCAATATTGAAAACTTGAGAATATTAGGTGTACTACAACGTATAGGGATAGCCTATATTTTAGCGTCTATCTGTGTGTTGTTTTTAAATAAGCGAGGGGTGTTAACGCTATCGGTTATTATCTTAGTTGCTTATTGGTTATTACTGTTAAGCGTTGGCGCTGAAAACGCTTATACACTCGAACATAACCTAGTTAGAGCGGTTGATATTGCCGTACTAGGTGAGTCGCATTTATGGCAAGGCAAAGGGCTCGCATTTGATCCAGAAGGTCTCATCAGTACGTTACCCGCTGTGGTGAGTGTATTATTTGGTTTTGAAGTAACGCGCATGTTAACGAGCACAAGTTGCCAGTGGGCAAGCATTAAACGGCTTTTAGTTATTGGTGCAGTTGCAGTTGTTATCGGGCAATTAAGCTCAATGGTGATGCCAATTAATAAATCACTTTGGACCAGTAGCTTTGTTATTTACACATCAGGTATTGCCTGTATTGTGTTGGCATTTTTTGTTTGGCTTTGTGACATTGTTAAACCTGAGCGCCTTGTTAATCCATTAATTGTGTATGGGTCAAACCCACTGTTTATATATGTATTATCAGCTGTGTGGGTACTGAGCTATTCACTGATTAATATTGGAGAGCTAAACTTAGGGGATTGGATGTATCAGCAACTCGCCTTGGTTATGAGCGCTAAATTGGCATCGTTCACCTTTGCTTTATTGCATGTTATTGGCTTTTGGGTAATTTCGAATATGCTTTATAAACGAAAAATATTTATAAAGATTTAGTATTTATAACAATTTGCTTCCCTAAGCGGGAGGCTAATTGTTCAAGTATTTATGCACATTAATATATCAGACAATAAAAAACCAACCCGCGGGTTGGTTTTTTTATTTAACGTTACAAAGCTTAGCTTAGTACGTTGCGCTGCCTTTGGTACGTGGGAACGCAATAACATCACGTACGTTACCCATACCGGTAACATAAGCAACTAAGCGCTCAAACCCTAAACCAAAGCCAGAGTGTGGCACGCTACCGTATTTACGTAGATCGCGGTACCAGCTGTAGTCTTCTTTGTTTAAGCCCATCTCTTCAAGGCGTGCATCTAATACATCAAGACGCTCTTCACGTTGTGAACCACCAATGATCTCACCAATACCTGGTGCTACTACGTCCATAGCAGCAACAGTTTTGCCGTCTTCGTTTTGGCGCATGTAGAATGCTTTAATATCACGCGGGTAGTTTTTAATAACAACCGGTGCTTTAAAGTGTTCTTCAGCTAGGTAGCGCTCGTGCTCAGACTGTAAATCTACACCCCATTCAACGTCGTACTCAAATTTCTTGCCACACGCTTTTAAAATCTCTACAGCATCGGTGTAGTCAACTTGGGCAAAGTCTTTTTCAACAAATTCCTCTAAACGGCTAATGGCTGTTTTTTCAACACGTAATGCGAAAAATTCCATGTCGTCACGGCGTTCTTCTAATACAGCTTTAAATACATACTTAAGCATGTTTTCAGCCAGTTTTGCGATATCTTCTAAATCAGCAAACGCAACTTCTGGCTCTACCATCCAAAATTCAGCTAAGTGGCGAGATGTATTTGAATTTTCTGCACGGAACGTAGGACCAAAGGTGTAAATTTTTGACATAGCTGATGCATATGTTTCACCGTTTAGCTGGCCAGATACCGTTAGAAAGGCTTCTTTGCCAAAAAAGTCTTCGCTGTAATCAATCTCGCCTTTGTCCGTCATTGGCAGATTTTGCATATCAAGCGTTGATACACGGAACATCTCACCTGCGCCTTCACAGTCACTTGCAGTAATAATTGGCGTGCTGATCCAGTAAAACCCTTGCTCATGGTAAAAGCGGTGGATTGCTTGTGCTAAACAGTTACGGACACGTGTTACTGCGCCAATCATATTAGTGCGAGGGCGAAGGTGAGCGTGTTCACGTAAATACTCAATGCTGTGGCGTTTAGCCGACATTGGGTAGGTGTCTGGGTTTTCAACCCAACCTAACACAGTTACTGAGTTAGCTTGAATTTCGAAAGATTGACCTTGTCCTGCTGATTGTACTAATACACCGGTAACCGACACAGAACAGCCTGCTGTTAAGCTTGTAACTTCATCATAATTATTCAGTGAATTAGGAACTACCGCTTGAATAGGATCAAAACACGAACCGTCATGAACGGCTAAAAATGATATTCCTGCTTTTGAATCGCGGCGTGTACGGATCCAGCCTTTAATGGTTACTTGGCTGTCTACCGCAACATTGCCTTTTAATAGCTCTGAAATCGCTAAATGGCTCATCTTCACTCCAATGATATAAGTTGCCTAACTATATAAATTAACTGTGCGTTACTCGTGCTATTTAGCATTTGAGGTCACTGCACTTGAACCTTGTATAATACCTAGTAAAGTAAAATAAAAAAACTGTTGTGGGCAACTCTTTAAAAGTTTTTAGTGGTACGTTGTTTTTTTAACCAATTTTTACAGTTAAATAACCACTATTACCATTTGTTGCTCTGAAATTTCATCAATTTGTGGCATTATTAGTAAATAAACCGAATTGACGTATTAATAAAAAATGGATGCTATGAAACAAGTTTTTATTTTACGAGGGCTGCCAGGCAGTGGTAAGTCATATTATGCACAAAATCTCGCCGAGGAACTTTCCGGTGCAGATGAAAGCCAATATTTTATTTGCTCAACAGATGATTACTTTGTTAACGAGCAAGGTGAGTACCATTTTGATAAGTTTAAATTATCGCAATATCACAATTTAAACTTGGCGCGTTTTATTAATGCCCTAGCACAAGGTATTGAACTGGTAATAGTGGATAACACCAATATTAAAAAGTGGGAATTTATTGCTTACTCACAAGCAGCCATTGCTTTAGGCTACCAGGTCAAAGAAGTCATTGTTGGCGAAGTGAAAGATAAATCGATGCAACACTTATATGCTAAGCGCAATAGCCATAACATACCGTTAAAAACGATTAGTAAAATGGCTTACATGTTTGAGTGGTAATTATTAAATTTTAGCTAATACGTCTATATCAGAGTGCGTAATGGCATCTAAATGGGCGGTGATTTTTTCACTGCTCCAGTCCCACCATGCAATCGCTAAAAGTTTATTAATAGTCTCATCATCAAAACGCTTTTTTATCAATTTTGCAGGGTTACCGCCTACAATACCATAGGCGGGCACATCAGACGTTACCACAGATTTACTTGCTATAATGGCACCATCACCGACTTTTACTCCTGGCATAATGGTGGCGTTGTAACCTATCCACACATCATTACCTATTTCAGTATCTCCCTTAAAAGGTAAATCACCTTGTTGAGGTGCAGATTTTTCCCAGCCATTACCAAATATAAAAAATGGATAGGTAGAAAAGCCGGAGGTTTGATGATTAGCCCCATTCATTATAAAAGTAACGTCTTTAGCTATCGCACAAAACTTACCTATGATAAGACGGTCCCCGATAAAATCGAAATGGTAAAGTACATTTTTTTCAAAGTTTTCAGGGCCATCAGGGTCGTCGTAATAGGTATAATCACCAACGTCTATATTCGCAGAGGTGATAAAGTTTTTTAAATAATCTACTTGAGGAAACCCTTCCATAGGTGATGGATTGTTTGGATTTGGTCCGTTCATAGTTTCCTCCAAAGTAGAATATATAAAGCGCTAGCTTTTAAATGCCGCCAGTGGATGAGAGGTACTAAGCGATACATTTACGTTATCACCAGGATTTACCACTACTTCATGACTCACGCGACTTGTAACCACAGTACCACAGGCTAGTTTTATGGCGCATAATCTGCTGCCGCCTTCAAAGCGTACCCAAATTACTTCGCCATTATTTCCTACACTGCTTTGTACTAATAATACATCATCTGGACGAAGTAACACCTCTACCTCACCGTTTTCACAGTCAACACCATGAGCGGGAACATTACCAATATCGGTAAGTGCTTGGCCGTTATTCAGCGTTCCTTTTATAAAACTAGCTTCACCTAAAAATCGTGCCACAAAGCGATTGTTGGGTGCACTAAAGCATTGCTCTGGGCTATCAATTTGCTGTATCTTTCCGCCTTTTAGTACACCCACGCGATCGCCCACCGAAAGTGCTTCTTCTTGATCGTGCGTTACCCAAATAGCGGGTACGCCGGCTTCTTTAAGCGCATTACGTATATCCCAACGTAGCATGTCTTTTAAAGCCGCGTCTAAGTTTGATAGTGGCTCATCAAGTAATACAAAGTCTGGCTGGTGGGCTAGGGTGCGCGCTAATGCAACACGCTGTTTTTGCCCCCCAGAAAGTGTCGCTGGTTTTTTATGTCTAAACGCATCTAAACCGAGTAGCTTTATCCAATGATCAGCAGGGCTTGTGTCTTTTAGTTTAAAACACACATTTTGCTCAACCGTTAAATGGGGAAACAACGCAAAGTCTTGAAACACCATACCCACACTGCGTTTTTCAGGGGCTACAGTATGCTTTGGTGTAGCAGTCCATTTAGCAACTTTAATTTCACCGTCGCTAATTGGTAAAAGCCCTGCTAGAGCCTGTAAAATAGTACTTTTACCACAACCTGTTGGACCAACAAGCATTAAAATTTCGCTTTCACCTAAAGTGAAATTTAAGTCACTAACAACACGATTACTGCCATAATCTATAGACAACTGACTTACAGATAGCATTTATATAAATCCTTAATGTTCAAACTGGTTGCGTTTCTCGCCAGACATCATAATAGCTAAAGCCGCCGCCGAAATCACCACCAACAATAACCCAGGTATTGCTGCGCGGCCAAAATAACCGGCTTCGTAAACACGCCATAAATAAGTAGATAAGGTTTCAAAACCAGTTGGACCCAATAATAGTGTGGCTTCTAATTCACGCATTGACTCTAAAAAGACTAAAGCGGCTCCTGCAATAATACCACGCATAGTCAGTGGTAAAGTAATACGTGTGAAAGCTTCACGTGGGCTTGCGCCTAATACCCGGGCTGATTTTACTAAGCTTGGATCGAGGTGCTCGGTGCTGGTACGCACAGAGCCAACCGCAAGTGGTAAAAAACGTAGCATATAAGCAATGATCAACAAGCCCAGTGTTTGATATAAAAAGGGTAGTTGTAAGCCGCCATAAACAAGCGCTGTGCCCATAACTATACCCGGAATACCAAAGCCAAAGTAAGTAACGCGTTCCATTACTTTACCTGCTTTTCCGGTTAATGCTGCATGCGCCACAGGAATAGCCACGATAACTGTAACAATAGCTGCAATGGCTGAAGCGTAAGTAGAGTGCCATGCAATACTAAAATCAAACGAACTAAAACCATCACGCACTAGCCAAAGTGTAAATACTGCGAGTGGTAAGCCAATAGCAAGTAATAAAATTGGTGCAAAGGTGGCAAACATCGCGCCTAATTGCCATTTTTTTGGGAATAAAATAAGAGGCCGGCCTTGGCGTTCAGACGCAGTTTTAATTTGCGATTCAAGCATTAGTAAAAAGCCAACAATTACCATTAGCTGCATAGACAACATAGCAGCACGGCTCAGTTCAAAGGCGTTATATTCTACGTAAATAACACGAGTGAAAGTATCTAGACGCATCATTGCCGGTGTACCAAAGTCTGATAGCGTATATAAGGCAACGAGTAACGAACCCGCAGCAATACCATTTACAACACGGGGCAAAATAACTTTAAACACGCTTTGTGTCATCGACATACCCAATGTACGAGCTGCATTGACCATATTGGCATCAAGACTTAGTAAGGAGGAGCGGGTTGTCATCATTACAAATGGGAAGGTATATAGGGTCATTACAATGGCGGCGCCAGTTAAGCCATACATAGAAGGGGTTTCAAAACCAAGTAAGTTATGTATTTCACCACCAGGGCCAAATGCAGCATAAAGCGTAAATGCACCAATATAACTTGGTATAGCTAAAGGGGCGGCAAATACTACTAACCAAAACTTTTTAAATGGCAGCTGCACATAAGCGCTAATAAACGCCAGTGGCACACCAATTAAAATTGAGCCTAATACAGTTAAGCCCATTAACGACAGGGTATTTCCTAAAATGGTTAAATTATGGCTATCAAAAAAAGAGCTTGCGTCACTGGCAAGCGTTATTAAAACAAAAATAGGAGTAAGGGTAACAAGCGCTGCAAGCAGCGCCATAGGATAAGATGGTGGTATTCGCATTATAAAACGCCGCTGCTGCGCATTAAGTCAATAGTTGGACGTAAGTCAGCCAACTGGGTTAAGTCTATTTTAGGTGGCGAAATACTGGTTAATTTAGGCAAGCCATCAGGTTGCTTTATGTCATTTACTAGCGGAATTTCATACGCTTCGCTCGCTAAATAACTTTGTACTTCAACGCTGAGTAAATAGCGCATAAAGTTAGTTGCTAGTGGGTCGTCAGATAGCGATAAAATACCGGAGGCATTCACTAAACAACCGGCATCTTGCTCTGTAAATGCAAGATCGAGTTTAGCGTCGGGCTTACCAGACTTCAAACGTAACGTGTAGTAGTGATTAGCAAAACCAATATCTACTTCACCACGTTCAACGCCCATTACTACACCGAGTTCGCCAGCGTAAGTTTTTGAGCGTTTTTGCACTTTTTTAAGCCATTTAGCAGTTTTATCATCGCCTTCTAAAATTCGCATAGCGGTAACAAACGATTGAAAAGAAGCATAAGCTGGTGCCCAACCAATACTTAAATCACTGTCGGCTATTTCCATAATGCTTGTTGGAATTTGCTCTTTGGTTAAACGCTCAGTATTAAAAGGCAAAGTACGTATACGACCAGTAACAGGTGCCCACTCATCGTATCTAAACTGTGGCTGTAGCTGTGCAGATAAATCACTAGGCATAGGTTTAGCAAGCCCTGCATCGGTTACTAAACCAATAGCGCCCGAGTCGACAGCCCAAAATAAGTCTGCACGTTTAACACCCGCTTTGGCTTCGGCAACAATCGTATTAGCCAAAGCTGCAGTTGGGCCGCGTCGAATAGCAAGATCTAAATCCGGGTTCTTTTTTTGAATGGCTTGTAAAACGTTTTCGTATAAGCCACCTTCACCACGTCCCAAATAAAGGGTGAGTGAGCCTTTTAGTTTAGGTAATGTATCTACCGACACGGGGTTGGCAATATCAGCGGCAAACGCGCGTGAAAGAGATAGCGGCAAAGCGCCAGCTACCCCTAACGCAGCTAAGCCTTGAATAAAGGTTCTGCGTTCCACTTAAAATACATCCTTACGTGACTTTTCTGCTTTTTCAATTAGCGTTTGTGCACGAGTTAACTTAGTTTGCATATCAACAACCACTTCGCGTACTTGATTTACTGTTTTATTACCTGAAATAGCCTGCGGTAGGGTTACGTTAAAGTCTTTTTCAAGAACTTCTACTAAGTTAGCGTCTTGCTCAATGAGTGTGCCTTCTACACCTTCAAATAAATGCAGGTAGGTATCGTGAACTATGCTTGTTGCTTCATCGCTTAAACGCTCTGCGTATTTAGCGACCACTCGGTCTAATTTGTGTTTAATTTCATCAATGGTCGCGCTTTGCGTCATTTCTTTTGTTGCTGTGGCTTTAACGCTTTTTAATAACCCTTTTTGTTGAAACTGAGCCGCTAGCTTAACTGCGCCTAGGCCTTGCCATAAAGCATTGTTCATTGCTTGTTGCTGCAAACGTACTTCTGAGGCTGGCTTTTTGTTATCAATAGCCATTTTTATGCCATACAAACCTTGCCAAATAGAGGCATACACAGGGACATAATTTGTTTCTATGGCGCTGTGAAATTTAACCGATTCCCAGTACTCAATTAAGTCATCAGTATTAACTGCTTTAGCGCCTTTTTTCTCGTAATCGCTTACTAGGGTATCAACCTTTGAAACCATCCACTCAACGTCTTCGTTGTAGGTTTTTAAATTAGCTTGAAGGTGATTAACATGCTCACCAATTGGGCCGTTAGCAAGTGCCGGTTGTGCAAAAATCGCAGAAGCGAGTAAAAAAGTTGCACTTAATGTCTTGGCAGGCTTAAGTAATATTTTCATAGCAAGTGAGTCCATAAATGTTATTGTAAATGATAGTCATTATCATATCCCTAAACATCCCTTAGATCAACACACTAAATCAAGCCAAGGGGTTAAATTTACTAAACTTTACAGAGGAATAATAACTAAATAGAAATATCAATTTAATTTTAACTTTAGTGGCTAAAATAATTAACCATCTATACGTAATGTTTACCCTTTATGGCGTTATATATAGCATCGCAAAGCTGTTTAATACTGGCATCGTCACTTATATACGGTGGCATTAAGTAAATTAGTTTACCAAAGGGGCGTATCCACACTCCTTTGCTAACAAAATAAGCCTGTATTTTAGCTACATCTACTATTCCTGCCTCATCTGTCAGTTCTACCACGCCAATTGCACCTAAAGTGCGAACATTAACTACATCAGTAAGTGAGCCACACTGATGTAATGGTTGAAGTGCTTGGTTTATTTCACTAATTCGTTTTTGCCAATCTTGTTCAAGCAATAAGTCTATACTGGCACATGCCACAGCGCAGGCGAGTGGATTGCCCATAAATGTAGGTCCGTGCATCAAAACACCGGCTTCACCTTCGCTAATGCCTATCGCTATTTTATCGGTCGTTAACGTGGCTGATAAGGTCATGGTGCCGCCGGTGAGTGCCTTGCCAATACAAAGTATATCTGGCTGTACATTGGCGTGCTCTACAGCAAACATTTTACCTGTACGGCCAAAGCCTGTGGCAATTTCATCACAAATGAGCAATACATCGTATTGAGTACATAACTTGCGCACACAGGCTAAATATTCAGGATGATAAAAGTTCATTCCTCCCGCGTTTTGTACTATGGGTTCAATAATAAAGGCGGCAACATGCTGGTGGTGTTTTAAAAAATAGTGTTCTAGTTCATCCGCCTCGGCTTGATTAAACTCGTTATTAAATTGGCTAACAGGTGCAGGTACAAATACATGCTCAGGTAAAAAGCCAGAGTACAAGCTATGCATAGAATTAACCGGATCGCACACACTCATGGCTGCAAAAGTATCGCCATGATAGCCCTTAAATGGAGTCATTAACTTTTGTTTAGTATTAATGCCTTGGCTTAACCAATACTGCAGTGCCATTTTAATCGCTACTTCAACACTTACCGAGCCGCTGTCGGCTAAAAATACTTTGTTTAAATGTTCAGGCGTTATTGCTACTAGCTTTTTACAAAGCTCCACTGCACTGTAATGGGTAATGCCGCCAAACATTACATGGCTCATTTTATTGATTTGCTCTGTCATCGCATGATTTAAAGCAGGATGATTGTAGCCATGTATTGCGCTCCACCAAGAGGCCATACCGTCGATGAGTTTCTCGCCTGTTTCTAGGTGTATAAGGTTGTGATTAGCGTTTGTAACAGGGTAAACCGGAATTGGTTGAGTCATTGATGTATAAGGGTGCCAAATGTGATTTCGGTCAAAATCAAGGTCTATTGTATGCTTTGTGTTCATATGTAAACTTTAAATAAGTGAGCTTCGTTGACAATGGTACGGCAATACGTATTCTAAGCCAATAACACCAAGAGCAAAAAATAAAAGAGAGTATTATGGAGCTTGCAACAGTTCGCCACGATTGGACCCATAGCGAGGTTAAAGCCTTATTTGAAATGCCGTTTAACGATCTGCTTTTTAAAGCCGCGACCGTACACCGTGCTAATTTTAATCCTAATCAGGTGCAAATTTCTACTTTACTATCTATAAAAACAGGTGCTTGCCCTGAAGATTGTAAATATTGCCCGCAGTCGGGTCATTATAAAACCGATCTAGAACGAGAGCGCCTGCTAGAAGTAGAAAAAGTAGTAGAGCAAGCACGCCTTGCAAAACAAAAAGGCGCCACCCGTTTTTGTATGGGCGCTGCGTGGTCAGATCCTAAAGATCGTGATATGCCGTACATTTCAAAAATGGTTAAAGAAGTAAAAGAGCTTGGCCTTGAAACCTGTATGACCCTAGGTAAGCTTACCAATGAAAAAGCCCATGCGCTGAGTGATGCAGGGCTTGACTACTATAACCATAATTTAGATACCTCACCTGAATACTACGAACAAATTATATCTACCCGTACCTTTGCAGACAGACTAAACACTATTGATCATGTGCGTGATGCCGGTATGAAAGTTTGTTCTGGCGGTATTGTCGGTATGGGTGAGCAACCCAGCGATCGTTATGGGTTATTAATGCAATTGGCTAATTTACCGCAGCAACCAGAAAGCGTCCCTATTAATATGCTAGTAAAAGTAAAAGGAACACCGCTTGAAAACGTAGACGACTTAGATCAGTTTGAGTTTATTCGTACTATTGCCACCGCGCGTATTATGATGCCGCATAGCTATGTACGTTTATCGGCAGGGCGCAGCGCAATGAATGAGCAAATGCAATCGATGTGTTTTTTTGCCGGTGCTAATTCCATTTTTTATGGTGATAAACTCCTTACTACCGAAAACCCAGAAGCAGATGCCGATATGCAATTAATTAAAAAACTGGGTATGAACCCTGAAACGGCGGAAGACTATTCAGATGAAGCCGTTGCTGCGTCGTTATCTTCTAAAGTGGCCGATAAAGCCAGTTCAGAATTGTTTTATCCTGCTTAACATTGTGTATTGCTATGTCATTTGATTTTATAAATAGCCATTTACAAGCGCGCCAGCAAAGCGCGCTCAACCGCAAGCGTTATGTTATTGAGCAAGCCAGTGCGCGTGAAATTATAGTTGATAATAAACGCTATCTTAACTTTGCCAGTAACGACTACCTAGGCTTTGCGGATGAGCCCACTTTGCTTGAAGGTATGCATAGCTTAGGAAGTCACAGCTCTGCTTTAGTTACTGGCTATCAAGGAGCGCAGCAACAGCTCGAAAAATACTTATGTGCTCAGTTGGGCTATAACAATGCCATGCTGTTTAATTCGGGCTTTAGTGCTAATAGCAGTGTTATAAAAGCGTTATTCCAAGATAAAACTATTGCTCAACAAAGTGCGATTTTTCAGGATAAACTCAATCATGCGAGCTTAATCGATGGCGCCTTACATGCAAACGCAGCGCTTGTGCGCTTTAACCATAACGACATGAATCATTTACGTTCACGGCTGGAAAAGTCCAATGCTAAGTATAAACTGATCGTGAGTGAGGGGGTATTCTCAATGGATGGCGACCAAGCACCATTAATTGAGTTACTGAGTTTAGCTAAAGCACATAACGCCTGGTTAATGATAGACGATGCGCATGGCTTTGGCGTACTGGGAAAATCGGGTTTGGGAAGCTGTGAGCCACTTATAGCGGCAGATAATTTACCAGATATTTTAGTGATCACCTTTGGTAAAGCGGTGGCAAGTAGCGGGGCGTGTGTATTAGGTTCAAGTGAATTTATTGATTACATGTTGCAGTTTAACCGCGATTACACTTATTCGACTGCAATGTCGCCATTTATTGCTTTGCATACATTATCAAGAATCAAAACCATACGTGATGCTAACCACAAGCGAGCAAAATTAAACGCTAATATTGCTTTATTTAAACGTTTAGCCAATGAACACAAAATTGCCTTAATGGATTCGACCACCGCCATTCAACCCCTAGTTTTAGGGTGTGCCGAACAGACCTTAAAAGCCTGTGAGAAGCTCAAACAGCAGGGGATTTGGCTAACCGCTATTCGCCCGCCCACGGTGCAGCATAATACCTCAAGGCTTCGCGTTACCTTAACCGCCGCCCATACCGAGCAAGATATTACAACATTGGTAAACTGTTTAAAAAAGGCCATTGCATGATAAGCGCACATGCTACAAATGCTAACTCGCGTATAAAGTCACCGTTAGCTTGTTTAGCTGTTAATAGTTTAAAGCAGGTAACGCAACGCAAGTTTTCAACGGCGGCAAAACAATATGTAGCCCACGCACATGTACAAAAGCAAGCTGCAATCGATTTAATTAAACTCATTAAGCTTGATGCGATCACAAAGCACAAACATTGTGTTGATTTAGGCGCTGGGCCGTTAGTGAATACCGAAGAGTTACAAGGAATATATGAACAAGTAATTGCCATGGATTTAAGCCTTACCATGCTTAAAAATAGTGCAGTAACCGCACCGCGTATTTGCGCCGACATGGATAATTTGCCATTACAACAAAATAGTATTGATGTGGTATTTAGTAATTTTGCAATGCAATGGTCGGCTAATTTTGAAATGCTAATGCATTCATTACATTCAGCTTTAAAGCCTGGCGGGCAGGCGTACATAAGTACGGTGGTGGAAGGCTCACTACATGAAATAAAAACGGCGTTTGCCACGCTTGATTCGCATAGCCACATTAATAACTTTTTAAGTAGCGATAATATAAACCAATCGGTCAAAAGGGCTGGGTTTATTGTTAATAACGCGACAGAGGTTATTTATACTGATGAGTTTACCAGCCCGCTTAAAGCGATTAGCTCAATTAAAGCCATTGGTGCAACGTCGCAAAATAAAGCAACGCAGCGCCCTGGTTTATTAACTAAATCGGCGCTACAAAAAGTATGTGCGGCGTATCCGCTTAGAAACAACCAAGCCCATGTATCTTACCATGTGGTATTGTTATCATTAGAAAAAGCAAAAATTTAAAGGTAAGGCAATGCAGCAATTTTTTATTACCGGTACCGATACCGACGCTGGTAAAACCCACGTAACTAGTTTGCTATTAAAGTTACTCGCCCAACATAAGCAGCGTGCAATAGGTTTTAAACCGATTGCATCAGGGTGTGAACTTGCGTTTGATCAGCTCGTGAATGCCGATGCCTTAATGCTAATGGAAAGCGCGACTGTGAGTGCTAAATACGACATAATTAATCCGTTTGCTTTTGAGCCCGCCATAGCTCCGCACATTGCAGCAGAGCAAGTGGGAGTAACCCTAAGCGTTGAAAAGCTACTTACCGCTTATAAAAATGTGAAGCAACAAGGTGCAGACTACCTGCTAACAGAAGGTGCGGGCGGCTGGGCATTGCCAATTAACGACAACGAATATTTATATGACTGGGTAAAAGCAGAGCAATTACCCGTAATATTGGTAGTAGGGATGAAACTAGGCTGTATAAATCATGCATTACTCACTGCAGCACATATGCAAAGTATGGGTGTTAATTGCATTGGCTGGATTGCCAACCAAGTTGATGCCACTATGGATGAATACCAAGCAAACCTAGATTCACTTAAAGCACGCTTACCATTCCCGTTGCTTGCTATAAGCCCCTATACCGAGCAAACCCCTAAATTACAAATTTATAAAACCCTTCTTACTGCACTTGCTATAAATGCCTAAACTATACTGCTTTGTAATTTTATAAATATACAAAGCAGTTTATATATTAAATACACCGGTTTAATAAATATGTTTAGCGCCTTGAAATACACACCTTGTATGCATATATAACGCTAATTACTCAGTGCTATTGTTACTAAGGAAATAACAAATACAATGACCCACCCATTTATTAATAACTACGCTTATAATACGCAGTTGAAGGCCGAATCAGCTCTACCAAAAAGAGCTCTACCTAAAACCCGTGTAGGTATTTTAGGTGGGGGAACTGCAGGGGCAACAATTGCGATTCGCCTTGCGGCATTGGGCATAAAAACGACTATATTTGAGAAAAAAACGTCACTTATTGACGGCCCTCCTATGTGCCATCTGCACGCCGGTGGTAATTTATACCGTGAAATTCCAGATCAAGACTGTATAGATTTACTAAAACAGTGTATCGATATTTTACGACTATATCCTTACAGCATAGATGTACGCCCAACTGTATTTGCTGTGCCAACGCGTGATGATGATTCACCGGATGATTTACTGCCAAGGTTAGACAAGCTTACTAACGCATATAAAGACTTAATTGAACAAGATCATAATAATAAAGTTCTTGGCGAGCCTGATAATTACTATCAGCTTTATAGCCATGAGCAAATGATAACCTTGAGTAAAAAAGAGCAGGTTACTGAGCCTAAAACGCTAGACGAGTGGATGATCCCCGTTGCTAAGCATTTAAACTTAAACAAAGTAAAATACCCACTTATTGTTGTTCAAGAATACGGTTGGAATATATTTAGATTATCAGCAAGTGCGCAACTTGCGCTTGCCCAGTACGAACACGCTAATGTTCTTACCAGCACAGAGGTAAAGCAAGTCAGCAAAGTTGAGCAAAGTAGTGCTAAAAATCAAATGCCAAAATGGAAAATTGAATATCAAAACAACCAAAGCAACAAGACCCAAACAGCAGAAGTAGATTACCTTATAAACGCCTGTGGCTTTCAAACCGGTATTGTTGATGACATGGTAGGCGTAAAGCCCAAGCGTATGGTCGAATTTAAAGCCTCATACATTGCACACTGGCAAGGCGCTGGCGGGAAAATACCCGAAATTATTATTTATGGTAACCGAGGCACACCCGAGGGCATGGCACAATTAACGCCGTACCCTAATGGCTTTTATCAAATTCATGGTATGACTAACTCAATTACCTTGTTTAACGATGGCCTAGCAGATACAGCCGAGCAAACGGCACAGCCACAACTGCCTGCTAAGTACTTAAATTATATAAATAATGGTTGGGATCAGCAGGTGCTAAAAGCACGTGGTCAAAAAGCGATTGATTATGTAGCTGAGTTTGTACCAGCATTTAAAAACGCTAATACGCAAAACAATGCCTTGTTTGGCGGCCAACAGATCCCAGGCGAAGACGACACCTTGCGCGTTGCCGACGTAAGTTTATATTCGCATATTAGCTACGCACGAGCCGAAAATGTAAAAGCGTCATCAACTTTGATCGCTGCTGACGAAATAGTAGCTGAATTTGTAAAGCTTGGTTTAATTTGCACAGAACACGACAGTAATAACCACCGTAAGCATCACCAATGGGCCTACCTTAAGAACAGTTGTAATGAAGATATAAGTAAAATTGCACAAGTACTTGCAAAAGAGCGAGGCTTCCCCACAGATATGGCAAATGTTAATCACGGTATATATAAAAGCGTATAGTATAAAAACAAAATAACTTATTGAATTATATTGTTTTTAGAAGTGTATTTTTACTGTTGAACAGAAAAAAACCTAGAAAGTTTAACTTAATTAAATATATATAAAACTTTAAAAATATCCCTTGCGTTATGACATAGTTTGTCACAGAATAGCATTGATGTTATGACATAGTGTGTCATAACGCAGTGGTTGCTATGGCCGATCAACAAAAAGAAATCGCTCAGCAATAAATGTTATTTTTGGAGACCATGTATGAAACGTGTATTTTTGTTTTTATTAACTAACCTAGCGGTTATGTTGGTATTAGGTGTTGTGCTTTCAATAATAATGAGTGCGCTGGGCTTAAGCCATCGTAGCCTGGGTGGTATTTTATTAATAGCTGCTGTATTTGGTTTTGGTGGGTCGTTTATTTCTTTGTATATGTCGAAATGGATGGCGAAAAAATCAACCGGTGCGCAGGTTATTACAAAACCAAGTAACGAAACCGAGCAGTGGTTAATGAATACGGTTGCCGCGCAAGCTAAAAAAGCCGGTATTAATATGCCGGAAGTGGCTATTTACGACAGCCCAGAAATGAACGCGTTTGCAACCGGCCCGAGTAAAAATAACTCGCTGGTGGCGGTAAGTACGGGTTTATTACACAACATGACCCAAGATCAAGCCGAGGCAGTGCTTGCGCACGAAGTATCGCACGTGGCTAATGGCGACATGGTAACGCTAACGCTTATTCAAGGCGTGGTTAATACCTTTGTTATTTTTGCCGCAAAAGTGCTGGCGGGCATAGTAGATAATTTTATAAATAGCGATGAAGAAGAGGGCGGCAGCAGTTGGACTTACTTCTTATTCGATATGTTATTCCAAGTATTATTTGGTGTATTAGCCAGTGTTGTGGTTGCCCATTACAGCCGCAAGCGTGAATTTGCAGCCGATAACGGCGCAGCTCAGTTGGTAGGCGCAGATAAAATGCGTTCAGCCCTTGAGCGATTAAAGCAAAACCACCCATCGCAATTAGAAGGCTCAATGATGGCCTTTGGTATTGCCAGTGGTAAAGGCATGGCTGAGTTGTTTTCATCTCACCCACCGCTTGATGCACGTATAGACGCACTACGCAAGTAATTACGTAAATTAGTAAATATACAAAGCCAGCTTAACAGCTGGTTTTTTTATACTTGCAATCTAGTGCCTTTTATGCAAGCTTAATGTGGAGTACGAAAAATACTCATTAATTTTTTATTTGTTATAAGTTCTCTAATATAAGGAAATAAATATGAAGTTACTTAAAGTATTAGTCGTTGTTGCAATTGCTTTACCAAGTGTTGTTTTAGCTAATCAGCATGTAATTACAGCAAACAAACAAGTTTTCTCTTCGGATAATAAAACCCAAAAATATATAGGTGACGTACACCTTTCATTTGACTATAAAAATAAATTTCAAACCACATCAAACAGCGTTAGCTTTAACAATGGCGATACAGTAATGGAAGGAGAAGTAGTTATAACCTTTAATAATATTACCGCAGTAACTGATAAAGTTACTTTTTCTGAGTCTGATTCAGGTGTTTTAGCTAAAATGGATGAAGTGACTTTTACTTATAAGTAATTGTTTATTTAGAAACACAAAAGCCAGCTTGTTTGCTGGCTTTTTAATATTCTGTATATGGGTTATTTATCAAAAATAATATCGGTAATTCCCTCAGGCGAAAGTATTTCAATCCAGTAACCGTCTGGGTCTTTAATAAAGGCAAGGCCTTTCATTGAGCCGCCACCTGGCTGTTTTACAAACTCCACATCGTATTTAGCAAAGCGTTCGCACGCTGCATATACATCAGGTACGCTAATACCAATATGGCCAAAGCCTTTTGGTTCTTCATTACCACTGTGATAACCGCTAAAGCTGTCGTCGTTTTCAGCACCCCAGTTATGGGTAAGTTCAATCAGCGCAGGGCGGCGAAACACCCATTGAGTTTTTTCTTTATCATCGCCTTTAGGCATATCTTGCTCGTAGCCTAAAAAGTACAAAGTAAACTCCATACCAGGAAAGTCGTACTTACCTAATAGTTTCATACCCAATACGTTTTCATAAAATGCCAGCGACGGTTTTGGATCTTTAATACGCAACATAGTTTGCTGCATCACATAGCCCTCAGTGGCCTGTGCAATTTGCTCTGGAGATTCGTTATAGCTAGACATGATATATCCTTAATAAAATGACTGAAAAAACCTTAATGGATTTAAAAAGGCAGGGTGAACGCTCATCATAATAAACAGCAGCAAAAATTAAAACCACTGAGCTAAATTATCAGCCTGTGAATTGAGTGTTTTTAAAGCAGAAAATGGCTTAATTAGCGGCACTGTTTATTTATACAGTATTTGTTTTTGTCCCATAACATTATTAAAAGTCGTTTTGGTGTATTTTAGCAATAGTCATTTTATAGCCTACGTAATTACTTGTTTACATTAAACTTATTTAGTGGAATTATTAAGCAATGTAATATACGCCGTTTTGGGGTGTTATAACCCCCCAAAGTGGTGTTCAAAAAGCTGTTAACTTGCCTTCAAATTTAGGAGTATAACTTGGAAGAAAAACAAGAAGAACAACTAGAGCTACTGCCTAAAAAACAGGTTGATTTGCGACTTCAGTTTATTCATAGGCCTATTAGAAGGCGGTGGTTTTCAAGAAAGTACCCATTTTTAATACAAAATGAACCTTTTGAGTATGGTTTGAAAATCAAAAATATTGGTTCAGAGTCATTTTCTGGGGCAACAATTTCCGAGTTCACAATAAGTTCAGGTGATGGTTTCTCTGGTTTTGCACAACAGGCTCAGTCTACACCAAAAATTAAGGCGTTAAATCCTAATGAAGAGTATGAACTCTACTTTGATAGATATACTTTTTGGCACGAAGGCTCAATTGGCACAAGATGTAAATTAAGCCCCGATAAAGAAGGAGAAGTAATTAAAACTTATCAACATCATAGAGATCATGATTTTGATGAACCATACAAAAATGAAAATGAATGGTGGCATGATTATTATTGTCAAAGCCAGCAGCAATTGCTTCAAACACGAACTAATAACCTTATTTTAGTACTAACAGTGATAACTGTAATAGAAGCGGTATTCGGATTGAAATATTCATTAAAGTTAATTATTGGCTCTATTGCATGGGGATTAAGTCAATTAACAACATTGTTGCAGTGGTTGGCAAGTTAACAAGAATTTCAAGCGGGACAAAATACAGTTGGCTTTTTGTTCACTACGTTCATCTATTTTAGCCAACTATATTTTGCCCCTTAAATGGGCTTTATATTTCTAAGGAAAGTGATGAGTATTCTGAAAAATGCAATCGACTCCATCCAAGTTGGTGTTGAAGATTACAACCTAGAAGATGAACGTCGTAATGCATCTGCGATAAGAAACATATTCGCCGGAATTTTACTTTTATATAAAGAAAAATTGTGTGAGCTATCCCCAGCTGAAGATAAAGAGCTACTGATCAGAAAAAAAATCAGTCCAGTATTAAACGAAGATGGTGAACTTGAATTTCAGGGAAATGGGCATAATACAGTCGACGTTCAAATGATTAAAGAAAGATTCAAATCATTAAAAGTTACTGTTGAGTGGGGGCGATTTGATGAAATCAATAGACTTAGAAATGATCTTGAACATTACTATACGACAATTAGCTCTGATTCAGTCAGGGAGATCGTAAGCAAATCATTTATGCTTATACGTGACTTTGTCTCAAATGAATTAAATCAAAATCCAGCAACAATGTTCGGAGAAGATTGCTGGCAGTCACTATTGAATGTTGCTGATGTCTACGAAAAAGAAGAGGAAGAATGTAAAGCGTCACTTGATAAAATTGACTGGGAATTCAGCATTGTCCCCGAGTTACTCAATAAGCTAAGATGTAAATCGTGCCACTCCTCTCTAGTCTTTGCTCCTTACGAGGACGATTCCTACCCAATTATTAATCTCACTTGCCGTTCTTGCGATCTTGATTTTTGTTTTGATGAAGTGGTTACAGAATGTGTTAAAGAATCTCTTTATGGTGAAGTGGTTCGTGCTGCTATGGATGGTGGTGAGAGCCCTTATGATACCTGTCCTGAATGTGGTGAGAGTACATATATCCATGAAGAAGAATGTTGCATAAAATGTAAATATACACAGGAATACTTAAATTGCGATAGGTGTGGTTCTTCTTTAACTCTAGATGAGCAGTATATCGATGGCACATGTGGATATTGCCAGCATCAATATGAAAAAATGATGGCAGAATAAAAATATAACAAGAGATTTAAATAGAACTAAAACAGTAGGTTACGTTTCGCTTTGCTCTACATTATAACCCACTATTTTAGTCCGCTTAAGCAGGCGTTACAAGGCATAAGATAATCCATCATGAAACGTGAAGCAGTATTAGAAGATGTTGAATTAAATCCTCTCGGAGAAATTCGAATGGGATGTGATGCTTATGGAGTTACGCTTAAAACCAGTTTTGGTGACTTTGATGTATTTAAAAATATCCCTATTTTAATTGGCCATACTGATCACTCAAAATGTATAGAGCAATCGAAGTGTAATCGCTATTTGCTTCTTAGAGGCGAGTTCGGTACATATATTTTAGATATAAAAGACCAATCCATAAGTGTTTATAAAACGACAATTCGTGGAGAAAACAACGAATGGAGTGAAGAGCAAGCTATCTTTGGTAAAGATAAAATTCATATCAACGGTTTCTCTCGTCATTACTATCTTCAATTTCCATTTGTTAGACAGGCTTCTTTCTATGAAGTACTTGGGAAATACGAAGTATTGCGGAAAGAACAAATACAGGCAGCAGTAGATGCCTTGTAACAAGAATATCAATGATCGCCAGCAGAGCTGGCTGGACGCGCAAAAAGCCGCGCGCCATTATATTGGCGTTAGGCATCTTTAAACAAAATAGGGTCAAATCTTGACTTCAAACATCAAATTCATGCGGCAATTTTATAAGCTGTTTTTAAAATAAAATGCTGGTAGCTCACTAGCTAATTAATTTCTAAGTCAAATTAAGGAAAAGGATTATTTATGAAAGGTATTAATTATGAAAGGTATTAGACGTATTTGGTTTTGGTTTACGCTAGTTGTGTGCCCATTGTTAATTATTTTAGGTTTGGCTACCTTTGCACAGTTATTAGGGCAGTACATGTATTCTCAGCAATTTAGTTTTTCTTCGCTATCTAGTTTTCAAATTGCATTTATGGGGGGCGGAATTTGTGCGTTTTCTGTATTTTTATGCACATTAAAAGAAGCAAAAATACGCTTTTTTGCAAAATGAGTTAGTTAATAAGGAAACTACGGTTGTTGGTGGGCTCGGCTAGGTTTGCTTGGTTTTGAGCCTCTTTTAAAACGGGTGTAAAATTAACAGCTATTAAATGGACGATTCAAGGATGAACAAAGGATTATTAAAATCGTGGAATCACGATAAAGGCTTTGGCTTTATTAAATCAACCACACAGAGATGAATGTATTTATAAAATGGTTGATTTTAGCTGCATTAATTATTGCCGCTATTGCTTGTTATTCGTATGGTAGCACACTGGCTTATTTATTTTTATTATTGCGGGCTTTGTTTTTGAAATGGCGTTTTGGTTTAAGGTGTTTCCTATAAAAAAGAAATCATCATGATGGAAGTCGATTTTACTCACCAAAGAAAAACTTATTCCACACAGATAAATCCTTCATTATTTTGCTAGAGTAATTATTAGTTTTAAAAAAATAATGGAGTACTTTATTACTCCATTATTTGTAAGAACTTTAATTTAGTGAAATTATTTACTCTGTTTCAGCTTCTAAAGACTTTCTATCGTCTGCAAATAAACCTTTCCATTTGCTTGGAATATAGCTGTCGATTATTTTTGTTTCAGTATTTAGTTCTGCGAGTGAGTCTTTTAATCGAGCCATAGTTTTTGGTATATTTTGGCTAGTATCACCAACTACTGAGCGAACTAAGCTTTGACTAAGTTGATTGACAGAGATCCCCCCAGACTGTTGTTCTAATGTGGTGTATACATCAACTTGATAACCTGTTTGATATTGAACAACACATATGAAGAACGTTGTTCTTTCACTCCATCCGCTAACTGATTTATCTGACTTCATAGTGAGAATAGGAGATTCACACTGAGGTATTTTCATAGCTGAACCTCCTGATGCTTGTGATAAAGCTGAGAATCCGCTCATCACGTTACCTAACTGTGTATTTTGAATGGACTAACTAATTTAAAACGAGATGCTTTAATATATTAATTATGGGTGTCACTTTATGTTTTTGTTTAAAACATCATGTGCTAAATTTATTACAGCTATATTTACAGGGAAGATAAAATGACAAAGCGATTACGTTTTTTATTACCATCAGTATTATTTTGTTTTGGAACAAGCGCGCTAGCAGCTGAGCCGGTTTTATATTACGGCGGAGATATCCTCACTATGGAAGGAGAAAAGCCGCATTATGAGGAAGCTTTAGTTGAGTCAGAAGGGCGGATTGTTTACCTTGGCAGCTTAGCGAAAGCCAGAGAAAAGTTTGACAATCTACAAAACAAAGACCTTCAAGGGAGAACACTTTTACCCGGTTTTTTGGATGCCCATAGCCATATGTACAATACGGGTTTAATTGCGCAATTGGCAAATTTATTACCTCCTCCCGATGGCCCCGGTGCAAATTTTAATAGTTTAGTGACAACAACCAAAAAGTGGATGGAGTCTGCTGAAGGGAAATTCATTATCGGAAAATTTGGTTGGGTGTTAGCTAATGGGTATGACGATTCGCAGCTTAGCGAAAAACAACATCCAACTAAAGATGTTCTAGATAAAATTTCGTCTAAATACCCAGTGCTTATAATGCATCAATCGGGTCATCTAGCAAGTGTCAATTCAAAAGCTCTAGAAGTGGGTGGCTACACAAAGGATACCAAAGACCCCAAAGGCGGTGTAATTAGACGTTTGGCTGATAATAGTCCTAATGGCGTGCTTGAAGAAGCGGCTTTTTTTAATCTATTACTGCCTATTGTTGCCACTAAATCTGATGCTGAAGTACAACAGAGGTCCATTGAGCTTGCTCAGCTGGAGTATGCTAAAAATGGATATTTAACAGCTCAAGATGGCCGCACCACAGCGGATGCGACTTCGGCATTAGAAAGAGCAGCTCGTGAAAAATCGCTATTCATTGATGTTGTTTCATACCCTGACATTGTTTGGAATAAGTCAGCTGTTAAACCCGAATTTTATAATTCAGATCGCAGTTATGTTAATCGATACAGAATAGGGGGTGTTAAATTAACTTTAGATGGTTCACCACAAGGAAAAACGGCTTGGTTATCATCACATTATCATACGCCGCCCGAGGGTAAACCGCTGGATTATAAAGGTTATCCTATCATGAGTGATGAGATGGCCATTAATATTCAATATTTTGAAGAAACAAGTAAAGGTACGCTAGCTGAGGGAAAACTCGCGGATTTCGTCATTTTAAGTAACAACCCTTTAAAAGTGGAACCACTTACTATTAAGGATATAAAAATAGTGCAAAGCATTAAAGAAGGTCATGTTGTATATTCAAATTGATATTCAACATGAAACAATTTTAACGCTTAACTATACGACGGCTTTAGTCGCCGTCGTATTAAACCTCAGCCTTGAGATGCAAGTGAAGTTTGAGATTTAATGAATATTTATAAAACTTCTAACGGTTAATTCTTGTAAAAACTTGTCCCTTTTTTGTTTGATTTGAATTCATATGCTAATTTTTAAATACTCGGTTAAGCGAATAACAATCAAATTTAAGGGTTGAAAATGAAAAAATGTACTAATTTATTGTGAGAATGCATGTAGCGGCTTATTTTAGTCGCTATTTTTTTGGATAGCGCGTTAAACATATACAAATAAGGAGATACGATGAAACTGGCAATGTTGATGTCGTTTATGTTTTTTTTAATTAGTTGTTCGAGCTTAGCGACCAATAGCAAAGAATTAAGTAAATCTAAGCAAACTGAAGAGTTTATTACTCTTGTCAGTCATGCCAAAACCTATGACCTGTCTCATAATTGGGATGAAAATTCCCCAATAGCGTCCGTTAACCCAAAATACTCAATGGCACTTAATGCAACCCATGCAGATACACGTGGTACATTTGGTGATAACAATCAGCTCTCATTCACCTCAGAAATAATGCAATGGAGTGGTCACCATGGAGGTCCAACTATTGATGCGTTAGGTCATATTGGTCGAGATGGTTTGCTGTATGGTGGAGTAGATGCGGCGCAAGCGACCAATGATCGCAGAGGAATAGGACGCAGTGGTGTAGGGAGTGACTTAGGAATTGATCATTATCCTGTAAACTTATTGTATTGAGTAACCGAACGGTATTACTTGATGTGGCTCGCTTTATTAACGGTGACGATACCCCATTGGCTGCAGATTTTGACATAACAGCGTCACATTTAAAAAGAACAGCAAAATCGCAAGGTGTAAAAATTAAAAAAGGCGATACTGTGTTTATTAGAACGGGGTGGGGGCAATATTTTGCTAATAACCCACAGCAATATATTGCAGAACATGCTGCAGGCGTTGGTGTAAGTGGTGCACAGTTTTTAATAAAGGCTGGTGCAAGTGTTGTGGGTAATGACACCCTTACTTTTGAAAAACGCCCACCTATTGCTACAGAACCCTCTTTTCAGGTTTTTCCGGTACATATGATGTTATTAGCAGATAACGGTATTTACATAATAGAAAACTTGTTCCTTGAGGAGCTAGCAAAAGAAAAAGTCTATGAGTTTATTGCCATTGTGCCGCCGCTTAAAATACGTGGTGGCACTGGCTCGGCATTACGCGTATTTGCACTTACAAGTAACTTATAGTTGAATAAAGAGTAAGGTTAATAGTGGTTACTGTTTTTATATACAGTGGTATCGTTTTTTGAAATAAGAAACATACACAAAGAGTATTTTTCTTTATCATGATAAAAGTACTGGCTGTAAAATTAACAATACTTATATGGACGACTCAAGGATGAACAAAGGAATATTAAAATCGTGGAATGACGATAAAGGCTTTGGCTTTATTAAATCAAGCACACTGCAACACGATACCTTTATACACATATCGTCGCTCAAACATATGAGTCGTAAACCTAAAGTGGGTGACATTATCTATTTTGAGGTTGCGACTGAGCCTAACGGTAAAACTAAAGCTGTAAATTGCCGTATTGAGGGCGTACTAGCACAACCACACATAAAAGCTTCATCAAGGCCGGTTAGAATAAGTAAAACCTCAGGTAAGAACTCACCTTTAATGAAACTTATAACACTTGGTATTATTTTTAGTATTGGTTTTAGTGTGTATAAAACCGGTTTTTTAAATACCAAGCAAACACCAGTCGTAACTAATGCTAACTTAGAGTCATTTATGCCCGCGAGTTCAAGCTCACTTAATAAAACACCACCAACATTTCGCTGTGATGGCCGCCAACATTGTAGCCAAATGACCTCGTATGCAGAGGCATTATTTTTTATTCAACATTGCCCAAATACTAAAATGGACGGTGATAAAGACGGAGAGCCCTGTGAACGGCAGTTTGGGAATAGGTAGTTTTTATATTGAGGTTATTAATAAACTAAAAATTAGTTTTGGGCCCTTAGGGGGAATACGATTTTTAGTAATACAGTTATAAATAGCTGGTGGATTTAAAGCCATTTATCAAGGAGGTTGTTATGTTTAAAGTAATAATTGGATGTGCTGTTATATTTTCGTTTGTTTGTATGTTACTCGCCGCGGCGCCTTTTACGCCTGCAGTTTCAGGTTCATTTATTATGCTGTTGTTCGCAGGGGCTATAGGTTACAAGGGCTATCTGCAATCAAGCTTAATACTGCTGTTAATTAATACGCTGGCGGTTATTGGCAGCCCAGGTATAAATCTAGACAACACCCAAACATTACTGTTTTTACCAATATTATTTTTAATTTCATTTGGTGGTGTTTTATTAGGCGTAAGAAAGTTAACGAAATTGTAAAAGAAGATGCCGAAGGGATATATGATTATATTATGGAGCAGGTTAATAAATTATGAGTGATAGAGAAATTTGGGTCGCTATATTAATTATGTCATCTATTATTTCTGGGATCCTTTATGTGGTTTTTGGCCAAATGACCGTACGTAAATTAAGAAAAAACCCTAAAACAAAAGATATACTCGGTCTAGAGGTTATTAGTGGTTGGGATATTATAAATGTTGCTCAAGCATTCTCCTTGCCAAGGCGTTGGTTACTTAAAATTGAAAAAAGTAAGTTTTCTTTTATGTATGCGCACTCTTCGTTGTTATTTGAAAATACAACCAAATTCGATAGATTTCTTGGATGTATCTTTTATTGGTTATTAACACTTTCGGGTCTATTTGGCGCTTTACTCGTTGTACTTAACTTATTTGGCGTTTTTAGTTAATTAGTGTAAATATTGAATTGGCTAGTTATATGACTAGCCAATTTAATTATCAACTTTATTACTACAAAAATGATTTAGCTTTACTCATTAAAACGCTTCAAATATAGCTGCAATGCCCTGGCCGCCGCCAATACACATTGTGACTAGCCCATATTTGCCATTAATTCGTTTTAGTTCGTACAAGCATTTGGTGGTTAGTATGGCGCCCGTTGCGCCAACAGGGTGGCCTAAGGCAATTGCACCACCATTCGGGTTTACCTTATGGGCAGGGAAATTTAACTCGTTAGCAACGCACAGTGCTTGTACTGCAAAGGCCTCGTTAGACTCAATCACATCCATATCGTCGATGGTTAAGCCGGTTTTTTCAAATACCTGTTGTACTGCAGGAATAGGGCCGATACCCATTAAAGTAGGATCAACGCCTGCTCTGGCATAACCCACTAAACGAGCGAGCGGTTTTAAGCCTTGGTCATTTGCTTTTTGCTCTGACATAAGTACCAACATGGCTGCACCATCGTTTATACCTGATGAGCTTGCTGCGGTAACGGTGCCATCTTTTTTAAAGTAGGGCTTTAAAGATGCAAGTTTATCGGCTGTGGTATCGGCGCGAACATGTTCGTCGGTGTCAAAAATGTGCGTCCCTATTCGCGACTTGATTTCTATTGGCACAATCTGCTGTTTAAAATGACCTGCAGCAATGGCTTTTGCAGCTTTATGATGGCTTTTTGCTGCGTACTCATCTTGCTGCTGACGGCTAATTGAATATTTTTCTGCAATGTTTTCAGCAGTTATTCCCATCGGGTTATTATCCCATGGGTCTTGTAAGGTCGTGGTGAGCTCATCAATCATAGTGCTATTACCCATTTTTTGCCCCCAGCGATTACTTTCGAGGGTATAGGCAGAGCTACTCATGCTTTCTGCTCCGCCAGCAAGGGCTGCATCTACATCACCTAATTGAATTTGTTGTGCCGCTTGTATAATGGCTTCAAGGCCAGAGCCACATAAGCGATTAAGCGTTACAGCGTGGCTGCTTATAGGTAACCCAGCATCTAGTCCAATGACCCTTGATAGGTAAGCGTCTTTTGGGCCGTTATGAATAACTTTGCCTACCACACATGAACCAACTTGGTCAGGGGTAAGCTTAGACCGAGTTAGGGCTTCTTTTGCGCACAGTGTGCCAAGCTCAGCGGGGCTAAAATCTTTAAGGCTGCCACCAAAGCCACCAATTGCGGTACGAACCGCACTGAGTATTACTACGCTGTTGTTTGTATTTTGTGTCATTGCTGTTCTCTTATTATTTTTATAATCACTTTTGCTGAAATATGTTTAATAGACAAAGGAGATCAATACTTCTTCTAACATCAAAGCATAACTTTTAAATAAACTAATGGCGAGGTTGGGTTGAGCTGTATGTGTTTTCTAATAAAGTGGAAGTAAAATAGGCGTGTGATAATTATATTTTTGTGTAAATTTATAAAATAGGGCTCTCCTTATGAGAGCCCACGGGGATTTATAAATCAATCATTTCAATATTAACAACTACATTTTTAAAACCAGCATCTTCAAACTCTTTTTTTAACTTTTCTGCACTTGAGTAATCACTAGCTGAAACACTTCGCTTACTTCTTTGGTTAGTGACAAGTGGGGTTTCATCACCAAAATAAACGCTACCAGCAAATTGGCTTTGTGCATAAAAGTGGCCTGTTAGGGTTGTTTTTTTAGGTCTTAAAACATGACTTAAATAGTATTGCATTGTTGATAAGCTTGTTTGTTGTATCATCCAAGGCCAATCCCATTTTTTATTCTCACCTGGTATATAGCGGTGTTCCCATTGATACTCAATGCTATTTTCTTGACCTGCCCAACGGCCTATTACAAAATTAGCAGTGTCATTAGGTCTGTTTTCAGGATGGCTTAATAAAGCATTGCCTCCCCAACGCATAAAGCCATTTATTGATAGATCGTAAGTAATATCAGCATCGAATGAATAAGGATACGATATTGATGATTTAAACAAATCGACCTTAGCATTAAGCTTTGTGAATGCTGGTACATTGGTTCTTGCCTGTACAACAACACGTTCAGCTTCTGAGCCGCCGTTACTTGTTCCCCATGCTTGCTCTGCTGCTATAGTAACCGATAACGAAGTGTCTGATCCGCCAGTAACTGAAGGGGATTTCCATGTATTGGATAATGTAACAGACTCAGAAATACTGTAGTCATTTGTTTTAGACCAATTAGTAGCTGCATCGTATTCAATGGTAACGACTGACATTTGAGCTGCTGACGTGTCATTCACTGCAGGGACTGTTAACGTTTTAATTAGTTCTTTGTCGGCAGCAACAATATCACCTGTTATTTTATATGATTTGTTATCCATCACATATTCAAAGTTAGATACGGTAATAGCTGACTTTTCATCACATCGATAACCATCACAGCTGCCCCCATTATAACCTTGTATTTTCCATCCAGAGCCCGCTTTAGATACCTCCATGTCATCACCCACATAGCTTGAGCGATTTCCACCAACCCACGCAAAACCCATTGTGTGAGCAAGATATGAAAGGGGTTTTATAAAATCCTCTTTTTGGTTTACTAAGTCCCATTCAATTTGGCTTTGACTGCCAGGCGCTACTTTTAAGGAGCTTAATTTAGGGATCTCATTAATAGGATCGTTAGGGTAGCACCAAGAATTTACAGCAGACCCTTGTTTTATTTCACCTGCGTAGCCAGAGCCCATAATAACCCAGCCATTAGCTAATCCCGTTATTTGCCACTTACCCATTTTGTTAGTAAGTTCGTTTCTGTAGGTTTGCGCTTCAGCCTTTGTAATTAGTCTATTATCAGCTGAGCAAACTCCAGCACCTAAGCTTTCATTTTTAAGTTGATCTGGATAAATTGCAGTTGTATTAGCACTTACAAAACTTGTGTGTGACAACAGCAATAGAGGTATTATTTTTTTCATTAAGTTACATCCTTTAAAATCATATTTTAATTAGGCCCTAATTAAATAATCTAATTTTGGACCGATTTTGATTCTAAAGAACTCGCTATATTTTTATAGAGTGTTAAATGAAAGTTGGTTTTTCAAAAATATTAGTTGCTTAAATATTGCAAAAATTCATTAAGACTATAGTGCTATTGTAGCTACATTTTTACCCCCTTGAGAGAGTACTCTAAAAAATCGATTAGATAGCGTGTGCTTTTTGGGATTAATTTATCAGGCCATATCAGGTTTACATCTCGTTTAATAGGTTTGAATTGCGTTAATACTTCAACCAAGCTTTCGTCTTTTATATGCGGTAATAAACAATATTTTGGACCATAATAAACACCTCTTCCTTCAATGGCAGCTAAGGCACACATTTCTATATCGTTGGAAATAAAGTTGGGTTGAGGTTTAAAAATTACTTTTTCATTTTTATTTGCTTTAAAAGACCAATTTTCGAATGGCGAGCACGATATGTGGGGGAGTTTAGCTAAATCGTCAAAATTACTTGGTATGCCATATTGCTCAATTAAACTCGATGAGCAAGCTAAAACAAAGCTCATTTGGTTAATGACTTTACATATATTTTGTGAGCTATCTAATTTTCCGATTCTAATAGCTAAATCAAACTCGGTGGCTTTTAAATCAAGGCGTTCATCCGATAGCATCATATGAATCTTAATATTTGGATAAAGTAGGGTGAATTGATTTATAACGCCTGAGAAGTACACACTCTTTATAAAGTTTTGCGGTGCTATTAATTTAATTTTACTCACTTTATTTTCACTAGAGTTCTTAAAATTGCACAGCGTACTTTGTAAACCTTCTACGTGAGCTAAGCAATGGCTATAAAAGCTCTTTCCTGGCTCTGTTAATCGCAAACTTCCTTTTTCACGATAAAACAACGCTAAAGATAAGTCTTCTTCAAGTTTTTTTATTTTTCTTTGTAAAGTGGGTAAAGGAATATTTAACTTTACTGACGCTTCATTAAATGTTTTGTAATGATTTACTTTTATAAAAAGCGCGATTATATCAAGCAAGGTAAATCTCCTGTATAAATTTGAGGTATAAAATCGTATTTAGTACTTAATTATTGGTTAGATTCATAAAACTAATCATTTATTTAAAGTACCCATTAGTCCCTTTTGTGGCAACAAAAATTTTACCTTTGTATTAAATGATTTAGTTACTCGTTTTAGGATAGGAAGTACTGAAGGAAAGTATTAGTAATTTTATAATAAATAACTCATTAGAAATAATTAGTAACATTTAATCAAACAATACAATAGACACGTAATAAGCTAGGTATTACGATTAACAAACTAAATAAAAAACGCTATAAAAAGCAGAGAGTTATTATGGAAGGTAAACCAATAGATAAGAGTGTATTCGATTCTTTTTTTGGAGAATATTCATGGATGTTTAAGGCTTGTAGCATTGTTGCTTTTATAATGTGTGTATATATCAGTTTTAATACTAAAGAGTATATATGGACGCTACTTATTAATGGCGATTTAAATTCTACTATGTTGGTTATGATACTCGGTTACTTATCTGAATTTAGATATCGCTTTATTAAAGAATCAAGAAATAATTGATAGCTACTAATTTAAATCTAAGGTACTAGAGATGAATATATTTATAAAATGGTTGATTTTAGCTGCATTAATTATTGCCGCTATTGCTTGTTATTCTTATGGTAGCACTACTGGCTTATTTATTTTTATTATTGCGGGCTTTGTTTTTGAAATGGCGTTTTGGTTTAAGATGTTTCCTATAAAAAAGAAATCGTCATTGTAGAAAGCTATTTAACCGTCTTGAAAAATAAATTTTTTTAGTTAGCGAGATAAGGGAATAAATAAAAAGGCTGCATTTTTACAGCCTTTTTGGTTTTTATAAACTTAGTGAGTAACTCTATCGCCCCAAATGTCTTCTAGGCGGCTATCACGACCACAGCGCCAGCGATAGGTATTATAACGAATAGGGTTATTTTTATAGTAATCTTGATGATAACTTTCTTTGCCCTTTATCGGGTAAAAGGTTTTCGCATCAAGAATAGGGGTTACCACTGTTTGCTTAGTAAACTCACTAATAACGGCTTGTTTGGATTTTTGAGCTAGCTTTCGCTGTTGCTCATTAGCTACAAAAATTGCGCTACGGTAGCTTGGGCCTTTATCGCAAAACTGGCCTTTGGCGTCAAAAGGATCAATGTTAACCCAGTAATGGTTTAAAATATCTTGATAGCTTAATGCATTAGTGTTGTAGGTAACCAGAACGGCTTCGTAATGGCCGCGATGATTACCATTGTAAGTAGGATTTTTAATTTCACCGCCAGTAAAACCTGAGATCACATCGGTTACACCTTCGAGTTTTTCAAAGTCACTTTCCATACACCAAAAACAGCCTCCTGCTAAAATAGCTTGTTCGGTTTTAGCATGAGCAAATGAGCTAGTCAAAAGTACGGCAGAAGTGACTGCAAATACGAGTGTTTTATTCATAAAAATTATCAACCTAGTGTGTGAGTGCGTAAATGCTTGTTATAGTAGACCCGCTAACTGTAAATACTCTTTCATTGTGTAGCAGGTAACTTGTTTTAAACTCGCTTTATATAAAATGGACTCTATAAATGGAAACCAGTAATTCGCGTAATGAATTAACCACACTTTTGCAAACCAGTTTTGCTTCTTTAGGCTATAAACTGCCAAGCGCTGATGAACTCGTTTCTCATGACCACAATGCCCAATACCATGGCTATGCATTTACTTTAAACCAAAAACGCATAATTTACAGAAAGGCTAAAGTTACACCCGACAGACCTGGCGCTTTTTTAGCACTATGGAAACGCCCAGCGGATTGTAAAAATAATAAGCCAATTCCGTTAAATGATGAGTTTGATTATTTACTCGTAGAGGTTAACAGCGAAGGTTTAACTTCTACGAACAACCAAGTTACAAATATTGAACGAGGCTTGTTCATGTTCCCCGTAAATGTATTACTAAAAAAAGGCATAGTGAGTTCTTTAAACTCTAAGGGTAAAACAGCTTTTAGAGTGTTTCCACCTTGGAGCGAAAGCAGAGCCTTAAAAGGGACTGGCACATTTAGTAATTCTGCTAAAGTTACTCAGCGTTGGCAATGCGATTATTTCTTAAAGCAAGATCAAAATAAATTAATTGATTTATCTAAGTTAAACAAAATTTTAGCTAACGCTGTTTAAATTTGAATTATTAAGTCACTTTACCAGCATTGTTTTATATAGGGTTATTTACTAAAGTGAGATCATACAGTCATACGAATAGTAGGTAAGATATGAACCAGTTAACCGAAAAGTCGATTAGTTGCCCTTACTGTGGCGAATCTATAGAAGTATTAATTGATGTGGCTGATATTGATGAGCAATATATAGAAGACTGCCAAGTGTGTTGCAGGCCTATTTCGTTTGTCGTATTTGAAGATAACGATGAACTTAATGTAAATGTATACAGTGAAGATGAGGCATTTTAAAGGAGTTACTCAGTCGAATGACATTACAACCACTTAATAATACGCATATCCTCGAGCTAATGAGCTGGTTTAACAGTCAACATGACATGACTCAATGGGCTGGCCCATACTTTAGATACCCATTTACAGAGAAGACTTTTATTGAGGACTTAAACCTTGGTGGCTCGGCTTCTTTTGTATTGGTTGGACAACAAAACGAATTATTCGCTTTTGGGCAATATTATCAACGAAAAAACAAATGCCATTTGGCTCGTTTAGTAGTAAACCCTATATACAGGGGGGAGGGAATTGCAGCCACCCTGATTAAAGAATTATGTAAGCATGGGCACTTAAACTTAAATGTTACTTATAGCTCATTGTTTGTTTATGAAAATAACCTAGCAGCAGTTTTGGCTTATAAAAAGCTAGGATTTATAGTTGAGACGAATCAAGATTCAAGCCCATTACCAGATAACTGCGTTTATATGGTTAAAGTAATAAATTACGTTTAAGTTAGCTATTTTGCTGTTCACGCGCTAATTGGTTAGGCAGCAACTCCTCCACAATTTCTCTCGCTGGTAAGGTGTAACGTACGCCATCAAACATAACCGATGTGAACTCATCAATATTAGTAATGCCGGTGAGAGTCCAACCTTCACCACGTTTTGGGCAGTAAACAGTAGTAGTTGGTTGTATTACTTTAAAATTGTCGCTCATAGTTTATCTTAATTAATGCTTGTTAATGCTTGTGAATACGATATGGTAAGTTAATAATGACGTTCTATAAAGTGCTATTTAAAGCGCGTTTACTTTATTTGGCATAGGCATGTTTAAAACGATAAAATTACCCCGCGTTACCTTGCGTTTAATTACCCACAAACATGGCGCAGCGCTATTAACAATTTTAAATAATCCCCTCGTTTATGAGTTTAACGATTATAAAACGCCGTTAAATAAAGAGCATGTTAAGCAATTAATTCAAGATGATATATCGAGTTATTATCAAGGGGAAGGTGTTCGGCTTGCGATTGAACATAATATGTCTGGCGACTTAATTGGTACTTGTGGTTTGTATAACATTAATAACCAAACTAAAACTGCTTATTTGGGCTTTGAGCTTGATCCTTTTTATTGGCAACAAGGCTTAATGCATGAAGTACTTAAAGGTTTTGTCAGTGAGATACATCGCTCTTTAAACATTGAACATCTATACGCAGAAATTCATGGTAAAAATGTACGCTGTTATAACTTACTCACTAAGCTTGGCTTTGCATTTAACCAGCAATTTAATAACGGTGTATGGCATAAGCAATTAACTAAAATGGATGGCGCATGAGAATTAAAAAAGCGATTATTTTAAATATGTTGCTTACGGCTAGCGTATTTGGGCTTGCAATAACTGGGTTTAGCTATTATCAAAATGATGTTTCAGAGTTTGTTGATGTAACCCTAGATTCGAAAGTGCTTAAAGAGTCACGAAAAGTATTTATAAGGTTACCCGATAGTTTTGACAAAAATAAAGCGTATCCACTTATTATAAAAACAGATGGTAATTTTAATCTAGCTAATTGGGATAAAGCCTTAAAAGCATTAAATCATGAAAGTACATTAAATGAGGCTATTTTAGTTGCTATACCAAATCAGTTTTTTACTGATACTAGAAATCGTGATCTTGTGCCACCTTATGCAAGGAAGGACGTTAATACAAATCCTCGACCTAAACATGAAAGTTCGCCTGAAATTTTTGGTAAAGCTGATTTGTTTTTAGCTTTTCTAGAGCAAGAGTTACTTACTTATTTAGAGGCCAACTACACATTAACTGAAAATCGAATTTTGACCGGATTTTCAGCTGGGGGCAGTTTTACTTTATACACGCTGCATACTAAACCAAAGTTATTCAATGGTTACTTTGCATTTAGCCCAGCCGCTTGGTATGACGATATGACAGTGACTAAGCGGTTTGATGCATTTTTAAAAACAAATATAAATTGTATAAAACAACCGACATTTTTATATATCACTGTCGGTGGGGCAGAGCACTCTTTAATGTTAGGTGCATACAATAATTTAGTTACTAGTTTAGCAAAACATCCAAACGACTGGCTTAAGTGGGGAAGTACAATTAATAGTAATGCTGAACATAATCAAAACCCTGCACTGAGTGTCGATAAAGCACTGTTAAATTATACGGCGTTCTTAAGCTCGCAAATTAACACGCCTTCTGATTAATTAATGACGGTGATCAATTAAATATAGTTTGCATTGATTTTTATTGCTTTACTGCTGGTGGAGCATCCACTCTAAAGAACACATCATACTTTGTTTGATTTAAAACAAGTCTTAGCAATAGGTGAATTTTTTAAAAATATAATCAGGGAGGGGGGAAATTGTTGGGGCGTTTTTTTTAACTTATATCTACGCGTTTTATTAAGTGAGTTGTGTAGGAGCAGGAAAACCAAATTAAACAAAGCAACAATGTAATTATTTAGATGTTCTAAGTTAGACATTTTAATTGCAGCTAACATCGGGTTTTCCATCAATGGTTCAGTAATACACAGACTTAAACTCCAGCTTTTTATAATTGACGTTACAACAATGCAATTTTGTTGCTCAGTTGTCTCAGCATGGCTTCTGCATTTGGTATCTCGTCGTTTAAGCCTGTGATCAGGGTCATAAAATAGCAGTCCATCATCACACTTGCTTTTATTTCATCAAATTCTGGTTGTTCACTAAATAGTAGTTTTTTAAATTCATCCATTTGTGCTTTAAAAAAATCCTCACGCCAAATGATGTCGCTAATTAGTAATTTGCTAAACTCACTGTTTTCACAATAAAAGGAATATAGAGGGTGAGCGTAGTGGCGTAATTTCAATCGAGGAGGGCGCTGAGTATCTGATTGCTTTGCTTGCTCGATAATAACTTCAATTTGTTGCTGCATACCTGCCATAAGCAGATCAATTTTATTTTCAAAATGACTAAACACAGTACCAACTGCCACATTAGCTGCAACAGCAATTTCTCTTGTCGATGTGTGGTCATAACCTTGTAGTAAGAAAAGCTCCCATGCTGAAGCTAAAACTTTATCCCGTGTTTTTTCTTTTTTACTCATAGTATTCAATGCTTTATAATTTTGTTGGATGTTGAGCTTAAATCAGCTCTTGATTAATTGAGCGCACTCAATTAAATTTATGAGCATGCTCAATTAATCATAAGGTGATACATGGAGTTTATCAAACGTGTTATTGGTTATGTACTTTTTATTCCACTTATTTATTTTTATTCTTTTATTCTCGGCCCAATACTAAAAGCCGCTTTAGTCCCAGGTGGGGTTACCTTTTTGTGGCTTATTTTAGGGCCACAAGAGGGAACACGTGCGTTAAAAAAAGCATTTAAGAAAAAGTAGTAAAATCTTCAGTAAAACAAATAAAAAGCCCTGCTATTTTGCAGGGCTTTAGTCTGTTGACCTTTGCTATTTTAAACTTGAAAGCTCAACAGGCCATTAAAGAACGTATCTAAAACCAAAAGCAATACCGTCATCTTCCGATTGTTCCATTTGTGCTTGCTGTTGCTTATTATCACTTTCAAAATCACCAAAGTCTTTACGCGCTTCTACATAAAGTTGGGTGTTATCATCTATTAAGTAATGCACACCAATAACAGCAAATTGACGCTTAAATACATCGTTAGGATCGGCATTAAAGTTTGGTTGAATTACGTAGTCATCACCTGCATCAAATAAGTTGTAGGCAATAAATGGTCTAAAATCGTTTTCAAAACGATAAGACACAAATGTTTCAATACCAATTGCATCTTTAATTAAACGACCAATGTTATCTGTGTCGTGGTTTTCGTTTTTATTGATATTAGCAGCTACATATAAACCTGGCGCATCAATATTGCCCCAAATAACACCGGCACCGTAAATTAAATCGTCAACTGAGCGAGTTGTTCCGTCGCCATAAGTTAATTCAAACTCGCCGCGGTTAATACCGGCAGTCAGTTTCAGCTTATCAGTCACGTTATAAGTTACTGCACCGCCAAATGTATAGTTAAATTCAACTTGTTGCGCAGCAGTATCGCCTGACTCAAAATTAGCCTGGCATTGTGACTCTGTAATATCACTTACATCACAGGTATAAAATGCGCTATTTTTTAACTGAGTTTGTACACTAAAATCAAAATCACCGTAACTATTACGGTATTGCAATGTTTTATCGCCACGTCCCGTACCATTTACAGCACCGTCGTCTTTGTTGTAGGTATATACACCTGCGGCATTGCCATCCCAAACATAGCTGTAGTTAGTTGCATATACTACGTCAAACCACGCACCCCATTGTTTACCAATAGTAATTTGGCCGTATTTGTCGTGTTTAAGTCCTGCATAACCTAAACGATTATACAAAAATTCATCTTGAATTGATTCAAAACGGTTGTTGTATACAATATCGCTACTGCCAACAGGGTTTACACCCCATTCAACTAAAGCCATTGCTTCCCAGCCGTTCTTTAGTTGACGTTTAAAATCAAAATTAATTCGTGAGGCACCATTAACCACTTCATTTTGACCTTGAGTATTAATTACTCGCGCATCTATATAGCCGCCAATAGCGACTGTATTTTTTTCATCCTTAAATACTTCAATTGCTGAAACACTCGGTGTTGTTAAAACACCTGCAATCGCGAGCGATACTAATTTTATTTTCATTGTGTGTGCCTTGCCTAAAAAAGACGTTTTTATAATTACTAAATTCGAAGTCGTGCAGACTAGCAAAGCAATAAAAGGCTCAAAAGTGAAAAATTATCAACGATAATTAATACAAAATACGCAGCTTGTTCACTTTAAGTTAATGCTGTATTTATTTTGTAGCCGTATAAACCGCTATTTAATTTTGGAATAAGACATTAGGATTAAATGCAGGAGGGGGAGAGTTGAATTTTTTTCATAGTTGCTACTATCGGCATAGGTAGAGCTAAAACTCTAATGCTATAAAAAACGTTAATATAGCCGTATTAAATGTTAATAAAAGTAAAATGCGACCAATTAGCGATTTAGTACGTTTAAATTATTTATTTTTCTGTAACGGTGATTGTTTTTTTATTAAACATATTTTTACCGCGTTAACAGCATAATAGTGAATTTCACTTCGCTTTTTTGCACATTTACTCGTTCATCTCTTTGGCTGTTTTAATCCTTTAATAGCTAATAAACAACTACTGTTTACTTTAGGTTGTGCTTTAAACTTTCATAGAAAAAAACGCTGATTTGGTTTAAACTGCGCGCAATTTAAATACTTCAGTCTCCCTTGGAGGGTAGCGCTATTATTAGTACAGCTAACATCACCATGCAATTTGGTGCTAAACCGTTATTTGAAAATATCTCAGCTAAATTTGGTGAATCAAACCGCTATGGTTTAATTGGTGCCAACGGTTGTGGTAAATCAACGTTTATGAAAATTCTAAGCGGTGAGCTTGAGCCATCATCGGGTAATGTAAGCACAGATCCTAATGAACGTGTTGCTAAACTAAATCAAGATCAATTCGCTTACGAAGAGTACTCAGTGATCGATACTGTAATTATGGGTCACAAAGAGCTTTGGGATATTAAACAAGAGCGTGACCGTATCTATAGCCTACCTGAGATGAGTGAAGAGGACGGCATGAAAGTAGCCGACCTTGAAACTGAGTTTGCTGAAATGGATGGCTATTCTGCTGAGTCAAAAGCGGGTGAGCTATTATTAGGTGTTGGTATAGCGACAGAGCAACATTACGGTCCTATGTCTGAAATCGCACCAGGTTTTAAACTTCGAGTGTTATTAGCCCAAGTGTTGTTTTCAGACCCTGATATCATGTTGCTTGATGAGCCTACCAATAACTTGGACATTTACACAATCAAGTGGTTGGAAGATGTTCTAAATCAACGTGACTGTACTATGATCATCATCTCGCATGACCGTCACTTTTTAAACTCGGTATGTACACACATGGCCGATATTGACTACGGTGAATTACGTATTTACCCGGGTAACTACGATGAATATATGTTCGCAGCAACCCAAGCTCGCGAGCGTTTATTAAGTGAAAACGCCAAAAAGAAAAGTCAAATAGCAGAACTACAACAGTTTGTATCGCGCTTTTCTGCTAATGCTTCAAAAGCAAAGCAAGCAACTTCACGTGCAAAACGTATTGATAAAATTCAATTAGACGAAGTGAAAGCCTCGTCACGTCAGTCGCCATTTATCCGTTTTGAACAAGAAAAACAGTTATTCCGTAACGCGCTTGAAATGACCAGCTTATCGCAAGGCTTCGAAGAAACTTTATTCTCAGGTTTAGAAGGCTTAGTTGAGGTAGGTGAACGTATTGCCATTATTGGTGAAAATGGTGTGGGTAAAACAACATTATTAAACACCTTAGCAGGACGCTTAGCACCTAAAAGCGGTGAGTTCAAATGGTCTGAAAATGCTAACATTGGCTATTATGCACAAGATCATGCCGATGAGTTTGAAAAAGACATGAACTTATTTGAGTGGATGGAGCAGTGGCAGCAAGAGGGTGATGACGAGCAAGTTGTTCGTAGTTTCTTGGGTCGTATGTTGTTTTCACAAAACGATATTAAAAAATCTGTAAAAGTTATCTCAGGTGGTGAGCAAGGTCGTATGCTGTTTGGTAAAATCATGATGCATAAACCAAATATCTTATTAATGGATGAACCGACGAACCACATGGATATGGAATCAATTGAAGCGCTTAACTTAGCACTTGAAGCGTATGAAGGTACCTTGATGTTTGTGTCACACGACCGTCAGTTTGTATCATCAGTTGCTACCCGTATTTGGGAAATTAAAGACGGTAAAATTATCGACTTTAGAGGAAACTACAGCGAATACTTGGCGAGTAAAGAAGCATAACAGCAAGTATTTTCAGCATTTAAAAAAAGCCATGTTTAACATGGCTTTTTTATTGCCTGCTGGTCGCATTACTGCGGCATTTAAGTATATAATACCCGCCATAAAACCGGACATAAGTCCGCTATTTTTAAAATACATTACTGAGGAGTATTTATGACTGTTGGCATTATTATGGGTTCTAAATCAGATTGGCCAACCATGGAACACGCTGCGCTGATGCTAGAAAAATTTGGCATTGCTTATGAAACTAAAGTGGTTTCTGCTCACCGCACTCCTCAATTACTTGCTGATTACGCAAGTTCTGCAAGCGAACGAGGCATTAAAGTAATTATTGCAGGCGCAGGTGGGGCAGCCCACTTACCGGGTATGGCTGCAGCGTTTACATCATTGCCTGTTTTAGGCGTTCCAGTTAAGTCAAAAGCGTTAAATGGTGTTGATTCATTATTGTCTATTTGCCAGATGCCTAAGGGCGTTGCTGTTGGCACATTGGCTATTGGTGAGCCTGGTGCAGCTAATGCCGGTTTATTGGCTGCACAAATATTAGGCTGTCAAAACCCTGAAATTTTCGCCAAAATTGAAGCGTTTCGTAAAGAGCAAACCGACACTATTCTAGCTAACCCAAATCCTGCAGAGTAATAATGACTATATTAATTTTAGGTGCTGGGCAGCTTGCGCGAATGATGAGCCTTGCTGGCGCACCGCTTAATTTAAATGTGGTTGCTTATGATGTTGGCAGCCAACAAATTGTGCACCCGCTAACCAACCAAGTGTATGCAACCACACTTGAGCAAGCTATCAATGATGCAGATGCGATTACCGCTGAGTTTGAACATATCCCCGATGATGTATTAACGCTTTGCTGTAATAGCAATAAGTTTTATCCAGGTAAACAAGCAATAAAAACCGGTGGTGACCGTTCGCTTGAAAAAGCCTTGTTAGATAAAACCAAAGTAGCTTGTGCGCCATACCAACTTATTACTGAAAAAGCGCATCTTGAACAAGCAGTTAAAACATTAGGTAAACCGTTAGTTATAAAAACCTGCCAAGCAGGGTATGACGGCAAAGGCCAGTGGCGTTTAAAATCAGATGATGAGATAAACACTATTTGGGCTGAAATGGCTGACTTTATTGCATCAGGTACAGAGCATGCACCTCATTCAATTATTGCTGAAAAAATGATCCCGTTTGATCGTGAAGTCTCGATTATTGGCGTGCGCGACAAAGAGGGTAACGTTGCAATTTATCCACTTACAGAAAATCAACATACAAACGGTGTATTAACGCTTTCACTAGCCGGTAAAGATAATAGCTTAGTAGAGAGCCAAGCAACCTCGGCGTTTACTCGTATTGCAAATGAGCTTAATTATGTAGGTGTATTGGCCATTGAATTTTTTGATGTTCAGGGCACGTTATTAGTTAACGAAATAGCTCCTCGAGTGCATAACTCAGGGCATTGGACACAGCAAGGTGCTCATTGCTCGCAATTTGAAAACCATATGCGCGCTGTAGCAGGGTTGCCTTTAGGTAATACGCAAATTAAGCATCCGACTGCTATGATCAATGTATTAGGCCAAGCACAAATTCCTACTGATGTTTTAAAAACAGCGGATGTAACCAGTCACTGGTATGGTAAAGGCGTTAAGCCAGGTCGTAAAATGGGGCATATTAATGTCTCGGGTGAGAGTTTACAGCAATTAGGTAACCGCCTAGCTGAACTTACATCATGCTTGCCAGAGCAGGATTACCCAGGCGTATTAGCTACCAGCAAATCTCTATTATAAGTAAAAACTAAGCGATAAGTTGAATTCAATTTATCGCTTTATCTTCTAAAGGTTCTTTTTCAATGATCCATCCAAAGTTTCGTACTATTGTGTTTGCTTTTTTTATGGCATTTTTCATGTCAGGGTTTATGTCATTTGTTATTTCAGTATTTAATGTAGGTATGGTCGAAAATATTGTAGCTATATGGCTTAAAGCCTGGTTATTTGCCTTTTGCATTGCCTTTCCTACAGTTATATTTGTTGCTCCCGTTGTCCATAAACTGACAAATAAACTTATTCGGCCTTAAAATAGTGATTATCACTAAACTGCACAAGCCAACATTTATACTATTACTGGCACTGTGTATGACTCCGTTTATAGGTGCAGGAAGTGCGTTAGTATTAGGCGCCATATTTGCCATTACCTTAGGCAACCCGTTTAGTGAACTTTCTCAAAAAGCCAGTAAGGTAATGCTCAAACTTGCCGTTGTTGGCTTAGGATTTGCTGTTGATTTTAATGAAGTAATTGAGGTAGGTCGCAGCTCTTTAGTATTAACAATTGTCAGTATTACTGCCATAATCGGGCTTGGAGAGATTTTAACCCAGGTTTTTAAGCTTAATCGTAATACAGGCGTGTTAATTTCATTTGGTACCGCTATTTGCGGTGGCAGTGCTATTGCTGCTATGGCACCGGTTATAAAAGCTAAAGACCATGAAGTCGCCGTTGCTTTAGGTATTGTATTTTTACTTAATGGCATGGGATTATTGTTGTTTCCCGCAATTGGGCACTATTTTGAGTTAACCCAACAGCAATTTGGTCTGTGGGCCGCATTAGCCATTCACGATACTAGCAGCGTAGTGGGGGCATCGGCTACTTATGGTGCCGTGGCACTGAGTATTGCCACTACGGTAAAATTGACCCGTGCAATGTGGATCATTCCTTATACAGCGGTTGCGGGAGTGTTTATGCGCTCTGACGAAAAGGCGAGTATTCCTTTATTTATTGTCGGTTTTTTATTAGCCGCATTAATTAATACTTATATGCCGTCGTTTTCATCCACATGGGAACTTATTAATAGTGCGGCTAAGCAATTATTAGTGATGACACTGTTCCTAATTGGCAGTGGTTTGTCATTATCAGTGCTTAAACAAGCAGGCATAAAGCCGTTTTTGATGGCGATTACTTTGTGGGTTATTGTCAGCAGCACTATTTTATTATTAATTATAGATGGATTCATATAATGAAACGTAATCTGAGTATTACAGCAATCAGCAGCGTGTTATTTGCTGTTTTTTCTACCAGCCCTGTATTGGCTGAATCGCTACGCGTAGCAACCTTCAATGTTAGTATGGACGCCACTAATTACACCGCTAAAAATGAACAAGTAAAAAGTGATGCATTGGTAAACGCGCTTCGTTCAGACCACCAGCAAATTAAAAATATTGCTGAAATAATCCAACGTGTCCGCCCAGATGTGGTGTTACTCAATGAGTTTGACTACATTCCAAAAGAGCAAGGTATTGAGTATTTTAAAAGCCACTACTTAAATGTAGGGCAAAATAATCAAGCAGCAATTGATTACCCATACGTTTACATCGCCCCCGTTAATACTGGCTTAGCAACTGAGTTTGACTTAGACAACGATGGTAAAAAAACCGGTGTAATGGGTGATGCACAGGGCTTTGGTTTTTTTGAAGGCCATTATGCAATGGCGTTTTTATCTCGTTATCCAATTGATTTTGACAATATCAGAACCCTGCAAACCTTTAAGCACAAAGATTTACCCAATGTAAAAATGCCGGTTGACCCAAAAACCAATACCAATTGGTATAACGATGCAGAGTGGAATGCTTTACGTTTAAGCTCTAAATCTTTTTGGGATATACCCGTAAAGGTAAACGATAAAGTAGTCCATATGTTAGCGTCGCATCCAACACCGCCTGTGTTTGATGGCGATGAAGACAGAAATGGCATTCGCAACCATGATGAAATTAGGCTCATTGCTGATTACGTTAATAACGAAAGTTACCTCTATGATGATAACGGTAAAAAGGGTGGCCTTGCAGCACAATCCCGATTTGTGATTTTAGGTGACTTAAATGCCACTGCTGAGGGTGATAAAAAGCGCACCAATACAACAGATCAAATACTTAAAAGCCCATTGATTAACGCTGACTTCATTCCAACAAGTGAGGGCGCTAAAGAGCAATACTCACAATCTTATGCTAAAAATTATACCGCTAGCTGGCAAGCACGGGTTGATTACGTTTTGCCTTCAAATTATGGATTAACCATTAAAGATGGCGGTGTATTTTGGCCGAAAAAGCAAAGCGACTTATATCGTTTAATTAAAGATAGAAATGCATCAAGCGACCACCGCATGGTATGGCTTGATTTAACGGTTGAATAAACGGGTTATTCACCCCAATATCAGCGTTGTTTATCTTAAATAATTGCAATTATAAAGGTGCTTCTGCTTAAATATGGTTAATTATAATAACCGTCAAGAAGCACTATGATTTTTAAATTCTCATCTTCTAAAACACTTGTTGCAATCGCTGTTGCATCAAGTGTTATGTTAGCGGGTTGTACCGCAACCTCCACAACTTCTACTGACTCATCTATTCAAACAAATACCACCGTTGCTAATGTTGTTAACACGCCCGCAGATTTGGGCGAATCAAAAATCACCCTTGAACAAGCCATGGCGCATCCTGATTGGATTGGACGCCAGCCACAAAGCGCTTTTTGGAGTGCAGATTCAAGTACCATTATTTATGCGCGTAAGCAGCAAGGTAGTGAGCTAAGAGATTTATTCACTCAAGCTGTAAACTCACAAACAGCAGAGCAAGTGGCACTAGAAAAATTACACCGTGTTGGTTCAAGTAAAGCTGTTTTTTCTAACGATAAATCACTTCAAGCTTATGTGTTTGAGGGTAACGTATTTATCAAAAACGTAAAGTCAGGCGTAATTAAACAAATTACGCAAAGCTCTGCTACTGAGTCAAAACCACAGTTTTTAAACGATGGTAACTTAGCGTATCGTCAGGGTAATATCTTTTTCAAAGTGGATTTAACCACAGGTTTAACCCGCGAAATAGCCAATTTAAAACTCGCTGACAAACCACAAGGCGTAAAAGAACCATCAACTTATATTGCCAAAGAGCAACATAAGCTTATTGATTACATTGCACTGCAGCACAAAAATAAACAAGATAAGCATGCGCGTAAAGAGCAAGTAAAAGCTAATAACAGCTCAATTGCTAACACTCATTATTATTTAGGCGATGGCAACACGGTTGATGAAGCCGAGCTTTCTCCAAATGGCGATGCGTTAATTGTAGTCGTACAAGAAAAAAGCTCATGGCGTGGTGAAGGCGATATTATGCCTAATTACATCACTGATGATGCGACGATAGAGCCTAAAAAAGTTCGCCGCCGCGTAGCTGATTCTAAAGAGCAAACTTCTGAGCTTGTTTATATTAACCTTGCAGATCAAAGCCAAACCACATTAGGGTTCAATACTTTACCTGGTTTTGATGAAGATGTACTTGCTGAGGTTAAAAAAGAAAACTACGCCCGTGAAGGCAAAACCTATAAATCTAAAAAACAGCCTCGTGGTATTAACGTTATTTCAGATTGGGGTTGGAATCAATCACCTATTAGCTGGAACGATGATGGTAGCCAAGTAGCTATTATGCTTGAAGCATGGGATAACAAAGATCGTTGGTTAGCCACTGTAGATTTTGAAAATAACAAACTTGTCTCTCAACATCGTTTACATGACGATGCGTGGATTGCCTATGCCTTTAACGACTTTGGTTGGTTAAATAATTCCACTACCTTGTATTACTTATCTGAAGAATCGGGCTATAGCCAGCTTTATAAAAAGCCACTCGATGGTAAAGCGACTGCGCTAACCATGGGTAAATTTGAAGTATCTAATTTAACCCTCACTGATGACAATAACGCTATTTACTATAAAGCGAATGTTGAGCATCCTGGTCTTTACGAAATTTACCGTGTAAACCCACAAACAGGTGTTAGTGAGCAAGTAACAGACTTAAACGGCATGACGGATTACACCTTAAGCCCAGATCAGTCTAAGTTATTATTAAGACACTCTAAAATCACAATGCCCACTGAGCTTTATGTGGCTGAGGCTAAAGCAAACACAACCGCAACTCGTTTAACTAACACGGTATCTGAGACGTTTTTAGCTAAAAAACTCACGGCGCCTAAAATTGTTGCTGTGCCTTCAAGCCATACAGATCAGCCAATATACGCCAAAGTTTATTACCCGGCTGATTACCAAGAAGGTGAAACAGGTAAAAACCGTAAAGCGGTTATTTTTAACCACGGTGCCGGTTACCTGCAAAATTCACACATGGGTTGGTCTGGTTACTTTCGCGAATTTATGTTTCATTCATTACTTGCCGATGAAGGTTACGTAGTGATGGATATGGATTACCGTGCTTCTAAAGGTTATGGCCGTGATTGGCGTACTGCTATTTACCGTCAAATGGGAACACCTGAAACACAAGATTTAGCTGACGGCGTAAAATGGATGGCTGAAAATGCCAACGTTGATACCCAAGCGGTAGGTACTTATGGTGGCTCATACGGTGGATTTATGACCTTTATGGCGTTATTTACCGCGCCAGATTTGTTTCAATCAGGAGCGGCGCTTCGCCCTGTGACTGATTGGGCACATTACAACACAGGCTATACCGCTAACATTTTGAATCACCCAGATGTTGACCCAATAGCTTATGAGCGTAGTTCACCTATTTACTATGCTGAAGGGCTTAAAAAGCATTTATTAATTAATGCGCCTATGGTTGATGATAATGTGTTCTTTCAAGATTCAGTGCGTTTAGTGCAGCGTTTAATAGAACTTGAGAAAGAAAACTTTGAAACAGCAATCTTCCCAGTAGAGCCGCATGGTTTTGTGCAGCCTTCGAGCTGGTTAGACGAATACCGTCGTATTTATAAGTTGTTTAAAGAAACACTATAAATAGCGGCAAATTAATAAAAAACGCCACAATGTGGCGTTTTTTTATTCTTTATTTCTGCTGATGAATTGAATAATTAAAGGAGCGCCTAACAATACGCCACCAATTGCGCCTATTAAATGTGCATCAACAGCCACCGTTGAGTTGATCAATGTGCCTATATCAGCATTAGGGCCATTTACTTGCTCTGCAATCAATTTTACCCACACACCAATAAACAACACATAACCCGATTTAAGTCCAACAGTGACATCCTTTATCGCTCCCCAAATAATCACGCCATGCAATAGGGCACTAAGCCCTGTGTAAATTGTAATTGCGGGACAAAACCAAAAAACACCTAAGCCACACCACATTGCCAATGTGGCAATATTAAAACTATATCTGCTTGGGGATGTGTACTCACCATGCAATAACCAAATAAGCGCTATACCGGCACAATTCAACCCTAAGTGCACCCAATTGGCGTGTACAAATTGGCTGGTAAACAAACGCCACAGTTGGCCTTGTTCAATCAGTTGACGATTAAATTCAAGTTCGTTGTTTATCCCCAGCCATGCTAAGAACGTACTTAATACGATTAAACATAACGGAGGGAAAACATAGCGCGGCTGAAGAGGTAAATTAAGCATTTAGCGATCATTTTTATATTTATTTTTGCATATTGTGCCTGTTTAACTTTAAGATGCCAATTATCTTCCATGTAATTTAAGTTTATTAAGTGATTATGAATTTTAAGCTCAACTGTTTATTCGCACTGACTCTAAGTGCTTTGTCTTTTCCTTTGTTTGCACAAAACGCTAGCACAATTGAAACACGTGAACCTGAAGCGGCCACAGGTGTTGTACATAAGCAATTAGTGGCTGGCGATAAGTACATGGTAGCCGCCGCTAATCCGTATGCTTCACAAGCAGGTAAAGCCATTTTAGCGCAAGGCGGCAGTGCGGTTGATGCCGCTATTGCCACCCAATTAGTACTTACATTAGTTGAACCGCAATCATCAGGTATTGGCGGTGGTACGTTTATGATGTATTACAATAAAGCTAATAATAAACTCACCAGCTTTGATGGCCGTGAAACCGCGCCGAGTAATGCCGATGAAAACCTGTTTTTAAATAAACACGGCAACGCAGTAAAATGGATTGAAGCGGTTGTAGGTGGGCGCTCTGTAGGCGTACCCGGTATTTTACATGCATTTGCCAGCGCTCATAAACAGTATGGCACCTTACCTTGGGCTAGCTTATTTAAACCTGCAATTACCCTTGCTGAGCAAGGGTTTGAAGTATCGCCTCGATTACATGGGTTACTGGTTAGGCAACTAAACCCAGGCGTAATGAGTATGCCGGTGATTAATGAGTATTTTTTCCCTAATGGCAAAGTAATTGAAGTAGGTAGTATTAAAAAAAATCAGCCATTGGCTAATTTATATAAAGATATTGCTTCAAAAGGAATAGATGCGTTTTACAAAGGCGATAACGCTAAAGCCATGGTAAAAGCGGTGCAAAAATCAAAAATCTCGCCTGGTAAATTATCTGTGCAAGACCTTGCTAATTACAGCAGTAAAGAGCGTGCACCCGTTTGTATAAAATATCGAGTGTATAATGTGTGCTCTATGGCGCCTCCTAGCAGTGGTGGTGTTGCAGTGCTACAAATTTTAGGTTTGCTTGAACACAAAGACATGGCTAGCATAAAAGCCAATAGCCCAGAGGCAATTCATTACTTTAGCCAAGCCTCACGTATTGCGTTTGCCGATCGTAATAAATACATTGGCGACCCTGACTTTACCCAAGTACCTACTCAAGAGTTATTAAATAAAGACTATATTGCCACCCGCGCGAAATTAATTACTGAAAAAGATCAAAAAGCATTGCCAGGTAACCCTGTTGATTACTTAAGCTATGCAAACGATGATTCTTTTGAATTGCCGTCTACATCGCATGTATCGATTGTGGATAGCAAAGGAAACGCTGTTTCAATGACCAGCTCTATTGAAATGGCGTTTGGCTCAACAGTGATGGTTAATGGTTATATTTTAAATAATCAGCTGACTGATTTTTCACTTTCACCACGTAAAAATGGCAAATTGGTGGCTAACAGGGTCGAAGCACATAAACGTCCGCGTAGCTCAATGTCACCGGTGATGGTATTTAACCAAGATGGCAGCTTACGTTTGGTGGTGGGCTCTCCTGGTGGGAGTCGTATTATTGATTATGTAGCGCAAGTGGTTATTGGTGTTCTAGATTGGGATTTAAATGCCCAACAAGCCATTAATCTACCGCGTACTACTAATCGTAATGATTATACTAGCCTTGAGAAAGGTACTGAGCTTGAAGCGCTTGTACCGGAGCTTGAAGAGCGCGGCCATGATGTACGTGTTATTGACCTAAACTCAGGCTTGCATGCGGTAGAAGTAAAAAACAACCGTTTGTATGGCGCTGCCGATCCGCGCAGAGAAGGGATGGCGTTATCTGATTTAAGTAATAATAAAGCCTCATTTAAATTTTAAACCATGTATAATAAACAGCAGGTTTGCTGCCTGCTGTTTTAAATGTAACAGATTAATAGTTAATAACTATTTGGTTGAAAATAGCATGTTAACTAACGTAAAAAAATTAGCAAACCTAAACATAATTGGCACTGTTGTAACCATTAAACAAAGCACGCACATTATTTAATGCGCGTTTAACGTTTTAAACCCACATCAGGCAGCTAACATATTCACCAAATATGAGTGGCTTTATACTAAAGTAGCGCTTGTATTTGTACATTTTCAATGGTCTGACAAGCTTAAATGTCATTGCAATTTAGCCTTTAACAATGATAATGGCAGATCATTATTTAAGATTCAGTAAAGCTTGGAAATATGACTACAAATACCGATCCAAATTATCTTTATATTCCTTATTCTGGCCCAGGCCTAATTGAAACCCCATTATTGAATAAAGGAAGTGCATTTAGCCAAAAAGAGCGTGAAAACTTTAATCTTGCTGGTTTACTTCCACCTCGTTACGAAACAATAGAAGAGCAAGTTGAGCGTTGTTACCAACAGTACTCAAGTTTTAATGACAACTTAAATAAGCACATTTATTTACGTGCCATTCAAGACAATAACGAAACGCTTTACTACCGTTTGGTACGCGATCATATTGAAGAAATGATGCCTATTATTTACACCCCAACGGTGGGTGATGCCTGTGAGAAGTTTTCTGATATTTATCGCAGTGCACGTGGTTTGTTTATTTCTTATGAAGATCGCTTTCAAATTGACGATATTTTACGTAATGCCACTAAAGGTAAAGTTAAAGTTATCGTGGTTACCGATGGCGAACGTATTTTAGGCTTGGGCGACCAAGGTATTGGCGGTATGGGTATCCCAATCGGTAAGCTTTCTTTGTACACCGCCTGTGGTGGTATTAGCCCAGCGTACACATTACCGGTTATGCTTGATGTAGGTACCAATAACGAAAAACTATTAAACGACCCAATGTACATGGGTGCTCGACATAAGCGTATTGCGCAAGATGAGTACGATGAGTTTTTAGATTTATTCATTAAAGCGGTTAAGCGTCGTTGGCCAAGCGTGTTACTGCAATTTGAAGACTTTGCACAACCAAATGCTATGCCATTATTAAAGCGTTACCGTAATGAAATTTGTAGCTTTAATGATGACATTCAAGGTACTGCATCGGTTACTGTGGGGTCTTTATTAGCAGCTTGTCGTGTTAAAGGCGCTAAACTTTCAACTCAAAAAGTTGTGTTTGTAGGCGCAGGATCTGCAGGCTGTGGTATTGCTGAACAAATTGTTAGCACTATGGTGGCCGAAGGTATCAGTGAAGCACAAGCTCGCAGCCAAGTATTTATGGTTGACCGTTTTGGTTTATTAACTGATGGCATGGAAGGCTTACGCGACTTCCAACAAATGTTAGCGCAACCAACGAGCTGCCTAGCCGATTGGACTTACAGCGGCGAATACGCGTCATTATTAGATGTAATGCACTGTGCAGAACCAGATATTTTAATTGGTGTATCAGGTCAACCGGGCTTATTCACTGAGCAAGTTATTCGCGCTATGCACGCAAACTGTGAAGCACCTATTATTTTCCCGTTAAGTAATCCATCTAAACAGGTAGAAGCTTACCCAGAAGATGTTATTAAATGGACTGATGGTAAAGCGATTGTAGCTACAGGTAGCCCATTTGAGCCTGTTGTTTATAACGGCGTTACTTACCCAATTCCTCAATGTAATAACAGCTACATTTTCCCAGGTATTGGCTTAGGTGTAATTGCTGCTAAAGCAACGCGTATTACCGATGCGATGCTAATAATGTCGAGTGAAATGTTGGCAGAGTCATCACCATTAGCTAATACGGGCAAAGGTAGCTTATTACCTGCGCTAACAGAAATTGAAACACTAAGTAAACGTATTGCATTTGCAGTCGCTAAAAAAGCAATTGAAGAGGGCGTTGCTCTTGAAATTTCAGATGATGCTCTGTGGGCAGCCATCGACAGAAACTACTGGTTACCGAAGTATCGTAACTACAAGCGTTGCAGCATTTAATGCTTCATTACTAAAAAACAGGCTTTTGCCTGTTTTTTTATGCTTGTTCATCTGCAATTAACCACATAAGGTGTTAACTAAGGCAATCAATTTAAAAGGATAGACCTATGAAAACACTTTCGATTTTAACGGCTGCTTTGCTAAGCACGTCAGCCTATGCAACTAATGCCCCTGAAGAGCCTCATATCTATGTAAAAGGTGAAGCATCGGTAACGACTATGCCAGATCATGTTTTATTAACAGTGGGTATTACGGAAATAGATAAAAACTTAATTGCCGCAAAAAAACAAACTGATACTACGATGGCCAGTGCAATTAGTTTAGTAAAAAAACTAGGCGTAGCTGATGCAGATATTAATGCTGGTCAAATCTCAATCTATCGTGATAATCAATATAACCGCGAAACAGGTAAGCAAGAGTTTACCGGGTTTAAAGTATCCAGAACGCTTACAATTAAACTCTCTGCGATTAATAAATACCCTGAGCTTTTACAAAGTTTAGTTAATAACGGTATTAATGAAATTAGACAGACGCAGTTTTTAGCGAGCAACTATGATGAGCTGCACAAAAAAGCACAAAAATTAGCTATTAAACAAGCTAAAGCAGCGGCAAAAGAGTTAACTGATGATTTTGATGTTGAATTGAAAGGCTTATATAGTGCGTCTTTAAGTCCGCTTGATATGCCATCAGTACCTTACATGCGCAGTGAAAAAGTAATGATGGCTGATGGTGCACCGAGTAACTATGTACCCGATGCATATCATGCTGGTGAAATTACAATAAGCGCATCAAGTTACGCAATTTATTATATTGATTAAGCTTTTATAGGTGGGTGGCGCTCAAATCGTGCCACCAACTGCTTTCCTTGTGACTCACTAATACGCACAATGGCATACAGCATATTACTAATCTCTTGACGATCGTATTCGTTAACTATGTGCTGATTAATATCATCAACAATGGCATTTAAATAATTAAACACACTGTTTCGTGCATCCACATTCTTATTAGCAATAAATAAAATATTTTTAAATGCTTCAATAACGTTAGTCATTACATAGGCATCGGCTTTTGCATAATTGCGTAAAGGGGTGAAGTTATCATGAAGTAGTTCATCAAAACTGGTTTCATGAAAGTACAACAATGGTTGCTCATCTTTTTCATAGCATGAATAATTTATTGCATTAATCTTTAGTCGTTCTATTAATAATATACTCAACATATCAATAGATTTAACGGCAGTACCCGGATCGTTTATTCCTGGGCTCATAGCTTTTACGGCAATTTCTGATATTTGTGTTAACCCATAGCGGTAATGGTCGCTAATGTATTCTTCTATATAAAAAATAAAGCAATCTAAAATTTTCTCAATTAACTCTTCGTTCTCAGATATGTCCTTATTACACTTTAAAAACGGGTAACCTTTAACTGTAAAATAACCTTGCTTAACCGTAATAAACAGCTCAATATTTTCATCTGCTAGTAGGGCACATAATTTATTAGAATGAACCCCTTTGTAGTAACCCTCGGTTGTACTGTTTATTGAATGCCAGTTTGAAAACTCGGGAAAGTTATCAACGGGGTTTTCGTCTTGCATATTGATAATGTCTTGAATTTCTTTTTTTGTTTGCCTAAACAAGCCATTTAATACGTTATCTACTTGTATTGCTTTTGAAATAGAATGAATAAAAAATACAAATAACCCTAAAGATATTAATCCAAAAACAAGCGCAAACAACACGCCAAGAGCAGGAATAGCGGTATTACCATTATCGAGTTTGTTGATATTTATCAGCATTATTATTGAATAAATAATACTACCCAAATAAAAACCTAAAACCATTTGGTGTGATTTACGGGTAATGAGCCCAGGAACAACTCGAGGTGATAAGCTAGCACTGGCTGAATTTAATACCACCATCACCATAGAAAAGCTAAATACGGTTAACGAAATAATGCTGCCAGCGAGGGTGCTTAAAATGGTACGTGCGTTTTCTGCGCTATCAACTAATATAAATGAAATTAGTGATTTAAGTTTCTCAATAGGGGCTAAGTACTCGACTGACATCGTCAGCACAGCAAAAAATAAAAAAGCAACAGATAATAAAGAGGGATAAAACCCAATACTGTTAATTATTTCGCGGTAGCTATTGGTTATTTTTGTTCTTAAATACATATTATCCTTACTTATTACGATACCAATCTATAAATCACTCTAGCATATTTGATACTAAAGTAAGTGATTTTACAGCTTAAGTTATGTGTTATTATTGCTTAAAAATTTAATGGAAAAATACTGTGATTATATCGAGTTATGCGGCTTTACTGGCACTATATTATATTTACCTGAGTATTAATGTTGTAAAAATACGCAAGGCTGAAGGCATTTCACTTGGTAATGGGAGTCATCCTGAGCTTGAACGTGCAACTCGAGCTCATGGGAATTTTATTGAGTATGTACCAATTAGCCTAATTTTACTGTTCTTATTAGAGTATCAAGGCTTAGCAAGTCATTATATGCATGCACTTGGCGGTTTGCTATTTATAAGCCGTGCACTTCATGGCTTAGCTATTAGAACTAACAATTTGAAAGCACGTGTATTAAGTATGATGATGACATTTGCTATTCTTTTTGTAAGTTCCTTAATTTTATTGTTAAGTCGTTAAATAAAGATGCGATTCGCTATTGTTTTTATAAGCTTATGTTTTGCCACTTCGTTGGCGTCATTTGTAGGGGCAATAGAAAATGACAATAGCAATCAAAGTATTGATGGTTTAAATTATGTTTATCCTAAAACGATGCGAGTTGGTGAAGATGAAATTCTTTATCCGTTAGTTTTATTGAGAACGGCCTTACAATACAGCGGCGCAAAATATACATTAAAAGCATCGAGTATTTCTATGCCTCAAAGCCGCTCATTAAAACAAATTATACATAATGATGAAGTCAACGTTGCATGGACCATGACTTCACAGCAGCGAGAAAAAGAGCTATTGCCCGTAAGAGTGCCTATTTTTAAAGGTTTATACGGGTGGCGTTTACTTGTCACTACACAGAATAAACAAAAAAAATTATCAAGCTTAAAAAAAATTGATGACTTTAAAGGTATCCACTTTATTCAAGGTCACGACTGGCCAGATACTCAAGTTTTATTAGATAGTGGATTAACGGTATCAACATCAATTGAATACAGTTCATTATTTAATATGTTAATAAAAGGCAGAGGAGATGTATTTCCTCGATCGTTGCTTGAGGTTGAAACGGAGCTAAATACCTTTAAAGGTGATGCAAAACTTACAACTCTTCCTCAGTTAATACTGCAATACCCAAGTGCAATTTACTTCTTTTTTAGTAAAGATACGCCCGAGTTGGCCTATGCAGTTGAAAATGGCTTAGCGGTCATGCGTAAAAATGGCGAGTTTGACCGCTTATTTAATGCGTATCATCGCAGTGCCATTGAGCACGCAGATATTAAAAACAAGATTATTATTAGATTAGAAAACAAAAACTTACCCTTATTAACACCACTTGATAATACTTCACTTTGGTTTTCAGAAAAAGACATGTAAAACCCCATGAAACAAAAAATATTTATTATTGGCTTACCGCGAACCGGTACCACCAGTGTATGTAATGCATTTTTACATTTTGGTATACCAACTGCTCATACTGCATACACTACCGCCTGTTTTGATAATGCGGTCGCAATTGCAGACACCCCCATATTTAACGATTTTAAAGTATTAGATAAATACTATCCTGGCGCAAAATTTATATATTTAGAGCGAGAGCTTACTGCATGGATACCATCAATAAGACAGCTTTTACAGCGAATGCACACTAATTTAACCCGTGCAGATGGTGGCTTTAACATTCATTTAAAGCGCTGTTATTTAAATACATTTAAAGACTTTTCACTAGAGAATATAAATAACGACCAGTATTTAACTGATTGTTATAACGTACACATTAATAAAGCTAAGGCTTATTTTAGTAATCGAGAACAAGATTTTTTAGCGATAGATATAGCTAAACCTAACAGTTTTAGTCAGCTTTGTGATTTTTTAAGTATTACCTCTGAGTTAAATGGCTTTGAAAAAATGAATATGGGGGGTAAGGTCACCGCGTGGAATGATATAAAACATCCATTAAAAATTGAATCGACAGCGAAAGGGCGGATAGATAAATTTTTACCTTATGAGAGACAAATTTAAACCGCGAGCAAAGATTTTTATTTTTAAATACGCTAAAATCCACGCATTATTTTATAAGTTGTATCCATATGTTTGAATTAAAATACCACACACCATTTGAATGGACCGAAGTTGTTTTAGCCGACTTTGAAACTTTTTTACAAGACCACGCTGCTGCTGAAAAAAAAGCATCGGGCATGGCTATGTCTATGCTTTCACATTACCCTGATAAGCGTAAATTAGTTAAAGCCATGACTGACTTAGCCTTAGAAGAGTTAATTCATTTCAAGCAAGTGCTGAAATTACTCATTGAGCGTGATACTAATTTAGGTGACGATAAAAAAGACCCTTACATTAAACAAATTCGCGCACACTTTAGACATGGACGCGATGGATTTTTAATGGATAGGCTACTCGTTGGCGGTGTAATTGAGGCGAGGGGACACGAACGTTTTTCTTTAGTTGCCGAAGCCTTACCAGAAGGAAAAGAAAAAGATTTTTATGTTGCGATAGCCAAGTCTGAAGAAAAACATAAAAACCTATTTGTTGAACTTGCTTACGAATACTTTGATAAACAAGAAGTTGATGATCGTTTAGAAGAGTTATTAATAATAGAAGCAGAAATTTGTAAAAATATACCATTTACTGCTGCTCTACATTAATACCTAACCACGGCATGTTGACATCAAGTTAGCATGCCAATATAAGTACTTCCCTCTATTGTTATGAAAAATATTGTTTAATAACGCATAACTAGATCAACTTTACTGCACTTAGTTAACACTGCCTAACAATAAACAGCTATTATCATTTTAATGTATAGCTTGCTTTAAGGACGTGAACCGATGCAACCAATTAATCATATTGCCGTGCTTACCTCTGGAGGTGATGCTCCAGGGATGAACACCGCTTTATTTGCCATCGTAAAAACCGCTCAACAACAAGGCATAAAAGTGTCAGGCGTTCGAAAAGGATATGAGGGTTTAATTGATAATGATTTAGTGACACTTGATTGTAAAAGCCTGCAACAGAGTATGCACTTGGGCGGTACCGTTTTAAAAACCGCACGTAGTGAAAGGTTTAGAACTGAGACAGGTAGACAGCAAGCTTTAGCTACAATTGAACATAATAATATTGATGCCTTAATTGTCATAGGTGGCGATGGCTCTTTTAGAGGCTGTTTATGGTTATCACACATAACCAATATCCCTTATATTGGTATTCCCGGCACCATAGATAACGATATTGCAGGCACAGACTACACCTTAGGATTTGATACGGCAGTAAACACATCAATGCAATGTATTGATAATATTAGAGATACAGCAGAATCTCATAATAGGGTGTTTGTTATTGAAGTTATGGGGCGTGATTCCGGATATATTGGCACTTATGCCGGTTTAACCTCTGGTGCCGATTCAGTATTGATCCCTGAAAATGACAAAGATATCGATGATTTATTGCTAAAGATTAGCGATTATCATAGCGAACACGCATTTATCGTGGTGGTATCTGAAGGCGATGAAAATGGTGTTGAATATGTATGTGAAAAAATAACTGCCGTAAATCCAAGTATAGATTTACGTGTAACCAAGCTAGGGCACTTACAGCGCGGCGGAAACCCATCGGCTGCGGATCGTATGCTAGCAATAAGATTAGGCGTACACAGTGTTAAGGCTTTATGTGCTGGAGAAAGCGCTAAAATGGTGGGTATTTTAAATAATCAAGTTTCAAATACTCCTATGCAAGATGTTGTAAAACAACATGTTATAAATGAAGAGCTGCAAGGGCTGTTATCTGTATTTTGCCGCTAACGACTAATTAAGTAGGAGTAATGAACAATGCGAGATAATAAAAACTATAAAATGACAATTATTAAAGGTATTTCAATAAGTTTATTATTAGCCGGTTCAACAGTCGTATTGGCCAAAGATGATTGTGCAGATTTAACGGGATGTGCGAAAAAAGCCTGTGAAGTTAACCTCGAGTTATTAGCTTCAAAACGCCAAGGTAATTCACACAAAGTTGCAGGTCTCAATAAAGCACTTAATAACTTAAACGCATATTGTACCAATGATGGATTAAAAGCAGAGTTACAACAAAAAATAGATGATACAAACTCAGAAATTGAAGAATATAAAATCGATCTTAAAAAAGCTAAGCGCCAAGGTAAGCATGACAAAGTTGAAAAGTATCAGCAAAAGCTAAACGACGAAACTAAACAGCTTAAGCAATTAATGATGAGCTAAATAGTTTGGTTGATTAAAATGTCATTACAGAGTTTTTATATTTAATAAAGTAGAGCATTTTATTGAATATAAATATTATGCGATAAAAGGGCTAAAATACCGTGTTTGTAAGTGACCTAATTGCCGACAGTTAGTTTGATTAAGTATACTTCTACCGTATTTAACATAATATAAATTATAGGCAGTAGTATTTAAGTGCATGCGTGGCGCTCTATTTTAATAACTTCAAGCTCACTAAGTCCAATACTAGACGGTATCGGACATTAAGTGTATTTAAACGACTATTACGGTAATTCATAGTTATCACCTTGAGGTTCCTTAATGCTTAGCTTAATATTAAATCACAAGCCGTAAAAAATGTTGAAGTATTCATATGGAATTTGTACGCCCACTCGAACCAATTTTAATTATTGATGATGTTAAACAAATCCGTGCTGACTTAAGCCAAGTGTTAGCCGGCTTAGGTTTTGATGACATTATTGAGTGTGATAATTTTGATTGTGCTAAACCCTTACTTAGCGAAAAATCACCCAACGTTATATTTTTAGATGTTGATTTACCTGATTCTGAAAGCATCGAAATTTTAGAGTCGATTAATAACGAGCACCCATATGCTCATGTGGTTATGTGCTCAGGCCATAATAGTTTTGAGACCGTACAAAATACTTGGGAACTTGGCGCAAAAGAATTTATAGCCAAGCCTTTCAACGCGCAAAAAGTTGATGCCGTAATGAAACGTTTAGAACTGATAGATTAAAGGACATTATGCAGCACCTAGTTACCACTATTATTGATGACCTATCTACCGTTATATTTGGCAAGCAACAACAAATAAAATTAGCATTAACCTGTTTGTTTAGTGAAGGTCATTTACTAATTGAAGACTTACCAGGTATGGGTAAAACCACTTTATCGCATGCATTAGCTGCTGTTTTGGGTTTGTCGTATCAGCGTATTCAATTTACTAGCGATTTATTACCCGCTGATATTATTGGTACCAATATTTTTAATAATAAAGAACACAGTTTTTCATTTCATAAAGGCCCAATTTTTAGCCAAGTAGTACTTGCTGATGAGATAAATCGTGCGGGTCCTAAAACCCAAAGTGCGTTATTAGAAGCCATGGAAGAACAACAAGTGACCGTAGATGGAGAAAAGTACCCGCTCCCTACTCCGTTTTTTGTTATTGCTACTCAAAACCCTTTATATCAAGCAGGAACTTATCCGCTGCCAGAATCGCAATTAGATCGTTTTTTAATGCGTATAAGCTTAGGCTTTCCACCTAAAAACGCTGAAAAAAGATTACTATTAAACAATCAAAAGCGCGATTACTCCCAATTACCACAGCGAATTAACCAGCAACAACTTAAACAAATACAAGAATCTATAGCTAATATTACGCTAAGTGCTCCGGTTATTGATTATATAATTGAATTAGTGACTTACACACGTGAGACTCAATCGTTAGCTGCTTCGCTTTCACCAAGAGCCAGTATGGCGCTGGCAAAATCTGCAAGGGCATGGGCCTATATTGAAGGTCGAGACTTTGTTCTACCTGAAGATGTACAAGCGGTATTTTCTAGTGTGTGCCAGCACCGATTAGGTTTGTATAGTGAGTCTGGCAACAACCAAATTGCAGACATTTTAAAACATGTTTTAGTGCCCGTTTAGATCAATGGGTATTTTAAAATTAAAACGCCCTACTTTTATTCATGCTATAAAAAGTACAATTTTAACGACCTTATTAAAAAATAAGCACAAAAAAAACAGCATCACTTTAACGCATAATACTATTTATGTTTTGCCTTCCACACTGGGTGTATATTTTACGATTGTTGCACTATTAAATTTTGTAATGGGAATTAATTATCAAAATAATTTAATACTGTTTATGGCGTATTTAATGTTTGTGATTATTATTTTTGCCTTGTTGTTAGGTTATAGCAACGCAAAAGGCTTAACTGTCAGCTTTAAAAATACTATTGAGAATTTTGTGCCACAGCCACCTCAATTAGTGTGGCAAATAAAATCAAACGACACATGTCAGTCAATCACCTTAAGTTATCCCAATAATTTTGAACACACCTGCTATATAGAGAGTGTTAAAGCCGATACCATACAATGCCAGTTACCATTGCCTTATTTAAAGCGCGGTCGCTATTCATTAAAACCAATAAAAATTGCGAGTAATTATCCATTTGGTTTGGTGAGTGTATGGAGCTATATTCAACCAAATCATACCGTTTATGTTTACCCTTCAATTATTAAAACACCAAATCAAAAACAATTAAGCCAAATGACTGCTAATGATGATGAAGGAGCTGAAAAACATCTAGGCGATGATGAGTTTGAAAGTCTAATCAATCACTTACCAGAAATGGGATTGCAGCGAGTTTCGTGGAAACACTACGCAAAAACTCAGCAATTATTAGTAAAACAATTTAGTGATTTTAAATCTGCCGATACACAATTTGACTTTAATTTAATGACAGGCGATACCGAGCAACGCTTAGGGCAATTGTGTTACCTATTATGCCAAGCGTTTGAAAGCGGCATTAATTACTCATTGAAATTGCCTAATAAATCCATAGAAAATGGATCAGGTAAGCTTCATCTGCAACGCTGCTTACAAGCCTTAAGTAATGTAGGCGCTGATTATGAATGAGATAAAAAATCAACGCGTTATAAATTTTTCTCTGTCATTTATTTACTTAGGTTTAGTGAGCTTTTTTATAGAACACTTGCCCCTACCCTTTATTATTATGCTTAGCGTGTTATGTGGTTGGAATATTTATTTAACTCTTAAACACAAACAAAAACCCAATGCGTGGTTAGCAAACGGACTCGCTGTAGTAGCATTAATTATTATGCTAAGCAGTATTGGCTTTAAAGATACTGTGGTGCTGTTTGTTGCCATGCTTTTGCTGTCATGCGTTTTTAAATTGCTGCAAGCAAAAACAAAGCAGCATTATCAATTGATCATCACCCTCACTTTCTTTTCACTCTCAGCAGTGTATTTGTTTAGCCAAACTATTTTTACCACTTTAATTATTAGTACGCTGTATATTTTAAATTTTGCTGTACTTGGGTTACTTGAATCTAGTCATAGTTTAAAACTGTCATCAAAACAAAGTGCTAAAATAATATTTCTGGCTTTTCCTTTGGCAGTTGTACTCTTAATATTTTTACCAAAACTCCCTGCATTTTGGCAATTACCTGGCCCTAAAATGGCGCAAACAGGCCTATCTGAACAAGTAGACCCATTTGATATAGCTAAATTATCAAACTCCGATGAATTGGTTTTTAGAGCGAAGTTTGATAATAATTCAACCACGCCCCCTTATTACTGGCGCGCTATTGTACATGATGAATTTGACGGTAAAGCTTGGAAAACATCTTCATTTTTAAAGCAAGCAATGATGTTACCAAGCCAAAATAGCAGCAATGGAAACACCACTCAATACTCAATAATTGCTGAGCCAGCAATGGCTGATTGGTTATATGGGCTTGGCTATGCCAGTAGTAACAATGAAAATGTAGTTTCCAATTCAGTGGGTTTACTGCGTAAAAAACAATATAAATCCAAAGTGTTACAATATTCTGTTAGTACTAAACCATTATCGACTAAGAAGCTTAATAGCGTAGAGCAGCGTTTTTATAAAACGCTTACTGTGAGTAATAACCAAAAAAGTTATCAACTGGCGCAACAGTTAAAAAACAGAAGTTCTAACGCTGATGAGCTTTTTAATAAACTGTTAGATTATTTTTCGCAAAATAGTTTCAGTTACACTCTTACGCCAACACCTATGCACGGTGATGATACGCTTGATCAATTTATGTTTAATAATAAACGTGGCTTTTGTGGTCATTATGCCAGTGCAGCTGCCTTTATTTTTAGAAGTGCTGGTTTACCAGCGCGGGTAGTTAGCGGATATTTAGGCGGAGAGCATAATCAAAACAATGACTATATTACCGTTAGTCAATACGATGCGCATGCTTGGGTTGAGGTATATACTAATGCAGGCTGGAGAATATTTGATGCAACAGCGGTTGTTGCGCCCGAACGATTAAATGGTTCTTTATCACAGAGTGCTGCATTAAATGATGAATTTAAAAATAATATTAATTTTGGTTTAGTTAGCTTAAGTAATTATGCTGCCATAAACTGGCTTCGCCTTGAATTAGAAAACCTCGATTATCAATGGTCTAGTTGGGTGCTGGGATTTGATAAAAATAAACAACAAGATTTATTAGCGTCCCTATTTGGTAACACTTATGTTTGGTTAGTACCGCTTGGGGTTATTATTGTTTTAATTTTAAGTTTTAGTGCTTATTTTATTTATATAAACCGCCCCAAGGCAACAACAAAACAACCTCCGCTGGTAAAAGAGTATTATCAAATACTCAGTTGGGCTAATAAGCACACTATAAACTACCCTGAAAATGCTACGCCTATTCAAACATTACAACACATTAGTCAACAAGCCCCCTATGCAGAGCAACAAATAACCGCCTTTTGTCACTTATTTGAGCAAGTGCGCTATGCGAGGCAACCATTTACCAAAGAACGTAAAAATCAGGCTAAAGATCTGATAAAATTAATTAAATCTATAAAACAGAGAAATCTATGAACGCAGTTATTATAGGCGTTATTTTAATGCTTGGACTCACTTTGGTCCGCGTAAATGTGATTGTTGCAATGACAATAAGTGCGCTTGTTGCCGGATTAACCGCAGGCATGGGCTTAAAAGAAAGTATTGATGCTTTTAATTCTGGCTTATCATCAGGCGCCGAAATTGCTTTAAGCTATGCGATGCTAGGTGCATTTGCCGTCGCTATCTCTAAGTCAGGCTTAACGCGTATTTTGGCCGCTAAGTTACTCGCTAAAGTAAATGCTCAAACAGGCTCTAGTGAAACCATATTAAGCTACTTTATTCTGTTTATTATTTTGATTTGTGCTATCTCTTCTCAAAACTTGGTGCCGGTGCATATCGCTTTTATTCCCATTTTGATCCCGCCGCTGCTTGTTGTGTTTAATAAACTGCGATTAGATAGACGTGCCATTGCTTGTATTTTAACCTTTGGTTTAGCCACCTCGTATATGGTGCTGCCGTATGGTTTTGGGGGTATTTATTTATACTCAATATTACATAAAAATCTAGTTGATAATGGCCTTGAGATTGTTAATACCAGTGTCCCTTTAGCAATGATAATTCCAGCTATTGGTATGTTTGTCGGCTTGTTGATTGCCCTATTTATTAGTTATCGAAAACGCCGCGAATACACAAGCACAGCATTAACAGTTCAAAGCCAACAAGCTGATGTTGAAAACCCAAAAAAGGTAATGCTGGTTGGTTTATTTGCCGTGCTTGCTTCTCTGATCGCTCAAAATGCCAGTGGCTCAATGATATTAGGTGGCCTAGTCGGGGTGGTTATATTTAGTGTATTTGGTGTGGTTAAGTGGGAAGAAAACGGCGACGTATTTAGTAAGGGTGTTGCCATGATGGCAATGATTGGTTTTATTATGATTTCTGCGCAAGGTTTTGCTGCTGTAATGAAAGAAACCGGACACGTTGCTAGCCTAGTCCATAGCAGCGCCGCCATTTTTGACGGTAATAAACCCATAGCAGCTGCAGTAATTTTATTAGTCGGCTTATTTATAACCATGGGCATTGGTAGTTCATTTTCGACTGTGCCTATAATTGCCACCTTATTTGTGCCTTTATGTTTAGAGCTAAACTTTTCTGTAATGGCAACCGCTGCACTTGTTGGTACGGCTGGCGCATTAGGTGATGCCGGCTCCCCTGCCTCTGACTCTACTCTAGGGCCGACATCAGGACTTAATGCTGACGGACAACACGACCACATTTGGGATTCGGTTGTGCCAACCTTTATTCACTTTAATATTCCGTTATTGGTGTTTGGCTGGATAGCCGCTATGGTTTTATAGTTATTTAAAGGCGTGCATTGCACGCCTTTTTATTAGTCTCATTTATTACTTTAATACGCCCTGCTCATTGAAAAACTAATACTTTTTATCTTGTTTAATTGCTAAGTTGGCCATTAGATAAATAAAGTATGATGTGTTCTTTATGGTTGATAATATAAGCACCATAATTGGTGCTTATATTATTTTTACTGTTAGGTGTTATAACTCAAAACCATGCAGCATTTTGTCACACACGACAGGTGTTGGCCTGTGGTTATCATCAACAGCAACAAAGGTAAAGCTGCCTGTAATAGCAGAGTGCTTGTTATCTTTGTGCATAGTTTCTAGGAATATTTCAACATCCACTTTTAAACTGGTATTCCCCACATGCGATACCTTTGATATCAACTCAGCAAATGAACCAGCAGGAATAGCTTCTTTAAAATCGACTCTATCTGATGAAATAGTTACTAATGGTTTACGGCAAAAACGGGTGGCAGCTATAAAAGCAACTTCATCCATCCATGCTAATGCGTCACCACCAAATAGCGTATTATGATGGTTAGTACGCCCAGGAAATACGGCCTTAGTTACCGAAGTGGTCGAATCTTTTATACGTTGCGCAATAATGGCTTCGCGCTCTACTTGAGTCATAATCTCTACTTTTTGTTAGCTAATGTGTCTTGCATTAATAATGCAGGGTCAAGGCGTTCACCTTGCCAATTAAATCGCCAATCTAAATGCGGCCCAGTTACACGGCCCGTAGCACCTATTTCAGCTACCTTTGTACCTTGTTCAATCTTCTGCCCTACTTTTACATCAAGCTTACTTAAATGAATATAAGTAGAAGTAACCCCATGCCCATGATCTAAAATCAAAGTACCACCAGAGTAATATAAATCTGGTTCAGCAAACACCACGGTTCCGCTGATCGGTGCATACACAGGTGAACCTGTTTTGTTTGCTATATCTAAACCAAAGTGTGGCCTGCGAGGTTCGCCATTAAAGTAACGTTGGCTACCATAAACACCTGAAATGCGCCCTTTTGCAGGCCTAAGTACTGGCTCTAAAAAGTATTCTAAATCAGAGTTAACAGCCCGTGCTTTTCGAACTGCGATCGCTTCACGGCTTATACGTTCACTTACTGCTTTTGGCGGCGATACGTATTTTTTAGCAACACCGGTAATTTTATCTATATCGTAATCGCGAAGAGTAATAACTAAATCTTGGCTGTGGCCTTTACCGGTTTTATCTACCCAGCTTAATGTATGTACAGGTTTTGCATCACGGCCAAAACCAAATACAAATAACCCATTATCAGCAAGTTTTAACGACTTACCATTGAGGCTTACCGACTTAGCGTTATCTAATTGCCCTGTTACTAGGCCGCCTTGAGTTAAATGCCCTTTTAGCTCAAGCGCTATAGCACTAAAGCTAGTTGATACAATTAACGCCGAAACTAATAAGGATTTAAGCATAACTAATCGACCCCTTTCCAACACCTTCATAGGCGGTAATTTTAACGTCTTTTTCTGGGTGCTCTAATTTCACTTGGCTGGCAATGTAGTCAGCAATACATTCTACCGTGGTATCAATTGGTAAAATGTCGCAACGTGATTCACTAATAGCCATTTCAAAGTAACCTTGCGCCGCAGTATACGCAAAACAAACATCATCACTTTTAGCTGAGATATGTTTTAATTCAGAGGCGTTTATTTGATCTTCACTAGTTGCTAAGTAAATATCACGCCATTTATCAGCCCACTGTTTTTGCAAACGAGGCATAGAAATACCGCCAAGGCTTATACCAATTTGTGAGCGATGACCATGAATAATACGCTGGCAATTACCATCATGCTTTTTAAGGCCATGGCTATAGTGGTAATAAAAGCTCTGACTGTGCTCAGGCTTTAACACCAACTCAATCTTTTCAATATTATCAGGAAGCTGTGGCAGTATTGTGGCAACTAAGTACTCTGTTACTGATTCAACGTTAATCTCATCAGTATCTATTAAGCAATATGCTTGATGAGGTGCACTCATTGCAAGGTGCTTGTTATCAGCAAATGTACAATCTAATGTTTTGTGATCAGCAAACTCGTTGATGCTGCCGTTTATGTTGTTAGGGACAGCTAAACGGTGATCTATACACTCATCAATAATGCCTTTAATTTGCTTTTTAACTAAGCCAAAGTCTAAAACCATAGACTCTTCGTTTAGTTTGCCATGTAAAGTCAAATCAACAATCCAACTTTCGCCAACTGCACCGCGTTTATTGCATAAGTAAGAAAAATCAATCACAGTGAGTGAGTTAACAAAAAGGGTCATAAATTTCCTTTAAACTGATTAAAAGTCAGCCCCAATTATAATGATTTCTGTTAGTAATTGCGCGGTTTAATCATACTAAAATCAGTTGCATTTACTGATTGCTTATAATTAAACCATTTTTTAACTGCTCCGAGTTGTTTAGCGTACAAGTGTACGCTAAAGTACGGGGCAATTTCTAAGCAAAGATAAAGTGTTATGGAACCTAAAAATAGCTATACAAAAGAAGATTTGATCCTTTGTGGTCAAGGTGAAATGTTTGGTGAAGGAAATTGTCGTTTGCCAAGTGACAACATGTTAATGATGGATCGTATCATTTCAATTACCGATGACGGTGGTGAACATGGTAAAGGTCAAATAGTTGCAGAGCTAGATATCGACCCTAGCCTTTGGTTTTTCGACTGTCATTTTAAAGGCGACCCAGTAATGCCTGGTTGTTTAGGCTTAGATGCTATGTGGCAACTTGTCGGCTTTTTCTTAGGTTGGTCTGGTGGTCCTGGTCTTGGTCGTGCACTCGGTGTAGGTGAAGTTAAATTTACCGGTCAAATATTGCCAACAGCTAAAAAAGTAACCTACCGCCTAGACATGAAACGCGTTATTAAGCGTAAATTGTTTATGGGTATGGCTGATGGAACCGTAGAAGTAGATGGCCGCGTGATCTACGAAGCAAAAGATTTAAAGGTAGGCTTGTTCCAAGATACCAGCGCGTTTTAAGTTTAAAACACGCAACAAAAAGGCCTCCATTTGGAGGCCTTTTTGCTTTAATTCGTTATGAGTTTATGTTTTATACATATTGCGATTTTCTATTGCCTCGCGCCAACCACCAAGCCACTCAGACTTAGGATCAACTTGTTGATAAGGGCAGTGCTCTTTTGAGCGACCAGCTAAACCTGCTTTAAAACCTTGAGAATGAGCTCTTTCTAAACGATCTCTTTTCTGTCTCTTCATCGGTAAAATCCTCACCTTTATATTTATATTTTTGTAGCATAAAGTTCATCTACATTTAATAAATAGCCAACAAAAATGTTTAATTCAAACACAAAATACAATTAATTTGTTTGACTTTAACTAAGCTGCTGATGCAATGATAAATTAATTAAAAAATAAATTTACTGCTCAAACTTAGTCAACTTTAACCTATATAACTTTATTTAAATGTTCCGACATATCGGCTCAAAAACACATAAGTGTCATATTTGTGACTGGCAACATAAGCTAAAGTTCCTCATTAATTTGTAATCGAAAAATGAACAGATTTCGTTGTTTTAAAAAGATTGCAAATAAAAGCTTGATTATTTAAAACCGATCGGTCTAATATAAGTTATGAATAAAATATCATCAGTTACAAATAGGCGTGGCCGCCCACCCAAAATAGCCAGAGACAACGCAGACACTAAAGCGTTGCTCCTTCGTGTGGGATTAGAAACCCTCACTGAGTTTGGTTTTAGTGCCACAGGGCTCGACACCATATTAAAAAAAGCCAAAGTCCCTAAGGGCTCGTTTTATCATTACTTTAAAAATAAAGAAGCATTTGGCTTAGCTTTGGTTGATGCGTACGACACGTTTTTTATAGCTAAACTTAAGTTTTATTTAGAGCAACCTGAAGTACCGCCCCTAGAACGCATTGTTAACTTTACCCAAAGTGCTATAGCTGGGATGCAAAAATATGATTACAAACGCGGTTGTTTAGTAGGTAATTTAAACCAAGAACTCAATCATTTAAGTGACGAGTTTAAAATACGCCTAATGCAGAGTTACCATGCTTGGCAAGCACAGTTAACACAGTGCTTAGACTTGGCTCAACAGCAACACACTATTAAAACTGATGTTGATACTACACAAATGAGTGAATTTTTTTGGATTGGTTGGGAAGGCGCAGTAATGCGAGCTAAACTAACACAATCAAGCAAACCACTGACTTTATACACAGAAATGTTTTTACGCGCATTAATTAGGGTCTGTTGATCTTTCAAGGTTAAATTTGCAGCAGTCTGTTTGGTATTTAGGCAAGGCAGAGCCTATGTGGTGTGGTTATTCCCCATAAATAGGCGATAACGCAGCATTAATGCCAAACAGGCGCTGCCCTTTGGGTTCTGCCTAGGGGCGATTTACTCTTTGTTGCTCGGTTTTTACTTAGCCCACTAGGTTACAAATCTCGCGCCGCAATTAAATCGCCCCTAATTTGAACAAATTTTAATCTACAAAGATCATCAGACCCTGTTGATGCATTTTTTATTATCAATTTAAAGACGATCGGTCTAAAAGGAAATCTAATGAGCAATCCTATTAAAGCTATTGTTATAGACAAGCAAGACGACGACTACAGTGCCACTTTAAGCAGCATAAACAGTGACGATCTACCAAACGAAAATGTATTAATTGACGTACTGTACAGTACCCTAAATTACAAAGATGGCTTAGCCATTACTGGCAAAGGTCCTGTAGTTCGCAGCTTTCCTATGGTACCTGGCATTGATTTAGTCGGTACAGTTACTAACAGCGACAGTGAAGAATTTAAAGCTGGTGATAAGGTTATTTTAAATGGCTTTGGTGTCGGCGAAAAACACTGGGGTGGCCTAGCCCAAAAAGCGGCTCTTAGCAGCGATTGGTTAATTCCCCTACCCGCCAACTTATCAGCTAAACAAGCTATGCAAATTGGTACTGCCGGTTATACGGCAATGCTAAGCGTAATTGCCCTTGAAAAACAAGGGATCACTCCTGACTCAGGTGAAGTGTTAGTCACCGGTGCTAATGGTGGCGTAGGCAGTTTTGCTATTTATTTACTAAGCCAGCTAGGTTATCAAGTAACCGCAGCAACAGGTCGCATGGAACAAGCTGACTATTTAAAATCATTAGGTGCAACTAATGTAATTGATAGGAACGAGTTTTCAAACCCAGGTAAACCACTGCAAAAAGAACGCTTTGCTGCTGCAATTGATTCTGTAGGTAGTCACACACTTGCTAATATTTGTGCCTCACTTAAATACGGTGGTGTAGTAACAGCTTGTGGGCTTGCACAAGGTATGGATTTGCCAGCGTCTGTGGCGCCATTTATTTTACGTGGTATTTCTTTGATGGGTATTGATAGCGTAATGCGTCCTAAAGCGGATCGTGTTGAAGCATGGGATCGTTTAGCATCCCTAGTTAGTAGCGATTACTTAGATAAAATTTCGACCGAAATCACACTTGATCAGGTTATTGAAAATGCCGAACAGCTCATGCAGGGCCAAATTCGTGGTCGTGTTGTGGTTAATTGTCAAAGTTAAGCATTTTTGCTATTAAACTCTCGTTATTAAATTTATAATACTGGCCGTATTTTTAATAACGAGAGAGCACCTATGAGCAACCAAGAACTTTTCAGTAATAACCCACTGCAAGGCGTTAAATTAGAGCAAGTGGTTGAAGAACTGGTTGAGCAATATGGGTGGGAACTCCTGCATGCCTACTTACAACTCAACTGCTTTAAAAATAACCCTGACATTAAATCAGCAGTTAAATTTTTACGTAAAACCGAGTGGGCACAACAAAAAGTAGATAATTTCTATTTGTACCGCCTTAAAAACTTACCACGCCCAGATGACGTACAATACGAACTACCGCCACGCGACCGTATTATCCCTGAGGGTGATAAGCCGGGTGAACCATGCGAGTTAAGTTTTTCTGATGCTAAGCGTATTCAAGAGAAAAAAGCAGCCAAACAACGTGCCCGTACTCGTAAACAACGTTCAAATTCAAGTAACCCTTGGGGTAACTAAGCTAATTTAATAAAAGAGCTAACTTTATTGTTAGCTTTTTTGTTTTTGCTTATTGAGGAAATTAATAGCCTCGGTGTTTCCAAAAGTCGTCTTCAGTTTTGGTTTTTTCATTGATTAGATTAAATGTCTTATCAGCAATGATTTTACCTGCTAAAGACAAGGTCATGCGCCAGTCACCTATTTTATCTTCTATAGGCTCCCACACGGTGTCGCCTAAATAAAACGACCAATCGTTATCTTTAACATACACTGTTCCCTCAAAAGGCTGCATCACTTCGCCATCGGCATCTATAATACCGGGGTGATAAATACAATAATGTAGCTTTTCGCCTTTGGCTTTTTTGATATTTACTATTAGGCCAAATTCCACATCAATACACGCGGTTACCTTTGTGGTGAATTGCGTGATTTGTGGTAACGATTTACTGGCTTTGTCCCAGTTGGAATATATACCGTAACTTTCTAATGTAATTTGTGGTTTAGATTTTGCCATTTAACTTTCTATTTTTTCTTTCTATTGTTAAGCCACCAGCCTCAGCGAGTGACTTATTAATTAAGTAGTTGTTTTGGATTTTTAGGATAATAATTGCTGGGTTGCTGCTCGCATAAACTAAACTCGCGAGTATTTTTATACGGCAACTTCATAAAACCAGCGACCCCAACATCAGTTATATTAACAGCGTACTGCATGAGTTTATTTAGCAAACGTTTAAATTCAACTTCTTTACTAGCATCGAGTAATCGATAGTAATGGTGAATTTTCATCCTATCTGGTAGTGCTTCAAAAATAATACAACCCGTATGATGTATCTGGTTTAGCTCAAATACACATTTAATCACCTTTTTAGGCAGTTGCAGTTGCTCATCGGGATCTTTACCATCTTCAAAATATGAGTGCGGACGGGTTACATCGCTGGCTTTTACATTAACCACTTCATAGTCAAGCTCAGGTAACTGGTTAAATTTAAACGCACCGGTGCCATCGCGTTCTAGCTGAATCGTTTTACGGGCATCAAATAAACAACACTTAAATAAGCCTTTTTGACTAATCGCTTGTGCCAGCATTACAGTATTATTTACCGCATCAGTAAACGCGGTGGCTAAAGCTTCATCGTGCATAATAAGTGATGACTCAACATACAAAGAATCATCTTTCCAATGAAAACTCAGCCCCCCTACTACTGGGTATTTCGCTAAGCGACTAATTGAGGCTAAAAACGCTTTTTCGGTATCTCCGGTATCAAATAAAAATTCTTTATAATACCTATCTAACTGGGCATCGTTAACATCGAGTAGTTGTTGTTTATGATCGGCTTGGCGTAAAAACTGTTTTCGGGAACTATATACAACGGTTTCGGGCTCAGGATCTTGGCTAAACCAAAAAGGAATGCGTGCTTTAGTGTCTTGCTTTGGTAGCTCTGGTAAAAATGCTTTTGCCATAGTTTCTATGTTACGCATAAAATAGTCGCCGGCTTTATCCCTTACACTACGCTCTTTTGAAAGCATGCCGTCAATTACATTCGCCAGCTCTTTAGGGAGCATTAAACTACTGGCCGGAATAGCCTGAGCGCCAAATCGACAAGACTGAGCCGATGCAAGTGCATACAAAGTTGATGCAACCCCCTGCTCATCAAAACGAGGGGATGACTTTTCGCCAGACATTTGCGCATCACCAATAAAATACACATCACCCATTCGCGCGTTAGTGGTGCTTAAATCACCCGACATTAAATCCATAAAATTACTGGCAATAGGGTTGCCTTGTTCATCTACTTGGGCATATACCGAACTTCCCCAATCAACCAATGAAAGCTGCTTGGCTTTTTCATCCCACACCAAGTTAGAGGGTTTAATATCGCCATGCACAATAGGTTGTGGGCTTAATCCATTTTTATGATGGCGTAAATCAAGCAACACATTTCTCAATTTTACCGCTAAGTTCATTATTTTTGCGGCAGATAACCGCCCTTGCTTAAGTGATACTTTTTCAAGGTCTTCACCTACTGCACGGGCCATCATTAAAATGCCCTGTTTTTTAATCCGCTCAAAGCCATAAAATTTTGGTATTAGCGGATTATCAATTTGAGACAGCATATACGCTTCGTCTTCAAGGCGATCTCGTACACTTTGTGCCAGCGTTATTCTTGAAAATTTAAACACCCACTGCAGGCCATGTTCATCATCACCCGCAAAAACAAAGCCAAACGCACCAGAGCCAATCATTTCAACATTTTTATAACCAAGTAGTGTTAGCTGTTTAATACAAATGTTAAGCCATTGACGATGCTTTTTAGCATCACGGTGCGATAACAAATAAACAGACTGTTCTTCGTTAATATAAAAGTTGCGAATTTCTTTTGCTTTCAATGCATGTACTCAAAATAATAAGGTGTAAAAACGCCCTTCGATTATTAGTTTTATATAAAGAGATTACAATAGCTTATAGCTTTGTTTTTATCTGCAGTTATAAATATGATTGATAAAAACATAAATAATAAAAAATATTGCATCCAATATCCTGTTCTGGCCGTTGCTTAATGACATCTAATTAAAGAATAATGATTTAAAGGACTTTAAGCGTGAAGAAACTAGCATTTATAACATTAGGAATTTTACCGTTTAGTTATGCACAAGCAAGCATAGAGAAATTAACCGTTTACGGACACAGAGATAGCCTAATTGGCGAGTCTATTAGTGCCTCAAGCGGTATTATTGGGCAAGGCGAGATTCAACAACGTCCTATGTTAAGAAGTGCAGAATTGTTGGAACTGATCCCAAGTATGGCAGTAACTCAACATAGTGGCTCAGGAAAAGCGAATCAATACTTTATAAGAGGCTTTAATTTAGATCACGGAACAGATTTCGCCACTAATATTGATGGTATGCCAATAAATTTACCTAGCCATGGGCACGGTCAAGGCTATACCGATTTAAATTTTATTATTCCAGAATCTATATCAAGCATTAATTATCAGAAAGGATCTTATAGCGCTACCCAAGGAGACTTTTCATCAGCTGGGAGCGCAAATTTTAATCTTATAGATACACTAACTCATCAACAAGTAAGTCTTAGTATTGGAGAAGATAACTACAAGCGAGCCACAGTACTCGCTTCAACTGATGTTACAAAAGGTAAACTAATGGCCGCAGCTGAGTGGCAAGGATACTCCGGTCCATGGGATGATATTAATGAATCTGTTAATAAAAAAAACGCACTCCTTCGATATGTTGGCAAAGCATTTAATGGCGATTTTACCCTCAGTGCTATGGCCTATGACAACAGCTGGAATTCAGCTGACCAAATCCCTAAGCGCGCAGTTTCTCAAGGGTTAATTTCTCAGCTTGGCTCTTTAGATACGTCATTAGGTGGCAATTCTAGCCGCTATAGTTTATCGACCGTTTGGCAAGGTGAAAACCTAAAGGTAAATGCATACGCAATAAGTTATGACTTAGATTTATACTCAAATTTTAGCTATTTTTTAAATGATCCTGTTAATGGCGATCAATTTAACCAAAAAGACAGTCGTAAAGTATATGGTGGCGAATTTAATTATCAGTTTGATACCAAAATGCTAGCTATTAACATGCAACATACGGCAGGCTTAGCACTTCATCATACCAACATTGATAACGTTGGCTTATATAACACAAAAAAAAGAAAGCGATTATCTACAGTAAGACAAGACGATTTAAATCAAACTAGTTACTCAGCCCATTGGGGATCAAAGCTTTTTTTAAGTACCAATCTAGAAGCAAGCTTAGGTATTCGATACGACTACTATAACGTTGATGTTAATAGCAATATTTCAGCTAATTCGGGTAGTCAAAACGATGATTTAGTGAGTTTAAAAGCTAGTTTAAACTACCAATTTACCGATTTAGTAGCCGCCTATGCTAATTGGGGTCAGTCATTTCATTCAAATGATGCTCGTGGAGCAACAATTAATGTAGACCCTGTTACATTAGATAAATCAGAGCAAGTAGATTTACTGGTAAAAAGTGAAGGCGCTGAAATTGGTTTAAGGTTTGCTGAACCAAAAACATTTAACTTATCGGCTGCATTATGGTGGTTAAACCTCGACTCAGAACTTCTATTTGTTGGCGATGCAGGTAATACAGAGCCTAGTGATGCCTCTGAGCGCTATGGTATAGAAATGAGCGCCTATTATTGGGTTAATAATAGTTTTAGTCTTGATGCTGAAGCATCATTTACCCACTCTCGTTTAAGCATAAATAATGTCAAAAACTATATAGAAGGTGCAGTACCCGTTGTCGCAAGCGCTGGCTTAAATTGGCATTTAACAGAACAATGGCAGTCATCGTTACGTATTCGCCATATAGGTAAACGCACATTAACAAGTGACGGAGAAAAACGCTCGGAGCCATTAACCGTAGTTAATAGCTCTATAAGTTATCAGCAAACTCATTGGCAAGTAGAGTTTGAGTTACTGAATTTATTTAACAGCAGAGACCATGATATTGATTATTATTATTCATCGCGCTTACCTAATGAGCCCATTGATGGCGTTGAAGATAATCACTTTCACCCTATAGAGCCAAGAACTGCCCGATTAAGTTTTAGCTTATTATTTTAAATTCCGCCTCTGACAATAAAAACGAATGAAAATGATTTATAGAGCGAAAATAACAGAAAAAAGTAACTATATCGTTGTTATTTGCTGTTTCACCGTATCCTACTTAACTACAGTAGGCTAAATAAGGTAAAACACCCCTTTAAATTATTCTTAGGTTAAAAAATGAAACGTATTATAAAAGCCTCTTCAATCGCGCTTGCACTGGGTATGTGTATTAATGCACAAGCAGCAGACTTTAATTTTTCTACAAAAGTAGACAGCGACGCAAATACGCTGGTTGTATTTTATAGCCAAGATGGCAGCAACAGCCAATTTAAAACACTTGATAAACAATTTGATGGCCAATTACAACGTGTTATCGATATAGAAAACTTCACTGGCGATTACGCAAAAGTCGCGCAACTTGTCGCGCCAAGTAAAAGTAACTACAGCCGTATTTTGGTTGTAGGTACAGGTAAAGCAGACGAATTAAATAAAGCAAAAGCGGCTAAGTTAGGTGGTAATATTCATGCTCGCCTAGTTAAAGCTAAAGCAGGCACAGCCAGCGTTATTTTTGATGATGTAACTGGCGCAAATGATAATGCTGCGCTTGCTGCTAATTTTGCCCATGGTGCAAACCTACGCGATCACCGTTTTGAAAACTACAAAAAAGAACCAAACACTGAAACAGTTAGTTATACGTTTGATGTTGATAACACCAAGCAAACTCGCAAGCTTTACAGCCAATTAGAGAGTGTTCAAGCAGGTGTATTTTTAGCACGCGATTTAACCTCAGAAGTGGCTACAGAAATGACGCCGGTTGATTTTGCCAATGCAGCAAAAGAGTTAGCGTCGTTAGGGGTTACTATCAAAGTGTTAGAGCCTAAAGAACTAAAAGAGCTAGGCATGGGCGCATTAGAAGCTGTAGGTAGAGGTAGCCAGCAAGGTGCACGTTTAGTAGTAGCTCATTATAAAGGCTCTAACGATGCCCCTATTGCTCTTGTTGGTAAAGGTATTACGTTCGACTCAGGTGGTTACAGCATTAAAACCGGTGCGTCTATTGCACGTATGAAATCAGACATGGCCGGTGCTGCTGCAGTGCTTGGTACTGTAAAAGCAATGGCGTTAGCTAAAGCCGATAAAAACGTCGTAGCCGTTATGGGCATGGCAGCTAATATGGTGTCGCAATTTGCTGTAGCTCCTGGCGATGTTGTTCGCACAGCTGAAGGCTTAAGTGTAGAAATTTTAAATACCGATGCTGAAGGTCGTTTAGTACTAAGTGATGCAATGTGGTATGCACGTGAGCACTACAAACCAGAGATCATGATTGATGTTGCAACACTTACCGGTTCTAAAATTCGTGCTGTTGGTAATGAATACGCAGCGGTATTCTCTGATGATGACACGCTAGTATCGCAACTTACCCTTGCAGGTAAACAAGTAAACGAAAACCTATGGCGCTTACCATTAGGTTATAAAGATATGTTGAAGTCTGACATTGCTGATATAACAAATGTAGGTTCAGGTGGCCCTGGTGCAACCACAGCCGCTACTTTCTTAGAGCATTTTGCTGGTGAAACCCGTTGGGTGCATATCGATATTGCAGGTAATGCCTTAGTGAAAAAAGGTAAAGATGAGCTTTCACCAGGGGGAACGGGGTTTGGTGTTCGCTTATTAAGCGAATGGTTATTAGCTAACTAATTGTTTATTAATACTAATAAAAGCGCCAAAGTAGGTTTACTACTTTGGCGCTTTTTGTACGAAAACGGTTTTATAGAGCTCAATACATCACTATTAATAAATCCTTAAAAGTGTGTCTATTATTTGATTTTGTTTGATTTATAATCAAAGATAGAAGGAACAATTAGTAACGAGGTCAAAGGAATGAAAATATCCTACCTGCTCTACAGCATTTTTTATTTAAGCATTTGTTTTCTTTTCTATTTTGAATAGCTCTCCACCATTGCTGCAGCAATTATAGTGCTGTTATCTGCAATTTTTTATATAAAACCAGCAAAATCTGAATCAGCAAATAACAATTCGTCACTAGGTGCCGTGCAGTCGTTCAATAACAAAATTGCACAAAACATTACCAAAGCCACCTCAAAAAATGCCATAGGCGCAGCTGAAGTGTCATTTTATGTTGATAGCTTATCTAAAGAAATAGACGCTTGTTATAACGAGAGTGAAACTGTCGGGCGTGCCACACACGAGCTTTCACAAAATAGTACTGAACTCAGTGACAGCATGACCACTATTAATCAAGCAATGGTACAAACAGCGCAAGCCTCAAGCTCTGCCGATAGCCGCTTACAAACGGCCACCAGCCAAATTGATTCGTTATCAGGCTCTATAGATAAAGTCGCCCAGCAATTAGATTTATTATTAAAAAGTGCCAGTGATATACAAAGCATTACCCAAGTTATTCAAAACATTGCAGAGCAAACCAATCTACTTGCTTTAAATGCAGCCATAGAGGCCGCTCGTGCAGGTGAGCAAGGTCGTGGTTTTGCGGTTGTTGCCGACGAAGTGCGTAATCTTGCAAATAAAACCAATGAAGCAACCAAACAAATTGCTGACATGCTCACAGACATTAACGCCAACAGTATAAAAACCAATGAAGATATGAAGCAGGTTTCACAGCAAAGTATTTCTGTAAAATCAGAGCTTGAAAACGTGACTCAATCCTTTTTAACAATTAACCAAGATATTGGTGCCTCATCTACCGCGCTTGATAGTATGCATCAGTCTGTTTCTGCATTTCAGCATGCAACCACACAAATAAATAGCTCAGTCACTAGCATCAGTAGTTTATTGGGCGAAGTTACTAAAAAAGGCAGTACAATTTCTCAGCAAGCGTCTTCTTTATCGCTGGGATCAGAATCAATATTTAGAGAGCTTGAAAACATAGAGTATGACGCATTCTTTAAACCAATCCTGATATCGGCTAAAAACGCCAGTAAAGCAATTGGCGAATGTTTTGAGGGTTGGATCCAAAGCGGAAAAATAACCCAGCAACAACTTTTTTCGCAAAACTATAAACCCATCGAGAATACTAATCCAACCAAGTACACAACCGATTACGATAAACTTACAGATCAATCACTGCCGGCTATACAAGAACCAATACTGGAAAATAAAGACATAATTTTTGCAGGAGCCGTTGATACAAAGGGCTACTTTCCTACTCATAACAAACGCTATAGCCAAGCCCTAACCGATAACTTTGAAAAAGATTTAGTAAACAACCGTACTAAACGTATTTTTAATGACCCGACAGGAATTCGCTGTGGTAGCCACACCGAAAGCTTTTTATTACAAACCTATAAACGTGATACCGGTGAAATACTGCATGACCTTTCGGTGCCAATTTATGTAAACGGTAAACATTGGGGCGGGTTTAGAATAGGGTTTAAGAGTACAACTCATTAATTAATATAAAAAGGGAGACACATGGTCTCCCTTTTTATAGATGATGTGTTTATTTTTTAGAAAACAGCATACGTTTAAAGGTATTATCAGCCAAAATGTAATGATGAAATAATGCAGCCGCCGCATGTAAGCCTATTACGTAATACCCCACTTCGCCCGCTGTTTCGTGTATTTCTTTAATGGTTTTACCAAGCTCTTTGTTTTCACTTGCCAATGGAGGCAACTCTAAACCAAAAAATGGCACAGGTTTACCTGCCATACTTAATATTAACCAACCCGCAATTGGCATAGCAAACATAAACACATACAGCGCAAGGTGTACAAATTTAGCTAACTTATTTTGCCACTTTGCAGGCTCAGGTTGTATGGCAGGTGCTGCACCACCCACTACACGCGCAACTACCCTCACGCTTACTAAGGCTAAAACCGATAAACCCAACATAAAATGCCACATTTTAAAGGCATCACGCGTTTCGGTACCCTTTTCAAATAATTCACGAAGTTCAATACTGCCGTACACAGTGACAATTAAAATAAACATCAACCAATGCAAAGCAACAGAAAGTGTATTGTAATGAGTATCTGTATTTTTAAAATTCATAATACCTCCTAATAAACGCATTAAAGTTAAAAGCCACTTATGCGTATGAGTATACATTTACAGGCTAACCTTTAATCACTCACTGTTTAATGATCTAAAACATAAAATGAGTTACTAATTCAGTTCAATGATTTAATGATTCTGGAATTTAAGTATTAGTTACAATAACTGAACAAGCTTAAAATAAACTTAAATAGTCGACATAAAAAAACGGCAACCTTAAGTTACCGTTTTAAACAATTAACGTGTTTTAAAAATAATAAACAGCAGCAAATGAAAGAGTATCGAGAACGACGAGTGATTTATACTAGCCAAAGCTTGAAGAATTGGCTCTTATGATGCCTAAAGTCAAGATTTGCCCCCTTTGGTTCATTGATGTCTGAAGTCAAGATTTGACCCCTTTGATTCTATGATGTCTGAAGTCAAGATTTGACCCCTTTGGTTCATTGATGTCTGAAGTCAAGATTTGACCCCTTTGATTCGTTACGCATTAGCTACCCGTTTGTTTCTTCCATTGCATAATTGACTCATGCACCAAACTCAATAATTCTTTGTCTTGAATATTACGTGGATGCATTGGGTCAGATTTTTGCATTATTACCTCTGCTAGGTTGTACGAGAAGTCAGAGCCTTGGTTTTTGTAATGCATCTTTTCGGAACCATTGAGTTGGACGGTAACAGAAAAACCTACTGGGCCACGACTGCAATTAACATCAATATAATACTCACTATCCATTTCTAGTAGGAAGTAAAATGCTCTGTGATATTCGACTACTTTCATCATTCCGTGAGCTTCATTTTAAACATAACGCCCAAAGCAGCGGCGCGTTTACTCGTCCGACTGACTTTGCTTGTTAGATGCTTCTTGCTTAGCCAAAGCAACTAGATTCAGTGTTTTATGTCTATCAGTAACGCGAATAGGATAAGTATCATAAACATGTTTGATAAATGAATCCCAATACAAATTTTTCGTTTCACTGATTACACTATCTATAATATTACGTTCTTCTTCGTTAAGGCCTTTTTCAAATTTAGCGTCACTTTTTATAGAAAAAAGAGTTTTTGAATCCCCATACATCGTTGATGTAGAAACCACATCAAACCTTGGATCTTTTAGCGCAGAATTAACAACAGCATCAACGTAAGGTCCATAATTATGGAAGTACCATTCAATTTTAGTTAACTGCTTATTGTTTCTCTGGGCAGCCTTCCAGTCAGCCAAGTAAACAAGTTTAGTCACCCTAGCTTTAGATAATTCATCTTTGTGTGGATATTTTGCACATACATAGGCGGTAACATCTTTGATTCTAGCCATTTTCTAAATCTCCATCAGGGTTCAGAATCTCGTCTAGCTTTCCTTTATGCTGGATATATTTGGCTATATCCCCATTTTCCTGAGAAATGAGTTTTTCAAGCCTTTCCCGACTGAATGTATCAGGCTCAGTGCTTTCTAAAACAATGACAGCCATTTTGGTTCTATCAGGACCACGAACAGCCATAGCGAAATAGTCTCTAGTTGGCATTCTTGTTGTAGAACTAGGCAAATTGGCACCGTGCTGTGCTAATTCTTTCTCGAGTTGTTGGTTATAGCTCTGTGTAGAGAAACCATGCTGTAGCGATACATGTGCAATACCATCATTGAGCCACGCAGCGCCTACAATGCCTTCATTATCAGGTATTCTAAGCCTCCCCCCATGCTCGAATCGAGATTGAGCAGCATGCCTAAAAATTCTCTGTAAGTGGTCATCATTTGTATGTCTATAAATTGTCACCCTGCAGGTACGATCATAGGCATCATCTGTAGACACAAAAATAGATTGGATAATATAACCAATTGCTTCATAGTAGTTCCGTTGGGTTTCACCATGGTTACTTTTCTCAGCCCTATATTTCGCTTCCAAATCATCATACATATTAATTTTATTTTGATTTCTAAACCCGCCAAAACCGCCAACCAATCCAATAGCTAACGCTAATGCGGTATATGGGACAGGCTTAGTAAAAGATAGTGCATTATGTGATGTAACATCCCAAAATGAGGCTGTACTTATGGGTTTTTGTTGATTCTTTGGCAATGAGTTAAAACTAGAGATGTAGTCCTTTTCTCCTTGGCTGTACCAACCACTAAACCATAAAGAACAAACAGAGATCCCAACAACTCCTATGAGCTGAAACATTGGGAAAGCGTAAGCTCTCAAAATATTCGACATCAATTACTCCAATATTGATTTTTTCTGTGCATCTAACAGCTTATTGAACACCACTTTTGGGGGTTATAAAACCCCAAAACGGCGTATATTAACATGGCTCAATAATTCCACTAAATAACTTCAATGTAAACAAGTTATTACGCAAGTTATAAAATTATCGATGTTAAAATATACCAAAACGACTTTTAATAATGTTATTGGACAAAACACCATTAACTGTCTATATATACAGTGTCCTTTTTTATTTGAATATCGTTTATGAAACCCCTGTTTCTAACCATGATTAAATTATAATGGTGCGATTTAAAACAAAAAAGCACAGCCAAAAGAGCTGTGCTTTCAATAATTAAACTAGATCTAACAAAGTTATAAACGTATGCCGCCGTCTATCTCTACTACACGGCCAGTGAAAAAGTCGTTTTCGATAATATACTGAGCAGTATGGGCTATTTCAGCGGTTTCACCTAAGCGCCCTACGGGTGTTACAGCAAGCATGCGCTGTTTGGCTTCTGGCTTCATTACATCGGTCATGGCGGTGCTAATAACACCCGGGGCAATGGCGCCAACGCGAATACCAAAACGGCCAAGCTCTTTAGCCCATGTAGTGGTGAGTGCCACAACACCGGCTTTTGAGGCAGCGTAATTTGTTTGACCAATATTACCCGCACGCGCTACGCTCGACATGTTTACAATTACGCCGCCTTTGCCTGATTCAATCATGTGGCTTGCAGCTTCGCGCCCTGCTAAAAATACACCTGTTAGGTTAACGTCAATCACTGATTGAAATTGATCAAGCGACATTTTTTTAACCACTTTTCCGTCTTTGGCTTTTATAAACATGCCATCGCGTAAAATGCCGGCGTTATTAATTAATACCCCAATGTGACCAAAGTCACTATTAATGGTATTAAATACGTCTTCAACTTCGCTCTCTACCGTTACATTAGCGCTGTAGCCTTTAATAGTGCCTGTTACGCCTGCTAATGCAGATAGTTGCTCGGTTGCTTCATTTAATTGGGCTTGCGCCATATCAATTAAGGCAATATTAGCGCCCATTAAGGCAAACTTTTGCGCCATAGCAAAGCCTAACCCTTGTGCGCCACCGGTAATAACTACGGTATTATTTTTTATTTCCACAATACTTTCCTACTTCGAAAACAATTTAAAAATGGCACTAAAATCATCACTGCCTGCACCTTGGTGCTGCATCATAGTGTATAAATTTTTAGCCATTGAGCCCATTGGCGTCAGTGAATTACTTTGTTGCGCTGCTTCCATAGCAAGGCCTAAGTCTTTAGCCATTAAATCGACCATAAAACCAGGTTTATAATTATTACTTGCAGGAGCGGTATCCATAACACCTGGGCATGGGTTATAAAGTTCTAACGTCCAGTTACGACCCGAGCTTGCGCTCATTATGTCGCTGAGTACTTTTGCGTCGAGACCGTTATTAATGCCCATTTGAATGGCTTCACTGGTGCCTGCCATTAAAATACTCAACAGCATATTGTTACATATTTTAGCAACTTGCCCTGCGCCAATAGTACCGGCATGGAAAATGTTTTTACCCATATCGACCAATACAGTATTGGCTTTATCAAATGCAGCTTGCTCACCACCCACAATAAAGGTCAGCGTACCCGCTGTTGCCCCTGCTACACCACCCGATACTGGTGCATCAACAAACGCAATACCTTGCTCGCTTAGGGCATGGCCTACATCACGGGCTGATTGTGCATCTATGGTTGAACAATCAATCACTAACGTGCTTTTACTTAGTACTTTAATTAAACCCGATTGCTCGTCTGTGCCTAAATAAAGTGATTTAACATGTTTGCTTGCCGGTAGCATGCTAATTAGCACATCAGCCTCGTGCGCACAGTCACTAGCGCTTTGCGCCGCACTTGCCCCATGATTCACAAGCTCTTTAACGGCCTCTGCACTTAAGTCAAAAACGCGCACACTGTGGCCTGCTTTAACTAAGTTTGCTGCCATTGGGCCGCCCATGTTTCCTAAACCAATAAATCCTATATTAAGTTTACTCATCGCTTTACCCTTGTAAATTTAGTTGTGAAAAGTACGGCTCTAGCGGATGTTGCTCGCCAAAGCGATTTGCAAAAAAGCTCTCTACTACTTCGCTTGGCACATTAGCTAAGGTTTTAAACTGCCACTGTGGTGTACCGTCTTTATCGATTAGTAAGGCACGTACACCTTCTTGAAACTCGCCCACTTCGCCAGCACGAACCGACATGCCCAATTCCATTTTAAAACACTCAGCTAAGTTTTTGCCTTTGCTGTGTTTAAGCTGCTCACTCACTAAAGCACAACTTAATGGACAACCATGCGCCAACGATTTTTGTGCACGTTGTAGCCATTTGTCATCTGTGGTTAGGTTTAAAATGTAATCTACCTGCTGCTGTAACGTGTCAAACTCGCCTAACTTTTGAATTAGCGATAAGTTAGCTTTTAAATTGCCTTTAGGCATACGGCTAGAGTTGTTATCTAACTCAATAAGCAAGTTACTTAGCTTGTCGTGGTTTAAACTTGCTGTTTTACCCCATTTAGTATTGAGTAACGCTTCAACAAGCTCTGGGTATTTATCGGCATTTATAAAGTGATCGGCAAGCGATACAAGCTTAGCGTCTTCACAATTTATAGATGCCGAGGTAAGCCCTAAAAACAAACCAACATGGGCGGGCATTTTATGTAAAAAATAACTGCCACCTACATCAGGGTAAAGCCCAATGGTTTGCTCTGGCATGGCAATGCGTGATGTTTCGGTAACCACACGGTGACTGGCACCGGCCATTAAACCTAAACCGCCGCCCATTACAATACCGTTACCCCACACTAAAATGGGTTTGTTGTAGCAATGAATTAGGTAATCGAGCTGATACTCTTGAGTAAAAAACTCTTCAACCAATGACGTTGGTTTTCCTTCGCTCATGGCTTTGTGTAAGCTCACTACATCGCCACCGGCGCAAAACGCTTTTTCACCTGCGCCTTTAAGAAACACTAATGCAATGTTATCGTCTTTGTCCCATTGCTGTAGTTGCGGCTCGAGTAAGCTGATCATCTCAAAATTTAACGCGTTTAATGACTTAGGCGCGTTAAGCGTTGCAAAACCAATGAGTCGGCCATTGTCTGTGGTTGCCGTTTCAAATACCACGGCAGCATCAGCTGAATTTAAACGGGTTAATTCACTCATTAGCCATTCACCCAATTAGCTTTACGCTTTTCTAAAAAGGCGTTAACGCCCTCTTGCTGATCATCGGTATCAAATAAACCAACAAACAGTTCACGCTCCAGTGGCAATGCATTTGCCATAGGTTGATGACGCCCTTTTTGAATCAGTGTTTTACATGCAGCAACCGACGATGGGCTTTGCTCTGCCACTTGGTTAGCTAGTTTTAGTGCTGCTGCAAAGCTTTCACCTTGTGCAACCACTTCTTCCACTAAGCCAATTTGCAGCGCTTTATCGGCTTTTAAGCGCTCACCGCATAAAATCATGCGTTTTGCCCAGCCTTCACCAACGAGCCATGCTAAGTTTTGCGTTCCACCAGCACAGGGTAATAAACCCACTTTTGCTTCAGGCAATGCCATTTGTGCTTGCTCTTCTGCAATACGAATATCACAAGCAAGCGCTACTTCAAGCCCGCCACCCATTGCATAACCATTAATGGCTGCAACCGACACGCCTCTAAAATTAGTTAGCGCTTCAAACGCTTCACCAAATACACATGACATATCTGCGGCTACACCTTTATCGCCACCTGCAAATACATTTAGGTCGGCACCGGCGCTAAAAAACTTCTCGCCTTCACCAGTCAGTACTAATGCATAAATATTTTTATTGGTGTTGAGTTGATTTACTGTGTCTTTAAGCGCCACTAAAGTGTCTTTCGTCCAGGTATTCGCTGGCGGATTCGACATAGTTAAAATAGCTACATGGCCTTCAATAGTTAACTCAATGCTAGGATTTGACATACTAATCTCCTTATAAAACTTCGCTGGCTGATTCGGCTAAGATACGACGCGCAATAATTACGCGCATAATTTCGTTAGTGCCTTCTAGAATTTGATGAACACGTACGTCACGTACATGGCGTTCAAGTGGATATTCTTTTATGTAACCGTAGCCACCATGAATTTGCAGCGCATCGTTACACACAGTAAAACCAACATCGGTTGCAAAGCGTTTAGCCATAGCACAATAAGTAGTTTTTTCACTGTCGTTAGTATCAAGTTTAAACGCCGCTAGTCGTACCATTTGGCGCGCTGCTACAAGCTCGGTATTCATATCGGCAATTTTAAATTGTAGCGCTTGAAACGCAGCCAATGGCTTACCAAATTGGGTACGCTCTTTTAAGTATTCACGAGCAGTATTAAGTGCCGCTTGTGCTGTACCAATAGAACAAGTAGCAATATTAATACGGCCGCCATCTAAGCCTTGCATGGCAAACTTAAAGCCTTCGCCTTCTTGTCCTAACAAGTTTGTTGCTGGAATTCGTACATCTTCAAAACTGATTAAGCGTGTTGGTTGGGCATTCCAACCCATTTTTTCTTCTGCTTTGCCGTACTCAATACCTTTGGCATCTGCTGGTACAACAAACGCTGAAATGCCACTTGGGCCATCTGCCCCAGTACGTGCCATTACCACTAAAATTTCTGTTTCACCGGCGCCAGAAATAAACATTTTTGAGCCGTTAATAACATACTCATCGCCATCACGAACTGCTTTAGTTTTTAATGACGCAGCATCAGAGCCAGAGCCTGGCTCAGTTAAACAGTACGAGGCTAACAACTCACCCATTACCAATTGCTCAACGTATTTGTCTTTTACTGCATCGGTACCAAAACTTGCGATCATCCAGGTTGCCATATTATGAATGGTCAGCATAGCTGTAGTTGCTGTACAACCCAGTGCAAGTTGCTCAAAAATAATGCTTGAATCTAAACGAGATAAACCTAAGCCACCGGCTTCTTCAGGCGTGTATAAGCCACAAAAACCAAGCTCACCAGCGGCTTTTATTGTGTCTTTAGGAAAAATATGTTCGCGATCCCACTTAGCAGCATGTGGTGCTAGTTCTGATTCTGCGAATTGGCGCGCCGTTTGCGCAAAAGCTTGTTGATCTTCAGATAAGTTAAAGTCCATGGTAGACCTCTTGTTGTGTTTTGTTTGTTGTCGGTGCATCCCACAAAGGGAGTTATTAGTGAGGAGCGACAACATTATGTGTTGTGCCCCTCTTTTTTATTGATTATGCGGTTAAGATACTACTTAAGATTAATACTCATATTTGGGCCTGAAGCGATATCATCTTCAAACCAGCGAGATGTAATGGTTTTGGTTTCTGTGTAAAAACGAATACCTTGTTTACCATACGTGTGAGTATCGCCGTAGAATGAGCCTTTCCAACCCGTGAACGAGAAAAATGGTAAAGGCACAGGAATTGGCACATTAATACCCACTTGGCCCACTTCAATTTCGTGTTGGAATTTACGTGCAACCGCACCACTTGAGGTGAATAATGAAGTACCGTTGCCGTAAGGGCTCTCGTTAATAAGCGCAATGGCTTCTTCAAGGGTATCAACAAACATACACGCCAATACTGGGCCAAAAATCTCTTCTTTGTACAAGTTCATATCTTTGGTTACATCAGTAAATAATGTAGGGCCTACCCAGTTACCTTGCTCGTAACCTTCAACGCTAAAGTCAGAGCCATCAATTAAACAGGTAGCGCCTTGTGCTTTACCATCAGCAATCAGTGATAAAATACGTGCTTTTGCAGCAGGTGATGTTTGTGGGCCATAAGCCGCGTCTGCATCATCCCAAACACCTGGGCGTACACCTTCAAATCCTGCTTTAATTTCGTCAACCCAGTCTTTTGCTTGACCAACAAATACCGCCACAGAAATACCCATACAGCGCTGACCTGCTGCACCTACAGAGGCACCCACAAGGTTATTAACAACATGCGATTTACTCGCATCAGGCATAATTACCATGTGGTTTTTAGCGCCAACACACGCTTGAACGCGTTTTAAGTTTTGTGTGCCTTTAGAGTAAATATAGGCACCTACACCACATGAACCCACAAATGAAATAGCACGAACGGCTTTGTCTTCTAATAAGCGGTCTACTTGTGGTTTAGTACCGTGCACAACTTGTAACACGCCTTTTGGTGCACCGGCTTCAATAAATAGCTCAGCTAAGCGCATAGGAGTAAGTGGATCTTGCTCAGACGGTTTTAAAATAAAGGTGTTACCACACACAATTGCCAGTGGGAACATCCACAATGGGATCATTGCTGGAAAGTTAAATGGCGTAATACCTGCACATACACCCAGTGGTTGCATGTAAGAATACGTATCGATTTTACGCGCTACGTTTTCCATGGTTTCACCCATCATTAACGACGGCGCATTAGCAGCTTGTTCAACTACCTCAATACCACGCCACACATCACCTTTTGCATCTTCAAACGTTTTGCCTAGCTCATGACAAATAATAGTGGCTAGTTCATCATGGTTTTCTTTTAATAGTGCCGCGTATTTCATCATAATGCGCGCACGCTCAGTAATAGGCACATCTTTCCATGTTTTAAATGTTTCGCTTGCTGATGCAATCGCCGCATCCATCTCTGCGTCTGTAGCGCATGGCACTTGCGCGAGCACTTCTTGATTAGCTGGGTTTACAACATCAATTAATTCATTTGACGTTGACTGAACGAACTCGCCGTTAATTAGTAAAGGTACTTGGTGCATAATAAATCCTATTGAGTCAATTTAATTGCCGCAGCGCTGTGATTGTTATAGTTGCTGCGGCTTTGTTATCTGTTAAAGTGCTTCGACTGCCATAGCAACGGCTTCACCGCCACCTATACACAAAGAGGCAACGCCTTTTTTGAGGCCTCGGTTTTTAAGCGCATGAATAAGTGTTACTAAAATACGTGCGCCACTAGCACCAATTGGGTGGCCTAGTGCACACGCGCCACCATTGACGTTTACTTTGCTTTCATCGAGCTTTAATTCGTTAATAGCCAGCATGGTGACCATGGCAAACGCTTCATTAATTTCCCATAAATCAACATCGGCGGTTGTCCAGCCAGCTTTTTCAAGAACGCTGTTCATTGCGCCCACTGGGGCTACGGTAAATTCACTTGGTTTTTGAGAGTGAGTACTGTGAGCAACAATTTTACAAAGTGGTGTTAAACCCTCAGCTTTTGCTTTTGATTCGCTCATTAGTATTAGCGCAGCACCACCATCTGAAATAGACGATGAATTAGCGGCAGTAATAGTGCCGTCTTTTTTAAATGCAGCTCTTAAGCTTGGAATTTTTTCAGGGCGTGCGTTGCCAGGTTGCTCATCAATTGAAACAGTGACATCGCCTTTACGCGTTTTAATAGTGTGCGGTGTAATCTCGTTATCAAACCACCCATTGTCTATGGCTGCGTTTGCTTTACTTAATGAACCCAGTGCAAACGTATCCATTTGCTCACGACCAATACCGTATTCATCGGCTGTGTCTTGAGCAAAGCATCCCATTGCTTTATTGTCGTAGGCGTCTTCTAGGCCATCACTCATCATGTGATCTTTAATTTCGCCATGTCCCATACGCATACCGCCACGGGCTTTAGGAATAAAGTAAGGTGCATTGGTCATGCTTTCCATACCACCAGCGATTGCTGATTCAATAGAACCTGCTTTAATAAGGTCATTCGCTAACATCGCTGCTTTTAATCCAGAGCCACATACTTTATTAATAGTTGTAGCGCCGGTGCTTAGTGCAAGCCCCGCTTTAAGCATTGCTTGACGCGCAGGTGCTTGGCCTAAACCGGCTGGTAATACGCAGCCCATAATAACTTCATCAATTGCATCATTGCTTAAACCCGTTTGAGCAAGTGCGCCTGCAATGGCCGTAGCACCTAATTCGGTAGACTGCGCATCACTTAGTGCGCCCATAAATCCACCCATTGGGGTGCGTTTTGCTGCTACAATTACAACGCTTTCGAAAGACATAAAAGGCTCCATTTTCAATTAACGCAAACATGTTTTATTATGTTTAGCTTAATGTTTAAACTAATCTGATAAATACGAGCATACATAAAATTTACGTTTACGCCAACGTAAATCTAAAATCAACTTTCTAATTAGTGTAAAAACTGTAAAGTTAGCTTGCTAAAAATTTATTACAAGCTGCCTAACTGGCTTATAACGTTTATAAACACTCAACTTCTGCTGTAATTCTGCTTTTATTTTATACGTCTAAAGTATAACAACCAGATCGCACTTTACCTTTACGTAAACTTCACTTATATTGGGGTTATTCGAATGAGGTAAACATTACAATGAAATCAGATAATCAAACAAACTTTGCAAATTCAGCCAACGAGCCGGCTAAAAACGAACAAACTTTTAGCATTAGTGAATTGGCTAAAGAATTTGATATTACTACCCGCTCTATCCGTTTTTACGAAGACCAAGGGTTAATATCGCCAGAGCGCAATGGCCAAACACGCATTTACTCAAAGCGCGACAAGGTTCGCCTAAAGCTAATACTGCGCGGCAAGCGTTTAGGTTTCACTTTAGCTGAAACAGGTCGTTTGTTTGAACTGTATGATGCTGATAAATCAAGTGCAAAACAGTTAGTTACTATGCTTGACCTTATCAGTGAGAAAAAAGCCGATCTTTCACAACAGATGGATGACATTAAAGTGGTTCTTATGGAACTGGTCACCGCTGAACGTCGCTGTCGCGACACGCTTAGCAAAATAGATGAATAAAATATAACAACGTCATCAACACACAGGAATTAATCATGAGCACTATTTCACTATATAAAGAAATGAACTTTGGCCTTGGCGAAACTGCAGATATGATCCGCAGTCACGTAAACAGCTTTGCCAGTCAAGAAATTGCCCCACTAGCTGAAAAAACTGACCTTGATAATGCGTTCCCCAATGAACTTTGGCCGCAAATGGGTGAAATGGGCGTGCTTGGCATGACCGTGGATGAAGAGTTTGGTGGTGCTGGCTTAGGCTATTTAGAGCACGTTATTGCCATGGAAGAAATTAGCCGTGCAAGTGCCTCTATTGGTTTAAGTTACGGTGCGCATTCAAACCTGTGTGTTAATCAAATAAACCGTAATGGTTCACAAGCACAAAAAGAAAAATACTTACCTAAACTTATTAGTGGTGAGCACATTGGTGCACTGGCTATGAGTGAGCCTAATGCGGGCTCTGATGTTGTTTCTATGAAACTCAAAGCAGAGAAAAAAGGCGATAAATACATTTTAAACGGTAATAAAATGTGGATCACTAATGGCCCAGACGCTGATACGTTGGTGATTTATGCAAAAACAGATTTAAACGCCGGCGCTAAAGGGATTACTGCCTTTATTGTAGAAAAAACATTCCCTGGTTTTTCAACCGCACAAAAGCTCGACAAGCTCGGCATGCGTGGTTCAAATACCTGTGAATTGGTATTTGAAAACTGTGAAGTACCCGAAGAAAATATTTTAGGTAACTTAAACGAAGGCGTTAAGGTACTTATGAGTGGCCTTGATTATGAGCGTGTTGTTTTAGCGGCCGGCCCACTTGGCATAATGCAAGCGTGTATGGATATTGTGGTGCCTTACATCCATGAGCGTAAGCAATTTGACAGCCCTATTGGTCAATTTCAGTTAATACAAGGCAAAATTGCTGATATGTATACACAAATGAACGCAGCTCGCTCATATGTGTACACAGTAGCAAAAGCCTGTGACCGTGGTGAAACAACCCGTAAAGACGCGGCTGGCGCAATTTTATACGCTGCTGAGCTTGCAACTAAAATGGCATTAGACGCAATTCAAATTTTAGGCGGTAATGGTTATATAAATGAATACGCAACAGGTCGCTTGCTGCGTGATGCAAAATTATATGAAATTGGTGCAGGCACCTCAGAAATACGCCGTATGTTAATTGGTCGCGAATTATTCACTGAAAGCCGCTAAGGATTAGTTATGACGATTTTAAAATCGAGCGTTAATCCGCATGATCCAAATTTTGTGCAAAATCACAACAACATGTCGGCGCTAGTGGATGATTTACGCAGTAAAGCAGCAACAATACGTTTAGGCGGCGGCTCTGCGCTAAAAGAGCGCCATGAAGGCCGCGGTAAATTGTTTGTCCGCGACCGTATTACCACTTTGCTAGATGAAGGCTCGCCATTTTTAGAAATATCGCAATTTGCTGCCTTTGGCGTTTATGAACAAGATATTCCTTGTGCCGGTGTGGTTGCAGGTATTGGTCGCGTTAAAGGCGTTGAATGTATGGTGATTGCTAATGATGCAACAGTAAAAGGCGGCACCTATTTCCCGCTGACTGTTAAAAAGCATTTACGCGCTCAAGACATCGCCGAACGTTGTCATTTACCGTGTATTTATTTAGTTGACTCAGGTGGCGCAAACTTACCTGAGCAAGACGACGTATTCCCTGACAAACTGCATTTTGGTCGTATTTTTTACAACCAAGCACGTATGTCGGGTAAAGGCATTCCACAGATTGCTGTGGTTATGGGGTTATGTACTGCAGGTGGTGCGTATGTTCCTGCTATGGCTGATGAAAGTATTATTGTAAAAGAGCAAGGCACTATCTTTTTAGCAGGTCCGCCACTGGTAAAAGCCGCAACCGGTGAAGTAGTTACTGCAGAAGAGCTTGGTGGCGCCGATGTACACTGTAAAACATCAGGTGTTGCCGATCATTACGCTGAAAATGATGCTCATGCGTTGTCGATTGCTCGCCAATGTATTGAACGTATTAACTATTCGCGCCCTACCTCACCATTACTCGAAGAAGTAAAAGCCCCTCGTTATGATATTAACGAGCTTTACGGCATTGTCGGTACTGATCTTAAAAAGCCATTTGATGTCCGTGAGGTCATTGCACGTACTGTTGATGATTCATCGTTTGATGAATTTAAACGCTACTTTGGTGAAACACTAGTAACAGGTTTTGCCAGCATTTATGGTCATCCCGTAGGCATAGTGGCCAACAACGGTATTTTATTTAGTGAGTCAGCGCAAAAAGGCGCGCACTTTATTCAACTATGTGCTCAGCGCAACATTCCACTGGTATTTTTACAAAATATTACTGGCTTTATGGTTGGTAAAAAATACGAGTCTGAAGGCATTGCTAAGCACGGCGCTAAAATGGTGATGGCGGTATCGTGTGCCGATGTACCCAAATTTACCATTTTAATCGGTGGCTCATACGGTGCAGGTAACTATGGTATGTGTGGCCGCGCGTTTGAACCGACCATGATGTGGATGTGGCCGAATGCCCGTATTTCGGTTATGGGTGGCGAACAAGCCGCTGGTGTAATGGCGCAAGTAAAACAAGATGGTTTAGCCCGCAAAGGCGAAAGCATGAGCGAGCAACAAATTAGCGATTTTAAAAAGCCAATCATCGATCAATACGAACAGCAAGGTCACCCATATTATGCCAGTGCCCGTTTATGGGATGATGGCATTATTGACCCTGCTGATACACGCAATGTTCTTGGGCTTGCACTTAGCGCAGCTAAAAATGCTCCTGAGCGTGAATCAAAATTTGGCGTATTTAGAATGTAATGGGAGCTTAAAATGTCAGTAACACTACAAATAACAAAATCTAATGTGGCTGTACTTGTTTTAAGTCGCCCAGAAAAACGCAATGCCTTTAATAGCGACGTTATCCATGAGCTTATTCAATGTATTGAACATGCTAATACGCTCGATATTCGTGCCCTTGTATTAAAAACTGAGGGTAAACACTTTTCAGCCGGTGCCGATTTAGCCTGGATGAAATCGATGGCAGATAACAACTATAACGATAATTTGGCCGATTCGATGCAGCTGGCTAAGCTAATGCAAGTATTAGCACAAAGCCCACACCCTACTATTTGTGCGGTACAAGGCGCAGCATTTGGTGGCGCATTGGGCTTAATTGCTTGCTGTGATATTGCGCTCAGTAAAGACGACGCTCAATTTTGTTTAAGTGAAGTTAAATTAGGTTTAATTCCTGCTGTTATAAGCCCTTATGTAATAAAAGCTATTGGTGAACGCGCTGCTCGTCGTTACTTTTTAACGGCTGAAGTATTTGATGCGCATACGGCTAAACAGCTGGGGCTAGTTCACCAAATTACAGGGAATCTAGACTGTGCACTGGATAACCTATTACAAACGCTGATAGATAATGGCCCGGTAGCGGTTAAAGCAGCTAAAGCGCTTATTAATGATGTGGCAAACAAAGAAATCGATAACGAAATAATTGCGCTCACTGCAGAACGTATAGCCAAAATTCGTGTATCAGACGAAGGTCAAGAAGGTCTAACTGCCTTTTTTGAAAAACGCCCTCCCCAATGGCAACTCTAGGACGCATTATGAACACAGTACACTTACAAAAAATTCTGATTGCTAATCGCGGAGAGATTGCTTGTCGTATTATGCGAACAGCAAAGCAAATGGGCTTGACCACAGTTGCGGTTTATTCAGATGCAGATAAAAACGCTCAACATGTGAAAATGGCGGATGAAGCCTACCATATTGGTGCAGCGCCGAGTAAAGACTCATACCTAATTGCAGATAAAATACTTAACGTTGCCAAAATGAGTGGCGCCGATTGCATTCATCCTGGTTATGGATTTTTATCTGAAAACAGCGAATTTGCTAATGTTTGTGAAGCCAATAACATTGCCTTTATTGGGCCACCAGCAAGCAGCATAGAAGCTATGGGCTCTAAAACCCGTGCAAAAGAAATTATGGCAGCCGCTAATGTTCCTTTGGTGCCAGGTTATTATGGCGATAAACAAGACCCTAGCTTTTTACAAGCTGAGGCTGAAAAAATTGGCTACCCTGTGCTTATCAAAGCGGCCTTTGGTGGCGGTGGTAAAGGCATGCGTATAGTTTCAAAAGCCAGTGAGTTTATAAGCGCATTAGAAGGCGCTAAACGTGAAGCTACTGCCGGTTTTGGTAATGATCTGGTTTTGCTTGAGCGTTATGTTGACCAACCACGCCATGTTGAAGTGCAAGTATTTGCTGATAACTATGGCAACTGTGTGTATTTAGGTGATCGTGATTGTTCATTGCAGCGTCGACATCAAAAAGTGATTGAAGAAGCGCCTGCCCCCGGTTTATCAGACTCATTGCGAAAAGAAATGGGCGAAGCCGCAGTACGATGTGCCCTAGCAATTGACTACCGAGGCGCTGGCACTGTGGAATTTTTACTCTGTGGTGATGAGTTCTTTTTCATGGAAATGAATACTCGCTTGCAAGTAGAGCACCCAGTGAGTGAAATGGTCACAGGCGTTGATTTAGTTAATTGGCAAATTAATGTAGCCAGTGGTTTAGCGTTACCTTTAGCGCAAGCAGATATTCAGCTACAAGGCCACAGCTTTGAAGCACGTATTTACGCTGAAGATCCAAGTAATGACTTTATTCCGTGCTCTGGCACTATTGAGGCACTATTTACGCCGGCTAACAGTGAATATGTACGTATTGATACTGGTATTGCCCAAGGTGATGAAATAAGCCCGTATTACGATCCAATGATTGCCAAACTTATTGTTCATGATGATAACCGCGACCAAGCACTTTCGCGTTTACAACAAGCATTAACACAATTTCATTTAGCCGGATTTAGCACTAATATCAGCTTTTTATATAATTTAGCGATTCATCCACGCTTTAAACAAGGTGCTCCAAGCACCCACTTTATTGCAGAGCAAGGTGAAGCGTTAGTTACTATTGACCCTTCTTTATTACAAACTAGCCGCTTAATTGCAGGTTTTGCGTATTTAGCATCACTTGGTAGCAATACAAGTAGTGCAAATCCATGGCAACAATTACATGGGTTTAGTTTAAATGCGCCGCAAGAAGTTAACATTCCATTTAGCGATACCCCCTTAAACGCAATAAAAACCGCGCAGGGCTATAGCATGACTATTAATGACAACACCTTTGAAGTGCAAGGTGAGTTAACTAATGGCTACTGCAACGTATCGATTAATGGCGCTAAACACACTGCGCATGTTAGCCACGTTGATAATGCCATTACTGTAATGAACCAAGCACTGCAAACTAAGTTTGAATGTGTTGATAAACATTTCATCAGCTCACATGAAAATGAGGCATTACCCCTTGCTGCGCCACTTAATGGTACTGTAGTTAAACACTTGTTAGAGGTGGGATGCACCATTACTAAAGGCGATGCAGTGGTTATAATTGAAGCAATGAAAATGGAATACACGCTTAATGCCCCACATGATGGCGTATTAAAAAGTTACTGTTTTGCTGAGGGTGAACTGGTAAGCCATGGCGCTTTACTGGCCATAGTTGAAGACACAACTGCAGAGGAACCCGCTTAATATGAGTTCATTATTACCTAAAGCAGTGCGCATTGTTGAAGTGGGCGCCAGAGATGGACTTCAAAATGAAGCCGCTGTAGAAACTGCTGATAAAATAACGCTTATTAACGCACTCGCCGCTGCAGGCATAAAAGACATAGAAGCTGGTGCGTTTGTCTCACCTAAATGGGTGCCACAAATGGCAGACTCTAGTGAAGTAATAAGTGCACTTAATTTACCTGAGGTTAATCTCAGTGCCCTTACCCCTAATTTAAAAGGGGCAGAGGCAGCAGATGCTGTAGGTATTAAAGAATTTGCAATATTTACCGCAGCGAGCGAAGCATTTTGCCAAAAAAATATTAATTGCTCTATTGAGCAAAGTTTGGCGCGTTTTAGTGAAGTTATGGCTTTTGCAAAGGCGAATAACATTCGCGTACGCGGTTATGTAAGTTGTGTGTTAGGTTGCCCGTATGAGGGAGATGTTGACCCTCATACTGTACTGGCTGTTGCTGCTAAACTCTTAAAAATGGGCTGTTATGAAATTAGCCTAGGTGACACCATAGGTGTTGGCACACCCGCTAAAGTAATAGAGCTACTTACATTGCTACTTAAACATATTGATAAATCTAAACTTGCTGTACATTTTCATGACACATACGGGCAAGCGCTCACAAATATTTACGCTGCGCTAAACCTTGGTATAGCAACGGTTGACAGTGCTGTTGCCGGCCTTGGTGGCTGCCCATATGCCAAAGGCGCGTCAGGAAATGTTGCCACCGAAGATGTTGTATACTTACTGCAAGGACTTGGCATTGAGCATGGAATTGATTTACAAAGGCTTGCTGAGGCAGGTTGGCAAATTACGAGTGCACTGAACAAACAACCTGCTAGCAAGGTTTCTGCAGCATTACACGCACAATAATTAAATAGCACAGAATGAGGAGTGACTCATGGCCGGTTTTGATAAAGTAGTTTCTAGTTATGAAGCTGCAATGGAAGGTTTAAAAGACGGCGATACAATAATAGCCGGTGGTTTTGGCTTATGTGGTATCCCTGAGGGTCTAATTGCCCAAATTAAAAAAATGCAAACTAAAGAATTAACCGTTGTTTCCAATAACTGTGGTGTTGATGACTTTGGTTTAGGGCTGTTACTGCACGACAAGCAAATTAAAAAAGTAGTCGCATCATACGTTGGTGAAAATGCATTGTTTGAGCAGCAGCTACTCAGTGGCGAGATTGATGTAGAACTTACACCACAAGGTACTCTTGCTGAAAAAATGCGTGCTGGTGGTGCAGGAATACCTGCTTTTTACACAGCCACAGGTTACGGCACACCGGTTGCTGAGGGTAAAGAAGTAAAAGAATTTAACGGTCGCCCTTATATTTTAGAAGAGTCAATTACCGGTGAATTCGCTATTGTAAAAGCATGGAAAGCGGATCGCTACGGCAACTTAGTATTTCGTCATACAGCCATGAACTTCAATCCAATGGCGGCTACTGCGGGTAAAATTACCGTTGCAGAAGTAGAGGAAATTGTTGAGCCAGGCGAACTTGAACCAAGCCAAATACATACGCCAGGAATTTTTGTTAACCGCGTTATAAAAGGTAACTTTGAAAAACGCATTGAACGTGTTACCACACGAGATTAAGCAGGAGCACTAACAATGGCATTATCACGTGAACAAGTCGCAATGCGCGTAGCTCAAGAGTTACAAGATGGGTTTTATGTTAATTTGGGCATTGGTATTCCGACACTCGTCGCAAACTATGTACCCGATGGCATAGAAGTTATGCTACAGTCCGAAAATGGTCTTTTAGGCATGGGCGAATACCCTACTAAAGCCACTGTTGATGCGGATATGATCAACGCGGGTAAAGAAACCGTGACGGCAGCTACCGGTGCAGCTATATTTAATAGTGCAGATAGTTTTGCCATGATACGGGGTGGTCATGTAGACTTAACCGTTCTGGGCGCGTTTGAGGTAGACCAAAACGGTTCTATAGCCTCATGGATGATCCCTAAAAAATTAATTAAAGGCATGGGCGGAGCGATGGATTTAGTCGCCGGTGCAAAAAACATTATTGTGACCATGACCCATGCCAGTAAACACGGCGACTCTAAGTTATTAGAAAGCTGTACGTTACCGCTAACGGGCGTTAACTGTGTTAAAAAAATAGTTACTGATTTAGCCGTTCTAGAAGTAAAAGACGGCGCATTTCATTTACTAGAACGCGCACCAGGCGTATCAGTTGATGAAATTATTAGCAAAACGGCAGGTAAATTGCTAGTTAATGGTGATATTCCTGAGATGGTGTTTTAAACCACTCATAATTTCACCCTGTACCGACCTCATTCCCAGTGCCAATGGCGCTGAGTTACCCAAAATCCCTCGTAAGAGGGATTTTTTTTGTCTATATTTTAGTTTTTGCACTATAGTGACAATTTAACGCACCACTTAGGTGAATTCGACCTAATAAAATAAATAAATTGCTGATATAGTTAGTTTTTATTTTTGGTTTAATTATTGCCTATTACTAGGCGATTGAAATAACTTTATACTGGATACCATGCAAACACCTATTCGCGGCCTTCGCTCTTTTTGTTTTGCCGCAAAAAGCTTAAGTTTTAAACATGCTGCTAAAGAGCTTTACTTAACGCCCTCGGCTGTAAGCCACCAAATTAAACAGCTAGAAGAGCAGCTAGGCATTGATTTATTTCAAAGACAAACTCGCTCTATTAGTTTAACGCCTGCAGGTAAAAACTTTTTTGAAGCAATTTATCCAATTATAAATATGCTAGAGAGCACCATTAATGAATTTAGTCAGTTACAACAAAATGTAAACTTAACCATTACCCTGCCCGAATTTTTTGCCAGTGAATTGTTAATGCCTAAGCTCAGTGAATGGACCAGCGAGCACCCTAATATTAATTTACACATGGATACCCTCAAAACTCGAAAGGAATTAACCCGCCAAAGTGATTTATCAATAATTTTATCTTCAAGTAAACCGCTTGATGGACTGGCTACTGAGTTATTTAATTTAGAATATATTCCAGCGTGTAATAAAAAACTGCTTGAACAATGGCAAAACGATCATTGCCAAGCGCTTAATCAAGTGCCGCTTATTGTGCATAAAGCACGGCCTTGGGCTTGGCATCAGTGGGCAGAAAAAGTTGGGATTGATGACTTTTCACCAACGCAAATTATTCAAATAGATAGTATGTTTGGTGTAGCAAGAGCGGCGCAACAAGGAATGGGCATTGCACTTATTCCTCTGCCAATTAGCCAAAGCTGGCTGGATGAGCAATGGCTTTATAAACTGTTTGAACAACCCCTTACCACCAAAGATAAATACTACTTGGTACAACACGGTTCTAGTACGGCAAACCACCCGCTCGACTTGTTTGCCAAGTGGGTAATTAACACCTTTAGACAAACAAAGTGACTATTAATTAAACGCCCTTTTATGGGCGTTTTATTATTTACGACCTTTTCAAAATATTTTTTTCGTGCCTCACGCAAATCTCTAAAAACAAAATATAATCATAATTATCAATCACTTGAACAACTCCTTGTTGACTGAATTTATAGATTAGTTTTTTTCACTTATTAGTTTTGTTTTTATCGCTTGTCGAAATTGAGTAAAAGCTCTAAAGTTAACTCAACAAATCAGCAGCGACCAAAAATAATAAAACGCGTTACTGAAACCAAATTTAATTAGTTTGTAACAACAAACTAGTAAAAAAGAATCTTTATTGTGTGTGAAGATGTTGTCAGTGTAAAAAACAGCTCAAGTTCGGTGGTGACTTAGCTTGGGTTGTTTTTATTTTACGCTTACACCCGCCAATAAATATAAGAATCTTTATTGTGTGTGAAGATGTTGTCAGTGTAAAAAGCAACTCAAGTTCGGTGGTGACTGAGCTTGAGTTGTTTTTATTTACATTCACATCAGCAACAATAATTCAGCATTAGTTATTACTAATACAACCCCCCGAATCTTTATTGTGTGTGAAGATGTTGTCAATTGAAATGCAGCGAGCTTTTTTAAGTATCGCTGCTTTTTTTTACTTTAAATTTGCCTATTTGCTAATTAGCTTAAACATCATCTGATCTGTTTATTTCCTCACGAGCAACAAATTCTAATACAGTGGCATTAATACAAAATCTATCTTGACCATTTGGCCCTTCACCCGGGAATAAATGCCCTAAATGAATACCGGTACTTTTAGATTTAAGCTCAATACGTTGCATTCCCCAACTGTTATCTTCATGCTGCGTTACGCTGTCTTTTACAGGGTGTGTAAACGACAACCAGCCAGTACCCGAATTAAACCTGTCGCGGGTATCAAACAAGGGTTCACCACTGAGTTTATCTATAAAAATGCCATCGGGGGTGTTTTTAAAAATAGCGTATTCTTTGCAATATGGGCTGTCGGTTTTAGCGTTAAACGCTACTTTATAAGCTTCACTGTCACCGAGTTTAAATGCACCCAGCGCTTTATAAAACAGCTCGGCATCCATATAACCTTGGCGAGAATACACTTCTACTCCATCTTCTAAAAATAGTATGGTGGGTGTAGCCCACGTAGCCGATTTGATGGTTAAGCCATTGAGCTGATCAGCATGGCGAAATGTCATTGGTATTGTGCCTTTATAGTCATTGGCTACCGCCGCTTTAAACTTTTCACAGTAAGGGCAGTAATCGCGAGAGTCTAAAATAACAATTTGTTTGCCAGTCAACAATGCAGTGTTATCAACCTGCTGCTTTTCGTCTTGACTAAAAACAACACCGGTTGAATGATCTGGGCAATAACCGTTTGGATTTTTTTCAAGGTAATTTTGATGATACTCTTCAGCAGAATAAAATTGCTCTAGTGGCTTAATTTGTGTAGCAATTGTTCCATAACCTGCTTTGGTGAGTAACTGCTGGTACTGCTGTGTTACAGCAATCGCGGTGTTTGCTTGCTCGTCACTTGTAGTTAAAATAATAGAGCGATATTGTGTGCCTACATCATTACCTTGGCGGTTTTTTTGAGTCGGATCGTGGCTTTCGTAATAATTTTGCAGCAGCTCTTTTGCCGAAATAATATTGCTATTAAATGTAACCTGCACCACTTCAGCGTAGTTATCTTCATCAAAGCGACGCGATAGCTTAGTTATATTCCTGTAGGTTGGTTTAAACCCATGCCCACCGGCATAGCCCGACTCTGCATCGAGTACCCCATTAAGTGCTTCATAGCGTTTTTCTGCCCCCCAAAAACAACCCGAGCCAAGCACTAGCTTTTCTACATGCATAGTGGCATTTAAATCACTGGATTTAGTTACCTCATCTGACGAGATAGCGCTCATCGTACTTAGTAATCCCAACATAGCAAATGTAGCTAATATTAACCCCTTAAACATACGATTACCTCTTAGTTTTAGTTACTCTAGGGTCTGTTGACCTTCCAAGGTTAAATTTGCAGCAGTCTGTTTGGTGTTTAGGCAAGGCAGAGCCTATGTGGTGTGGTTATTCCCCATAAATAGGCGATAACGCAGCATCAATGCCAAACAGGCGCTGCCCGAAGGGTTCTGCCTAGGAGCGATTTACTCTTTGTTGCTCGGTTTTTACTTAGCCCACTAGGTTACAAAACTCGCGCCGCGATTAAACCGCTCCTAGTTTGAACAATTTTAATCCGCAAAGGTCAACAGACCCTAAAGCAGACCTGTAAACCCAAGAATAAATTTCACACACAACAAAACTTTACGGATGAGGAAGTTTATTCGATCCGAGCTTGTCTATTAATATCGTAATAGTACAGCGACTGTGATAGCTTAAATGTAACTAATATTAATGAGTTATCGGTATGAGCATGATTCCTAGTATAAAAATTTTAACGAACTCTAGCCTGCTTTTTGATGTTTCTCACTACAGCGAACCACACATACTTGCGACGCAAAAAAAGCTTTGGGCACTCGCCCAACACTGTAAAAATAGTAATGAGTTTATTGATTTAGTACCGGCTATGAACTCATTAACTTTGTATTTAAAGTCTTCAGAAATGCTCCATAAATGGCACAACACCTTAGCTAAGTTATGGGAGGAAGTAGATGATTATCCGTTTGATAGCCAGCACCACCAAATTAATACCTACTACCAAGGTGAAGATTTAGATTACGTAGCTAACTATCATCAACTCACAATTGATGAAGTGATTAACTTACATAGTAAAGAGTTATATCACGTTCTATTTTTAGGCTTTGTTCCCGGTTTTCCTTATTTACATGGGCTCAACTCACGGTTATTTACCCCAAGGCGCGATAACCCGCGAGTGAGTGTACCTAAAGGCGCAATTGCTATTGGAGCAGACCAAACTGGTATTTACCCTGAAGATTCGCCAGGTGGTTGGCATATTATAGCTCACACTGATGCCTGCTTATTTGATTCTAAAGCGGCTAATCCTTGCTTATTTAAACCTGGCGACACCATAGAGTTTGTGCCTGTAAAAGGAGTAAGCAATGATTAAAGTAATCAAGAGCGGTATTCAACTAACAATCCAAGATTTAGGCCGTGTGGGTTTTCGACATTTAGGGGTAAGTCGCTCAGGCAGCCTTGATACCTATGCACACATTATTGCGAACCGTTTATTAAATAACACCGACAACGCTGCCGTGCTGGAATTAACCGTGGGTTTATGCGAACTGCAATTTCAGTGTGATACCGTTATTGCCCTTCATGGAGCCGACCTCAAAGCAACCCTTGATGGACACCCACTTTATCCAGGCTGGAGTTACCCAATAAAAGCAACGCAAACACTTAGATTTGCAACTGGCCGTGGTGGCTCCCGTGCTTATATTGCAGTAAAAGGCGGTATTGAATGCCCAGAGGTTATGGGTTCTAAATCTACCGATTTAGGGGCAGCCATTGGAGGCTTTAATGGCCGTGCACTGCAAAGCGGCGACGTGCTAGCCATAAGTCCTTATACTAAAGCATGGTTATGTAATAAGGGCGCTCTTACCCCACCTAAACGTAATATTATCCGTTTACATGTTGGTCCTCATTATGAGCTACTAACACCCGAGTGCATTAATGCTTTTTGTGATACCGCATTTACTATTAATCCAAATAGTAATCGTATGGGGGTGCGCTTAGATCATAAAAATGCTGATATTATGCAACATACACTTTCATTGCCCTCTGTAGCCGTAGCACCTGGGAGCATACAGCTTCCACCTGATGGCAATCCTATAGTGTTATTAAATGACGGGCAAACAACGGGGGGTTATCCTTTAATAGCGCATGTGATAGAAGCCGACTTACATCAGTTTGCACAATTTAGAACTGCTGATCCAATCACCTTTGAATTTGTATCACTTGAGCAAGCAAATGCTGCAAAAAATAAGCTCGATGCTCACCTAGCACAACTTAAGCTGAGTTTAAGCCGCTACTGGGATTAATTAATAGTGCACTCACGCTCACTCACTGAGTAACTCAACCGCTATTTATTTATTTTCGCTTTGCACTTTCTTAGTGCAAGGCAAACTAATTTTTGCAATTTAATTTAACTTTAACGTAATTAAAAATTGCACATTGCATTTTAATCTCCTTGCCAATATCACCACATTGGTGCAGCGCCAATTTATTTGGTGCATAAATTATTCTTATTATTTTAAAAAAGCCATGTGACTTAGGTATTTATTTCTGATAAAACAAGGTTAGTCTTTAGCAAACTCGCTATCGTAGGCACTTAATAGGAATGAGGAAAAATTATGTGTTCAATATTCGGCGTACTCGATATTAAATCGGATCCCAGCCAGTTACGCGCTCAGGCAATCGAAATGTCCAAACTGCTTCGCCACCGCGGGCCTGATTGGTCAGGGGTGTATTCATCAAACAAAGCAATTTTAGTGCACGAACGCTTAGCAATAGTTGGCGTATCAAGCGGTGCGCAACCATTATACAACCCAGAAAAAACGCATATTTTAGCGGTAAATGGCGAAATTTATAACCACAAAGAGCTTGCCGCTAATTTAGAAGTCGAGTTTGATTTTCAAACGCAGTCAGATTGTGAAGTTATTTTAGCCCTGTATAAACAAAAAGGGCCTGCATTTTTAGATGACTTAAATGGTATTTTTGCCTTTTGTTTATATGATGAAGAGCAAGACGCTTACCTAATTGGTCGCGACCACATTGGTATTATTCCACTGTATACAGGCCACGACGAGCATGGCAACTTTTATGTAGCATCAGAGCTAAAAGCGCTTTCACCTATTTGTAAACATATAGAAGAGTTCCCACCTGGGCATTACCTTTACAGCAAAGACGGTAAATTAACACCTTACTACCAACGTGATTGGCAAAGCTACGACGCAGTTAAAAACAACGATGCCAAGGCAGAAGATGTAAAAGATGCTCTAGAAGCCGCGGTAAAACGCCAGCTTATGTGTGACGTACCTTACGGTGTATTACTATCAGGTGGATTAGATTCGTCGGTTATTTCAGCTATTACTCAACATTTTGCTGCAAAACGTATTGAAGACAACGACGAAAGTGACGCTTGGTGGCCTAAACTGCACTCATTTTCAGTGGGTTTAGAGGGCTCTCCCGATTTAGCAGCAGCGCAAAAAGTGGCTGATATGATAGGTACTATTCACCACCCTATTATTTTTACTATTCAACAAGGTATTGATGCTCTTAAAGAAGTGATTTATCACATTGAAACCTACGATGTAACCACTATTCGTGCATCAACCCCTATGTACTTAATGGCACGCCAAATTAAAGCTATGGGCATTAAAATGGTACTTTCAGGTGAAGGTGCCGATGAATTATTTGGTGGTTATTTATATTTTCATAAAGCACCCAATGCACAAGAGTTTCATGAAGAGCTAAACCGTAAAGTATCAAAACTGCATATGTTTGATTGTTTACGTGCTAATAAATCAATGGCTGCTTGGGGTGTTGAAGCACGCGTGCCATTTTTAGATAAAGAATTTGTTGATGTGGCAATGCGCATCAACCCAGAAGCTAAAATGTGTAAAGACGAAAAAATTGAAAAGCATATTTTACGTGCTGGCTTCGACGGCTACCTTCCAGACGAAGTGTTATGGCGTCAAAAAGAACAATTCTCTGATGGTGTTGGCTACAGCTGGATTGATACTTTAAAAGAGTATGTGAATGAGCAAGTAACGGATCAAGAACTAGCGAATGCTAAATTTAAATACCCAATTAACACGCCAGATTCAAAAGAAGCGTATTTTTACCGCCGTATTTTTGAATCGCACTTCCCGGGCGAAGCCTCTGCTAACTGTGTACCACATGGTAAATCAGTAGCATGTTCAACCCCCGAAGCACTGGCGTGGGATGCATCTTTTCAAAACAATGCAGATCCATCTGGACGCGCCGCAGGCGTTCACAATGAAGCATATAAAAAATAGTTACCCCCCTATCTACGCTGCAGGTTAAAAACTGCAGCTTTTATTCGCTGTCTTTGTGAATAATTTCTTGAAAATTTTATTCCACTAAAAGAAGTGAATGAGAAATCAAAACCATTCAATTTAATCATTCATGTTTAATCACTGTTATTTGTCACTTCTTTACAAGCGCAGCGTTTCTTTGCCATTTTTGTAAATTAAATCGCAAAGGTGAAATAAACCTTTGACCAATTTAGTTTAAACAGTAAGATTTAGTCGCTTTTTATAAAAACTATTTCAATCTCGCTTTTTCATTAACCTCATGAAAATATTTATCTAGCTCATTATCCAAAATCATAAAAACATAGTTAAAATGTCATTAAAAAATCATTTAATAAATGAATAGTGATTTTAAAACGCTGAGTTAGTTTTTACGTATTCAATAGCGTTTTTTTAGTTATTTACTTGTCTGATTAGGCCGAATATTCATTCACTTAGCTTTGCATTCAATGCTATATACGACTATAAAATAATTAGCTGACACATTAGTTATCTTTTGTTCAGCTGCCAGATATGTACAATAAAAAGACAAAAGTAGCTTAAAGTTTTGCCAAAGTGTTAAATCTTTTGCATTTAATATTTAACTCCCCTATTAGTAAAGGTATGATGGGCAATTAAATTAGTTAGTCTTCTAACTATTCGTGTTATTAGCTTTAGTTATAAATCTAATAAGACGAATACAGTGAACTATAAAAAACTGGCATTAAGCCAACCTGTTTCATTAACCAATGAGGTATTGCATGAGCGAGAATCATGACAAGTACAGTATTGATAATACGGACTACACCGTAGGTCAAGACAACGTACAAAAGTGGGGATTTGATATACATAACCCTGTATTCGGGATCAGTGCAGGGTTAATAGCACTTTTTTTAATCGCCGTACTAGTGTCAGATGCCGAAGTAGCTAAAACAACACTAAATGGTATCAAAACCGATATTATTAATAATTTTGACGGCTTATTTATGTGGGCTGCCAACTTCTTTGTTATTTTTTGTTTAGTTTTAATTTTTTCACCATATGGCAATATCCGCTTAGGCGGTGACGATGCTAAACCATCGCATTCTCGTATTTCTTGGCTGGCAATGTTATTTGCTGCAGGTATGGGTATTGGCTTAATGTTCTGGGGTGTTGCTGAACCAGTTGCATACTACACTGGTTGGTATGAAACGCCGCTCAATGTAACAGCTAACACACCAGAAGCCGCGAAAATGGCAATGGGTGCAACTATGTTCCATTGGGGTCTTCACCCTTGGGCAATTTATGCTGTAGTTGCGCTTTCGTTAGCATTTTTTACTTACAATAAAGGCTTACCGCTTTCTATTCGTTCGATTTTTTACCCAATTTTAGGTGATAAAGCGTGGGGGTGGCCTGGTCACATAATTGATATTTTAGCTGTATTAGCAACCTTATTTGGTTTAGCAACGTCACTTGGGCTAGGTGCACAACAAGCTTCTGCCGGTATTAATCATGTATTTGGTTTTGAAGGTGGCGTAGGTTCACAAATTCTGGTTATTACAGGTGTTACGTTACTAGCAGTCGTCTCTGTTATTAGAGGCATTGATGGCGGCGTTAAATTACTTAGTAACGTAAATATGCTCATTGCTTTAGTATTACTAGTATTTGTATGTTTAGTTGGTTTTGCGGTCTCTATGGGTAATATCCCTAACACGGTAATGGGGTATGTAGAGAACATTATTCCATTGAGTAACCCACATGGCCGTGAAGATGAAACATGGATGCATGGTTGGACAGTATTCTACTGGGCTTGGTGGATTTCATGGTCACCGTTTGTAGGTATGTTTATTGCGCGTGTTTCGCGTGGTCGTACAATCCGTGAATTTTTAACCGCGGTATTACTTATTCCAACAGCGGTTACTATCCTGTGGATGTCTATCTATGGTGGCATCGCAATTGACCAAGTAGTTAATGGTATTGGTGCTCTTGGGACTGACGGTCTAACAAGTGTCCCTATGGCGATGTTCCAAATGCTTGATGAAATGCCAATGGCGAGTGTGCTTTCTTTCATTGCTATTGTATTAGTACTGGTATTCTTTATTACTTCTTCTGATTCAGGATCACTTGTAATTGATTCAATCACAGCAGGTGGAAAAATTGATGCACCGGTACCACAGCGTATTTTTTGGGCTACTGTTGAGGGCGCAATTGCTGCTGCATTACTTTGGATTGGTGGTACTCAAGCGATTGAAGCACTACAAGCTGGGGCTATTTCAACCGGTCTACCGTTTACCATTGTTTTACTATTAATGTGTGTAAGCTTAATTTTAGGTTTACGAACTGAGCCTCGCCCAGTTAAATAACACCCTACATTAAAAAACGCCGCTAATTGCGGCGTTTTTTTTACTCTATTTTTCCTATAATATTTTATAACGTTTCGCTAAAGCCAAATTTCACTTAGTGGTGTATCTAACCGATAATGATAACTCAGCTGAGCTTGCAGTAATTCTGCGGTGGCTAAAGCGTCAGTCAGTGCATTATGGTTTTGATACAATGGCAAGGAATAACGCTCCCTTGTATCACTTAACCGTAATGAGCCTAGTTTTGTATTAAATAGCCTACCTAGTAGCCCTTGACGCGCTCTAAGCGCTCGCCTTTCAATTTCCATAGTGTCGACTAGAGCAAATTCAATCCCTTCTTTTATACGTGTGAGCAGCGCATTATAAAAAAAGTGGCGCTCAATGGCGGCATAATGCACCACCACCACTTTCCCTTTAAGTGCATCAAGAAGTGGGGCTAAAATTCGATTGAGGTCGGGAGCTTCGTCCACTTCTGAGTGGGTAATACCATGGATAACAATCGACTCTTCACTCAAATCTCGTCGTGGTTGTACTACCCAATGGTGGCTCTCTTTACAGTAAATACGATTAACATTGAAAGGCACTAACCCCACACTAACAATATCATCGGTATTAGCGTCCAGACCTGTTGTTTCAAAATCTAGCGCCACAAAAGGTACATCTTTAAGTGGAGCAGTCTGATTGGTAAATGCCAGCTTATAAAACTCCTTAAGCAACGAGTTTTGCGCACTATGTAAAAGCTGCTCGTAACGACGTGGCCAATCTAACGGTGATTTAGCCATAACTTATTTCACACCTGAATGAGCAGAATAACTAAACTTTAAAAAGCTTTGCGCTTTTTCTAAAATCGCAAAAGCTTCTTTTAAATTACTTTGCTCAAATGGTGAGAGTAAATGCGGGTCTAAATCATTATCGGGCGCTTCCCCCTGCTCTATCTGCCATGCCTGATGGCGAATACGTACAGTGGCAATATATTCAAATGCATCACGCAAATCTTGTGCTTTGCCTTTGGGTAATAAGTTAGCCTCGATAATATCCTCTAAGCGCTCAAACGAATTTTGTTTACGTGAACCGACCGCTAATGCATGAACGCGAACCACATCAGATAGCGGCGCTGTACCACGACGTTTTAAGTTCATTGAGCGCTTATGTTGGCCATTGTGCTCAAGTACAAAGCCGTTAAAAAATCCCAATGGTGGCGTTCGATTGCGAGCATTAGCAGCAAGGTTAGCTAAAAAGCGTTTATTTACTTTGCTTTCTTTTGCCACCAGCGTTTTAAGCTCATCGGCCCACTTTAACTTACCCCACACACCATCTAAGTCAAAGAATATCGAGCTATTGAGCAGTGCTTGCGGTTTGGGCTCGGCCATCCAGCTAGCAAATTTTTCTTGCCATTGTTCGCGGGTCATACGCCATTTTTTAAACGAGGCCATAATTTCACCATCACAATAGGTATAGCCACACTTAGCTAAGCCATCACACACAAAGTCTGATAAGTTTTGAAAATACTCATCGTGCAATACCTCATCGAAACTATTATCTAAAATCAGTGCATTATCTTGATCGGTTACAATTAACTGCTCATCCCGTGCCATTGAGCCCAGCGCAATAAAACAATAAGGAATGGGCGGCTCGCCAAATTTTTCTTCTGCTAGGGCTAATAGGCGCTGTTTAAAGGTACGTCCTATTACTGCCATAGCGGTCCCTATCATATGCGAATTAGCATCTTCGTTTACCATACGCACAAACACATTAGGTAATTGGCGGGCGTAATGAACTAAGTCATCAACCGATTGTTGAGCTAAAATACCGCGTACTAACAATAAGCTACTTTGTGATTCATAGCGTAAAATATCAGATAGCGATATCACCCCTATTGGTCGCTTTTTATGTACCACAGGTAAGTGATGTAAGTTATCTCTTAGCATGGCTAAAACAGCTTCAAAAACGTAAGAGTTACTATCGAGCAAAACCAACCCTGAGGTCATTACCTCCTTCGCCGGCGTATCAAACGTAAGTCCTTGGGCAACAACTTTGGTACGGATATCTCTATCTGTGATGATCCCGACGACTTGACCGTCATCCTCTTCTGGATCGTCGCTTATTTGTTTTTCTATATCAGTAACAAGTACTGAAGAGACCGATTCTTGTGTCATCAAAAACGCGACGTCTTGTATGGGGGTTTGTGTAGTAACAGTGACTACATCGCGATGTAATAATGATTTAACTTTTGCGGTGGTTAAATCATTGCTGTCGGCTTGCTCTACTATCGCTTGGTGCAAGCGTACGTTGCCATCCACTTCGAAAAAGTCGGCAAAGGTTTCGTATTTATCACAGTATTCGTTGAAGGTATTAACATTAATACAATACGTTAAGGTATCTTCAAGTGCACGAGCTGGAAACCGCACTTTGCGGTTCATCAATAAACCCATTTGGCCAAAAATACCGCCTGTAGCTAAGCGGTTATAGAGTTCACCATTACGGCGTGAAATCTCAACTGAGCCACTACGAATAATATACAAGTCACTAATATCTTGCCCTAAATGCAGGATATCAGTTTCGGCACGAAAGTAAGCAACCTCTATTTGCATTGCTAATTCGTTCAATGCCTCAGTAGGAAGCGTATCAAATGGGGGATGTTCAACTAAAAATTGGGCTATTTCAACTTGCTCGGCCTGCATAGGGAATCCTTGTGGCGTGAATCTAGTTGAATTGTGAGCCTAATTGGCTATTTTTTCAAAGAAAAATAGCCAATTTACGTAAATAGTTAGCGATTAATTATCTACTTGCTCTAACTCCTGCGCTAATTGTTTTGACTCATCGCCGCGAGGGCTGGTAAAACGTGCAAGTCCTAAATAAATCACCGGTGTTAAATAAAGCGTAAACAATACCGCTAATGCTAGTCCACCAAACACCACCCAGCCAATCGCATTACGCGCCTCAGCGCCCGCACCTGTTGACATAATAAGCGGTAATGCACCCAATAAAGTAGAAATTAAGGTCATGGTAATGGGTCGTAGGCGTACCAGTGCAGCTTGTTCAACCGCTTTTCGAACACTAAGCCCGTTATCTCTTAATTGATCAGCAAACTCGACCAATAAAATTGCGTTTTTCGCGATTAAACCAATAAGCATTACCAGACCAATTTGCGAATAAATATTGAGTGATGTGCCGGTTAAGTACAGTGCTAAAATAGCGGATGTAATACCAAATGGCACAGTAATCATCACCACAATGGCGCTGTTAACGTTTTCAAATTGTGCTGCCAATACTAAAAATACAATTAAAAATGCCAATACATAGGTCATCAATACTTCGTTTGAGGTCTCTTCAAATGTCAGAGCTTCCCCTTTAAACGCTAGGGTAATACCTGCTGGTAATGATTGCTCAGACACTTGTTTTATTTGCTCTACCAGTGTGGCAATGGTTAAACCTTCGGGTAATTCCATGCTTAATTCTATGGCACGTCGCTGAGCATGGCGCTCAAGCTCTGCAGCTACACCTTCCTCTGTAATATTAGCTACACTACTGAGCGGTACTAATTGATTATCGCGGGCGCTTACATATAAATTTGCTAAATCACTGGGGTCATTAATGGTTTGATTTTGAGCCTGTAACATAATTGGTATTGACTGATCGCCAATATTTAAATCGGCTATATCGTCGCCATTAATGGCAGCTCTTAAAGTAATGGCTATATCACTTAACGATACACCGAGCTCTTCTGCGCGTCGTCTGTCTATATTGACGCGAAGTTGTGGTTGCGATGGCTGATACGATACGCGAACCGGTGCAACTTCAGGTACTGCTTTTTCAAGATCTGCTGAAAACTGCTGTGCAGCTTTAAATATTTCAAGGTAATCTTGCCCCAGCAAAGCAATTTCGATTCCGCCACCTTGGCCACGTAAATTTAGACTATTAGCGCCTCCTGCGTATGCGGGTGCTCCAGGAATATTCATTAGAGGCTGACGAATTTTATTGATGATTTCTTGTTGACTAAAGTTACGTTCATCCCAGTGCTTTAAAGGTACAGTGATGAACACAATATTAGGATCCCACTGACCAACAACCGTGTAAATAGATTCAATTTCACCGCTTTCGACGAAAGGCAGCAAAGTGTCTTCCATTTTAATGGCTTGCCTGTCCATAAAGTTTAAGCCTACGCCATCTGGCCCACGAGCAAATATTCTAATCTTACCGCGATCTTCTGTTGGTAATAGCTCGTTATCTAAGCTCATATACAATGCACCTGAGCCGCCTGCCACTAATAAACAGGCAATAAAAGTTAGCCACGCATGATCGAGTACTTTATGAATTGTTTTGGTATATAAATTAGCAAGTACGTTACCAAACTTAGCAAATGGATGAAAACCGCCTTGCTTAAGCTTTAGCTTAGAGGTAAGTGCTGGCACTAACGATAACGCAACAAAGCTTGATATGATCACTGCACCGGCAAGAACACCGCCAAACTCTCTAAATAAACGTCCTGCTGTTGATGGTAAAAAAGCGATGGGAACAAACACAGCTGCTAATACCGCCGTGGTGGCAATAACGGCAAAAAATACTTCACGCGTACCTACCACTGCGGCCGCACGCCTGCCAAGCCCTAATCCTCGCTGGCGTTGAATATTTTCACTCACCACAATCGCATCATCAACGATTAAGCCAGTAGCAAGTACAAGCGCGAGCAAGGTTAAAATATTTATGGAGAAGCCCAATGCCCATATCAGTGCTAACGAGCCTATCAAGGCAACCGGAATGGCAAATGCTGGCACTAAGGTTGCACGCCATGAGCCAATAAACACCCATAAAGTAATGATCACTAGCAGCACTGTGAGCACTAATGAGTTAATAACTTCATCCACTGAACTTCTAATAAATTGTGCATCATCTGATGTTAAGATAAATTCCATCTGAGGAAAGCGTTCACGCATTCCCTCTATAAGCTTTAGAACTTCATCTGATATTTCTATGGTGTTAGATTGCGCTTGGCGGATAATTTCCATACCAATAACGGGTTTACCATTGAGCCTAACCATAGAGCGCGGATCGGCCGGGCCAAAATATACCGCGGCGATATCGCTAATACGGGTATCACCACGAATGATAATATCACCGACTTGATCTGGTGTGACCGAGGTAGCATCAGCACGCACAATGATTTGCTGATCGTTTGATTTTAAACTTCCTGCAGGCACATCAAAGGGAGCTTGCCTGAGAACGTCAGCAACATCAGGAATAGTTAAATTAAAGCTACTGAGCTTAAGCGGATCTATACGTACTCTAAGCACTCTCTCTCTATCACCGTTTAAGCGCACATCAGCAACACCGGGAATAGTTAAAAACTGTGGTGCTAAGTCAACATCAACTCGCTCGGTTAATGCCTCTAACGATAAACTCTCACTTGATACGGTGAGTGATACGACCGCCTCAGCATCATTATCGGCTTTTATAATGGATACACGCTCAACCTCTTCTGGGAGCTCTCTTTGCACTCGCGAAACTGACTCGCGCGTTTCATTAGCGGCATCATCCAGATTAACACCAGGTCTAAATTCAACCACAATACGTGAGCTGCCTTCTTCACTTTGTGCACGAATAGATTTAACTCCACTCACACGGGCAACAGCACCTTCAAGTTTGCTGGTGACTTCAGTGTCAACGGTTTCTGGGGAACCACCTGGAAACGAAGCTGATACCGTAATACGCGGCCTATCTACATCAGGAAGCTCTCGCACTTCTACGCCAGCTATAGCGGCGATACCGGCAATAATTATTAATAAATTAAGCACCACAATAAGTACAGGTCGGCGAATTGCCATAGACGGCAAGTCTTGCATCATAGGTTGCTGTTTCATGGCTACTCCTGCGTACTAGCGATAGGTGCAGTAAAGCTTAATTCTTGATTGGCTCGCAAGCGCTGAACGCCTTCAACAACTAACGTATCGTTTGGCTGTAATGCCCCTGATACGAGTAAGCGCCCTGCCAAGCGTTGCTCTATTTTCACATCAACCCGGGTAGCTTTGTTATCCACACTCGTCCACACATATGGACCCGTTGCGCCCCACAGTAGTGCTGCTTCAGGAATAGCGGCAAAGCGTTGACCTAATACTTCTATATGTACTCGAAAACTCATACCCGGTAAGAATTGTTGATCTTTGTTATTTAACTTTGCTTTGACTCTTAAGGTACGAGTTTGTGGGTCTATACGTGAGTCTAAATAAGCTATTTCTGCCTCAACAGGCGCTTGCGATTGCCATGGGAACACGCGTACACTAGCATTATTTCTGAGCATCGCAATCGCTGATTCAGGCGCGTTAAAATTAATGTATAACTGGCGGGTATCATCGATGCTAGCAATCATTGTTTGTGTTGTGATTCTGTCACCCACTTCAATGTCAGTCAGCCCCATAGTGCCATTAAAAGGGGCACGGACTTGGCGGTCTTCTAATTCAGTTTCGGCTTGAGTGAGAGTAACTTTTGCAAGCTCCACGATGGTTTTTGCATCATCTACATCACTTTGCGGAACAGCTCCTTTAGCTTGGCTTTGTTTTAAACGTTTTAAAGTTCGCTGACTATCTGCTAATTTTATTTTAGCCTCTTCAAGGGCCGCTTTTTGCCTACGTGAATCTAGCTCAAGTAAAATATCACCTTCTTTAACCTTATCGCCAGGTTTAAAATGAACCGCTGCTACTTTGTCACCTACGGCAGGATATAAAATAACAGAATGGATAGCTTCAGCATTACCAACAGCCTGAACCTGCTGTTGGGCTTGTTCCATAGCGATATTTTCAACGACCACGCTAGCACCAGTTACTGGCAAACTAACCGATAAAAATAAGGCCGTTATGCCCATTAAAAGATTTTGCGACTTCAAAGGATCACCCTAATTAATTATTATTTCCATTATGTTACGCAGTTTAACACCTCTATGATCAATAAATAGCTTAGTACGACAAATTAGCAAAACAACACGCTGAAATTAAACACCCACGTATTTACTACACATTCTTACACCAGCCTACAAAATCACCACATATTTTGTGCGTATTAAACACTATGCTTTGGTCATTAGAGTGAATATACAAACGAGTATTTATGAATAAAAGTATAATTTTGGTTTTACTACTTAGTGGCTGTGCATCACAAGGGGTTGATCGTACGAGTCAAAATCAATTAATTAAACGCTATTATGCATCTGTTGAGTCAGAGCAAAAAGTAACACTTTCCTCAGAAGTTGGAACAGGCATAGCTGCGGGAGCGGGTTTTGGCTTTGTTGACAGCTTAGATGGCAACAGCGAAGAAATGATTGGTGGCGCTATTGTAGGCGGTTTAGTTGGAGGGTTATTTACTGCATTATTTGAGGGAGGTAATACGGCTTATCAGTATAACTTATACGCTGCTGATGAAGGTGAATTTACGGTTATTCAAAAGAAAAAACTCGATAAAAACACAGAATGTGTTCTTGTAAATTCAGCTAATAAAATTACACTTACGCCGATAGATAAAAGTTATTGTATTCGTTGATTAAGCTCAAAGTGAGTATCAAACCTTTAAGCTGCTAAGCAATGTAGCTCGCTATTTATAAATTACTTTTAAATAAAAAACCTCAGTATTTACTGAGGTTTTTTAATGAATAAATAAACGCGTGGTATTATTTATTTCGTTGTGCGTCTTTTTGCGCTTTTTTTGCTTCTTTACGTTGTTGTAAAGCAGCTTGTGCTTCGTTACCAATGTGGCCTTCACCGCGTGCTTGTGCCAATTCTATTTGCTTTTGACGCTCAGCAAAACGTTCACGCTGCTCGTCGGTTACATCATCAATACAATGATGACACGACACCCCTTCCATGTATTCAGGCTTTTGCTTTTCTTCTTCTGTGATAGGCATCCGACATGCGTGACACTGATCATATGAGCCTTTTTGTAAGTCATGATTTACCGCGACACGGTTATCAAATACAAAGCACTCGCCTTCCCACATGGTTTCTTCTTTTGGTACTTCTTCTAGGTATTTTAATATGCCGCCTTCAAGGTGGTATACCTCATCAAAGCCCTGCTCTTTCATATAAGCTGTTGATTTTTCGCAACGAATACCACCTGTACAAAACATAGCTACTTTTTTATGCTTTTCTGGGTCGAGATTTTCTTTGGCCCACTGCGGAAATTCGCGGAACGTCTTCGTGTTTGGATCGACCGCGTTTTGAAACGTACCAATTTCAATTTCATAATCATTTCGGGTATCAACAAGGATAACCTCTGGATCAGAAATAAGGGCGTTCCATTCATTTGGCTTAACATAACTGCCCACTACTTTTAATGGGTCAACGCCCTCCACACCCATAGTCACGATTTCTTTTTTAAGTTTTACTTTAGTGCGGTAAAACGGGCATTCGTCATCATATGATTCTTTAGTAACAATATTGTCTAAATTAGGCTGGGTGTCTAACCACGCCAGTAAGTTATCTATGCCTTCACGTTTTGCTGAAACAGTTCCGTTAATTCCTTCTGCGGCAATTAACAAAGTACCACGCACGTCGTTTTGCTCCATTACATTAAGTAAAGGTTGGCGAAGTGCTTCAAAATCAGGTAAAGAAACAAATTTATACAGTGCGCACACAACAAAGTGATCGCTGGTTACATTATCTTTATGGATAGCAGTCATGGTTTTCCTATTTTGCCTTTAAACCCCGCAAGGGGCGTTTACCGAATCGTAAATCCGGCGCATATGGGGCGCGTATTTTACGCTTTTTTTATTTAAATGCAAAAAAATGGATGATAATGCGCTTTTTACTGTTAGCGCAGTGGCTCAGTGGGCTATAATGCGCGGATAAATTTACAAGACTTGCTCATATTGGAGAAATATACATTGCACTTTACTGATCTTGGGATTGATACTCGCCTAGAAACACAATTAGCGCACCAAGGGATCACCCAGCCTACCGATATTCAAGCCCATGCTGTGCCAACGGCACTCGCTGGACATGACATTTTCGCTCAGTCAAAAACTGGGTCAGGCAAAACTTTAGCGTTTTTATTACCTGCAGTGCAGCGAGTAATGAAACAAAAAGCACTCAGTAAACGTGATCCTCGTGTACTTATTGTTGCTCCAACTCGTGAGCTTGCAACCCAAGTGTTCACCCAACTACGATTACTTATTACCGGTACCAATATCAAGGCAGTTAAAATTCTCGGTGGTGAAAACTTTAACGACCAAATTAAAGCACTGCGCAACGACCCACATTTTGTGGTTGCTACACCAGGACGCTTAGCCGATCACTTAAAGCAACGCTCTTTACAGTTAAGTGGCTTAGAGCTACTTATATTTGATGAAGCTGACCGTATCTTGGATTTAGGTTTCACCGACCAGCTTAAGTTAATTAATGAACTGGCAGATCACCGATTACGCCAGACCCTATTGTTTTCAGCGACATTAGATCATGCTCAAGTAGATGCCCTTTCGCGTAATTTATTAAAAAAACCAAAACAAATTATGCTCAGTGCAGCCAATGAGCAACACAGTGATATTAAACAAACATTGTATTTAGCCGATCATCTTGATCATAAAGAAGCGCTACTTGAGCATTTTCTTAATAAAGATAATGTAGGGCAATGTATTATATTTACCGCAACACGTGCTGATACCAGTCGCTTAAGCGAGGCATTAAATAGTAAAGGCTTTAAGTCTGTCGCACTAGCCGGGGATTTAACTCAAAGTAAGCGCCTTGATATCATGGATGCGTTTAGCCGTGAGAACTTTAAAATATTAATTACTACTGATGTTGCATCTCGCGGTTTAGATTTACTCAGTGTGACCCATGTTATTAATTTTGATCTACCAAAACACGCTGAAGAATACGTTCACCGTATTGGTCGCACAGGCCGAGCTGGTTTTAAAGGCAACGCGCTATCATTTGTTGGTCCTAAAGATTGGGCAAGTTACTTAGCAATTAAGTCATTTTTAAATGACGAACTGTCGTTTGCGGTGGTTGATGGTTTAAAAGCGAAATTTAAAGGCATCAAAGAGAAAAAAGTGACGCCAGTTAAACCGATTAAAAAAGTAGTGGCTGACAAAAAGCCACAGCAAAAACGCAAAGCAAAACCTAAAAAGCCAGCAGCCCCAATTAAAGCACCACTCAACATTGATGGTGATACCCCGATGCGTCGTAAAAAAAAGCCTGAGCAGGAATAATTATGAGTAACCTTGGAACTACCCAAACCCTATTTGTAAAAGAAGTCAGTAATGAAGGTGCCTATTTAGATGGCCATGACTTAGGTGAAGTATTTTTACCTAAACACGAGATTAAACATGAACTTGAAGCTGGCGATAGCATCAGCGTTTTTACCTTTTTAGATAACGCAAACCTGCCAACAGCAACAACTAAAAAACCACACGCACAAGTCGGTGAATATGCCCTACTGCGCGTTAAAGAAATAAACAGCATTGGTGCTTTTTTAGATTGGGGTTTAGAAAAAGACGTACTTGCACCGTTTAATGAACAAAAACCGCGTATGCAAGAAGGTTACTCGTATTTAGTCCGTTTATATCTTGATAATGCCAGTCAACGAATTTGTGCTTCAACCAACTTTAATCGCTTTTTATCAAAAGACGAGCCGCAATATAGCCACTTACAAGAAGTTGATTTAATTGTGGCAGGTAAAACCGATATCGGCTACAAAGTACTTATTGAAGAATCTCATTTTGGTGTTGTATTTTACAACATGGTATTTAAAAACCTATTTGTTGGTCAAAAGCTCAAAGGGTTTATTCAAAAAGTACGTGAAGACGGAAAAATTGACGTCATACTTGAAAAGCCAGGTATGGGTAAAGTCAGTGAACTTGGCGAAAAAATTATGGAAAAACTAAAAGATGAAGGTGGCATATTAGCCATAGGCGATAAGTCTGAACCTGAATTAATTAAAAAAGTATTTTCGACCAGTAAAGCAAACTACAAAAAAGCCATTGGTGGGTTATTTAAACAAGGCTTAATTGATATTGAAGCTAAGTCTATTCGTTTAAAATAATTCTATAAAAAAGCCACCTAGGTATAAACTTAGGTGGCTTTTTCGTATTTAAAATTTATAACTTAATGTTTTTGTAAGGTAAGGTACAACGTGAATATTGATTTGAATATTCAATTAATTCTTTCTTAGACGTCATATTTAACGGCGCTAATCTAAAAACTTTTTTTGTACACTCATTCTGCATTTCATCGTGTACATCAACACACTCTTTGCTACTTATATTAAGTCCAGCTAAAACACCTTCATTTGTATAGCACAAATGCTGAGCATAATTTTGAGCGATTTTTTTAAACTTAAACAAATCAACGGGGTAATCAGATACCAAATCAGTAACATTCGAAACATCATCATACATTTTAGTTGAAAAAACATATTTATTAACAGCAAAGCCACTAATGATAATTACCACTACAAACATTATTAAACGCAAAGTTAGTTCCTCACTGCATAGCCGTAATTAAATGTAGCACAAACAAAAAGAGTTGTAATAAACTCCTTATAATTATGCAAACTTTAAGTTTAAGCTATTGATTTATTTACATCACTCAATACTTGCACCGGGTTTTGTGCCTGAGTAATAGGACGCCCTATTACTAGGTAGTCACTGCCAGCTTCAATGGCTTCTTTAGGTGTCATAATACGTTTTTGATCGCCCGCATCACTACCAGCAGGACGAATACCTGGGGTGACTAATTTAAACTCGTCTCCCAATGCTGCTTTTAAACTTTGTGCTTCTTGTGCTGAACACACTACACCATCAAGCCCTGCTTGCTTTGTTAATTTTGCTAAATGCATCACTTGCTCTTGTGGTGATTTACTGATGCCTAAACGTTTAAGCTCTGCTTCATCCATGCTGGTTAAAACGGTCACTGCAATCAATAATGGGGCTTTATCGCCAAACTGCTCAAGTGCCTGCTTAGCTTTATGCATCATTTCAAAACCACCACTTGCATGAACATTAACCATCCACACGCCCATTTTAGCTGCAGCAGTTACTGCTTTAGCAACAGTATTTGGAATATCGTGGAACTTTAAATCTAAGAATACATCAAAACCTAAATCAACCAGCTCTTTAACAAATGCAGGGCCAAAATAAGTGAACATTTCTTTACCCACTTTTAATCGACAGGTATCCGGTGATAACTGTTTAACAAAAGCTAAAGCAGTTTGCTGATCATCATAATCAAGAGCGATAAGAATTTTTTTTGATTGTTCGAAAGACATAACTATCCTACTAGTGAGCGAAAAGTATAAAGATTAAAATCCGTCTAAGCCTCTGCTAGGCACAATGGTTTCCCAATGTTTACACGAAGGGCAATTCCAATAAATGGTGTAACTTGTAAAGCCACAATGCTGACATTGAAAGTCAGGCTTAGTAGCAATATATGAGGTAACAAGTTTATCTATTTGATTAAGCACATCTTTTGTATTTTTATTTTCGGCGCTCATTAACTGCAATAAAAAACTAAAACCACGGATGGTGGGCTGACGTTTTAAACTATCAGTCAAAAACTCAAAGGCTTGTTCTGTGTGGCCTTGCTCAAGCAACGCTTGGCAGTGCTGTATTTTTATCATTACTCCACCTTTTTCTAATAACTCAGCAACGAGTTCATGAAACTGATGGGTTAATTTTAGTTGCTTATAACTATGCGCTAACTTATCAATAAATAATGGCGCAAAAAAGGTAAATTGGCAGATAAGTTCTCGCCAATAATAAATTGCTTTAACGTAATCCTCTTTTGTATAAGCAGACAAACCGAGTTCATATAGAGGTCTGATTGTTTTAAAGTTTAAGCTAATAGCTTTGCGCATAAGTTGAGGGTTATTACTGGCAATAGCATGTTCACAGTAAAAGTTTGCGATGGCTTTGAAGTGTTGCTCTTTTGAAAAAAGCTCAGTATGCGCTTCAAACATATTAATGCCATTTTCCCATTCACGGGTCTGTGAATATAAGGAGATAATTGGCTCAAGAGCATCTTCATGGTTATTTTTTACCAGCCATATTAAATGTTCTTCTGCGCTATCGAGTAAACCTGCCATGATATAGTCTTCGGCTAATTCTAACCGGCTATTGGCAGCTTGTTTCTCGTTAAGGCTTGGGTGTTTTAATAGCAATTCATGAATTTTTATTGCGCGGTCGAGCTCACCACGGCGGCGAAACATAGTGGCTAAGGTAGAATAGTGTTCTACAGAGTCAGCAGCTACTTCGAGCAAATTAATTAAATGCTCAAGCCCCTGATCTTCTTCTCTGTCTAGTAAAAATTTTAAGCCTTTACTGTATTCAGAAGTAATTTGACGATTAAATTGATGAGCCTGATTTTTCGCACTGTTTTTCCCCATGATCCAGCCATAACCGGCGGCAACAGGAAGCAGTAAAAACAACAGCTCAATCATAATTAGGTATCTTTGTTGGCAATACGCTTTTTATTATCTTTTTCAGGCGTTAATTGCTTTTTTAAACGGTAATTTTGCCACTTTAATTGCGTAAACAATTTAAAGCTCACAAAGCAACCCACTACAACACCTAACAAAAAGCAGATACTTATTATAACGGCTAAAGGTAATGTATTACTGGCTATTATGTAGTTAATTTTTGTTAATTGTGGATTTTGCGAACCCAATACAAATGCACCAATTAAAAATAGTGCTGCCAGAATAATTTTTAATACCTTAAACAAGTAACTACTCCAATAAGTTTACTAAGCAATGCTCTCGTTTACACGGTCACGTAGTTCTTTGCCTGGCTTAAAATGAGGTACATGCTTACCATCTAACTCTACAGTTTCACCTGTTTTAGGATTGCGACCTGTACGAGGCGCACGGTAATGCAAAGAGAAACTTCCAAAACCTCGGATCTCAATACGATCTGAAGAAGATAATGAGCCGGCCATTTGTTCAAGAATTTCTTTAACAGCGTTCTCAACATCTTTCACAGGAATATGTGAATGTTGTTCAGCAAGTGTTTCTATCAGTTCTGACTTAGTCATAGCGTTTCCTTAAAAAGAAATAGTGGAAGGGCATAAACTGCCCTTCCAATTAAAAGACTATAATTAATTAGTCTTTTTGTGCATTTGCGAAAGCAGCTGCCATTGCGTTTTCGAACACTGGCTCTTCTTTCTTAAGCTTCTCTAGTACTTCTTTCTCTTCTGCTTCGAAAAGAGCTTTAACAGATAAGCTTAAAGTGCGGTTCTTACGATCAACACCAACGTATTTAACTTCGATTTCGTCGCCTACAGAAACAACAGTAGTTGCATCTTCAACGCGCTCTTGAGCGATATCAGCTACACGGATGTAACCTTCAACGCCTTCGATAAGTTCAACAGTTGCGCCTTTCGCATCAACTTCAGTCACTTTACCTTTAACAATAGCACCTTTTTTGTTTGCATCAAGGTAGTTATTGAATGGGTCAGCTTCGATTTGCTTAACACCTAGAGAGATGCGTTCACGCTCTGGGTCAACTTGCAATACGATAGCAGTGATTTCGTCGCCTTTCTTGAATTCACGTACAGCTTCTTCGCCAGGTGTATTCCAAGAAATGTCTGAAAGGTGTACAAGACCATCAATACCACCGTCAAGACCGATAAAGATACCGAAGTCAGTGATTGATTTGATCTTACCAGTAACTTGGTCGCCTTTGTTTTGTAGACGAGCAAATTCCTGCCAAGGATTAGCAATACATTGCTTAAGACCAAGAGAAATACGACGACGTTCTTCGTCGATTTCAAGAACCATAACTTCAACAGTGTCACCAAGTGAAACAACTTTTGAAGGGTGGATGTTCTTGTTAGTCCAATCCATTTCAGAAACGTGTACTAGACCTTCAACGCCTTCTTCGATTTCTACGAAGCAACCGTAATCAGTAAGGTTAGTTACACGACCAGAAAGTTTAGAACCTTCTGGGTAACGACCAGCGATAGCTGCCCATGGATCTTCGCCAAGCTGTTTAAGACCTAGAGATACACGAGTTTTATCTTTGTCGAATTTAAGAACTTTAACTGCGATTTCGTCGCCAACATTAACGATTTCTGAAGGGTGCTTAACACGCTTCCACGCCATGTCAGTAATGTGTAGTAGACCATCAACACCACCAAGGTCAACGAATGCACCGTAGTCAGTAAGGTTCTTAACGATACCTTTAACTTCTTGACCTTCAACAAGGTTAGCAAGAAGCTCTTCACGTTCTTGTGAGTTTTCTGATTCGATAACTGCACGACGTGAAACAACAACGTTGTTACGTTTTTGATCAAGCTTGATTACTTTAAATTCAAGCTCTTTGCCTTCAAGGTGAGTTGTGTCACGTACTGGACGAACATCAACAAGTGAACCAGGTAGGAAAGCACGGATTGAATCAACTTCAACAGTGAAACCGCCTTTAACTTTACCGTTGATAACACCAGTAACAGTCTCTTGCTCTTCACATGCTTTCTCAAGACGGATCCACGCTTCGTGACGCTTCGCTTTCTCACGAGAAAGGATAGTTTCACCGAAACCGTCTTCGATTGCATCTAGTGCAACATCTACTTCGTCGCCAACAGCAACTTCTAGTTCACCAGCAGCATTTTTGAACTGCTCTGCAGGGATAGCACTTTCTGATTTAAGACCAGCATCTACAAGTACAATGTTGTTCTCGATTGAGATTACTGTACCTTTAACGATAGAGCCTTGCTCTGCTTCAAAACCCTTTAAGCTTTCTTCAAATAACTGCGCAAAATTTTCTGACATACGAATATACGTCTCATATATTAATACCAATAAGCAACCATGCTGCATGGGGTTGTTAAAATAGCACTGGCGTCCTGCTGGTGCATAAAATGTATTTAGCTTCGTTTAGGAAGCTTACCTTCAGAGATGCTTGAATCTAATAAAGTTATAACTTTATCAAAGACTTGCTGTGCGTTGAGTTCGCTAGTATCAAGCTCAATCGCATCCTCTGCAGGTACAAGCGGCGCAACGGCGCGATTCATATCGCGATCATCACGTGCTTGAATGTCTTGTAATAGACCACTTAGTGTAACATCAAGCCCGCGCTCATTCAACTCAACAAAACGTCTGCGAGCACGTTCTTCTGCGCTTGCGGTTAGAAATATCTTTAATGGCGCATCAGGAAACACAACAGTGCCCATATCGCGACCATCAGCAATTAAGCCATTTTCAGTTCTAAACGCACGCTGGCGACGAAGTAACGCTTCACGAACTCGCGGCAATGCCGCCACTTTAGACGCTGCAGCTCCCACTTCTTCATTTCGAATAGTGGTTGTTACGTCTTCGCCTTCTAAAATAATCTTTCCTGCATTAGTGTCACTGTCTATCAAAAACTGCACATCAAGATTTGCAGCTAATGGAACCAGTGCTTCTTCGTTATCTAACGCAATTTGGTGATGAAGTGCTGCAAGTGAAAGTACGCGATAAATTGCACCGCTATCTAACACATCCCAGCCTAATTTTTCAGCCAATAAGCGACAAACAGTTCCTTTACCAGAACCACTTGGGCCATCTACGGTGATTACGGGCATTAATAACGCCGGCATTTAAAACCTCCTTCAATGCACACCAAAATAAACCGCCACATTATACGTCAATTATTAAAGATTATCCGCTTTTAGTATGTAACTTTTTATAAATACTTATAAATAGCCTATTTACTGACAGATGCTAACACGTTGAAAAATGTTGGGAATGTCTTGTAAGTACAGGCTGGATCGTTAATCGTTATGGGCTTACCCCCTACTGCCACCATTGCAAAGCACATGGCAATACGATGGTCATCATAGGTATCTACAGCCACATTATTAAACTGTTTTGGCGGTGTGATCTCAATAAAGTCATGCCCTTCTACTACTTCAGCCCCTACTTTTTTAAGCTCAGTGGCCATAGCGTGTAAACGGTCAGTTTCTTTTACTCGCCAGTTATAAATGTTGCGAATTGCCGTTGGCCCTTTTGCAAACAAGGCAACTGTAGCTAGGGTCATTGCAGCATCAGGTATTGCATTAGCATCAATATCAATACCGTTAAGCTCACCTTTACGAACAACTAAACGTTCGTCATACCAATCAATTTTGGCACCGACCTGCTCCATCACTTTAGCAAAGCCAATATCACCTTGAACTGATTTAGCGCCGACGCCTTTAATTTCTATTTCGCCGCCGGCAATTGCTGCAGCAGCAATAAAGTAAGAAGCAGATGAAGCATCCCCTTCGACCATAATTCGCTCAACGGCTTGATACTGTTGTGCACCTTTAACGAAGAACGTGGTGTAATTATCATGCTCAACGGTAACACCAAAACGCGCCATTACATCAAGAGTAATATCAATGTAAGGCTTAGACACTAACGTGCCTTTAATTTTAATGTGTGTATCGCCTTTAAATAATGGCGCAGCCATGAGCAGCGCCGTTAAAAATTGACTTGAAATACTACCGTCAATTTCGACTTCACCACCGGAAATTTTCCCGCCGACAATTTTAAGTGGCGGATAATCTTTATTTTTTAAATAACTAACATTACCACCTAAGGCTTGCAGTGCATCAACCAAGTGGCCAATTGGTCGCTCTTCCATACGTGGCTCACCAATTAACTCATACTCCCCAGCAATCGATGCAAGCACGGCCGTTAAAGGACGGTATGCTGTACCTGCATTACCTAAAAACAGTGGTTCAGTTGGCGTTTTAAATACGCCACCTACACCTTCTACGGTCGCGATGGTTCGCTCATCATTAAGTGTCACATTCACACCGAGCTGCGCTAAGGCGCCCAACATATGACGAATATCATCACTGTCTAATAAGTTTTCTACAACCGTAGTGCCGTTTGATAGTGCAGCCAATAATAGAATGCGATTTGACAAGCTTTTCGAACCCGGCAGAGTAACACTGCCATTAACCTGTGAAATAGGCGCTAAAGAAAGTTGCTCCATTAGCTGTTCTCCTTTGCGAAAGCCGCCATAAAATCAACTAATGCTTTAACCCCTTCCAGTGGCATTGCGTTATAAATACTCGCGCGCATACCGCCAACAATACGGTGCCCTTCAAGCGCTAATAAGCCCGCTTCTTTTGACTCTTTAACAAACTTATCATTTAGGCTTTCATCAACTAACCAAAAAGGCACATTCATACGTGAACGACAATGCTTCGCTACTTTATTGGTGTAAAAATCAGACTCATCGATAAAGTCATAAAGCAGCTGAGCTTTGGCAGTATTATGTGTTTCCATGGCTTTTACACCGCCATTTTGTTCAAGCCATTCAAATACTTCAGCTGCTAAATACCATGCAAATGTAGGTGGAGTGTTAAACATACTGCCTTGTTTTGCTTCAAGGGCGTAATCCAAAACACCTGGCTTAGCTAGCCCTTCACGCTCAAGTAGCGTTTTACGAACAATTACGATAGCAATACCCGATGGGCCGATATTCTTTTGAGCACCTGCGTAGATTAAATCAAATTGATTAACGTCAATTTCGCGCGATAGAATAGTCGACGACATATCGGCGACAATCGGTGCTGTTGGGTGACTGGGTACATCAAAAATCTCTAGACCATCTACAGTTTCATTTGGGCAGTAATGAATATATGCAGCATCGGCTGGTAAAACCCAATCGGCTACCTGCTTAATAGAAAATAAACCGTTATCATCATTACGTACGTCAATTGTGTGAGTTTGAGTAAACTTATCGGCTTCGCTGGTTGCACTTTTTGACCACACGCCGTTTTCACAATACACCGCTTTTTTTCCGTCAACGTGGAGGTTTAAAGGTACAGCACTAAATTGACCTCGACCACCGCCGTGCATAAACAGCACTTCAAACTCATCACTAATATTCATTAAGCGACGTAGACTAGCTTCACACTTAGCCGTTAATGCTAAAAATTCTTTACTGCGATGGCTCATTTCCATTACTGAAACGCCAAGCCCTTGCCAGTCTAAAAACTCTTTTTGTGCTTTTTGCATTACAGCCGGTGGTAACATTGCAGGACCCGCACAAAAATTATAAATACTCATTACCTTTTCCTCATTCCAGTAATTTACTGTTTAACTTAAACTAATACCAATCCGCAATAATACTTAATCATTTTACGGGGCTAAACGTGTCGCTACCTGCGTTAAAAAATTCTCATTTAGAACAACTAAATAGCAATTTTTTTGCCTAGCTATCAACACGTTTTTCCAGCCTCAAAATAGACCACTTAATTAAGTGAATTGGTATTAAACTAATTCAAGTGTCTTTAGTTTTTTTCAACCATATAAAAAAAGCGGCCAAGGCCGCTTTTTTCAATCTCAATTATTCTGAAGGAGGATTATCATCCGCTACTTCATCTATAACCGTATCTACTGTTTCAACGTCTTCGATGTCAATCAAGTCACTTTCAGTCACTTCAATCTCTTCTATACGTTGTAAACCAACTACTTGCTCTTCGTCAATAGTTCTGATCAAAATAACACCTTGGGTGTTACGTCCAACCGTAGAAACTTCATTAACGCGAGTACGTACTAAGGTACCACGATTCGAAATAATCATTATTTCGTCGTTGTCATCAACTTGTACAGCACCAACAACGGCACCATTACGCTCACTCACCTTAATTGATACAACACCTTGTGTTGCACGACTCTTAGATGGGTAGTCTTCAAGTTGAGTACGCTTACCGTAACCATTTTCTGTCACTGTTAATATTGCACCGTCATTCTTTGGTACAATCAGTGATACAACACGTTGATCGTCTGGCATCTTAATACCACGAACACCCGTTGCAGTACGACCCATAGGACGTACACCTTTGAAGCGAATCTCAGGCTTACCTTCTTCATCAAGAACAGGGTTACCATTTTCATCAACTACCGTGGTTTCTTCAGCTTCTTTAAAGCGTACAACTTTACCCGCATCAGTGAACAACATAATTTCGTTGCTACCATCGGTAATATCAACACCAATTAAGCTATCACCTTCGTTTAAGTTAACGGCAATAATACCGCTTGCACGTTGACGGCTGTAGGCCGTTAATGGTGTTTTCTTAACCGTACCAAATGCTGTAGCCATAAAGATGTATTTATCATCTTCATAATCACGTACAGGCAAAATAGCAGTAATACGTTCATCTGCTTCAAGTGGTAATAAGTTAACAATTGGCTTACCGCGCGCTGCGCGACTTGCAAGTGGTAACTGGTACACTTTAAGCCAGTATAATCGACCCGCAGTAGAGAAACATAAAATAGTATCGTGGGTATTGGCAACAAGTAGACGTTCAATGAAATCTTCATCTTTCATCTTAGTTGCTGACTTGCCTTTACCACCACGACGCTGCGCTTCGTAATCACTTAACGCTTGATACTTAACGTATCCTTCGTGTGACAAGGTCACAACCACGTTCTCTTCGTTAATTAAGTCTTCAAGGCTAATATCGTGTGCAGCGGCATTAATTTCAGTGCGGCGCTCATCACCATATTGCTCTTTAATTTCAACTAACTCATCACGAATAACTTCCATTAAACGTTCCGGACTTGCCAAAATGAATAATAGTTCAGCAATTAGGTCTAGTAACGATTGGTATTCAGTAAGAATTTTTTCGTGCTCTAGGCCCGTTAGTTTGTGTAGACGTAGGTCTAAAATTGCTTGAGCTTGTTGCTCAGAAATATAGTACTGACCATCACGAATACCCAGCTCGCTTGCTAACCAATCTGGGCGGGCAACATTGTCTTCACCGGCTTTATCAAGCATGGCTTTAACATTACCTAATTCCCAAGGACGCGCTGTTAGTGCAACTTTTGCTTCAGCAGGTGTTGGTGACTTACGAATAAGTTCGATAATTGGGTCAATGTTTGCCAGTGCAATCGCTAAACCTTCTAGCGTATGCGCACGGTCACGGGCTTTGCGTAAATCAAATACCGTACGACGAGTAACAACTTCACGGCGGTGAATAATAAACTCTTCAAGCATTTCTTTTAAGTTGAAACACTTAGGCTGGTTATTAATTAACGCAACCATATTCATACCAAACACAGTTTGTAACTGAGTTTGTGAATAAAGGTTGTTCAAAATAACTTCACCTACGTCACCACGTTTGATCTCAATAACGATACGCATACCGTCTTTATCTGATTCATCACGTAATGCGCTGATCCCTTCAATTTTTTTATCTTTAACTAGCTCAGCGATTTTTTCAATCAGACGGGCTTTGTTAACTTGGTAAGGGATTTCATGAACAATAATCGTTTCACGGCCAGTTTTCTCATCAGTTTCGATGTCAGCACGTGCACGCATGTACACTTTACCACGACCGGTTTGATAGGCTTGTTCAATGCCTTTTTTACCGTTAATAATCGCCGCAGTTGGGAAATCAGGCCCTGGGATGTAATCCATTAACTCAGTAATAGTTAATTCAGGGTTTTGAATAAGCGCTAAACAGCCATTCACTACTTCTGTTAAGTTGTGTGGCGGGATATTTGTCGCCATACCAACAGCAATACCTGACGAACCATTAACTAACAGGTTAGGTATTTTAGTCGGTAACACATCAGGAATTTGTTCTGTGCCGTCGTAGTTAGGCACAAAATCAACCGTTTCTTTTTCAAGATCGGCTAATAATTCGTGCGACATTTTTGCCATACGTACTTCTGTATAACGCATTGCCGCTGCTGAATCACCATCAACCGAACCAAAGTTACCCTGACCATCAACTAACATATAGCGTAGTGAGAATGGCTGAGCCATACGTACGATGGTGTCATAAACTGCACTGTCGCCGTGTGGGTGGTATTTACCGATTACGTCACCGACCACACGGGCCGATTTTTTGTAAGGCTTGTTCCAGTCATTACTAAGCTCGTTCATTGCAAACAAGACGCGGCGGTGAACAGGTTTTAAACCGTCACGTACGTCTGGTAATGCACGTCCTACAATTACACTCATGGCGTAATCTAAGTAGGAGTTTTTTAACTCGTCTTCAATATTGACTGGCAGAATTTCATTGGCGAGATCAGTCATTTGATATCACATTCCTTCAGTATCAGCTCTTAACAACCCATTATTAGGTATTAAGAGTGTTTGTTATTATTTCTAAGCAACCATGCTATCACAATTAATTTTAATTTACAGGCGCAAAACTTTGCGATTTATCAATTTAGCCCTATATAATGGCCTCAGATTGACGAGGAAGTATTTTATGACCGAACATCAAAATGTAGATAACGCAGAAATAGCAAAGTTTGAAGCCATCGCAGAGCGTTGGTGGGATTTAGAAGGCGAATTTAAGCCGCTTCACGAAATTAATCCATTACGATTAGATTTCATCGCAGACAAAACTAAAGGATTATTTGACAAAGAAACCCTCGATGTAGGATGTGGCGGCGGTATTTTAAGTCACAGCATGGCACGAATGGGCGCAAACGTAACAGGTATCGATATGGGGCAAGAGCCTTTAACTGTCGCCAAGTTACACAGTTTAGAAACCAGCGTACCCGTTAAATATATAAAAGTACCTGCAGAACAATTTGCTGATGAGCACCCTGAGCGCTTTGATGTGATCACTTGTATGGAAATGTTAGAACATGTCCCCGACCCTTCTTCTATTATCCATGCAGTCGCTAAATTAGCAAAACCTGGGGCCGATGTATTCTTCTCTACCCTTAATAAAACCCCTAAAGCTTATTTATACGCTATTGTCGGTGCAGAAAAACTGTTAAAAATGGTTCCTGAAGGTACCCATGACCATAAAAAGTTTATTAAACCTGCGCAATTAATCGCATGGGCAGAACAAGCAGGCTTAAAAGTACGTGCCAGTGCAGGCTTAAGTTACAACCCACTCTCAAAGCAATATACGGTTAATGATGATGTTAGCGTAAATTATATGCTGCACTTTGAGAAGTTAGCGTAATGGCAAGCTCGCAAACACCTACTAGCCCGATTGAATATCAAGCATTGCTGTTTGACTTAGATGGCACTTTACTCGATACCGCTGATGATTTAGGCGCCGCGCTAAATAGTGTGCTGCACAATCATCAACAGCCCCAAGTTAGTAGTGATATATATCGACCCGCAGCTTCAAATGGCGCAGCAGCATTACTTGCTGCTGGTTTTAAAGAGGGCTGGGCGCAACAACCGCAAGAGCAACTTTTAGCAGAGCTAGTTGCACACTACGCTGCCAATATTGCCACCCATACCCAATGCTTTGTAGGTATAGAACAGTTACTTATTGCCCTTGATAATAAAGGGATCCCGTGGGGCATTATGACAAATAAGCCTGGCTTTTTAACCGATCCTTTAGTCAAGGCGATTCCTGCATTAAAAAATGCGCAAATTGTGATAAGTGGTGATACCTTAGCTGAATATAAGCCCTCAGCCCTTCCTTTATTACATTGTGCTGAGCAAATGAGTGTTGATCCTTCGCGCTGCCTATATATAGGTGATGCGCAGCGAGATATACAAGCAGGTAAAGCAGCGAATATGCACACCGCTACCGCACTGTGGGGATATGTACCGAGTGTGGACGAGGCATTGGCTTGGAATGCAGATTTCAATTGGCATAGCCCTATAGATGCTTTCAACCACATATAGTGCCATACCAATTAATAAACACTACATATTGTGATTGTGTTAGTTTTTACGCAAAGCTTGATGATAAAAAAAGCAGACAAAATTTATTTTTAAAAAGCGTAAATTTAATCTTTCCTTAGTTGATTTTTACAAATTTCAACTTAACCGAATGATCAAAGGTTAATGCCTACTAACACAATTACGTTATCCCAACGTTATCCACAATCAGAGCGGTTTCTGTCCCTTGCAAAAGATCACAGACCACACTATCTTGTGATCTCTAATTTGAACAACACCAGATATTGTGGCTAAATGTTATTCAATTAAATTTACCTATGCGGTAGAAATAACAATAAAAGAATAGGCACTGGGCGTTTTAAGTGCACTCATTGGTCAAAAATATTTAATTCCCAAGGAATACAGGCAAAACTATGAACCAACAGTTATCTGTAAGCAAACGTGACGGCCGTAAAGAGCCACTTGATCTAGACAAGATCCATCGCGTTATTGAATGGGCCGCCGAAGGTTTAAACAACGTTTCGGTTTCACAAGTTGAACTTAAATCACATATTCAATTTTATGACGGTATTCGTACTAAAGACATTCATGAGACGATTATCAAAGCCGCTGCGGATCAGATCTCAAAAGAATCACCTGATTATCAGTATCTTGCTGCTCGTTTAGCTGTATTCCATTTACGCAAAAAAGCGTATGGTCAATTTGAGCCACCGCGTCTTTTTGACCACGTTACTAACATGGTTGAACAAAAACGCTACGACGCCCATTTGCTTGTTGATTACACAGAGCAAGAACTTGATGAACTAGATACTTACTTAGATCATTCACGCGATCTTAACTTTAGCTACGCAGCAGTAAAGCAGCTTGAAGGTAAATACTTAGTACAAAACCGTGTAACCGGTGAAATTTACGAAAGCGCGCAGTTTTTATATATATTAGTAGCAGCAAGCTTATTCTCAGATTATCCACGTGAAACACGTATTGATTACATCAAACGTTTTTACGATGCGGTTTCACTATTTAAAATTTCTTTACCTACACCAATTATGTCGGGTGTGCGTACGCCAACGCGTCAGTTTAGCTCATGTGTACTGATTGAGTGTGGCGACAGCTTAGATTCAATTAATGCGACTTCATCAGCCATTGTTAAATACGTTTCTCAACGTGCTGGTATTGGTATAAATGCCGGACGTATTCGTGCATTAGGTAGCCCTATTCGTAACGGCGAAGCGTACCACACAGGCTGTATCCCGTTTTATAAGCACTTTCAAACAGCGGTTAAAAGCTGTTCGCAAGGCGGTGTACGTGGCGGTGCAGCTACTTTATTCTACCCGCTTTGGCACTTAGAAGTAGAAAACCTGCTGGTACTTAAAAATAACCGTGGTGTTGATGATAACCGCGTACGTCACCTAGATTATGGTGTGCAGTTTAATAAACTAATGTATTCGCGTTTGATCAAAGATGATTACATCACGTTATTCAGCCCATCTGATGTGCCTGGCCTTTACGATGCATTTTTTGAAGACCAAGACGAGTTTGACGCGCTATATGTAAAATATGAGCAAGACGAGTCAATTCGTAAAAAACGCATTAAAGCCATTGAACTGTTTTCTATGTTTGCTCAAGAACGCGCCAGCACCGGTCGTATTTACTTGCAGAACGTTGACCACTGTAATACACACAGTCCGTTTATCTCAAAAGTGGCGCCTATACGTCAATCTAACTTATGTTTAGAAATTGCGTTACCGACTAAGCCTCTTAGCAACGTGAATGACGAAGAAGGTGAAATTGCACTTTGTACATTATCTGCGTTTAACTTAGGTGCTATTGAGTCTTTAGATGAACTAGAAGAGTTAGCAGAGCTTGCAGTACGTGCACTTGATAACCTACTTGATTTCCAAGACTACCCTGTACCTGCAGCTAAAAATGCCACTATGGGGCGTCGTACGCTAGGCATAGGTGTTATTAACTACGCTTATTACTTAGCTAAAAACGGTAAGCGTTATTCAGATGGCAGCGCAAATGCACTCACGCACAAAACGTTTGAAGCAATTCAGTACTACCTAATGAAGGCATCTAACGAACTTGCTAAAGAGCGTGGAGCATGTCCTAAATTTAATGAAACTACGTACTCGCAAGGTATTATGCCAACCGATACGTACAAACGTGATTTAGACAAGATTTGTGATGAACCACTGCACCTTGATTGGGATACATTACGTGCCAGCATAAAAGAGCATGGTATGCGTAACTCAACGCTGAGCGCATTAATGCCATCAGAAACATCATCTCAAATCTCAAATGCAACCAATGGTATTGAGCCACCACGTGGCCATATTAGTGTTAAAGCAAGTAAAGACGGTATTTTAAAGCAAGTTGTTCCTGACTACGAACGCCTTAAAGATAACTACGAATTACTGTGGGATATTCCATCAAACGATGGTTACTTACAATTAGTAGGCATAATGCAGAAATTTATCGACCAAACAATTTCAGCAAATACTAATTATGATCCAAATAGATACGAAGGCGGTAGAGTACCTATGAAAGTCTTATTAAAAGACTTACTTGGTGCATACAAACTAGGTGTTAAAACACTTTACTACCATAATACCCGCGATGGCGCATCAGATGCTCAAGAAGACACTCCAGAAGTGGAAGATGATGATTGTGCAGGCGGCGCGTGTAAAATTTAATAGTTAAACTTAAAGCGGGCGCCTTGCCCGCTTTGTCCTGATAGTTTTAGTGATAGTTTTTTGAGTGATAAACATGTCTTATACTACTTTTAGCAGAAATCATAATAACCAAATGCAAGAGCCAATGTTTTTTGGTCAAACCGTTAACGTGTCACGTTACGATCAACAAAAATACCCTATTTTTGAAAAACTAATTGAAAAACAATTGTCTTTCTTTTGGCGACCTGAAGAAGTTGATGTAAGTAAAGACCGTTTAGACTTTCAAGCGCTTCCCGAACACGAAAAGCATATATTTTTAAGCAACTTAAAATACCAAACGTTGCTTGATAGTGTTCAAGGCCGCTCACCTAACGTAGCATTACTTCCTATCGTATCAATTCCTGAACTAGAAACATGGATTGAGACATGGGCGTTTAGTGAAACTATTCATAGTCGTTCATACACCCATATTATTCGTAACGTAACTCAAGCGCCCGAACTCATTTTTGATGACATTGTTAGCAATGACAAAATTAGTGAGCGTGCCGATGCGGTAACTACTTATTATGATGACCTAATCAATTCTGTATCGCTTTACAACCTATACGGTGAAGGCAAACACGAAATTAATGGCCAAACCGTAGTCGTTAATTTATTTGAGCTGAAAAAGAAATTGTACCTGGCCATGATGTCAGTGAACATCCTTGAAGCTATTCGCTTTTATGTGAGCTTTGCCTGTTCATTTGCGTTTGCAGAGCGTGAATTGATGGAAGGTAATGCTAAAATTATAAAGCTTATTGCCCGCGATGAAGCACTTCATCTTTCAGGTACTCAGCATATTTTAAATATCATGCAAGATGGCAAAGATGACCCTGAAATGGCGATTGTTGCCGCACAATGCCGTGAAGAAGCAATTAAGATGTTTGTTGAAGCCGCAGAGCAAGAGAAAGAATGGGCCGAGTACCTATTCAAAGATGGCTCGATGATTGGTTTGAATAAACACATTCTATGTCAGTACGTTGAATACATTACCAATGCGCGTATGACCGCGATTGGTCTACCTGCACAGTTTGAAAACAACAGTAACCCTATTCCGTGGATCAACTCATGGTTAGTGTCTGACAATGTGCAAGTTGCTCCTCAAGAGGCTGAAATAAGCTCATACTTAGTTGGTCAGATTGATTCACAAGTAGATGCCGATGAATTTGGTGACTTTGATTTATAATGACTGATAGAACGACTGCAAGTATCACGCTTGCAGATAACAGCCAGCGCATTGATTTTGCCGCTGGCTGCCCTTCTCTTTTACATTGCCTAGAATCAAATAAGATTGATGCCGCTTACCAATGCCGTGAGGGATATTGCGGTGCGTGTCGAGCAACACTTGTCTCTGGTGAAGTTAATTACAATGAAGAGCCGTTAGCGTTTGTTCGTGATGGTGAAATACTCTTGTGTTGCTGCAAACCAAATGGTGATATCAGTATTAATTTAAAGTAACTAACTCACATTAAGCGTATTTAACAGCACGAGAATAATATATAACAGCTAGGTTTGTACCAAACCTAGCTGTCGTGTTTTTAAACTCAAACACGCCTACTAATACAGTGTTATTTACTCTGAATATTCTGCAGGCACAAATCGGTAATGGCCCGTAATTGTATACGCAAAAAGCATATCGCTCATTTCTGGTCCACGACCAATATTATGCACAATAAGCGGGTTGCCGCTGCCCTGTTCTATTTCATTAACGACCATACCAATATGCGGTAAATTACCTGGCAGCATCCAAGTCACTATGTCACCGGCTTTATAATCCTCTGCATTAAGCGATTTAGTTAACACTTTTGCATGGCGCTCAAAGTAAACTTGTAAGTTAGGAACACGTCGATGATCAATATTTTTATCTGGCTTGGTTAATCCCCAAATACGCTTAGAAGGATATGCACGAAAATTGTTCTGCATGTCTTCATGTACTAGTTTTTGCAAATCAATATCAAGCTGTCGGTACGACCTAATTAAAACATCGGTACACACACCAATATTAGCGGGCACATCACCACCGGGGTACTCAAGTTTATGATAGGCACCATCGTAAGTTACTGGTTGTGTTGTTCTATAGATTAATGCATTAACGATATCATCATCAAAAGAGCTCGCCTGCACATGAAAAGTAAATAGAGCTAGTGAATAAAACAAAAAACGTGACATATAAATTCCTTTTATAATAGTAATTAACTAAAGCTGTTGCGTAATGTAGTCAGGAATATTAAATTTATTTCCATTACTGGTATAGTGCGCATCAAGTCCATAGGCCATTATTTCAAGCGGAGCATCATTGTAACCAAACGTTTGGATTTCATTGATGTAGCGCATTATAAAAGTGTGCGCACCGAGTTCACGCCATTGAACTACATGTGCAAGCTCATGAAAATGTACTCTTAAATTATCCACAGCGCTAGGTAATATATAATATGTATTTTTATAGGTTATTCCAGCTACATCCATATCAATAAAATTGCTTAAACCAAGTTCACGTAAACCTGTAAAGTCAGGTTTAGGTATTTTATCAACAACTACATAAAATGCAGTTTTCAAAAATTCATTTGGGTAAAAGCCCTCAAACTCGTTAGCAAATTTTTCACAGCATATTCTTTTATGTGTATACTCGCTATTCGTTTTATCAATCCATTGTTCTATTTGCGCTAGCATTTTTTCTCCAAAAAATTACTCGGTAAGTTATTTATAAATATTTTATGAAGTTGAACTTTATCTTCTTCATAAAAAAGCGCCAAGTGTAAACTACTGGCGCTGATTATTAATAATTGCTATAAAGTTGCCTAACCTTCTTCTTCAACCAGTGACTCTAATAGCTCATGGATCTCTGACTTTAATTCTTTGTCTTCAATTTTATTCGCACTGACTTTAGCATCTTGTAGGTTTTTAATCGCCGCTTCTTTGTCACCCAGCTCAAGCTGTAAAGTAGCCATAGAAAATGCAACCGACGACATATGATCTTTGTTATTGATTTCAATCGACTTCTGTAATGCTTTTTCATAAGTCTCAATAGCGTCTTCTAGCTCTTCGGTAAAATCTGCTAAAGTTTCCCACTGTACAGGGTGATCTTTAGCGGTATTTTCGTTTTCAATACAAATTGCTTTGAGCTCTGCATATAAAGATTCGAATTGTTTAGTATCATTCTTATTGGCAGCTGCCATCAGCTTTTCTGCTAAATCGTGAACCGCTTTGTATACTTTAGTATTCATAATTACTCGCTATCTTAATTAATGCGCCTTTTTAATTTTTTACAGCGCTGTATCCGAAACATATGTCTTAATAGTACATTATTATTAAGCGCCGCGTTGTTACAAAAGTATTATAAGCAACAATAAACGCTGTTTAGTTTATTGACGTGGATATTAGGGTGCTACACTTAATGCCTACTATAAAAAGCAACAGTTAATATCTACCCTATGCAAAATTGCAATCAATGCGGTAAGTGCTGCACAAAATACGGTGCGGCAGATTTAGATACTAATCAGGATGAAATTCAAATGTGGGCGTTATTCAACCCTGAAATATTTCAATACGTTAAAAACGATAAATTATGGTTTGACCCAACAACGGGTGAGCAATTAACGCAATGCCCATTTTTAGAGCTTGCCAATAAAGCATCTCCTGAAGAAAAAGATAAATATACTTGCAGTATTTATCATGACCGACCCCAAGATTGCAGGCATTATCCAAGCTTAATTTCAGAAATGATAAACGATGAATGTGAAATGCTTGAACCAGTTGATAAGCAAAATCATTTTAGAGCACAAAAAAAGTTAGACATACTGATGATAGACAGCCGCTCCTAAATTTAACTGTAATAATGCCGTGCTAAATTAAATTTATCGCTCTCTTGTGTTATTCAACGCAAATTTTAAAGTTATAGTATAACATTGTTGATAGCATAATTTTGTAGTGTTATATTATATCACAACATAACAACCACGAATTGAAGTAATTATGACTAAGCTAACACTCATATCCTCAGCACTACTGTCTGTTTTGTGTTCTCACTCTGCACTTGCAGCGACGATTAACGGCACGGTAACAGATACAAAAAAGCAACCCATTGCCAATGCCACGATTCATGTTCATGGTAAGTCAAAAAGCGTGCAAAGTAATGCACAAGGCCAGTTTAGTATCGACATAGATGCTAAAAGTCAATTACATATCAGTAAAGATAACTACCTAGATTCTCGTATATCGCTTGAAAATACAGACAACACTATTAATGTTACTTTAAAGCCAACTTCGGTTGAAACTGTTGTTGTATATGCCTCAGCCCTGCATAAAAATAGCTTAGAAATGATTTCACCAGTAAGTGTGCTATCAGGCGATGAGCTAAAAAATAAAGCTAAGCCGACGCTAGGTGAGACACTTAAAGGCATACCTGGCGTTAATGCTAGTTATTTTGGCCCTGTTTCATCAAGTCCGATTATCCGCGGCCTAGGTGGTCCTCGAGTTAAAATTACTCAAAATGGTTTGGATAGCAGCGATGCGTCTCGCATTGGACCTGATCACGCTACATCAAGTGACAGCCTAGCGGCAGAGCAAATTGAAGTGTTACGTGGCCCAAGCACCCTACTTTATGGCTCTGGTGCTATTGGCGGTGTAGTGAATGTGGTTGATAACCGTATTCCAACCAATAACATTGACTCTTTATCTGGGGCAGCACAATACACGCACGATACAGTTTCAAATGCGAATACATTCGCAGCAAAACTAGAAACTGGCAGCGATAACTTTAATTTCCATTTTGATGGTACTAAACGCAGCGGTGATGATTACCAAACACCTCGTTTTAATTTACCGGATGAACATGAAGAAGGTGAAGTACATGTTGAAGGCGATGAAGAAACAGCTACTTCAGTTGAAAATACCTTTATAGACAGTGAAACAGTTAATTTTGGTACTAGCTATGTGGGTGAGCATTTAACCGTTGGATTTTCATACGGTAATATCGAAACAGACTATGGTATTCCAGGCCATTCACATGCTCATCATGAACACGATCATGCACATGAAGAAGCAGGCGAGCATGAAGAACACGAAGGTGAAGAACACGAAGGTGAAGAACATGCAGAAACACCTGTTTATGCTCATTTAGAGCAAGACCGTTGGCAGGGGCTGGTAAGTTATGCGTTTCATGATAACTGGATTGAGTCTATTAACCTACGTGTTGGTTACACAGACTATACCCATAGTGAAATTGAAGACGGCGCTATTGGCACCACTTTTAGTAATGAAACCACTGAAGCACGTTTCAACGTAGAGCACCAATTAGGCCAATGGCATGGCATGATTGGCTATCACTATAGTGAGTCTGATTATGACGCGATTGGTGAAGAAGCGTTTACACCTGCAAGTATCACGACGACTCATGCGCTATATTTACTTGAAGAACGCACATTTGGTGACGTCACCGTAGAACTTGGCGCCCGTTTAGAAGATTATGAGATAAAAAGTGATGTGGATACGCATCAGCATAGCCATAATGACGAACCTGTATCAGCAGATGAAACTGTTAACTACACCCAAAGCTTTACTAATCTAAGTGCCTCAGCAGGTGCGATTTGGGAGTATATGCCAAGTCACAACCTAGCCGTTAGCTTATCACATTCAGAGCGTGCACCGCTTTCAGCTGAGCTACTCTCTAATGGTGTGCATATTGCTACCGGAACTTACGAACTTGGCTTGGGTTACCATATTGAAGGTAACGAAGCGCATTTTGAGCCTGAAGAAATTAAACAAGAAACATCAACTAATCTAGATATTAGTTTACGTCGCTTTAGTGGAGATTTTGGTTACACTGTCAACTTTTTCTATAACGACATTAAAAGCTTTTATTATCAGCAAAACACAGGATTAGTGTTTGATGAAATGGATGGTTTTGAACCTGCTGCCATTGGTCATAGTGACGCAATTGATGTTTATCAGTTCACAAGTAAAGATGCTGAGCTGTATGGTTTTGAATTTGATGTACATTACCAAATAAACCCCAGCGCCATGGTAAAAGTATTTGGTGATTCTACTCGCGCCAAACTAAAAGATAATGAAGGAAATTTACCACGCATTCCTGCTAATAAATTGGGTTCAGAACTGCAATACACCCTAGGTAGCGCACAATTTACCTTAACAGGAACACATTATTTTGAGCAAAATGATATTAGTGCATACGAAACAGCAACAGATGGCTATACATTGATTGATTTACAAGCCAATTATCAGCTTGATTTAGGTGCCGTTGACACACAGCTTTACCTAAGTGTTGATAACATTACTGATGAACTTGGTTTTGTACACAGCTCGTTTATTAAAGACACCGCGCCACTTCCTGGTCGTAACTTCCAATTTGGAGTAAGAGGCTACTTTTAAACAAAGATCAGTTTAATGAGACAATAAAAAACCGCATTCATATTAATGAATGCGGTTTTTTCATAACTAAAATGTTATGTACGTTCTAATTAAAGAATTGCGTGTAACTCAACGTCGAATACAAGTGTTGAGTAAGGTGCGATTGCTGCACCGGCACCACGTTCACCATAAGCAAGCTCATGAGGAACGTATAAACGCCACTTAGTACCTACTGGCATCATTTGTAATGCTTCAGTCCAACCTTTGATCACGCCGCCCACTGGGAATTCAGCAGGTTGACCGCGCTCGTATGAGCTGTCAAAAACAGTACCGTTTACTAAAGTACCGTGGTAATCAACACGTACTGTAGACTCAGCAGTTGGCTTCTCGCCTTCACCTGTTGCAAGTACTTCGTACTGAAGACCTGACTCAGTTACTGTAATTTCAGGACGTTTTGCGTTTTCTTCTAAAAATGCAATGCCTTCAGCAGCGAGTACTTTAGCTTCTTCTTCACGACGAGCTTGGATCTCTTCGTTAATTTTTTCAAATGCAGCTTGGATCTCAGGGATCTCAACTTGAAAAGCACTGCCTGCATACGCATCTTTCATGCCTTCAAATACTGAATTTAAGTTTAAACCTTCAAAAGGATTAGCCTTAAGTTGCTCACCCATTTGTAAGCCAATACCGTAACTTGCTTTTTCAGCATCTGTAGTAAAATTATCTGACATAATGTGTTATTCACGTTTTGTTAGTTAAAAGACCCGTATATGCTATCACAAAATAAAAGGTCTTTGGTGCTAGTTTTTATTGAGTTTTTCTTTAATTAAACCAATAGCAAAGGTACACACAGGCAAACTGAGCAAAATTCCAACAAGTAAGCTCATCGACAATAATCCAGCCACACCGACCAGTAAAAGAGGCACAGCTACTAAACCGATAATGCCAATATAAAACGCGCCCCATACAGGCCAATAATTATCGTATTTTGTAATTAAATGTCCCGATAAAATATTAAACCCGATGCCATATAATAAGGTCATTATTAGTGCGTCGTCTGGATATGCATCAATAGCCATTTTTTGTAATAACGATATGGCGCTTTGGTAACAATAACCAAACACAGTCCATAGAAGAATGTGCTTAAGTAAACGTTTAGAAAAGGATAATTCCGGGGACTGTGACATTATAAAGCTCCAGATAGCAAAAAACCGCCAATAAGGCGGTTTTTTAAATAATGGTGGAGAGATAGGGATTTGAACCCTAGAGGGGCTATAAACCCCTGCCGGTTTTCAAGACCGGTGCATTCGACCACTCTGCCATCTCTCCGTACGGCGCGCATAATAAGATCATACGCTTAGCTTGTAAAGCCCTATTTTAATAAAACCGGCTAAATAGTTAAATATAAACCGCTTTAGTTATCAATTAGCCATTATTAGTAATATTGCTTAGGCCTACGAGCAATCCAAGAGCACACTAAACAGACCAGTAAGCTGGCTGTTAAAAATGCAATACTTTGAAATATTAAATCGAAGCGATTAAGGTCATCGCTCGGGATCACAACCAATACAAATGAAGGCAGTACAGTGAACAGTAAAACATAACAACATATTTTAAAAGCTCTGCCAAAATCAAACCGTTTCGATTGTTGCATCCACCAAGTTAGCAATACCAGCACCCCTATTGCTGAAGCAGCAATAAAATGCTCAGCTTGAGTGCTCATTGCAACATAAAATGTCGCAAGCGCGCCAAATACACCCCAGATTGACCAAGCAAACCAGTTTTCTTTTTCACGTAAAAATAAATTTCCCATCATTTTCGTCTTCTTTATCGTTATTATTGGTAAGACTTTCCATACATTACCAAAAAACAACCGATTAAAAAACAAACTGAAGAAGATTTATTACGTTTAGTGCTTCCGTGCGCTTCTCGCAGCTACAATATTAACCGCAGCAGTGTAACACGATTAACTTAATGAATTATGACTATATTGAATATAAAAAGTTCATACTATTTCTACAAAAAACTAAAATAATTTTCTGGTTTGTGCCTTGGTGACTTTTTGCATTCAATTGCCGGCGTCCCTAAATATAAATAACCGACTATTTCATCATCATCATTTAAGTTAAGCGCCTGTTTAACACTGGGGCTTTGTGCAAAGTAACCCGTACGCCAAATACCGCCTAACCCCTGAGCGAATGCGGCTTGTTGCATTGCCAATACGCCACAACCTGCGCTTTGTACTTGTTCAATTCTAGGAACTTTTGGGTGTGGTTGATATTTTGCAATCGCAATAATAATCATGGGTGCTCTAAGCGGTAACTCCTTAGCGCGATTAATTACTTTTTCAGCCTGCTGCTCTGCTATAGCGCTTTGATAATAAATTTCACCTAACTTATGACGCGCATCACCTTGAACAATAATATATTGCCACGGTGCAATACAGCCATGATCGGGCACTCTCAACCCAGCCTGCTGAATAATGTTTAACTGCTCTTCATTAGGCCCTGGCGCTGTCAATTTTGCATCAGATTGGCGAGTGAGTAAAAGCTCAATAGCATCCATAGTGTGCTCTCAAAATTCAAAACGTAAGAGTAACATTTATAAGTAAAAAATAAACACTGCAGGGTTAAAACTACCAAGCAGATAAAATTAATGAAGCGAGTGTTTATATCCTAGTAACTATTGATGTAGGCACCGCGTTTAAACCAATAATCTAGGCTTACAAAACGCCCACCTCCCGTAAAGAATAAGCTAAGTAACATGGCAAAATAAATAGCAGAAAATTCGATGCCGTTATTTAGTATTGATGGTTTACCTTTTTCGTATAGGTAATCTTCAAAGCCATATTCTTCAACTAAGCTGCGAATTTTACCTATGCGGACTTGTACTTCTTTTGAATTTTCAAGGCTTTCTTTGGCACCAGGGACTGATAGCCAATCAAGTACTTGGGCGGCACTTGTTTGTGGATTTGTTGGCGCTATAGCAAACCAGCCGTTATGCCAGTGTACTGTTGTTGCAGCTACCACCATTGTAAACATAAGTGGAATACTCACTAATCGCGTAAATAAACCAATAAGTAAAAACCAACCTCCTAAAAACTCACTCCAACCGGCTAAAAAAGCCAGCAAATCAGGAAACGGTAATCCTAATCCCCAGTCACTATTGCCAAACCACTGAACGACATCATCAGAGGCTAAAAACTGGTTAAAAAAACCATTAGTATCGCCACTTATTGCGAGTTTGTTATAGCCTGCAATAATCATTACAGGCGCTAGAATCAAGCGAAAAAGCAAAGCAGGCAAACCATCCAATAAAAATAATTTACCTATAATATTGTCATAAAGCGTAATTAATTTAATCATGCGCACTCTTGTATGTTCATTGTTTATTAAGTTATAGACTATAAACAAACATGACCGCGCACAGAGCTAAATTATTTCGCCCTTAAAGATTAAATTTGCCTTGCTACTTGTAACGCTTCGAATATTGCGCGTTTAGCATCAATAGCAGCAGCGAGTTTAGCGCCACCAATAACATGTACTTTGGCGTCCTCTGCTTGTGTCTTAAATAACTCGTCGTTAGACACTTGACCAATACAGGCAATAACCGTATCGACTGGCAGTACTTGAGTTTCACCAGCAACACTAATGGTTAGGCCGTTTTTATCAAAACTATGGTATTGGCAATCTGCAATTTGTTTAACACCATGTTGTTTGGCAACTTGACGATGGATCCAACCAGTAGTTTTACCTAAGTCACCACCAAAGCGCCCTGCACTGCGTTTTAGCATATAGAGTTGACGTTCATCTTTATGCGGCTGAGGTTCACACTCTATGCCCCATTGGGTTTTAAAGTCGCTGATGCTTTGTGATTTGTGTTCACTTAAAAATGCCACCATATCAAAACCAATACCGCCTGCGCCTAATATAGCAATAGAATTACCCAGCTCTACTTCACCGCGTATAACTTCATCGTAAGCAAATACACGCTTATCATCGCTGCATTTAATCGTAGCTTCACGTGGTCTTACACCAGTTGCAAATACCACATCATCAAACTCAGCTAGCATACTGTCACTAAATGCTTTACCTAATTCAATGGTTACATTTAGACGCTTAAGTTCATTACTAAAATAAGCTAATGTATGATTGAAGTCTTCTTTACCAGGTATTTGCATAGCTAAATTGAATTGCCCACCCATATGTTGCTTTTGGTCAATCAAGGTTACATTGTGCCCTTTTTGCGCTAAGTAACAGCTAGACGATAAACCTGCAGGCCCTGCGCCAACCACTAATACATTTTTAGCTTTCTCTGCTTTTTCTAACGGGTAATCAAGCTCAAAACCTGCTTGTGGATTTACTAAACAGGTAGCGCGCTTACCTTTAAATACATGATCTAAACAACCCTGATTACAACCAATACAAATATTAATATGCTCAGATTGCTTAGCCGCGTATTTATTAAAAAATTCAGGATCAGCTAATAATGGACGCGCCATAGAAATTAAATCAGCTTCGCCAGCATTTAAAATATCATTAGCAATCTCTGGGGTATTAATGCGGTTTACCGCAATAACAGGCACGCTAATAACATCTTTTAAACGCTTTGACGCTTCTTTAAATGCACCCGGTGGCACCATACTCGCAATTGTGGGTACGCGCGCTTCATGCCAACCAATTCCGGTATTAAAAATATCAACACCCGCTTTTTCAAGTGCAACCGCTTGTTGAGTTACTTCATCAGGGGTTGAACCATTAGGGATTAAATCTATAACGGAGAGTCTAAAAATAATTAAAAATTTATCCGATACTTTTGCTCTTACTGCTTTTACAATTTCAACGGCTAAACGCATTCTGTTTTCAAGGCTGCCGCCAAATTCGTCGTTTCGTTTATTAGTATGCGGTGCCATAAACTCATTAATCAAATAACCTTCTGAGCCCATTACTTCCACGCCATCGTAACCAGCCTTTTCAGCCAAATAAGCCGAGTGAGCAAAATCTTTAATCGTTTTCTTAATTGAACTTAAAGACATTTCCTTTGGTTTATATGGATTAATCGGAGCTTTTATAGCACTTGGTGCCTGATTAAAAGGGTGATACGCATAACGCCCAGCATGTAATAATTGCAAACATATTTTACCACCATGTTGATGAACAGCTTGCGTATATGCACGATGCTTAAATACATCGTAATAACTATTAAATGATGAAGAAATAGGCGTTAACTTACCGCGTAAGTTAGGGCTGTAGCCTCCGGTAATAAGCATCGCAGTGCCACCTTTGGCACGTGCTTCATAAAAGGCACGAAGGCGTTTGCGATTGTGCCAACCTTCTTCAAGGCCGGTATGCATTGATCCCATTACTAAACGGTTGCGTAGTTGTGTGTGTTTTAGTTCTAGTTTTTGTTCTAACATCCTGTGCCCCAATAACTGGTCTAACCTGTGTGTTTGTTCAATTCTGCTTTAATGACGCAGAATAAGCAATATACGAGCAGCTTAAACTTAAACTTTTTAATTTGAAACACCCTAAATAATCTTGTTTTATGTATAACTGTTAATTGTAAAATACGGCTAAAAGTGACATAAACATTCGTATAATCATAAGTGTAATTGAATTTATAAATGTTTCGTTACGATTTAGCAGTTAAATTAATTTATATTCTAAGCTACTATGGCAATAACGTTTTAGCTGTACGAATTTAAGGAGCTATTTTGATAGCGAAGGTATTTAAAGGTATATGGACAGGGATTAACTTCTCGCGTCGTTTAGTACTAAATTTATTATTTTTATTTTTGGTTATCATTTTCATTGTCTCAGTATCAAGTGACGGCGATAAAATCATTGTCGAAGAGGGTTCTGTCCTCAGGCTCAACCTAAACGGTCCTATTGTGGAAGAAAAAACCTACGTAGACCCTATAGAAGCGGCCATTAATGATGCAACAGCAAGCGCTGATACGCCTACTGAAATACTGCTTGATGATGTCATTGAAGTAATCAATGAGGCGTCACAAGACTCTCGTATCAGCGCAATTTTGCTTGATTTACAAGAAATGCCAAAAGCGCACTTAAATAAGCTTAAGCAAATTACAAAAGCACTTGATACATTTAAAGCAACTGGAAAAAAAGTAATTGCCTCAGGCTATTACTATACCCAAGCGCAATATTACATTGCCGCGCATGCAGACGAAATTGCGATGCACCCTTATGGTAGTGTGCTTATTGAAGGCTACGGTATGTACCCGCTTTACTTCAAAGATGCATTAGAAAAATTAGAAGTCACTCAGCATATATTTCGTGTAGGTACCTTCAAATCTGCCGTTGAGCCGTTTATCAGAAACAATATGTCAGAAGCAGCTAAAGAAGCAAACCGCGTATGGTTAGGTGCTTTATGGAACGAATATAAGCAAGATGTAAGTGCGGTGCGTCCATTTAACGAATCAAATTTTGATGAAACAATGGATACTTATTTAGCCAAAATGCAGGCTGCCAATGGTGATGCGGGTAAATACGCGCTGGATAATAAATGGGTTGATTCTCTCAAAACTAATCAACAAATTCGTCAACAATTAATTGATCTAGTTGGCGCTGAGGAAGATGGTAAAACATTTAAACAAGTGTCTTTTGGTGAATACTTAAGCTTAGTTAAGCCGCCAATTGAGTTTGATAACCCAATGACAGAAAAAGTCGCTGTGGTTGTAGCTAAAGGTACTATCGTAGACGGTGAGCGTCGTGCCGGTGAGATTGGCGGTGATTCAACAGCTGCACTATTACGCAAGGCACGCCTTGACGATAAAGTAAAAGCAGTCGTGTTACGTATTGATTCTGGCGGTGGCAGCATGTTTGCCTCTGAAGTTATTCGTGCTGAAGTATTGGCGCTTAAGGCCGCAGGTAAACCAGTCATTGCTTCAATGAGCTCAGTAGCTGCATCAGGTGGTTATTGGATTGCATCAGCGGCAAATGAGATTTGGGCAGCACCTAGTACGATTACCGGCTCAATCGGTGTATTTGGTACCTTTATGACCTTTGAAGATACCTTAGCTAAAATCGGTGTTTACTCTGATGGTGTAGCGACTACAGAAATGGCCGGTTTTTCAATAACTCGTCCACTAAATGAAAAAATGGCACAAGTAATTCAAATGAGTGTTGAAGAAGCTTATGAACGTTTTTTAAATGTGGTTGCCGATGCGCGTAATATGACCCCTGAGCAAGTTGATAAAATTGCCCAAGGCCGCGTTTGGATTGCATCGCAAGCTCAAGAGCTTGGTTTAGTTGACAAGCTGGGTAACAAGCAAGACGCTATCAAAGCGGCTGCAGAGCTTGCTAAACTTAACTTCTATGAAGTTAAAACAATTAAACAATCACTTAGCCCTCAAGAACAAATGCTCCAAGATATTTTTGGTAGCGCCGCGGTTAAATCAGTGCTTGGACTTGAAACACAAAAATCAGCAGTACTAGCTAGTCAAGCTAACCTGCAAAGCGTGATTAAGCAATTAAGCAGCGAAGTAGAAAACCTGAAAGATTATAACGATCCACAAGGTGTTTACGCGCGCTGTTTAGAATGTACAGTTTCACAATAATGCCCTAACAGGCTGTATTGATTAGCACTTAGCGTTATACTAAGCCCAGTTTTTTTACTGGGCTTTTTTTATGAAACGTAAACGCATTTACATCGCTTATACTGGCGGTACTATAGGAATGAAAAAATCAATCCGCGGCTATATTCCTGCCGAAGGTTTTTTAACCGAAACTGTGGTTAATAACGCAGAATTTAATCGTGAAGAAATGCCATTATTCGATATTCATGAATACTGCCCACTGATTGACTCTTCAGATATGTCTCCTGCTCACTGGCAACTTATTGCTGATGACATAAAAAGTAAGTACCAAGATTACGACGGCTTTGTAGTGCTGCATGGTACAGATACCATGGCCTATACGGCATCGGCTTTATCGTTTATGTTTGAAAACTTAACAAAGCCTATTATCGTGACCGGCTCACAAATTCCGCTCTCTCAATTGCGCTCTGATGGTCAAGTTAACCTACTTAATGCCATGTATTTAGCAGCTAACTACCCGATAGCGGAAGTCAGTTTGTTTTTTAATAATCAATTATTTAGAGGCAACCGAGCAACCAAAGCGCATGCCGATGGATTTGATGCATTCGCCTCCCCTAACCTAGAGCCATTAGCGCTGTCTGGCATTAATATTCAACTGATCAAAGGTCAGTTAAGTCCGTATGTAGAAAATGAATTACAAGTTGCGCAGATCACTCCTCAAGCCATTGGTGTATTGTATTTATACCCTGGGATCAGCAAAGAAGTGGTTAAAAGCTTAGTTAATGGCAACATTAAAGCATTGGTACTGCTGAGCTTTGGTGTGGGTAATGCACCGCAAGACCCTGAGTTTTTGGATATACTTGATGAAGCGAGTAAGCGCGGCGTTATTATCACAAACCTCACTCAATGCCTAAAAGGGCAAGTGAATATGGGCGGGTATGCCACAGGAAATGCGCTACTCAATATAGGCGTGATCAGTGGTTTTGATATGACCTTAGAAGCCTGTTTAACTAAACTGCATTATCTTTTTAGTCAAAACTTAGAGGTCGAAACGATTCGCCATTTAATGCAAGATAATTTGCGGGGTGAGTTAACTCGTTAGGTGTTCAGCAAAACGAATAACAAAAAAGGACGCTATTTAGCGTCCTTTTTATTTACTTAGATTTTATTAACGAACTTTTGCGTCAATATCAACTAAGTCAGTTAAATGACACGTTTCACCACTGTGGGTCTTAATGCCATGCTCACCAAAGTAATCACGCTGGGCTTGTACTAAATGCCCATTACTTGGTGTTGTTAACGTTGCTAAGTAGGTTTGTGTTGCACTTAGCACAGGGAATGCCAGACCCGTCATGACCGCTTGGCCCGTTACTTTACGCATTGCGAGCGACTCTTTTTCAAGAGTATCAATAAACTCAACACCTTGCGCTACACTGTCTAAGTAATCTGCACGAATAATACACCCTGCACGCCAGGTTTGTAGTGTTTTGGCTAAATCAACTTTCCACTGATGGGTACGTGAAGCACCTTTAATTAATGCAAGTCCTTGACGATACGCTAGTAAACTTGCAAGAGTAAATGCATCTTTCAATTCATCTAAATCAATATCAACTTGCGTGGTATTTTGCGCGCTATACGTCATCTCTTGTGCAGCAGTGGTATTGCATGCATTAGTTAAATGGCGTGCTTGAACAGCGGCTACTAATGACGGTACCGCAATACCCAATTCAAGTGCATTTTGAGCTGTCCATAAACCAGTACCTTTTGCGCCTACTTTGTTATCAATTAAGTCAACAAGGGGCACATTTTGCGAATTTTCAAGTGACAAAATATGGCTAGAAATTGACAATAAATAGCTATTTAACTGGCCTTGTGACCATTCATTAAATATCTCAGCAATTTCTTTTGGCGAGCGCTTAGTTCCATGACGAAGTAACTGATACACTTCAGCAATAAGTTGCATCAGTGCGTATTCAATTCCATTGTGAACCATTTTTACAAAATGACCGCTGGCTGATTGACCAACGCGAGCAAAACACGACTCGCCTTTGTAGCTTGCAGCAACTTTTGTAAACCATGGCTCGACACGCTCCCAGCCACCTTCAGAACCACTTGCCATCATAGCCGGACCATGACGTGCACCCTCAGCACCACCTGAAATACCCATGGTGGCAAACTCAAACTTGTCTTGGTATTTTAGCTTGCGATTAATTCCGTCTTTGTAATTACTGTTACCGCAGTCAACAATAATATCACTACATTGAACACCCGCTTCAATCAGCTCATTGCAAACCGCATCAACCAACTCACCCGCAGGTACAAGTAATAAAATAGAACGCGGTGTTTCTAAACGCCTAACCATATCCCCTAGATCAGAGACAATGTGAAGTTTGTCAGCCATGCCTTGTGACTTAGCACAGCTTAATAACTCTTCACCCGCATTTGGGTTTTTGTCATAAGCGACCAGCGTTATCCCTTTTTCAATCAAGTTCAGGGCAAGATTTTTCCCCATAACGCCTAACCCTACTAATGCAACTTGCATTTAGTGCCCTCCTCGGTAACAACTATTTGGTTAGTAAATTAAAATAATACCGCGTGCATTATACTCAGGCCTTAACCATGAGCAAAGCTACATGCATTTATTACAGTTAAAATAAACACTGCAATTATATCAAACAACCGCCCTCACAGGGGAAGAAATAGCGCTGCTATTTAAATTTTTAGATCATTGACGCCCTGTGACACCGGTGTCATAATGATGACATATTCATTTTGTATATAATAGTCGCAATGTTATAAAAATTGCATAAAACTAAAAATTACTATTTAACCTGAAATCTTCTTTGAAGATTTATTAAGTAGTCACTAAAACAAAATAACCGTCAACTTGCTTAAAATAAGCGCACAGGAGAATTTAATGTTAAGACGTACAAAAATAGTCGCGACACTTGGACCTGCAACAGACAGAGATAATAACTTAGAAAAAATTATTCGCGCAGGCGCTAATGTCGTTCGATTAAACTTCTCACACGGTGTTGCACAAGATCATAAAGACCGTGCACAAGCTGTTAGAGATATAGCCGCTAAACTGGGTAAGCACGTTGCAATTCTTGCTGACCTACAAGGTCCTAAAATCCGTGTTTCAACCTTTAAAGAAGGTAAAGTAACTTTAGCGGTCGGTGCAAAATTCATCCTTGATGCAAAAATGGAAAAAGGTGAAGGCGATATTAACGCCGTTGGTATCGATTATAAAGAGCTACCACAAGATGTAGCTCCTGGTGATTTACTCCTTTTAAACGATGGCTTAATTCAGCTTACTGTAGAACATGTTGAAGGTCATTTAGTGCACACTGTGGTTACTGTGGGTGGGGTGCTCTCGAACAATAAAGGGATTAATCGTTTAGGTGGTGGTTTAACTGCGCCCGCGTTTACCGATAAAGACAAAGAAGACTTAATAACTGCGGCTGAAATTAATGTTGACTATATTGCCGTTTCATTCCCGCGTAGTGGCGATGATATGCGTTATGTACGTTCACTTGCAGAAGCTGCAGGCTCTAATGCTCAGCTTTTGGCTAAAATTGAACGTGCTGAAGCAGTAGAAACGCAAGAAGCAGTAGATGATATTATTTTAGCGTCTGACGCTGTGATGGTTGCTCGTGGTGATTTAGGTGTTGAGATTGGTGACGCAGCTTTAATGGGCAAACAAAAACTCATTATTCGTCGCGCACGCTCGCTTAATCGTACTGTTGTAACAGCCACGCAAATGATGGAATCGATGATCGATAACCCAATGCCAACTCGTGCAGAGGTTATGGATGTTGCCAACGCAGTGCTTGATGGCACCGATGCGGTCATGCTTTCAGCGGAAACAGCCGCTGGTGATTACCCAGAAGAAACGGTTGCCACAATGGCACGTGTTTGTTTAGGTGCTGAGTCGCAAAAAGAAACCCATGTTTCTAAGCATCGTTTAGATAGCCGCTTCTCTTCTAATGCGGAGTCAATTGCACTCTCTGCAATGTATGCAGCTAATCACTTAGACTCTGTGAAAGCGATTATCACCCTAACAGAATCAGGTAGTACAGCAAAACTTATGTCGCGTATTAGCTCTGGTTTACCCATTTACTCACTTTCACGTCATCCGAGCACATTAGGGCAAACAGCACTATATCGTGGTGTTTACCCGGTGTTTTTTGACTCTACCAAATGTGTAAAAGATAATATGGTTAAAGATGCATTAAACACGTTAGTGGCTGCAGGTTCACTGCAAACAGGCGACACCGTGATTATCACTCATGGTGATGCAATGGAAACAATTGGTGCAACCAATACAATGAAGATAGTGACAGTGTCGTAAAAGTCACAATAAAAAACGCGAGCTAATTGCTCGCGTTTTTTTATGCTATTTATTAAAGTTAGCTAGCTAATGCTGCTTTTACTTTATCACGGTAACTTCTACTTACTTTAAGCTCTTGTCCGTTATCTAACACTAATAAATATTCACCACTAACCTGAGTTACCAGCTTGCTAATTTGTTTGGTGTTAACAATTGCGCTGCGATGCACACGAACAAATAGATTTGGATCTAATTCTTGTTCAAGCTCTTTCATGGTTTTACGTAATATATGCGTTTGCCCGTCTTGGCAATGCAAACACATATAATCACCTGCGGCATCTACCCACTGTATCGTGGCAACGGGCACTCTAACAATTTCGCCCTGCTCTTTTACTGCTAGTGACTCAGGGTAGCGCCGATCAGTTAAGGTATCACCTGTGGCTAATTTCTTTAAAATTTCTTCGCAGTTATTACCCGTTATCCCAGCTACAAAACTGGCTAATTTTTTCTTATGGGCGTTATCCTGCTGAGTTTTTAAATAGGTATGCACTTTTTCTACCGCCTGTTTTAATCTGTTATCATCAACGGGTTTTAAAATGTAATCTAAAGCATGAATTTCAAATGCTTTAACAGCAAAGTGGTCAAACGCAGTCACAAATACAATGGCAGGCAAGTCTTTACTACTTTCACTCAATGCACGCGCTACCTCAAAGCCATTCATGCCTGGCATTTGAATATCTAAAAAAACGAGGTCAATTTTTTCGTTTTTGCAACTTTCGATCGCATCAAATCCTGAGCTACATAGTTTGATCACTTCAATATCAGAAAACTCTTCAAGCCTAACGGCTAAGCCTTTACGTGCTAATGGTTCATCATCAACAATCAGCGTTTTTATTCTTGTCATTTCTTCACAGCCTTCTCAAACGGAACTCGCAGATTAACTTTCAATCCACTTGGCGTATTATGTGATAATACAAACGAGTAATTATTTTCGTAGAGCGTTTTTAATCTGTCTTGGGTGTTTGCTACACCCACGCCTTTTGCATTAACTAACTGGCCATTTACAATTTCAGTGCCAGGGCCATTATCGCCCACTTCAAGTAATAATTCATTAGCAAATACTTGTGCTTTTATATCAATAACGCCACCTTCTGCCATGTGAGCAATGGCGTACTTAATGGCATTTTCAATGATCGGTTGTAATATTAAGCTAGGTACCAATGCTTGTTGGGCTTGCTCACTCACATCAACATTAACCTGTAACCGTTCATCAAAGCGCACACGTTCAATCTCTAAATACAGCATTAATGCATGTAACTCTTGCTCTAGTGGCACTTTTTTAATTGGATCAGTATTGAGTGTATAACGCAAAAAGTCACTAAGCTTAGATACCATTAAATTAGCATCTTTGTTTTCTTTTACCAAAATTAAAGTGGAAATAGCATTGAGGGTGTTAAATAAAAAGTGAGGGTTTAACTGATACCTGAGCATTTTTAACTGCGCTTCGTGCGCCATTGTAGTTGCTTTTAGCGCTTTTTGGCGTTCACTTTGCAATAACTGGTAATACTTAACCCCAAAGTACAAACCACTCCAACACAAAATAATATAAACGGAATCTAGCCCTTGTTGTAAATAATAGAACCATTCTTCAGGGCGATAGCCGTGTCGATAAATTTCCCACAAGTTAAACTTTTGTACCACCGCCCAGAGCGTACCAGTTACATACGAAGCACCAAATACAACAATGATTAAGACCCAAGGCGAGGCATTCCAAATTTTGCGATATATATAACGCAAAGGGACAGTCATTAAACAGCCCGCATAGGCATTAAGTAAAATAACGAATACGTAAATATCACGCATTTCGAATACTTTAGATCCAATGTAATTAACTAACGCATACCCTATCCAGCCAGCGATTTGCAAAAGCCAGAAAAAGCGTTGTCTGTTATCAATTAAAGACTGCCAATTCAAAATTAATTATTACCTTATAAATTTGTTATTATTATATCGATTTATCAACGTGTATAGCACTACCAACTGTCTTACTTTTTAATAGCCCTATCGCAAACGATAACGTTGGCTGATGCTATTCGGTTAAGCGATTCAATTGAGCTATATGCATAAAAAAAGCGAAAGGTATGTACCTTTCGCTTCTCAATGTTTACTTTTTATTTATTAAGCAAGTTTGTCTGAAGCAACTTTATAAGTCGGATCTTCAATTACGTTTACTTCCACTAAGTCACGCGCTTTATGAAGTAGTTCAGTACAGTCCTGACTTAAGTGACGTAAATGCAACTTTTTACCCGCTTTATTGTACTTATCAGCTAGGCTATCAATTGCTTCTATCGCACTGTGATCCGCAACACGGCTGTATTTAAACTCAACAATAACGTCTTTAGGGTCGTTCTTTACATCAAATAAATCAGCAAAGTTTTTAACTGAGCCAAAGAATAAAGGCCCGTGTAACTCGTACACTTTTGAACCTTCTTTATCAATATAGTTCGTTGTGTAAATATGTTTAGCATGCTGCCAAGCAAATACTAATGCAGACACAATAACACCCACACACACTGCAATGGCTAAGTCAGTGATAACCGTCACACCCGATACTAAAACAATTACAAATGCGTCAGATAAAGGCACGCGTTTCATCATTTTAAAACTTGCCCATTCAAATGTACCCAGTACCACCATAAACATAACACCAACTAATGCCGCTAGTGGGATCATTTCAATTAAGCTTGAGGCAAAGATAATAAACGCAAGTAACATCAGCGCAGCACTAATACCAGATAAACGCGAACGGCCACCTGAATTAATGTTAATCATAGATTGGCCAATCATGGCACAGCCACCCATTGCACCAAAGAAACCACATGTAACGTTTGCCGCACCTTGGCCAATACATTCTTTGTTAGAATGGCCACGTGTTTCTGTAATTTCGTCAATCAAGCTTAGCGTTAACAGCGATTCAATTAAGCCAATTGCTGCAAGAATAAGCGCATATGGGAAGATAATTTGTAGTGTTTCTAAATTAAAAGGCACCATAGGAATATGAAACTGCGGTAAACCACCGGCAATCGTTGCAGCTTCATTACCTGTCATACCTTTTAAGAAATCAAGTACTGTACGCGCTTCTAAGTCAAGGCCAATAACTAAGCCAGTTACCGTCACAATGGCAACCAGTGACGAAGGGACTGCGGTCGTTAATTTTGGCAAAAAGTGAATAATAGCCATAGTTAGCGCCACTAAACCGAGCATAATGTACATTGCACTGCCCGTCATCCATTCTTGACCGCCAGCACCATCAGGTACTTTAAACTGCCCGAGCTGTGCTAAAAATATAACTATCGCTAAGCCATTTACAAAACCGAGCATCACCGGATGTGGAACCATACGTATAAACTTACCGAGCTTAAATACCCCAGCCAATATTTGTAATAGCCCCATCAGCAACACAGTGGCAAATAGATATTCCACTCCGTGATCCAGTACTAAACTTACCATTACAACCGCAAGCGCACCGGTTGCACCCGAAATCATACCTGGACGACCACCAAAAATAGCCGTAATTAAGCCAACAATAAATGCGGCATATAAACCAACAAGGGGTTCTACATTTGCAACAAAGGCAAATGCAACAGCTTCTGGGATCAAGGCAAGTGCCACGGTCAATCCAGAGAGAATATCGTTTTTAGCAGAGCTTGGCGCCCTACTGAGTAAGTTAAACATTGAGTTCCTCAGTTTTATTTAGCTGACAAAAAAAGCGCTGAATTCTATCAAATTAGCGCTCATTTCACAATTATAGTTAATGCAGCCGATTTGTTTATTATCGGCTTATTTTTATTTTACAGTGGTAAGGCTGTACTACGTTTTACACAGGTCATGGTCACGTTAGAATGAACCTCTTGGACGTACTCTAAGCTAAGTAGGTTATCGCGTACAAAGTGCTCATAACCTTCTATGCCTTGAGAAATAATACGCAACATAAAGTCCATAGTACCCGCCATAGTGTAACATTCAGTCACTTCATCATAGCTAAGTATCAGTTTTTCAAACTCGGCTAGATTCTTTTTACCATGGTTTGATAAACGTACATGGGCGTAAACCAACATATCAAAGCCCAGCTTTTTTTCATCAAGCAATGCGACTTTACTTTTGATGTAGCCATCTTGTTCTAATTTAGCAATACGACGCCAACAAGGAGACTGAGATAGGCCTACTTTATCTGCAATTTCAGCGGTTGATAAACTTGCATCTTGTTGTAAAAGTGCCAATATTTGGCGATCTACGTGATTTAGAGACATTTTATTTCTTATTTATCTAATAAATTGGTTAAATTATACAGCCTTTTTAAAAAGCAGTCTGCATATTTTTAACAATTAAACACATCAACCAAATTGACCACTTACAAACGGATTGGTTGCCTTCTCATTGGCGACATCGGTATCTTCACCATGGCCACTTAAAATTGCGGTACTCAGTGGCAACGTCATTATATGGGCCTGTATTGAGCTAATAAGCTGCTTACTGTCTCCTTTTGGAAAATCAGTACGACCGACTGAGCCTTTAAATATAACATCACCCACAATAACGGTGCTTTGCGTATCTTGATAAAATACAACGTGTCCTGGGGTGTGCCCTGGGCAATGCAGTACTTTAAATGCAAGCTGACCAACTTGTACGGTATCATCATGTACTAGCCATTCATCTGGGTAAAAAGCACTGATAGGTTTAAATCCAAACATTGTGGCTTGCATTGGTAAGTTATCAAACCAAAAGCGCTCATCCTTATGTGGGCCAATAATCTTTATATTGTATTGCTCACGTAAACTATGAGCACCACCCACATGGTCTAAGTGTCCATGAGTCAACCAGATGGCTGACAAGCTCAAGTTATGCTGTGTTAGTGTTGCATTAATTTTGTCAACATCACCACCGGGATCTACCACCACAGCTTGCTGGGTTTGTTCGCATACTATAATTCGGCAATTTTGCATAAACTGCGTAACGGGAATTGTGATTATTTTCATCTTATATTTCTTTATTTTTTTGCGCTGGAATAACTATATCTTGTTCATATGACATTAAAATTGGGTATTTTAAATAAGCTTGATCGTAAAACGGGCTATGTTCATAGAGCCAATTTAAGCGCGCCTCAGGATCTGTAGCAAATGCTTTATCTAGCTTCAGTTTTTTATTAAATGCCTCTGCTAATTTCGGATCATCGCTGAGCATTTTCTCAGCGAATGGGAGCAATGCGTAATTTTCCATATACTCTGTTCGCTGAAAAATCGTATTAAATTCACCCCATGCAAAAAAAGAGTCAGGTGCTTCTGGATGCAATAAATGCACAGCTAACTCGCCTGCTTTTTGTTGGGTACTGACTTCAAACCAACCATCTAAATCGACATTCGTTGCCGGTTCATATTTAAAACGTGCCGACACTCTAAATCGCCCTTCAAATGGTGCTTTATCAAAGCTATATTGCGCCACTTTTGCCATTTTTAACGGCTGAGTATTGGCGCCACTGAGTTTATTAATTGATACTCCATGTAAAGCAAGCTTTTCGATAATATCGGTATACACTGGCGGAATAAAAAACGATTTTGGGACTTCGACTGTGTGCTGTACTTCTTTTTGCCAAAAAACAGGCAGCTTGTCATAATCTTGCTTTTTACCTAAATAACTTACTTCTTGCTGATTTGACAAAGCATTCATGCTTTTAGAATAAGCAATGCCTTTAAAATTAATATAATCAGCTTGCTCAGCGTAGCCACGTTTAACAATTAATTGCTTAGGAACAAATTGCTGTTCTTTTTTTACCGCATTTGCAAGTTTATCTTTATGGGTTGCTAACGCTTCAATAGCACCATCTATAAACACATAAGTCCCTAGCACGCGTTGCTTATAGGGTTTTAAAGAATGGTTTTCGACTAAAATAGTTGGCAATGATCTTAAATCACCCCAGCCATTAGAAAAACGAGGCGTCGCCACCCAACCCGCTAAACCTGATTTAAATTCTTGTTTATCCATAACAAACACTAAAGGGCCAGGGATATGTCCTTGATCAGTTAAGGTTTGATCAATAACAGGTTTAAAGTAACGGTTGAGTGCATCCGAAATAGCGGGCGACTCGCTAGCAAATACTGGGTTATAGCCGTAGGTGACATCATATTGGTAATCGGCCCCATCAGTCACATGCACGTCTATATATAAATTCGGATTATAATCGTTAATGACTGCAAGTACGCTTTTAACCTCTGGGGTATCTAATTTAGTGAAATCACGATTTAAATTAAGGTTATTGGCGTTTGTTCTAAAACCCATTTTTATCGGACCACGCTGATTAATTCGATTAAATGCGCTACTGCGTTCATGCCCATCAACATTAAGAATGGGGATAAATAGAATGTTTACCTTTTTTAATATATCGCGACGTTTACCCGTGGCAATATCTCTTAGCAACATAAACATTGCATCTTTACCATCAATCTCACCAGCGTGAATTCCGGCTTGAATTAGCACAGTTGGTTTAGTGCTGTTAGCCATTTGCCCAGCATCAAAAAAGCCTTGTTCGCTGGCAATCAACATTTTTATTGCACGTTTACTATTACTATAGCCAATCGTTTTTGATTTAAATTGAGTGGGATTCGCCGCTACCAACCTATCAACAAAGGCCATGGTATCAGCATAATTAGGAGACGAGACACCCGCAGAAATTTCAAAGTCTGTGGTTAAAGGTCCCTGTTGCTGCAATAGCGATGTGCTCGCACCTTCCCATGGTAATAATGGCGGTAAATAACTGTTATTCGCCATACTTGCAGATAAAACCAATAAACTTATAAACATATACTTCTCTAGCAAACGCATTAATTAAAAAAATTATAGCAATTAAAGCTTTTTAGATGCCAAAACTGCGGTAGTTCAACAAAAAAATGCAGCCAATTGCAGTTTCTTTTGATTATTTGCTCAAGTCCTAGTCAAGTGCTGATAAAAACATAATTAATATCAACCTTAAGAGCAACAATGAACATGCCTAAAATTCTGGTTTAGCTAATTTAAGTTAAATGGATACACGGCACTAAAAGGTATGATATAGCTAAAACAGTAAATAGCAGGCACAAAAAAAGGAGCCATAGGCTCCTTTTCAATACTTATACAAAAACTTAAGCTGCCGCTAGGCCTTCTTTTGCTTTTGCTACAAGCGCTGCGAATGCAACTTGGTCGTAAACAGCGATATCTGCAAGGATCTTACGATCGATTTCTACAGATGTCTTTTTAAGACCATTGATAAAACGGCTGTAAGACAGACCATTTTGACGTGAAGCAGCATTGATACGTGCAATCCATAATTGACGGAAAGTACGTTTCTTAGCACGGCGGTCACGGTAAGCGTATTGACCCGCTTTAGTAACAGCCTGGAAAGCTACGCGGTAAACACGTGAACGTGCTCCGTAGTAACCTTTCGCTTGTTTTAAAACTTTTTTGTGACGTGCACGTGCGACAACGCCGCGTTTAACTCTTGCCATTTCTAAAAACCCCTATTAAGCGAATGGTAACATACGTGAAACTAGACCATGGTCATTTTTATGAACCATCATCTTAGGACGTAGGTGTAACTTACGCTTAGAAGTTTTCTTAGTCAGAATGTGACGAAGATGCGCTTGTTTACGCTTGAAACCGCCAGAAGCAGTCTTTTTGAAACGCTTAGCTGCGCCTCTGTGACTTTTTAGCTTGTAAGCCATTGCAATAACTCCAATTGTATTGCTTTAAAATTAGTAAGAAGGCGTGAGATATATTGCTATAGCTCCACTTTAAAGGCCTAACTTACTGCTATGTTCCGGTGAAAACCCGATATAAATACCGCAATTTTACTTTAAAACCGGTTAACTCAGGTGGACATTTTCATATCACTTGCAAACCTGAGCTAAATTCGGTGCGTATTATCGCCTAATTATTACTTTTTAGCAACCGGCGCCATCATCATAACCATTTGACGGCCTTCAACACGATTTGGGAAAGATTCAACAACTGCTAATTCTTCTAAATCGGTTTTAATACGGTTTAATAATTCGATACCAATTTCTTGGTGAGCCATTTCACGACCACGGAAGCGGATAGTTATCTTAGCTTTATCGCCAGCTTCTAAGAACTTGCGTAAGTTGCGTAGCTTAACCTGATAATCACCTTCATCCGTACCTGGACGGAATTTGATTTCTTTAATCTGGATCTGCTTTTGCTTCTTCTTCTGCTCTTTTAGTTCTTTGCTTTTTTCAAAGATGAACTTACCGTAATCCATAACCTTACAAACAGGCGGCTCAGCATTTGGACTGATCTCTACAAGATCAACACCCGCTGCATCAGCCATAGCTTGCGCGTCTTTTAATGACTGAATTCCAGCTTGTTCGCCGTCGATGTCGATTAAACGAACTTCTTGCGCTGTAATTTCTTCGTTAATACGATTTTTTTGAGCTGTTTGTTGCCCTTTCTTGCCGCCTCTAATAGTACGTTCCTCCAAGAATATCAATAATATAAGCGTGTAGCTGGCTATTTTTGCTTGCCCTACACGCTCGATTTTTACTGTCGATTTTTGATTTCTTCACTGATTTTAGCTACAAAATCATCGACATTAAATTTGCCTAGGTCTTCACCTGTGCGAGTTCGTACTGCTACTTCTTGTTGCTCAACTTCTTTGTCGCCAACAACCAATAAGTAAGGAATACGCTTAAGTGTATGCTCACGGATTTTAAAGCCAATCTTCTCATTTCTCAAGTCAGCAGCGGCTCTAATTCCAAGTTTATTTAATTTTTGTACAATTTCCTGAACATACGGTGCTTGTTTATCGGTGATATTCATAATCACCACTTGCTTAGGCGCAAGCCACGTTGGGAATAAACCAGCATACTCTTCTGTTAAAATACCGATGAAGCGCTCAATAGACCCTAATATAGCGCGGTGTATCATAACAGGTGTACGTCGTTCGTTATTTTCAGCCACATATGTTGCGCCTAAACGACCAGGTAATGCAAAGTCTAGTTGCACTGTACCACACTGCCACGCTCTGTCTAAGCAATCGTACAAAGTAAATTCAATTTTAGGACCATAAAACGCCCCTTCACCTGGTAGGTAATCAAATTCAATGTCATTTGCCTTAAGTGCATCAGCAAGTGCAAGCTCAGCTTTGTCCCACATTTCATCTTCGCCAATACGTTGCTCTGGACGAGTTGAAAGTTTAACTACAATTTTTTCAAAGCCGAATGTTTCATACGTATCGTAAACCATTTTAATACAGGCCGATACTTCATCCATGATTTGCTCTTCAGTACAGAATACATGTGCATCATCTTGGGTAAAGCCACGCACACGCATTAAACCGTGAAGTGCGCCTGATGGCTCGTTACGGTGACAACAACCAAACTCAGCCATACGCAATGGTAAATCACGGTATGATTTTAAACCTTGGTTAAATATTTGTACGTGACCTGGACAGTTCATTGGCTTGATTGCGTATTCACGCTTTTCAGACTCCGTGGTAAACATGGCTTCTGAATATTTTTCCCAGTGACCTGATTTTTCCCATAACGAACGGTCCATCATCATTGGACCTTTTACTTCTTCGTATTGGTACTCACGTAATTTTTCACGCACAAATTCTTCTAATTCACGGTAAATGCTCCAACCATCGTTGTGCCAAAATACCATGCCTGGCGCTTCTTCTTGCCAGTGCCATAAATCAAGTGCTTTACCAATACGACGGTGATCACGTTTTTCAGCTTCTTCTAAACGCTTTAAGTACGCTTTAAGTTGCTTTTTATCGCCCCACGCTGTGCCGTAAATACGCTGCAGCATTTTATTTTCAGAATCACCACGCCAGTATGCACCTGCTACCTTCATAATTTTGAAGTTTTGACAGAATTTCATGTTAGGAACATGTGGTCCACGACACATATCTACGTATTCTTCGTGGTGGTATAAACCTGGGCGATCATCTTGAGCAATATTTTCGTCAAGAATTTCTATTTTGTATGTTTCGCCACGCGCCGCAAACGTATCGCGTGCTTCTTGCCAGCTAACGGTTTTTTTCACTACATCGTAGTTTGTTTTTGCAAGCTGTAACATACGCTTTTCAATAGCATCAAGATCATCTTGAGATAACGAATGTTCCATATCAATATCATAGTAAAAACCGTTATCGATAGTAGGACCAATCGCCATTTTAGCGTCTGGGAAAAGTTGCTTAACTGCATGACCAATTAGGTGGGCACAAGAATGGCGAATAATTTCTAAACCATCGTCATCTTTTGCTGTAATAATTTCAAGACGAGAGTCGGCTGAAATTAAATCACATGCATCCACGCGTTCGCCATTCACACGACCAGCAATGGTTGCTTTAGCAAGACCAGGGCCGATATCGTTTGCAACATCAAGCGTGCTTACAGGGTTTTCAAAACTACGCTGACTACCGTCAGGGAGAGTAATAACTGGCATTATAAATCCTTACATACAGTGGTGACACCTACAATGTATCACGTGTATTTTTTAATTAATTAAATGAGAATGACTCGACAACGCTTTTACGAATAAGCATTGACTATTTTTCGCCGTCAAAGGCTAATGTAGATGCTGAGTCTGCTCAACTACAAAAAAGATATTGTCGCGTGCTGCAGCGTTAATTACAAGTTTTAAGCTACTAAAAACCACGCATTTTTAACATAAATGTGCAATTAATAACTTTTCTTCAGTCACGCCGCATCAAATTAACGTAAAGCACTATATTAAAGCAGCACACAAAGTGCTTAAACTCGCATTTTAATGCGTGTTGCGTATAATAACCGGTAATTAAGTTATAGTAGAGATTAACAATGAGAACATGTGGTGTAGAAATTACCGGTAGCGATGTACTACTTTGTATTTTAAGTAAAGATAACGACGTTTTTGATATTCGTGACGTGCGCCAAACACGCTTTACCTTAGGTAACGGTAACGACACTGAAATAATGCGTAAATTTCAATTTGATTTTGCAAAGCTGATGCAAGATTACCAAATTGATTCTGTTGCCATTCGCGAACGCCAGCCTAAAGGTAAATTTGCAGGTAGCGCTAAAGGGTTCAAAATGGAAACGGCTATTCAATTAATCGACAACCTCGATGTTCGCGTGTTTTCAACTACTGAAATAAAAGAGCAAGTAAAACGCAACCCAATCCCTATCGCGTTCGAAGACACTGGTCTTAAAAAATATCAAGAAAATGCATTCGTTAATGCTTACGTTTATATCATGAAAAAAACCTACCGCAGCGACGAAATGTAATACCAATTGCATCCTTGTAAAAACGCGTAATAGCTCAATATTACGCGTTTTTTTATGTCTAAATTTTCAAATAAAAGTGTAAGACATTAGTCTAACCCTCTTCCCTTTGTCGACAATTCATGTTTATTTAATCAACAAGCCTTGGATAGATAAAAACATGGAGAATGTCATGAAAGCGACACAAACAGTGCATAAAGAAGTAGAACAAATAAACACTATACCGCTATCAAATAGTTATTTTAAGGGGATTCAAAGCACACCGCTAATAGAGCAAACTATTGGAGAATACCTTGATTCAATTGTCGACAATAACCCAGAGGCATTGGCAGTTGTTGTTGCTCACCAAAATATTCGCTTAAACTATAAGGAGTTTCAGCAGCAGATTGATCAGCTTGCTATGGGGTTGTTGGCATTAGGGGTTAAATCAGGTGACAGGGTCGGTATTTGGTCACCCAACAATATACAATGGTGCTTAACTCAATTTGCCACGGCCAAAATCGGCGCAATCATGGTGTGTATTAACCCAGCTTACCGCCCCAGTGAACTGCAATATGCGCTTAATAGTGTTGAATGTTCCACGCTTATTACTGCTACCTCATTTAAGGGCAGTCACTACGTTAATATGCTACAAAGTTTAGCCCCAGAGCTAAATAGTTGCCAAAAAGGGGAATTAAAAGCCGCTAAACTCCCTTCATTAAAAAATGTAATTTGTATAGGTGATGAGCCAGTAAATGGTATGTTTTCGTTTAATGAAGTACTCGCCATGCCCTCAGATGCCCACCAGTTAGAACTTCAAGCGGTGGCTAAAACCCTAAACTGTAATCAAGACATTAATATTCAGTTTACCTCTGGCACCACAGGAAACCCTAAAGGGGCTACGCTAACGCATAAAAACATTCTTAATAATGCACTGCTTGTTGCCCAAGCAATGCATTTTACTGAACATGATAAGCTGTGTATCCCTGTACCGCTTTATCATTGCTTTGGCATGGTTTTAGGCAGCTTATTGTGCGTAAGTAAAGGCGCTGCAGCTATTTATCCAAGTGATTCTTTCGATCCAAAAACCACATTAGAGGTGGTACAACAAGAAAAATGCACCGCTCTTCATGGCGTGCCTACCATGTTTATAAGCGAATTAGAGCTTAATAACTTTAGTGATTATGATTTAACTACATTACGAACCGGCGTTATGGCAGGCTCAACCTGCCCCGAACAAGTTATGCGTAAAGTACAAACACTAATGAATATGAACCAAGTCGTTATAGCCTATGGACAAACAGAGTGTAGCCCAATCAACAATATCACTGAAACCGACTCATCAATTGAGCGTCAAGTCACCACTGTAGGACGAGCGCTTGCGCACACTGAAGTAAAGATTATTGATGAGGTGGGTGAAGTTCAAAAAATAGGCCAACCAGGTGAAGTCTGTAGCCGTGGAGCTGGTATTATGCGTTGCTATTGGAACGATGAAGAAAAAACCAAAGCTACTATCGATAATCAAGGTTGGCTACATTCTGGCGATTTAGGGGTAATGGACAGTGAAGGCTTTGTCAGTATTGTTGGCAGAATTAAAGACATGATTATTCGCGGCGGAGAAAATATATATCCCCGCGAGATTGAGGAAGTTTTATACACCTACCCAGGGATACAAGATGCGGCAATTTTTGGTATTACCGATGAAAAGTTTGGCGAAGAAGTCTGTGCCTGGATCCAGCCTAAAGAAGGTGAAGTGCTTGATGAGCAAGCAATTCGATTATTTTTAAAAGACAAACTCGCCTACTTTAAACAGCCTAAATATATTCGCTTTGTTGAACATTACCCGATGACGGTAACCGGAAAATTGCAAAAATTTAAAATGCGCGAACAAATGCAAGAAGAGCTCGCCGAATCTGCATTTTCATAAGCTGGTTAAATGCAAAGCACTATCAGCTTAGTGCTTTGCATTGTCTTACTCAATTTCAGGTTGTTTAGGAACAACAAAGTCAGTAATACTTATATTTCGTCCTGCATTTTTAGCTTTATAAACCCCTACATCAGCTGTTGCCAACAATGATTTAATTGAAGGTCTATATGTAGTGTATTTATCAATTGCAATACCAGCAGAGACAGTAATACGGTTAAAGGGTGAATACTGATGCGCAATCGGATCGTTTGCAAAGCGTTTAGGTAAGTCACTCAACCAATCTAACTCATTCGCCTGTAATGTTTTTACCAATATAAATTCTTCACCACCAAAACGCACCACAATATCAGCGTCACAATGTTTTAGTCGGTTTGCGACTGCTATTAATACGTTATCTCCCTCTAAGTGGCCGTAGTTATCGTTATAATTTTTAAAATAGTCGACATCAATCATGGCTAACCCTAAATATTGTGATGGCGCTAACTTGTTAATTAATGCTTTACAGCGTTTATCAAAACTATGCCGATTATGCATACCTGTTAATTGATCGGTATTGGCTTTTTCAGTTTCAAATAATTCCGCTTTATATTGCTTTCTTAATAGGGTATCTAGTTGATATTGCACTATGGCCAGTACAATAACTATGCTGAAATAAAAATAAAGTGTCCACGCAATCGAAGTAGAAGAAAAAAGCTCAATAAATATCAGGGCAATGCCAATTATTGACCATAAAACCAGTTTATGTCCTAAGTGCAGCATCGGTATGGCTATAAATGCAGCAGCGACAAGCATAGGTCCACCCTCTTTTAATTCACTATAGCGTTGCACATATTCCCAAAAGAAATAACTAAATAAAAAACAAAATAAAACCGCATAACTGAAAAAGCGCGAATGCAAGTACTCTGAACTTAATGTTCTATTTACAATAATGAGGACTATCGATAACAACACCATAGTTACGCGCAAAATTGTTATGGTTGAATTGGCAGGCTCTTGTTGATTAAGCCAAGACATAAAAATAAAAGACAATAAAAACAGTGTTACTAGATAGAGTGATGCATCAGCAAGACGCATTGAGCTTTTATTGAGTTGATTTTGGAAGTTGTGCTCTGTTGCACTTGAAAAATAAAAAATTGCGGGAATAAGACGCACCGGCACTCTCCTTAATAAGCTCACTTATCCTTATCCACACTATAGTTTATTGTTATTAATTAGCGAGTTAAATTTACCTTATTAAATAATATTATACATTACTTTTGCTATATCCTGAACAATGCCTACTCAAGATATAGATAAAAATTATTGGGTTCACTAATAAATAGCCGAGGCGTCGCTATACAACGCCCTGTTCAATCATTGCATCTGCTACACGTCTAAATCCAGCAATATTTGCACCAAGTAACAAGTTACCGGGTTGATTAAATTCTTTTGCGGTATCGTTAGCTGTAGTGAAAATATCTTTCATTATTTGCTTTAACTTTTCATCTACTTGCTCAAATGTCCAGCTTTGCATACTGGCATTTTGTGCCATTTCTAATTGGCTCGTTGCCACCCCACCTGCATTTGCTGCTTTGCCAGGTCCATAAGCAATTTTTGCTTCAATAAAGCAATCAATCGCTTCTTTGGTTGAAGGCATATTTGCTCCTTCACTGACTAAAGTACAGCCATTTTCAAGTAGTGCTTTTGCATCCGCTTGGGTTAATTCATTTTGTGTAGCACAAGGAAAAGCCGCATCCGCACTGTAACGCCATACAGCATGACCATCCTGAGGGTACTCATCGCGAGGCGTATACTTGGCATGAGGATGAGTATCTAGGTAGTCACTTAAGCATCCTCGTGAGTGCTCTTTTAATTGCTTAATAAGTTTTAAGTCAATGCCACTCTCATCGTACAAAGCGCCTTTTGAGTCACTACAGGCAATAGGCGTAGCCCCTAGTTGATATAATTTTTCCATGGCATAAATTGCCACATTGCCTGAGCCTGAAATTAAACAGCGTTTTCCTGATAAGCTGTCATCACGATCTTCAAGCATATAGTTAGCAAAATACACTGCGCCATAACCCGTTGCTTCTTTGCGAGCAAGCGATCCACCCCAAAGTAAACTTTTACCGGTTAGTACGCCTTCATAGCGCCCTGTTAAGCGTTTGTATTGGCCAAACATATAACCAATTTCTCTCGCCCCTACGCCAATATCCCCTGCAGGTACATCGGTTGTAGGACCAATATGACGATATAACTCGGTCATAAACGATTGGCAAAAACGCATTATCTCGCCATCAGAGCGTCCTTTAGGATCAAAATTAGCGCCTCCTTTGCCGCCGCCTATAGGCAAACCAGTCAGTGCATTTTTAAAAATTTGTTCAAAGCCTAAAAATTTTATGATGCTGGCATTTACACTTGGATGAAAACGTAAGCCGCCTTTGTAAGGGCCAAGCGCCGAATTAAATTCGATACGGTAGCCTTTATTAACTTGAATATTGCCCTCGTCATCAACCCAAGGCACGCGAAACATTAACTGACGCTCTGGCTCTACCATTCTTTGAATAATTGCTTGTTGTTGGTAATGACTGGTTTGCGCAAATACAGGCTCTAGCGAGTCTAGCACTTCTTCTACTGCCTGATAAAACTCACATTGCGCAGGACTCGTCTGCTTTAATTGCGCAATTGTTCTGTGTATATAATTCATATTTATTCTTCCATGTGGGTATTTTTTAATTCGAAACAGGAAAAATGATCAACGTTATTGTTAGTGGAGAAATTGATTATGCGATCATTATTTTTACACTTTAACATCATAAATAAACGGGATGCACGTGTTTGATGTTGAATTAAATTGTTGTTTCTTTTGTATAAAAACCCATTAATAAAGAATTTGTATGCTAAAGACGCCAGTTTTAATGAATAACACGTTAAAAGTATTAAAAAAATAGTAAAACAAAATACGACTCTACGTTTTTACGAGCGCAACAATATAAAATGCTTTATGAGACTGAAGTTGTAGAAGGGGTAAGACTGATAATAACGTAGGTTTTAGTGAGTTCGTTTAAGAGGTTTAAATGGAGGTTGTTAACCAACCTCCATAAAATGCATTAAGCTTTTTCGCCATCTGGGCGAAAAGTACGCTGCACACCGGTTAAAAATAAACGTAAAACTTGATCGTTACACACACGGTAATGTTTGTTTTCAACTTTACGTGAAAATGCACTAAGTTCATGCTTACTTAAATCAAAATCAACTAAGGATAGTGTGGCAATCACGTCTTCTGCTTTCATATTTAAAGCAATACGTAATTTCATAAAAATAATATTATTGTTTAATTTAGTCTCTGGGATTGGCTGCTCACCGTCACGTTTACCGCGCTTAGTATTTATAAAGCCATTTAAAAATACCGCAAATTCAGTGTCACTTATTGGGGTGTAACCCTGCTCGCCCTCTTTAGTTAACCATGCAATCACCTGCTCTGTGCTGACGCTCTGCTCTGCAGCGGCGAACACGTCAACCATTGCTGAATCGGTTAAATCAAAGGTGTAGCGAATACGGCGTAAAATATCGTTATTTGTCAAAGTAAATCCCAGGTAAAATAAGTGCTCAGCAAACAAAAGCTGTTTAATAGCGGCGCAGTTTATCAGAGTTACACGTAGCGCCCTATTAAATACTGTGTTTAATTACCCAATACTTTTGCCGGATCAACACGTGTTGCTTGCCATGCTGGATACAGCGTCGCCAATATTGCAAGCACAAAGGTGGCAATAACAGTTAACACTATATCTTGCCAAACTAATTTACTCGGTAAGAATTCGATAAAATACACACCTTCTAGCGGATTTTCACCCAGCAATAAACTCAGCCAAGTAAAGAGCTCACTAATATTGATTGCTAGAATGACTCCAATAATAGAGCCTAAAACTACGCCAACAAATGCTTGAGTTAAGCCTTGCATTACAAAAGTAGCCAATATAGTACTGTCTTTGGCACCCATGGTTTTTAAAATGGCAATATTGCCTTCTTTTTCGCGCACTTCCATCACTAAAGACGAAACAATGTTAAAACTGGCGACTGCAATAATCAAAAACACCACAATATAAACAATTGTACGCACCATTTGAATGTCTTGATACAAGCTGCCTTGGGTTCTAAACCAACTCGATATATACACATAATCAGTGACTGTTTGCCCTACTCTCAGCGCTATTTGGTGCGCTGCAAACACATCATCAACTCGTAAACGTAAGCCGGTTACTTGGCTTTGATCGTAGCCTAAGGTTTGTTGTGCTTTGCTAAGGTGAATAAACGCGGCACTGCTATCAATAGGCCCGCCCATTTCTATAACGCCTGCGAGTGTCAATGTGACCCGTTTTGGCGCAAGTAATGATTGCCCTTTTTCACTAATTTGGGGGATCAATAAAGTGACATTGTCGCCTATTGATATATTAAGTTGAGTGACAATTTGCTTGCCTAAAATAACATCCTCAAGTGCTAGCTGACTGACTAATTTACCTTGTGTAAATTGGTTAACCGCTGATACGTCACTCTCTAGCGAAGGCTCAACACCACGTATTTCAACTGCTTTTAATTGGCTTTTAAATTGCGCCATACCATTTACTGCTATAAATGGGGCTGCTCCTGTTACTTGTGGTTGCTGTTTTAATTTTTCGACTTTGTTGGGCCAATCAGCAATCGGCCTACTTGGTGCTACATATTCAACTTGTGGCACTACACTTAATAAACGATGAACCAATTGTTGTTCAAAACCATTGATCACCGATAACGCCACAATTAAAACGGCAACACCAAGTAAAATACCAATAGTAGATGCCTTAGCAATAAAACTAACAAACGCGTTTTTTTCATCTTTATGGCCTGAATAGGCTCTGAAACGTTTACTTATAAAGGCACTAAGCAACATGGTTTGACTCTTTTATTGATAATTTACCATCATCTAAATACGCTATTTTACCCAACTTGTCGGCAAGTTCTAAATCATGAGTCACCACCACAAAACTGGTGTTTAAACTTTTATTTAGCTGATTAATTAAATCGTAAATTTTAATCGCGTTTTGCTTATCTAAATTACCCGTTGGCTCATCTGCAAGAACCAGTGCAGGCTCAGTCACTAAAGCACGCGCTATGGCAACACGTTGGCGTTCGCCACCAGAAAGTGCCGACGGTTTATGGCTACTTCTGTGCGCAAGCCCAACTTTATCAAGCATATCGAGTGCTTTTACATTTGCTTCTTTGGCACTCAAGCCTTTTATTAACAGTGGCATAGCAACATTTTCAACCGCACTAAATTCCATTAATAAATGATGAAATTGATAAATAAACCCTAAGTTTTGATTTCTAAATGCGGCTTGTTGGCTGCGAGAAAGTTTAGCCACATCTTGGTTTTTGATTTTTGCACTGCCAGAACTGGCGGTATCTAAGGTACCCAAAATATGTAATAAGGTACTTTTACCTGAACCTGAGCTGCCTACAATAGCTAGCATTTCACCTTGGGTTAGGGCTAAATCAACCCCTTTTAATACCTCAACTTGGTTTTGCCCGTCTTGGTACACTTTACTTATTTGTTCACAACTAATTACTAAATCATTCATAACGTAATACCTCGGCTGGGTTTACTTTAGCGGCCTGGCGCGCAGGATATAAAGTCGCTAAAAAGCTCATTGCTAAGCTTAAAAGCGCAATCACACTTAAGCTAAGCGCATCAAATTTGACCGGCAGTGAAATCCCCGATAATAAATTTAAGCCAACCAACGCCAGCAGTTCATTAATATATAAGCTAAATAAAATACCTAAAGAGGCACCTACTGCCGTACCAATCACACCGTTATACAAACCTTGAACCATAAATACCGTTTGTACTTGGCTTGGCGTTAGCCCTAGTGTTTGCAGTATCGCAACTTCGCTTTGTTTTTCACTCACCATCATGGTGAGCGCCGACACAATATTGAACACCGCCACCAGCACGATTAAGCCCAATAACATAGACATAATGCGTTTCTCCATCGCCACAGCGGCAAATAAAGTGCCTTGGCTACTACGCCAATCGGTGTATTTAAAATTCTTCAGAATAAGTTGGCTGTCTTGAATAAATTCATCAAGTGCAAATGGCTCATGCAGTGACACACTTAAATTAGGGGGTGTAGAGCTACTTTGCTTTAATACTCGTTGCAATGACACACCACTGGTAAATGCCAATCCCATGTCAATTTCTGAACCAGTTTCGTAAATAGCAGCAATTTTGAATAAACGCTGGCTAGGAACACGACCAAGGGGTGTATAAGTTGACGCATTGGGCATAATAACGCGCAGTTTATCGCCCAAGCTAACGCCGAGTTTACGGCTTAGATAACGGCTAATAGCAATGTGATAATTATTATTTAATACACTTTGCCAATTCCCCTGCACTACTTTGTCAGTGATTTTATAAAGCGAGCCATCATTATCATAGAGCCCTTGCAGCAGCACACCATGCAGGTCTTTATTTGTTTGTAGTATAGCTTCACCATGGCGGTATAAACTAACATGATCAACATACGGTGATTGCTCAAGATCGGCTTTAAGAGTATTCATTTGCGCTTTAGAGTGTTGTTTTGCCTGCACTTCAACGTGTGGAATGAGTCCGAGCATATTCGTTTTCAGGCTGCTTTCAAAACCGTTCATGACACTACTTACTGTAAAGAGCGCCATTAAACCAATCGCTATACCTGCAATAGAAAAAAAAGAAATAAACGAAATAAACGCATTGCCTTTGGAAGAGCGACTATATCTAAGTCCGATAAACAGGCTAACAGGTTGAAACATATTAATTAAAACATTAATGCTAAAAGTGTGGCTTTATAGTAGCACGAACTCAGCGCAATTGAATATCACCATAAATGTAAGAAATAATTTATAAATCTTATACTTGGCTATATTATAAGCAAATCACTAAGCCAAGCTAAACTTTTAATCCTGTTACTAGATAATCAAGTAATACCCGTACATTAGTAGCAACAAATTGCCGAGGAGGATAGAGCCCCCACACACCCTCTTGCTGAGGTTGATAAGCTGTTAATATTGGTACTAACTGCCCTTTTTTTATCTCATTCTCTATGTAGTAATCCGGCAACTGAACAATACCCAACCCTTTTTTAGCGCCGTCAACCAGTGCCCAACCGCTATTGCAATGCAACCTCCCTGCTACTTTAATATGTTTGTCACGACCGTTTTCATTTACTCGCCAATAACTGCTGTTACCAATTAAGCATTGATGCTGGTTAAGTTCACCTAACGTATGGGGTTCGCCAAAACGCGCTAAATAGCTTGGTGCAGCACACATAATAAATCGCCGAGAGCTCAAGCGTCGCGCTTTTAAACTCGAATCTTTTAAATGGCCTAATCGAATGGCTAAATCAAAGCCGCCCTCCAGCAAGTTTTCTTGCTCGTTAGAGAGCGTTGCGATTACTTCTACCTCGGGGTGATCATGCATAAACGAATGCACTATCGGCATAATAAAACTTTCACCATACATAACCGGTGCGGTTAATTTAATTTTACCTTTAGGGGATGTTTGCACAGACGCGAGCCCCTGAGTGGCTTCATCCATAGCGTGTTGTAAATGTTTTACTTGGTGTAAAAACTGCTCACCTTCTTTGGTTAATACCACCTTTCGGGTCGTACGCGTTAAAAGTTGGGTATTTAACCGTTGCTCAAGCTTAGTAACATGGCGGCTAATATGGGCAACCGATAGACCCAACGTCTGTGCAGCTTGAGTGAAACTTCCCTCTTCGCCAACAGCAATAAACTCATCAATTCCTTCCCAACGCATTATTATTACCAAACTGTAAAAGTGTTTTATTAATTTAGAGATTATCATTGTTATAGAAATAAATACAATAGGCACATCACCCAAACAGTTTGGGTCTACAATTGATATTCAAACCACTACAAAGGATATACACATGTCTGAATTTATAAAATCAAAAGCAGCGATTGCCTGGGGCCCTAATCAGCCTTTAAGCGTTGAAGAAGTTGACGTGATGATGCCTAAAAAAGGCGAAGTGATGGTAAAAATTACTGCCACAGGTGTATGCCATACAGATGCTTTTACTTTATCAGGTGAAGATCCAGAAGGCATTTTCCCCGCTATTTTAGGCCATGAAGGTGCCGGGGTGGTTTACGCTGTGGGCGAAGGCGTTACAAGTGTAGAAGTTGGCGATCACGTTATTCCTCTATACACCGCAGAATGTGGTGAATGCAAAATGTGTACTTCAGGTAAAACCAACTTGTGCTCTGCTGTACGCGAAACACAAGGCAAAGGCTTAATGCCAGATGGCACAACGCGATTTTTCAAAGACGGCCAACCAATTTATCACTATATGGGGACGTCGACCTTTTCTGAATACACAGTACTTCCTGAAATCTCGCTAGCTAAAGTAAATAAAGAAGCCTCTTTAGAAGAAATTTGCTTATTGGGCTGTGGTGTCACTACCGGTATGGGCGCTGTAACAAATACGGCAAAAGTAACAGCGGGCGATACGGTGGCAATTTTTGGTCTAGGTGGCATTGGTTTGTCGGCCATTATTGGCGCAAAAATGGCTGGTGCAAGCCGTATTATTGGTATTGATATTAACACCTCTAAGTTTGATCTTGCGACTAAACTCGGTGCAACCGACTTAATTAATCCAAAAGACTTCGACAAGCCAATTCAAGAAGTGATTGTAGAGATGACCGACGGCGGTGTTGACTACTCATTTGAATGTATTGGTAACGTTGATGTAATGCGCTCTGCCCTTGAGTGTTGTCATAAAGGCTGGGGAGAATCTGTAATTATTGGTGTAGCTGGTGCTGGCCAAGAAATTTCAACTCGCCCGTTCCAACTTGTTACTGGACGTGTATGGCGTGGTAGCGCATTTGGAGGCGTTAAAGGTCGTTCGCAACTTCCTGAAATTGTAGAGCGTTACATGGCGGGTGAATTCGCTCTTAATGATTTTATTACCCATACCATGAGCCTTGAAGAAATTAACGATGCCTTTGATTTAATGCACGAAGGTAAGAGTATTCGTACTGTTATTCATTACTAATTTCTTTTAATCACCATTACCAGCCGTTGCTATTAAGTAACGGCTTTTAAGGATTGTTATGTTAGAAAATATCTCAACAGCAAAAGTGGCTGCTGGCTGGCATAAGCAGTATAGCCATACTTCCTCAAGCACCCATTGCAGCATGCGTTTTGCGGTATTTTTACCACCAGGCGCCAGTGAAAAAAATAAAGTACCAGTACTTTATTGGTTATCAGGATTAACCTGTACCGATGAAAACTTTATGCAAAAAGCAGGCGCGTTTAAAAAAGCGGCAGAGCTAGGCATCGCTATTGTCGCACCTGATACCAGTCCGCGTGGTGAAAACGTTCCTAACGAAGATAGCTACGATTTTGCCCAAGGTGCAGGGTTTTACGTCAATGCAACGCAGGCACCTTACAATACTCATTTTAATATGTACGATTATGTGGTGAAGGAACTACCTGCATTAATAGAGCAACATTTTCCAGTAACAACTAAAAAAGCAATTTCTGGGCATTCTATGGGTGGCCACGGCGCATTAATAATTGCCCTTAAAAATCCTAAAGCTTATACCAGCGCTACAGCATTTAGCCCAATTGTAAACCCGATAGATTGTCCTTGGGGTGCTAAAGCCTTTACTGGCTACTTAGGTACTGATAAATCAGTCTGGGCAGAATATGATAGCTGCGAATTAATGCAACAAGCCAAACAAGCTGATTATTTACCTATGTTGGTTAGCCAAGGTGATGCAGATAACTTTTTAGATGAGCAACTTAAGCCACAAAAGTTAGTAACTGTAGCTACACAGAAAGGCTATCCGTTAACACTCGAAATGCAAGCTGGTTACGACCATAGTTACTATTTCATTAGTAGTTTTATAGACCAACACTTATTATTTCATCATCAGTTTTTAACTGCTTAGATTCATTACTGTGTAGAGTAGATTTATCTACTTCTACACATTCTTTAAGATTTTTTGTGACCTGCCTGCATTTTCTAATCACACCGTCATCTCCTTTTACTAAACTAAATACTGCAGAGTCTATTTTGAAACCTAGCTCAGCAAAAGAAAACCCGTCCTTATCAACGGGAACTGGCTCAAATGGATTTTCATAAGGAGTAGACCGAGCTGGATTTTTCATCCGCTGATTTTCTTGTGCATTTGAGGCTGCTTGTCCATCCAACATAACGCCAAAAAATGTACAGCCATTAAGCATCAGCAATAGTGATAAAAAAAATATTTTTTTCATGTTTAACCCTTTAGTAGCTTCAACTTTAACTATTTAGTTAATAGAGTAACTCCATTAAAAAAGTAAAACTGTAAAAATCTGTTAGTAAGTGAAAATTGTTTACAACATAATTTATACTAAAGTATTTTATTATCACTCTCGCAAAATGATATAATATAACATATAATTAAACTCGTTTTTTCATCCATACCAAAGCATATTTATGTCATTACCTTTATCTCAAAATCGTTTACACCATATAGACTTACTCAGAGGTCTTATTATTATATTTATGGTGATTGATCACGGCATGTATTATTGTCTAAATTATTCAGTGACCGATCCCATGAGCATACCAGGAACAGATGCGCTTACTTTTTTCACTCGTTTTATATCGCACTTTTGTGCGCCATTATTTGTATTTTTAGCGGGCCTTTCAGCTGCAATAACCGAGCATAAATACACTTCCACGCAAGCTTTTTCAAAAAGTTTAATTATACGTGGACTAGTCCTTATATTATTTGAATTTACTATTGTGTCGTGGTCTTGGAGCTTTAATCCACTGTTTCCAATGTTATACGCTCAGGTTATTTGGGCTATAGGTTGGGGATTTATTATTCTGGGGCTTTTACGTTTAATCGGTCTGTATGCGATTTTTGCCATGGGCTTAATTTTAGTATTTGGCCACAACTTATTTGATGCCGTCAACTTTGAGCCAAATACAATCGCAAATACGATATGGTCTGTTTTACATCAAAAAAATGTACTCGAACTTCCTTTTAACTTTAAAATTAGAACCACCTACCCCGTAGCACCTATTGTTGGGTTAATGGCGTTAGCCTATTGTGCAGGTGTTTTTTATAAAGCCAAGCAATACAGTAACCGAGTTATGGATTATGGCTTAATTTTGGGTGTAAGCTGCCTAGTTTTATATACGCTTTTGCGTGGCTTTAATCTTTATGGTGACGCATCAATATTTACGATTAGTGACTCTTATTTACTCACTATAATGTCATTCTTAAACCCGACCAAATACCCACTTTCCCTGCAGTTTATGTTGTTAACCGTTGGTATAGGCCTAATTATGCTTAAACTATTGAGCAAGCTAAAAAGTGATTTTTCGCCAAAGTTTTTACAAGTATTGGGTAAAACCAGTATGTTCTCGTACTTAGCCCACTTGTATTTACTGCATGCAATAAGTTGGTTACTTATCCCTGTTTTAGGCTTTAGTTTTTCTGATTTGACTTATGGCGAAACACTGGTGGGTTTACCAACTGGATACGGTATGAGCTATGTTGCAACACTGATATTTATTGCAGTCGTAATTGGCCTAACAGCCGTTCTTGCCAATTATTATTTAGCATGGAAGCAAAAAAATAAACACAGTTTAATTGCTAAGTATATTTAACCTTACTTTCTCCCCACAACTTTATTGTGGGGAGAACACGTTTGAGCTAATTATGGTTAAATGCTAATATTTTAATCCTTATCAAAATAAACATCACCAACTACAAAGTTAAAGCGATTAATCATATTGCGCTTCACTCCAAACTCTTACATAGTCTACAAGCATATTAGCTTTAAAATCATCACTAATATTATTTTCATTACCATCCCAACCACCTACTTGTAACGATAAAATAATGTAAGAAGGTAAACTTCCAACTCTGTCGTCATAGTGCTCCCAAACTTTTTCACCATCTATATACATACCGACAAAACCAGGCTCCCAATGCATGCCATATACATGAAAACCATCAGGGGAATAATTATGATAAAGCTCGCCAGAACTTATTGACTTATGTTGACTACCGTAACCATCCCAATGCAGAGCAGAGATACTGATGTCTTCCCCCCAAATACCTAAACTCTCCATAATATCAAACTCCATTCCCTTATCGAAGGTAGGTGAGGTATCTCCCCAAGTATCTTTAATTAATAGAAGTGGCTCTTGACCAAAATTAGTATCTGCATAATTACCTCCTCGCACAAAAGCATCTTCAGTCGGGGATAAACTTTCTTCATTTACAATTAAAGCAGGCCTATCAGAAATATTATTCGATTCACTACTAAAAATTTTTATAAGCTGGCTACGCATATAATTGTCAATCAATGCAAAGCTAGCCTCTTTACCAGAGCTTTTTTGCTCTCTTATATAACTGGTAACATCCACTTCAATTATGTTTCCCGTAACCTCTCCATAGCTATGACTAAACCATAAAGGATCAATCTGCGGTTTAGTATTCCAAGTTACAGTATCTTGGGTCCAATCTGTGGAAAGTGTTTTATGCACAGCTATGCTGCTTTGAGTGTTTGCTTCAGAGATTTTAAGTCTTAAGAATGCAGAAGAAATAGTAGTAGATACATCATCAAGATTAAATTTTAATAATGACTGCCTCCTATAAGTATTATTACCATAAATACCTTTGTCAGGTAGTAACCAAAATGCAGGCCAAGCACCATGTACTGAGTCATACTTAATTTTAGCTTCAAAGTAACCATATTTTTGTCTAAATTTACGAAAAGTACTTACCTCAGCGGCTTTATAAAAGTAACGTTTGGTTCCTTGATTTAATGTGTTTTTTACTGATTCAAGCTGCAACATTTCATTTTCAATGCGAATAGTTTCTCGCCCAGCATTACCTGCGATACCACTCATTCCTAAATATTGCTTTCCAACATGCCAATTGTTAGGGTTTAATAAAGTTGAATTAAAGTTATCTTCAAAAGTCAGCTCCCAATTACCAGCTAACGGCGGAGAAATATCATTATCTGGCTCTCCCTCGATAAAGGAAACCGAGTCCATATAAAATATACCTGTTCCAAGAGGGCCTTGAATACCAATAGCTAGAACTTTTTCATTTTCATCAAGATTAAAGCCATTTAGATTTATTCTAATCGTGTGCCATGTATCGTCTGAAAAGTTATTATGGCCGGGCATACCATCCAATGTCCAAAATTCGTTATTGGTTTCGTCAAGATTTATTTTTAATGAATCGTTACCGCGACGGAACATTAAAGAGCCCTTATTTCCTGATTTTCTGTATATTTTTGCCTCAAGAATTGAATTTTTAAAAGGAGGTACTTGAGCAATGCGTAATCCTGATTGAGTCCAATAGTGTGCCTGCATTGATATAGCTCTTTCTCCATCAACTACTGGCTCACCAATTTGGGTTAAAGTCGATTCACTAGATGAGGTTGCCCATAACTTAGCCCCATTTCTAGGCTCATCATCAAATAAAATAACAGAAGCAAAACTTGATTTAGCTGCGAATAATAAAGCATAAAAAGTGAGTTTTATTTGTAGGGGAAACCTGCGATGTAATAATGTGAATTTCATTTTCTATCCTTAACTAATTGCTTAAGCAGAAAACAAGTTTTACCAAATAATAAAATTATAAATATCTGATGAGGACAAAAAGGTAATACTTAAACCCTAATCAACCAAACTTTTACTAGTTAATAATAATGATACGAAGCAAAGCTGGTATTTTCAATTTTTCTACAGATTTAATTATTTAGTAATTCACAAGAGTTAGTATCTCTGAGCAACTACAAAGGATATGATTTTTAATATTTAAGTGATGAGCTATTATTTCTTTAACTGGAATATGAACAAGATTACAACATACTAACTCGTGAGATCTGAGCTACAATTTAGATAGTTAGACATCACCAAACTGGAGATTTACTGCACTTAACTTTTGAAAGTTCTTTAAATAAAATGTACTGATTTAGTCATAAATCAAACATTAAAAAAGGCGCTATAAAAGCGCCTTGCTAACAAGTATGTGTGCTTAGAACATATCTTGATAGGAATTTGTTGTACTAAATGTAATTGCTTTTTCAAAGCCTGGCAGTGTAATGCTGTGCTCATCTAAAACAATCTCATTTTCATCAATCAAGCCATCACCAAAACGGTAAATTAGCGAGTATTGACCTAAATCGGCTTGCGTTTGGTAAGTATGCTGTGCATCTTTTACTTGGCTATGTTTTTCAACATAGCTGTTCATCAGTGCATCACCATGGCGTTTAGCAAGCATTTGCATGGTTACTTTTGCGCTCAGTACAGTCGCTGTTGCATTATTTCCACCAAAGCCTTTTGAGTTAATAAACGCAATATCCATATCACCACAATCGTAGTGGCTATTACGAATATCTAAATGTTCGCTGTAAACATCGTCGGCTACTTTATCAATGGTGGTAATACCTGGCATAATATTATGACTAAATACACCTAACGCAATGGCAAGCTGATCGCCACTAGCAGGCGCAATAGTATGGCCTACATAGGCTTTAGGCGCAGTCACTTTCCAGTTATCAATAGCAAATGTTTGCGCTACTTTATGATAAATTAAAGATTCAGTAACACGATTTTGTGGCGTACTTGAGCCGTGCGCTAAAATAAAGCTACGTTGTTGCAGTGCCTCTTTACCTAACAAGCTAGTAGCAAGTGCTGCTGATTTCGCCATGGTGATGTAGTTGCCAGGCCCAGGTGAGGTAATTGACTTTTTAACTCCATCGGCATTCACAAATACATCCGGCACACTGCCCATAATATCTGCACCGAGTTCCAGAGCCAGTGCATCATCCATTAATATAGCAACCTGAGCCCCCTCACCTAAGGTAAAACCGCAGTTCTCACCAAATGGACGACTACTTTTACGGTAGTCAGGCTCATCATCATTGCTTAAATTATCTAAACGGCGCAAACCTTCAATATTGGCCAGCGCACTCATATTACCAAAACCTTCAACCACTTCTGGAGTAATCGCACATTCAACACTTGCAACCACTGCAACACGGGTACGACCAGCTTGAATATCGTTAACGGCAGCGCGCAAGTTATATAAAAATGTGGCACATGCGCCTGAAGTTGAAAAAGTCGTCCCCACATTCCCAGTAACATAGGCGTTAATAAAATCGGTCGACATCGTATTTAAACCCAGCGCTAACTGTTTAGTACTAACACGATCGCCCTGCTGACGCGCTTTAACTAATCCACCTAAGCCTTTATCATCCATTTGACCAATAACCGATGCTGAATAGGTACCAATTTTATCTGGCTCTACGCTATTCATAATATGTTGCCAATCAAGTCCTGTTGATTTTATTGCATCGGTGGCAGCAAATATGGTCGCTTGTAAACCGCGCGGCTGGTAGCGGCTGTTATACATAATGGCAGGATCAAACCCGGTTGGAAATTGCCCAGCCGACTTAATCGGGTTATCACGGGTTGAGTCATGTTTTACATCTAGCTCAGCAGCAATCGTGACTTTTACTTTTTTATTATCAAGCTCATCTATTTGCCAGTTGCTTGGTAAAGGCGATGGTAAGTCACGACGACGTGTTTCAAACACAATTGAACTATCATCTGAAGCCGTTAAAGTCATTTTTTGCTGCCAAGGTGTGGCATCAACATCAAAATGTTCTTTTTCAATTTTTCGAATTAATGTACCAGCAATAATTTGCTCACCAAAGCGTGCTTCAATGTCGCTTTGCTCAACATGATTACCTTGGCTGTCTTCAAGTTGGCCGTTTACTGTAGTCACTAAGTTCATTAATGTGGCAAGGCCTAAAAACGTTTCTTGGCGAGCTTGCGCCGCTAAGCTATCTAACACGATACGACGATAACCTTGATGAAAAGAAGTACGGCCAGCGGCATTAATGCCTCCCATGCCTACAATAACGGGTAATGCAGTCATAATTTACCTTTAAAATGCGTGTTATAAGAATATGACATTAGTTTAATTGGATTATAGAGACGTCTTTGTGCTTTAATAGCCAAATAAGCGGCATAAAAGGCCAAAAACAACTGGTCGGAGCATTCACAATGAGCAACAACCCATTAACTCCCCCCATAAATATTGGTATCGCAGTGTTTGAGCATTTGTTGGTAACCAGTCTCACATTACCGATTGAGATGCTGCGTGCGGGTGAGGCTTTTGCTAAAGGCCATAGTGATAAAAATAACTTTAAACCTCTGGCTATTCATTTAGTGGCTAAAAATAGTGATGCCATTAAGACGCGAACTGGACTATCGATTATTCCTGATTGTACTAGCGAAAACTCACCTTATTGCGATTTAGTTATTGTGCCTGGTATTTGGCGTAACCCTCGCCCGGTGATACGCGCTAATCAACAATTAGTCACTTGGCTGATCGAGAGCTTTACCGTAGGAAGTCATATAATTGGAGTAGGCACAGGTAATTGTTTTGTTGCAGAGGCTAGTTTACTTGACGGACATCCCGCTACTACCCATTGGCATTATGCTAAACAGTTTAAGCATGACTACCCTAATGTAAGTTTAAAACCTGATTTTTTTATCACCCAGTCAGAACGTATGTATACCGTAGCCAGTTTAAATGCACTTGCTGATGTTATCGTACATATTATTAGTCAATATTATGGTAAAGAAGCGGCACAACATGTGGAGCGCAACTTTTCCCATGAAATTCGTAAACCCTATGAAGATCAACGTTACTTAGAGGGAGCAGTAGATAGACACCCAGATGAGCTGATTGCACAAATACAGTTTTGGTTAAAAACCAATCTAGCCAGTGAGCTCAACTTACAGGAGGTTGCGGCTCAATTTAGTCTAAGTTATCGCACCTTTACCCGTCGCTTCAGAAGTGCCACTAACCAAAGTCCAATCGAATATTGGCAACAATTACGAGTAGAAGGCGCCAAAGATTTATTGGCATCTTCTAATTTATCGATTCAGGAAGTTGCTTTAGAGGTTGGCTATAATGACCAAGGGCATTTAACCCGAGTATTTAAAAAAGTATTACGCCAAACACCCAGCGAATACCGTAAAGTCGTGCGACGAAAATTATTTGGTTAAGTTTTAACTAAACCGTGTTCACTTTTGATGGTTAGCAAAGATTGATATAGCCTTGATTAGATTTTTTTATATATATAAATTATAGTATTACGCATGAAGTGTGGTGAAATTAATACAGGGAGATAGCTGATGGATAAACTTACCAATCTGCTTGTCGATCAACAAAGCAACGCATCCATTGAGGCTAAACTAGCTGACTTACTCGCGTTAGTTCGCAAACATTTAGATATGGATGTTGCTTTTATATCTGAATTTATTAACGATGAGCGGGTTTTTAAAGTGGTCGATAATCCCTCTGAAAACCAAATTGTTAAAGTGGGTAATGCCGATCCGATTAATGAAACGTATTGTCAAAAAATCACCGATGACAAGCTTAGTCCTATTATTACTAATACCTACGCAAACCCAATAACCAAGGCTATGCCCGTAACCGAAAAGTTAGGTATAGGCGCTTATATAGGTGTTCCTATCAACCTGTCAAACGGTAAATTATACGGTACTTTTTGTTGTTATAAATCACACCATGATGAAAGCTTGAACGATCGCGATTTATCGTTTTTAAATATTATTTCGGAAATAGCGACTGGCTTAATTGAAAAAAACTTATCAAAAAGTATATCGCGTAATCACGCCAAGTCAGCTATTGAGCAAATTATTAGCGATAATGATATTAGTATCTACTTTCAACCTATTTTTAGTTTAAAAAATAATAAAGTTGCAGGTTTTGAATCACTTGCTCGATTTTTTACTACACCTTATAAAACTCCTGATGTATGGTTTAAAGAAGCAAAAAAGGTTGGCTTAAATGAAGCATTAGAAATGCTAGCCATTAAAAATGCAGTCACCAACATAGCCAAATTTAATAATTCAACTTACATTGCTATTAATTGCTCACCATCGCATATCCTAAGCGGTGCACTTAAAAATACATTACAAAACATTGACTGCACTAGGCTAGTATTAGAAATTACTGAGCATTCGCCAATTTCCGACTACGAAAAAATGCGAACTGCACTTAGGCCTCTCAGAAACAAAGGCCTTCGCTTAGCTATTGATGATGTAGGCGCAGGCTTTTCGTCATTTCAGCACATTTTAGAGCTTGAAGCCGATATTATTAAATTAGATATCAGCCTCACACAAAATATAAACACTGATGATCGTAAGTTTTTGCTAGCAAAAGCACTGTGTGGGTTTGCAAAAGCAATCGACTGCACCATCGTTGCCGAAGGAATTGAAACTGAAGAAGAACTCAACTCGTTAAGAAAGCTCAATGTAGATAGTGTGCAAGGTTATTTTATTGGCCGCCCCACAGCAATTAACGATGCACTTAGTTTGCTAAACGCAACTCTACCAGCATGAAAAACGCCACTATTTAGTGGCGTTCGCTATCTATACTGTCTTTTCGATAATAACGTTTGTGATAACTTTTTACTTTAGCGTGCACCCCTTTGCTGAGGCTTTTAAACTTAGCTTCGAGCACATCAACACCATATAAAATACCAACCACCAATATAGAAAGCTTAATTGCAGCACCTAAGTTTTCGGTTGCGATCATCACCCCAATAGACGCAAGCACCCAAATAGTGGCCGCGGAGGTAACCCCTACCACTGCACCATCTTTTGCTAGCATAACGCCTGCGCCTAAAAAACCAATACCCGTGATTATTTGCCCCACTACACGAGAATGATCAATCACATCCCCTTGTAAATTAAACGCCGTAGATAAAAACAAATATGTGCCTAACGTTATTAATGCTGATGTGCGAATACCCACAGGTTTACCGCGCAATTGACGCTCTATACCAATAATAGCGCCACAAAAAGCGGCGGTGCCAATAGCTGCCCATGAGTATGGCGCTACATCGATAAAATCTAAAAATGTCACTTAATATCCTAATCTATTTTACTTTACCAATAGCAACTGCCGTTCTGAGCCTTTGGCTACCAAATGCCGACATTTTACTAAAGTCGCTACGTGCAATTGGTACGTACTGACAATCTATTGCTAGCTGGTTATCTTTTCCAGGCTGGCAAAATGGGTCATGTACGTAAACACAATGTGCATCTAAATGGGTTACACACACCCAGTGCGGTGATTTTTTACCATCAAACCGATACGTACTAATTAACAGCAACACACTAAACCCCTGACTCAACCAGTTTTCTATGTCAGTTAATTCAACATCTTTTTGTGTAACTGAAATATTTGCCGCTGCAATACCCTCAACAAACTGTTTATGAACCGTGGCCAATACTGATTTTTTGTTATCACTGCGAACCCCATCTAAAAATAATGGTTCAGATGTATTAACAATTACCTCACTTGTAAAACCGCGTTTATTTGCAGCCAGTGCCAAGCCAAATGGGTGACAACCGCCATGCCCAGAGGTCATAAAAATAGTGGTACCTTCACGCCACAAAGCTAATTCATGTGACTGACTCAGCTCTGTGTTTGAGTCAAGAGCAGCCATTGCCATTAATAACGCAGCAGGACCACAGGTAAACTCGGTGGTTTGCTGATACCATGGCGTTAAACGCTCAACCTGCAACTCACTGGTTTGGCGAATATTTTTTTGCATGCGTAAGGCATCACTGTGATCGTCATAATAATCACTGTATTGACCAAATACGCGATACCCCACACTTTTATAAAGCCCAATGGCGCTGTCGTTATTTACTGCAACTTCTAGGCGCAAATAAATACGTCCACGCTCACTGGTCGCTTTTTCAAGTTCATTGAGTAATTTTTTGGCTATGCCCTTGCCCTGCATTGTTGGTAATACGGCTAACGAATACAAACGCGCTAAACGCGTGCCTTTATGGCACCACACTAAGCCATAGCCACATAGTTGCGCATTTTGCTCAGCAACTAATAAAATCCCATGTTTAACCCCAAGCCAGCGCTTTAAACTACGCGCACTTAGCTTATCGTTACTAAAGCAAGTATTTTCAAGCGCCACCAACGCCTTTAAGTCAGTGGTTATTGCAGGGCGAATAACTAGCTTGGTCGTCACTGTTACTTTTTCAGCCAAAGCAATAGGCATTAGCCGCGGCCTCGTGCTTCTAACCGCTGTTTAAACTCATCCATTATGATCATGTATAGCTCGTCACCTAAGTAACCATCTTCTACTTTGTGATCAATGCTCGGGTTGTCGTTTACTTCCAATACATACGCACGACCTTGGTGCTCTTTAACATCTACACCGTATAAACCTTTACCCACTGTTTTGCAGGCCTTTAAAGCAGCGTCTAACACAGCTTTTGGTAACTCAAAGGTTGGTAGAGTTTCAAAGCCACCGGAAAAAAACCGTTTTGCGTCATGGTTGTATATTTGCCAATGGTTACGCGCCATTAAATAACGACATGCATAAATAGCACGACCATTAAGTACCCCTACGCGCCAATCGTATTCGGTGTACATGTATTCTTGTGCCAATACCAGCGCACTCAGTGCAAATAATTCACTAAGCTTAGCTTCTAATTCATCACGATTAGCAACTTTATAAACGCCTTTTGAAAACGACCCTTCTGGCATTTTTAATACCAGCGGATAAGTAAACGACGCTTCTAGTTGCTCAATTGTGTCTTTTGATTGATCTGCCACCACCACGGTTTTTAAGCTCGGTACTTTTTGATAATTAAATGCATCATGTAAGTACACTTTATTACAGCACCGTAAAATAGACTCCGCATCGTCAATCACCACTAAACCAAGGCTTTGCGCTTTACTTGCAAGGCGGTAGGTTGGGTGATCAATCGCTGTTGTTTGACGAATAAACAACGCATCAAATTGGGCAATATTATCTATTTCCTCAAAGCTAAGTGCTTTTGCGTTAATACCATGTTTCGCTGCTGCTTTTATAAAACGTGTAATTGCATCTTTATCGCTTGGCGGTACTTTTTCGTTATGATCAACCAATATCGCCATATCCCAACGAAAACGGCGCTCTACTTTACCAATACGCCATTGCGTTTGGGTAAACTCATTGAGCTTTTCAATAAACGCAGCATATTGTTGCTCACTTAATGAGGTTAAAGAGCCTTGTTGCAATAAACCTTGCTGATCGACAAATAAAATAGGCGCTGGGTATTGTTTAAATATCGATTTAGCCGCTTTACTTTGTAATTCGTTAAGAGCATTACCAAAATAAACTGCGCCATCAATATGCCCAGTATTTAAAATAGGTGCTTGTCCACTTCTAAGCGCGTTTATTGTTTTAACGCTTGGTAATACTTGGTGTTTGCGGGCTTCTGCAAGCAATGAACAATAATAACCCTTACTCAAGTATTGGCTTGAGTCGCATAAATTAATAATGCGGGTTTTAGGTTCGTTGCGTTTTGGGTAGTCACGCAAGTAGGTGTTAAACGTAATGACATTTTCAAATGAAAGAGCAAGTGCTTGCTCGTTGTTATCAACCACAATTAAGGTTTTAAACACGACTTTTCCTAGTTAAGTCAAAATATAAATAATACCTTGGCTAGTTAGCTCAGGTAGTTAAACAGCAAATAGAAACACCCATCGGACTAAGTGCAGCAAATAGCAAATCACTTAATACGATAGGTGCTTTAACGAATATCTACTATAAACGTTAGCGCTTAAATTGCTTAAGCGACACTTGCTTTATAAGTCCTTTTTTAAATACACACAAACGAGATATTTTTAGCGTGAAGATAAAAATATTTGATGAACTTTTTTATTGTTAATTTGTGTTTTAAAATAGCCAAAATTTACCACTAAAAGTGATCATTATGTCTCTTCCCGCTTGCCCTAAATGCCAATGTGAATACATTTACGAAGACCAACAGCTGCTTATATGCCCAGAATGTGCTTATGAATGGAACCCAAATAATACAAGCGATGAAGACGCTATTTTGGTAAAAGATGCAAACGGCACTTTACTAGTCGATGGTGACAAAGTAACCGTTGCGAAAGATTTAAAAATTAAAGGCAGTTCTCAGGTTATAAAAATTGGTACTAAAGCTTTGGTAAGACGTGTGCTTGATAAAAAAGATCACCAGCTAGATTGTAAAGTAGATGGCATTGGCGAAATGATGGTAACGGCTAAGTTTGTGAAAAAAGCCTGAAATTACAAAAACTCACTTGTAAAAATTAACACAAAGCAATAACGCTTAACTGCTAATTTTTTAGCTCTTTAGATAGCGCAGCTAATGTTTGATCGTAAGCATTCTGATTAAAGTTACTTGAGTGTGGGTTCATAAAACCATGTAAGTAATCAACATGCTTTACGTTAACATTAGCCTTTGTTGCAAGCTCCACCTGTAATGATTTAACATCAAAGTGCGGCTCATAATGCGGAAAAATGAGTTCAATCTCAAATTGTGGTTGTATATCTGTATGGTGCCTAATTTGCGAGCTGTAAAAACAAATGCCCTTAGCTATCGTTTTAATCGCCGGGTGTGCAGACATTGACCAAATTGCCGATGCGCCAACACTAAAACCAATCAATATAGTGTTGCCAGCGAGTGGTTTAATCGCTTTTTGTAAAATAGCTACATACTCATCAAGGCCTATATGCTGACTAAAATACTCATAGGCCTGCTGTTCACTGTTAAATGCCATATCAACCCCGCCATAGGGATCGACAATAGACTGAGCGTTTAGTTTTTCAGCAAATGCTTTTAAAGCCGCTGTATTACCAAAAATATCACTGACCAATACCAAGTTCATAAACGGCTCATCTTTAATTTTATTCTATAAGTTTTAGGCAATAATTTAACAAAGAGGCCTACGAGATGCTACGCCTCAGAGTAAGAGACAAATAAATACTACATTCAAAGCACTTCAACCACATCGTAACTATGTTTTACATCACCGAGTGTTAAACTAACTTCATCATCGACTTGTTTACCTAATAACTGTTGGCCTAATGGTGCGCCAGAGGTAAGTACTTGAATGGTTGTGCCTTTAATATCAACGGTTAATCCACCAGCTGCTGGGCCTAAATAAAACCATTTTTGTGTGCTGGCATCGTCTTCTAAACATACCAATGAGCTTATAACGACAGTGCCTGTAACGGGTTCGTTGTATATGGCTTCAAATAGTTGTATTTCTTTATAGCACTCATTAACTCGCTCTGCATGGCCTTGTGCTAAATAGGCAGCTTCAAGCCCGAGGGTATCGTATTGGGTCTCTGCAATACTTTCTTCATGGGTAGCGGTATCGTGAGCTGTTTGAGCTGCAATTTTAGCAGTGTTTAGTTGCTCATCTAAGGCAAAACGAAGGTGCTCAGTAACATGGGCTTTATTCATTTGGAGAATTCACTAATTCGATAAAAATAATTTGCTATTTTAGCATTGTTGCTACATCGAACACTATCCCTTTGCTGTGTAACAACAATGCTGATATTTAAGGCTATGGCATATCCATTAATGCCTGCGTTTGCTGATCCACTTGCTTATCGTAGTTTTTAGCACTTAACCCAAGTAGCTCAGGTAATGTAGCAGCAATACAAATAGACGACAGCGTGCCTACGACTATTCCTGCAAACAAAGCAATGGCAAACCCCTGCAGCGGCGCGCCAGCTAACAGCCAAACACTTGCCACTGTTGCGAGCGTGGTTCCTGAGGTAATAAGCGTACGAGTTAAGGTGCTTTTAATAGCACTGTTGATAATACGACTTGGTTTGAGTGTGATGTTTGTTGGTATGCGCAACAGCTCGCGCACCCTATCTCCAACTATTATTGAGTCATTTAGGGAGTAGCCAATAATTGCCAATAAACTGGCTAAAACGGTTAGGTTAAACTCTATTTGTAACCACGAAAATAAGCCAACCACCAGCACTAAATCATGTAATAAAGCCACCACAGAGCCTAATGCTAAACGCCACTCAAACCGAACAGCTAAATAAATCATTACCGCGACCATCGCAGCAAATAAGGCTAAGCAGCCTTGCTCAAATAATTCATCACCCACTTGAGAGCCAATATAAGCCGATGATAAAACCTCTGCGTTTATATCTGGGTTTTGGCTAATCGCGGTTTTCCAAGCATCATTATTAGCTTCCTCACTTGGCGCTTGCGTTAATTGAAAATGATTATTGCCCTGTGCTGTAAGTTCAAATTCACCTTGATGGTTTTTAGCAATAAATTGCTCAAGCTGTTTTAGTTCAACACCTTGGCTGGTGGTAAATTCTGTTAAATAACCACCCGTAAAATCAAGGCCAAAATTAAGCCCTTTTTGTGCAATAGTGAATACTGATAACAACACAAATATGGCACTTATAAGCAAGCCTGTATAACGCATACGTGACCCTGTCTCACATTTTAAAAAAGTGTTAAGCATGCGCGTTTACTCCTGCTTTTTTGCCCAGCTTTAAATATAAGCTTTGGCTTAAATATTTCGATACATACACACCAGTAAACACCGATGTGATAAGACCAAGCGCCAGCGTTATCGCAAAGCCTTTTACTGGGCCATAGCCTATGCCATATAAAATAATCGCGGTGATCATGGTGGTAATATTGGCATCTAAAATCGTATTCGCAGCTTGTTTATAGCCCTCTTGTATCGCTTGATACGGGGGGCGACCTTTGCGACGCTCTTCTTTTATACGCTCGAATATAATCACGTTAGTATCAACCGCCATTCCTATAGTTAATACTAAGCCTGCTATTCCTGGAAGAGTTAAAACCACCCCAGGTAATAACGACATTAACCCCACTAAAGAGGTTAAGTTTAAAATTAACGCAACATTTGCAATAAGCCCTAAACGGCGGTACCACAGCGCCATAAACGCAAGTGTTAAACCCATACCTAACATTAACGCCGCCAGCCCATTGTTAATGTTGTCTTGGCCAAGGCTTGGACCAATAGTTTGCTCATGCACTATAGTTACGGGCGCAGTAAGCGATCCCGCACGCAGTAACAGCGCTAAATCGGCAGCCGCTTGCTGGCTTTGCATATTGGTTATACTAAACCGCGAGCTTAAATGCTGGGCAATGTTCGCCACATTAATGACTTCGCTTTTTTTAACCACTTCACCTTTAGCATTTTGTGAATACTCTGAATAAAGCGTTGCCATAGGTTTACCTATATTCGCCTTTGAAAAATCCGACATAGCATCGCCACCTTGGCCATCTAAGCTCAGTTGTACCAAAGGTTTACCCCAGTCATCACGACCTATATTAGCGTTATTAATATGCTCTCCGGTAAATATAGGTACAGGGTCGAGCTTAATAGTCCCTCCCGATTGCAAATTAAACGTTTGCCCGCCTCTCTCTTTAAGTTGATAAAACCCCAATGACGCGGTTGCACCAATTATGCGTTTTGCTTCAGCTGGATCTTGCACGCCAGGTAGCTCAATACGAATGCGCTGCTTACCTTGGCGCTGTGTAACGGCCTCAGTTATACCGAGCTCTTCTATGCGTGAGCGAAGTGTGGTGAGTGTTTGGCTCATCACTTCTTTATCAAATGCGCTGCGCCCTTGCTCAGAATAGCTAATTTTAACGACCTGTAAGTTGCCATTAGTTGATGTGGTTGTAGTGAGGTTTTCAAAACGGCTTTTAAGCTCTTTTATGACAACTATTAGCTTATCACCAGCATTCTCAAGCGCACTTATTTCAAAGCCCTGATTAGTCTGCTTCGCTTTAACGCCATAGGCTTTTTGTTTAACAATAATAGCTTTTGTTTGTTGATATGCACTGAGTAATTGCTCATCAACCGCTTTTTCTAAATCAACATCAAGTACAAACAATACCCCGCCGTTTAAATCAAGACCCAGCTTTATAGGCGATAAGCCAAACTCTTGTAACCAAATAGGGCTGGTTGCATGTTCAACAATTTTAACTTGTGTGTTTGGAAAGTTTGATTTTAAAGCCGCCTGAGCTTGGGCACTTTGCGTAGGTGTATTTAAAAGTACATTAATATTTGCTTGGTCTTTTAAACTTTCACTCACTTCAAAACCTTGGCTATTTAAAAAGCTAACTAGGTTTTCAGTACTTGGCATTACTTGCGTTTTAACATCAGAAGCTGCACTAATATGCAACCATGACTTATTGGGATATAAATTAGGTAAGGCGCTTATTGCTAGTAACACTAATACAATCAGCATGGCTACATAGCTCAATTTAAACTTAGCCTTAAATGGCTTTTTCTCTTTTTTTAGACTTAACATAGTTATTCCTTATTACTAGGCATAGCCCAGTAACGTACCTATTAGGCACAATTAATCTGCAGGTCAAAACGCGATGCGTTAAAACCAATTAACATTAAATAAGGAACTTTAAGCGTGATAGGTAGTTACAGCGGTGTATAACAGGTTAGCGTCTTTCCAGCCGCTCAAGCGCGACTTTTTACTTTTAAATACCCAGGTATACCAAGGCTGACTTATGTTGACTGCTTGCGGTCGCAAAAAAATATGCCTACACCCATTTAGGGCAAAAAACTCATGCACTACATCGTATTCAGGATCGCCCTGCGCACTGTGTAAAAATAAAAATGAGTTATTGGCTGTTAGCCTAGGTTGATGCGCATCAAAATCAGAATGCTTTGAGTTTTTATGCTGTAAATCGCCAAGCGATTTTGTAGGTACGGAAATGTTAGTTAAATGGTCAACATTAATAACATCGCTATAACTGCTTTGGTTACTGTTTAATTCGTGCTTTACGCCCATAGCATGGCTTTGCACACTAAAGAGTGCAGCAAAAAACAAGCATGTAGCGAAAAAAACGCGAAATTTAAACATTGGTCATTTAAAACTAAAATAAAGGATAGCTAGTATATAAGGGCAGCTAATTAAAATACAATAGCAGTTCTTAAGCTAATTAATTTATATAAAAAAAATACTGAGATCCTCGATGCGCTCCAGACAAAGTTCAGTAAAACGCCCCGACGCCATGAATTTAAAACAAAGCGTTCAAACTCTTTGGCCTTATATCACTAAATTTAAAGGCCGTGTGCTGATTGCCATATTAGCGCTAGTCGGTGCTAAAGGCGCGACATTACTCATGCCATGGGCTTTAAAAGAAATAATTGATTCGGTTGATAAATCAATTAACCCACTACTGCTCGTTCCTACTTTATTACTCGTTATGTACGGCGCATTGCGCTTTGCTAGCGTATTTTTGGGTGAAGTACGCGATGCGGTATTTTCGCGAGTCACCGAGCATGCCATGCGAGATATTGGACTTAAAGTGTTTAAACATTTGCACTCATTAGATTTAGCTTTTCATTTAGATAGGCAAACTGGCGGCATAAGTCGAGATATAGAGCGCGGCACCAGTGGCTTAAGCTTTTTAATGCGTTTTTTAATGTTTAATATTGTGCCCACGTTGTTTGAAATAATGACTGTGGCGATTATTTTTGGCAGCTTGTTTTCTATTTGGTTTGCGCTGATCACCCTATTGGCTGTGGCTATTTATATTTTTTTTACCGTGACGGTTACCCAATGGCGAAACCGCTTTATTCGTGAGTCCAATGCTGCCGACAACCAAAGTAACACCCGTGCCATCGACAGTTTATTAAATTACGAAACCGTAAAATACTTTAATAATGAACAGCATGAAGCCCAAACTTACGACACATTTTTAGCAACCTGGGAACAAGCTCGATTAAAAAACAGACTCTCGTTACTGGCGCTTAATTCAGGGCAAGCGCTGATCATTGCGTGTGCCATAACCGCATTAATGTGGCTTGGCGCTAATGAAGTGGTTACCGGCGAGTTAACGATTGGTGAGCTGGTAATGATCAATGCGTATATGATCCAATTATTTTTACCGCTTAACTTCTTGGGATTTGTATACCGTGAAATACGCCGTGCCCTTACTGACCTTGAAAACATGCTTGGGTTATTAAATACCTCCCCCAAAGTAGCAGATAGCGAAACCGCGCAACCATTAGCACTCAAAAATGGGGCAATTAGCTTTGAAAACGTCAGCTTTAGCTACGATAGTAAACGTCCTATTCTTAAGAACGTCAGTTTTCATGTAAACCCTGGTGCTAAGGTAGCGGTTGTAGGTGCTAGTGGCGCAGGTAAAAGCTCGTTAGCCCGCTTGTTATACCGTTTTTATGAACTTTCATCGGGCGCTATAAGAATTGATAATCAAGCCATAAACACAGTTACCCTCGCAAGTTTGCGTAAAGCTATTGCCATAGTGCCGCAAGATACTGTGTTATTTAATACCAGCATACGCGAAAATATTCACTACGGCAGACCCAGCGCCAGTGAAGATGAAGTAAACAAAGCTATAAACATGGCGCACCTAACAGACTTTATTAATAGCCTAGATAAAGGCGATAAAACCTTGGTAGGCGAACGCGGACTAAAAGTCTCTGGTGGCGAAAAACAACGTATTGCTATTGCTCGCGCTATTTTAAAACAATCGCCAATTTTAATTTTTGACGAAGCCACTTCGGCGCTCGACTCACAATCTGAGCAAGCCATATTAAATGCTATGCGAGAAGTTGCCTCTAATCATACCAGTATTGTTATTGCGCACCGCTTATCAACAATTACCGATGCCGATACAATTATCGTACTCAAAGCGGGAGAAGTAGTAGAACAAGGTAAACATGATGAATTACTCATGCAAAATGGTGAATATGCTCATATGTGGACCTTGCAACAAAAGCAGTCAAAGGCGCAATAAACTAAGCCTCTCGGGTACGATTGAAGTATCTGAGTGCTTTTTTGCTATTTTGCTAGTATTTCATTCATCTTATCGACCGGTACGGTTATTCACCTCAAAAGGTTTGTTTGCAGTGAAGTTATCAATACAATCAAGTAGCTATTTTTATAACAAAAATATAACGAATTAAATAACGTGAATTCATAGGGGAAAATAATGAAAAAGAGTTTAATTGCAGCGGCGCTCGCTGCCACATTTATTACTGGCTGTTCTGAGCCACAAACAACAAAAACTGAGCAAGTAGCAGCAGTTGCAGAAAAGCCACAAGCAACAGAGCAAGCCGAATTAGGCACGTTTGGGGTTGATTTAACTGCGCGTAACGAAGCTGTAAAACCAGGCGACGATTTCTTCATGTACGCCAGTGGTTCATGGTACGACAACTATCAAATGCCAGCAGATAAAACCCGTTACGGTGCATTCTCTGCGCTAGCTGAGCGCAGTGAAGATCGCGTTAAAGAAATTATTGAAGAAATTGCAGCGCGTGAAAACTTAAACGCCGAAGAGCAACTGGTCGCTGACTTTTATAACTCGTACATGGATACCGAGACGCTTAATAAACTTGGTATCACGCCAATTAAGCCGTTGCTTAACGACATCAATTCGGTTGCCTCTACTGATGATTTGGCAAAAGTATTTGGCCAATCTTGGCTTACGGGTGTGCGTGCTCCAATTGGTGGCGGTATGTGGTTTAACCGTTTAGATCCCAATAAATACGAAATGTCATTAGGTGCAGGTGGCTTAGGCTTACCTGATCGTTCTTACTACCTTGAAGATGCAGAACGTTTTGTAAAAACCCGTGAAGCGTATGTTGCACACATTGCCGATATGCTTAAATTTGCAGGGGTTGATAATACCACAGAGCGTGCACAAGCGATTTTAGCGCTTGAAACCAAAATTGCAGAAGGTCATTGGCCGCGTGAAAAACGCCGTAATCGCGATTTAACCCTAAACCAAGTAAAACGCGATGAGTTAAGTGCGCAATACCCAGGATTTAACTGGGATTTATACTTTGCACAAACAGGTTATAAAGTACCACAATTAAATGTATCGCAGCCTGAACCTGTTAAAGCCATGATTGACTTAATCAATAACGAAGATTTAAGCGTATGGAAAGACTACCTTACATATCATGCGATTAATGGTAACTCACGACTATTATCTGAAGAAATATTTAACACTAGCTTTGCCTTTTATGGAAAAGAGTTAAATGGTCAACAAGAGCCACGTCCACGCTGGAAACGCGCTATCAGCCAAATGTCTGGCACTAGCTCATTGGGCTTTGCAATTGGTAAAATTTACGTAGATCGTTATTTCCCTGAGTCATCTAAGCAACAAATGTCTGAACTTGTTGAAAACTTACGCACAGCACTTGGTGAGCGTATTGATAACTTAGATTGGATGGGCGCAGAAACAAAAGTAAATGCGCGTGCAAAATTAGCGGCGTTTGTGCCAAAAATTGGTTACCCAGATGAATGGCAATCTTATGAAGGCTTAAGCATTAGCAAAAATGACTTAATGGCTAATGTAAAAAATATGCGTGAGTTTTTCCAAGCTGAAAGTGTAGAAAAAGAGCTGAAAAAGACCGACCGTAATCGTTGGGGCATGACACCACAACGTGTTAATGCTTACTACAATAGTTCGTTTAACGAAATTGTATTCCCTGCCGCTATACTACAACCGCCGTTTTTCGATCCAAATGCAGATCCAGCAGTAAACTACGGTGGCATTGGCGCTGTAATTGGCCATGAGATGGGCCATGGCTTTGATGATCAAGGCTCAAAATCTGACGCTAACGGCATTCAACGTAACTGGTGGACTGATGAAGATCGTACTGCTTTTGATGCTAAAGCTGACAAACTGGCGGCTCAGTACAGCAAATATGAGCCAATTCCAGGTAACTTTGTAAATGGCCGCAACAGTTTAGGTGAAAATATTGGTGATGTGGGTGGTTTAGCCATGGCTTATCATGCTTACAAACTAAGCTTAAATGGTAAAGAAGCACCGGTAATTGACGGTGTAACCGGCGATCAACGTTTCTTCTTAGCATGGGCACAAGTATGGAAAGAAAAACGTACTGAGCAAAGTATGTTAAACCAATTACGTGGTGGTACACACGCACCAGGTCGCTTTAGAGCACAAGCGCCTCGTAACCATGATGCTTGGTATAAAGCATTTAATGTAAAACCAGGCGATGAGTTATACCTACCAGAAGAAGAACGCGTTCGTATTTGGTAATACCCTAACAACCGTTCATCGTTTGTAACGAATAAACAGCCCGCTTATGCGGGTTGTTTTATTTTTGGCTACTAACAATACTTACTAGCCCTACCCCGTATTTACCTTTAGAATATGGGCTTGCAAATTTTTTTCAATTATTTATACATATTAAGGCGAAACGCAGATGGGAAGAGCTTACCAAAACAAAAAAGATTCAATGGCTAAAACTGCGGGTGCTAAAACTAAAGTTTATTCTAAATACGGTAAAGAAATTTATATTTGTGCTAAAAATGGCGGTGTTGATCCAGACGGCAATCTAGCACTACGTCGTTTAATTGAACGCGCTAAAAAAGACCAAGTACCGGCTCACGTAATTGAACGTGCTATTGATAAAGCCAAAGGTGGCGGCGGTGAAGACTATGCAGCCACGCGTTACGAAGGCTACGGCCCAGGTAACTGTATGATTATTGTTGACTGTTTAACCGACAACAACAAACGTACTTTTGCTGATGTACGTGTATGTTTTACCAAAGCAAACGCTAAAATTGGCGCACAAAACTCAGTTTCACACTTATTTGATCACCTTGCTATTTTTGTGTTTGACGGTGACGACGATGAAACCGTACTTGAAGCACTGATGATGGCAGATGTTGATGTTACCGACGTTGAAGTAGAAGACGGCAAAGTGACCGTATTTGCACCGCACACTGAATACAACAATACCCGCACAGCACTTGAAGAAATGGGTGTTACAGAATTTGACGAAGACTTAATTGCCTTTGTACCTCAAGTTGAAGCCCCTATTGAAGGCGAAGACGTTGAAGTTATGGAGCGCTTTTTAGCCATGCTTGAAGATTGTGATGACGTACAAAACGTGTACCATAACGCTCAATTTTAATCGTTAAACGAACAACCTGAACTTCGAATAATAAATCTGTTTCAAGCAGAGTTCAGATCAAATAATGTTTAAAGGTCAACTTAGTTGGCCTTTTTGTTTTATGTAAAATGGATTAATTAATTTTGAATACCCTTTCACAATTTCGCAACGGACAATTGCTTGGTGCAACACATCTACAATTGGTTGAAACGCTAAGCGACTTTCCTGAAGAAATTTTTACACTTGCTGATACCCTCGAAGTCTTGGATTTATCAAATAACAATTTATCTGATTTACCTGATGAATTTGCTTGCTTAACAAAATTAAAACGACTGTTTTTGTCGTTTAATCAGTTTAACCATATACCTAAAATACTCGCTAAGTGCCCCGCTCTTATCATGGTTGCCTTTAAAGGTAACCAAATAACTGAGTTTGCAGATAACAGCCTGCCTAAAGCGATTGAATGGCTTATTCTTACAGATAATAAAATAGCCAAACTGCCTGCAACATTTGGCCAATACACTGCGCTTAAAAAGCTGGCTTTGGCAGGTAACCAACTCAGTGCTCTACCAACAAGCATGGCAAACTGCCATAACTTAGAACTAATTAGACTCTCTGCAAATCAATTAACTCATGTTGATGATTGGCTATTTGAACTTCCTAAGCTTACTTGGCTTGCATTTGCAGGTAATTGCTTTAATAAATCACAGTGCCTTACCCAATCAAATTTAACCAATAAACCACTGAGTGACTACTCGCTCAGTAAAGTAATAGGCCAAGGCGCATCAGGAATTATTCATCTTGCTTATTCAACAAATAAAGAGCCGGTTGCTGTTAAGTTATTTAAAGGGAGTATTACAAGCGATGGTTATCCGCTGGATGAAGTTAATTGCTGCTTGCAAGCGCTTGAGCATCCAAACTTAATTAAAGTACTGGCTTACATTGAACAACAGCAGCAGCTTGGTTTAGTTATGGAGTTAATTGATTCAAGCTTTACGAATCTAGGCTTACCTCCCAGCCTTGATACCTGTACTCGTGATACATTTGAAAGCGATTGCCATTACTCTGCCGATACAATTTATAGCATTGCAAAGCAAATGGTTAGTACTGTGGCACACTTGCACCAACACAATATAAGCCATGGTGACATTTATGCGCACAATACTATGGTAAACCCGCAAGCAAGGGTTCTGTTTGGTGATTTTGGCGCAGCTACTGATCTTACTATGCTGAGTGATTATCAACGTCAACAAATGCAATTAATAGAAGTGCGCGCTTTAGGGTGTTTAATTGAGGACTTACTTACCACCTGCCACGAGCAAAGTGCTGAAGTAATGCACTTACAACATATTTCGCAGCAATGCATGAGCGAAAATGTTGCACAGCGGCCAACGCTTAGAGTATTAGCTGACTTTTTATGATTGCTGCGGCCATGGACCTTATGGCCGCAATCTAAAACTACAGACTATTTTTGTTTTTTAAACGGGTAAATTTGTTGCTTTAGCATACCTACAGGCATGTAGTCCCCGACAACACCATATTCTTTAGGCCACTCTGCTTGGCCTTTTACCGCAGTACCAAATAAATAATCTAAAAACGAGAAATGGGCTGCATAATTTCGATCAATGGCAGCTTTATCGGATGCGTGATGCCAATGGTGAAACTGCGGAGTAACCATAAAATATTTTAACCACCCAAATTTTACATTCACGTTAGCATGATTAAATACGGCTTGAAAACCAACAATAATTACATATAAGCTAATTATTTGCTGTGAAAACCCCAGCACAAATATAGGGGTTAACACTAAACTGCGAGTGATCAGTATTTCTAAAATATGCTGACGAGAGCCTGCGAGCCAATCCATTTCTTTGGCACTGTGATGCACACCATGAAATCGCCACATAAATGGCACTTCGTGATACGCACGATGCGTCCAATACTGCATTAAATCAGCCACCAAAATAATTAAAAATAGCTGTAGTATAAACGGCATTTTCGCTATGTAAGCTTGCAGTGTGCTCGAAACCGCCCAACCAAAACCATAATGCACAAAATGATTAGTAACCAGTAATACAAAACCCACTATTAAGTGATTAACAAAGAAGTGGTTTAAATCCCCGCGCCATTCACTACGAAGTATTTTTTGCTCTTTTCGATGCGGAAGTAGTTTTTCAATTAAAATAAAAATTAAGGTAGAGCCTAGTAAGTCTAATATAAACCAATCTAGGCCAATATAAGGAGTGTTATCTGCAAAGTCATTCACTTCAACATTCGGGCCACCAAAGCTAATGGCCAGTATAATAAAAAACCACGCAGTGGCACCCAAACGCTTATTCGTATTTCGTACAAAATTAAGTAACCCTAAGCTACCGGAAATAATAAGAGCAACAAACATGAGCTGACGTAAAAAGTCAACGCTATAGCTTTTGCGTAATTCTGGAGTCGTTAAATATTCCGGAAAGTGGAATGCAAGCACTCCTAAGCAACTTAATATTGCCAAAAAGCAAGCAATATAACCGCTGATATTACCCTCACCAATTTGCAGGTGACTAGTACGAAATATTTTTTTAGTGACGTGTTTTAGCATTATTTTCCTTAATATGGCATGCAGTTCCCTATTCTAATGCGCACATTCTAGCAAATTTTGGGCTAACTAAAACACAAAAAAAGCCACGTAGTGCGTGGCTTGGCTGGATAAAGTAAAATTTAACTACACGGAAAAATTATAAATAAGCACCCAGCGCTTTAACTTGATCTAACATGCGGTTTGAGAAACCCCATTCGTTGTCGTACCACGCCATTACTTTAACTAATTTACCATCAGCACGCGTTTGCGTTGCATCAAAAATTGATGATGCTGGGTTATGGTTAAAGTCGATAGAAACAAGCGGCAGCTCATTGTACTCTAAAATACCTTTCATAGAGCCAAACGCAGCGTCTTTAACCACTTGGTTAATTTCTTCAATACTTGTGTCACGCTTAGCAATAAATGTTAAATCAACTAACGAGACATTAATTGTTGGTACACGTACCGCCATGCCATCTAGTTTACCGGCAAGTTCAGGCAGAACTAATCCAACCGCTTTTGCAGCACCCGTTTTAGTTGGGATCATAGATTGAGTCGCACTACGCGCGCGGTATAAATCTGGGTGGTATACGTCAGATAAGTTTTGATCGTTGGTGTAAGCATGAATGGTGGTCATGCTACCTTGTTCAATTCCTACTGTATCGTTAATTGCTTTAGCAACAGGCGCTAAACAATTGGTTGTACATGAAGCATTAGAAATAATGTTGCTATCGGCATTAATTACATCGCTATTTACACCGTGTACTACTGTAGCATCCATATCAGTACCAGGAGCCGATACCACTACTTTTTTCGCGCCCGCTTCAATATGCTTATTAGCTGCTTCGCGAGAAGTAAATAACCCCGTACATTCAAGTACGATATCAACATTTAGTTCTTTCCACGGTAAATTAGCAGGGTCACGTTCTTGCGTTAGCGTGATCACATCATCGCCAATTAGCATAGTGTTATCTTTAAGTGTTACTTGCTGTGAAAAACGACCATGTACTGAGTCAAACTGAGTCAGATGAGCATTTACATTGGCTGGGGCTAAATCGTTAATAGCCACAATTTTAATTTCATTATTTTGCGCTGATTCATACAGTGCACGCAATACATTACGACCGATACGGCCGTAGCCATTAATTGCTACATTAATCATTTTTGACTCCTATTAACTTCACATGCTTGGCGAGCAAGCGTTTCAATAGCTTGCCAGTCTTTATTTTCAATAAGTTGTTTGTCTAACATCCACGTACCACCTACACAAATAACATTGTTAAGTGCTAAGTAATTAGGCGCAGTAGCTAAACTAATGCCACCAGTTGGACAAAAAGTAATATCAGGTAATGGGCCGCCAATCGACTTAATCATCGCAGTTCCGCCTGCAGCTTCTGCAGGAAAAAACTTTAAAAATTTAAAGCCGTGCGCTGCTAAGTTCATCACTTCGCTTGGGGTTGCTGCACCAGGTAAAAAAGGAATACTTGACTCTTTTGCCAATGCTAATAGTTCATCGCTTACGCCTGGGCTCACCATAAAGTCAGCGCCCGCTTCAACTGACGCGTTAAAGCTTGCTTTATCAACCACAGTGCCAGTGCCTACATAGGCTTCTGGTACTTCAGCTTTCATTAACTTTACAGCTTGTGCAGCAATTGGTGTACGTAGTGTAATTTCAAGTGCTTTTAAGCCACCGTTGTACAACGCTCTTGCAAGTGGTACGGCATCTTCTAGTTTTTCGATTACCACCACTGGCACAACGGGTGCCGATGCTAAGATTTTTTCAATACTCATTACTTGTTCCTCATTACCCAATATGGCTAATTATTATTCAAGTCCAAAAGCACTTGCACCTAAATCGGCACTGCTTACGATATTTCTAAATCCAGTAAATAATTCACGGCCTGTACCAAATGTTTGGCTTGCTTGGCTAATTTGTAGCTCACGCTGTGCAAGTTCTTCGTCGCTTACATGCACTTTTAAAATACCATTTGGCGCATCTAAAGTAACAATATCGCCTTCATGGATTTTAGCTATAATGCCACCTTCAACTGCTTCAGGTGCTAAGTGGATTGCTGCTGGTACTTTGCCTGATGCACCCGACATACGTCCGTCAGTAACAATGGCCACTTTATAGCCCTGATCTTGTAATGTTGCCATTACCGGCGTGAGCTTATGAAGCTCTGGCATGCCTTTAGCCTTAGGGCCTTGCTCTTTAAGAACAGCAATGAAATCTTGGTTAAGCTCACCACGGGTATAAGCGTCTTGTAACTCACCTTGTGAGCTAAATACTTTAGCTGGTGCTGACACCACTTGATGAGATTCTGCAACGGCTGATACTTTAATAACCGCCTTACCTAAGTTACCAGTTAGTAGCTGTAAACCACCTTGCTTGCTAAATGGATTACTTACAGGACGAAGTACTTCTTCATCATGTGAGTTTTCAGGACACGCAACCCATTTAACTTTACTAGGGCCATTGGCATCACTCATAATCAAGTTATCGTCTTTATCGAGTAGCGGCTCACACATGTAAGGTGCAAGACCTTCGCCTAAAATAGTGGTTACATCTGTATGTAGGTAACCAGCACCTGCTAATTCACGCATTAAGAAGCCCATACCACCGGCTGCTTGGAAATGGTTCACATCTGCTGAGCCATTAGGGTAAATACGCGTCAGTAATGGTACAACCGCTGATAAATCAGACATGTCTTTCCACGTAACCTGAATACCAGCCGCTTTTGCAATCGCCACAATGTGGATTGCATGATTGGTTGAGCCACCAGTTGATAGCAAACCAACGAGACCATTAATAATGGTTTTTTCGCTGATCACATCCGCTAAACACGGGCCATCTTTGTTTTCTGTAAGCTGCTTGAGCATGGTTTCAACTGCATTACCCGTTAAGCCATCACGCAATTCTGTGTATGGATTGATAAACGAGCTACCTGGTAAGTGTAAGCCCATAATTTCCATTAACATTTGGTTTGAATTTGCTGTGCCATAAAACGTACACGTCCCAGCACTGTGATAAGAAGCACTTTCCGCCTCTAATAACTCATCGCGAGATACTAAACCTTGGGCAAACTTCTGACGAACACGTGCTTTGTCTTTGTTTGGAATACCTGACTGCATTGGTCCTGCTGGTAAAAAATACACAGGTAAGTGACCAAATGATAAAGCACCAATTAATAAGCCAGGAACAATTTTGTCACACACACCTAAACAAAACACACCATCAAACACGTCATGCGATAAAGAAACCGCAGTAGACATAGCAATAACGTCACGAGAGAAAAGCGATAGTTCCATGCCGTCACGACCTTGGGTAACGCCATCACACATTGCAGGTACACCGCCAGCAACTTGCGCGGTCGCGTCAAATTTAGTGGCAATGCTTTTAATTAAATCTGGGTATTCTTTGTAAGGCACATGCGCAGATAACATGTCGTTGTATGAATTAATAATTGCAAGGTTTGGCACCTCATCTGCTTTTAAACGCGCTTTGTCATCGCTGCTGCACGCAGCCATAACATGGGCAATATTGCCACAGCCTAAACCAGCACGAACTCTTGTTTGTTTTTTTGCGTGCGAAATACGATCTAAATAGGCTTGACGGGTTTGTTTACTGCGCTCAATAACGCGTTCTGTGACTTCTTGAATTCGAGGGTGCAACATAATTTTACTCATCTCTATTCGTTAGAGGATAAAGGCTCAGTAACAATTATAGACTCCACGAAAATAACTGTACTGAGCATCTTTGACTTACCCGTTCAAAGGTACGCTACCAGGGAGCCTCTCACAACAACCCTGACACCGGTGTCAGGGTATTAACGCATGACAATGACACCGGTGTCAACCCTGAGTAATAAAAATAGTCATTTTTTTTAACATGTGCAATAAATAAACGTGAATTTTTAGTGAAATATTAGCGGCAAATAATGAAGGTTAAAAATGCAGATAAAAAAAGCCCGAGTAAGCGTCACTCATACTCGGGCTACTGTGAAAAAGCGGTTTTATTTTACGGCTGCGGTTGACTCTCGCGTGATTAATTTTGCTTCTAAAATCACCTTATAAGGCGACTCTTGCGGCTCAATAATATGGGTAATTAACTGGGTAACAGCCTGTTTAGTCATCTCTTCTACGGGTTGCGCTATAGTAGTTAGTCCGGGCCAAATATGACGCGCTATGGGAGCGTTATCAAAGCCAGCAATAGAAATGTCATCTGGTACACGTAAATTACGCTGTGTAGCTAATTTAAGAACGGCGGCTGCCATGTAATCATTCGATGCAAATACAGCAGTAGGTCGTGGCGATAAATCTAAAATACTACGCGCACTGTCTACCCCTGAGTGATAACTAAAGTTACCCTCTTCAACTAAGCGTTCATTAAATTCAATACCATGGCTTGCTAACGCGCGCCTGTAGCCTTTAAAACGCTGCTGTGTAGCACTGTGATCTGGGTGACCTTTAATAAACGCGATAGAGGTATGCCCTAGGTTTATTAAATGTTCGGTAATTTCAAATGCGCCCTGCTCGTCATTACTGGTAACAGAAATAGAGTCATCTTCTAAAATAGCAGAAGCCACTCGAGCATAAGGAATCTTTTTCGACTTTAAAAAGTCAACCAGTTCTGAAAAGTCACAAAATGGTGGCGTAAGTACTAAACCATCAAGGCGTGATGACTGTAATAGCTGCTCTATATTATTAATAAGTGCATCACCTCTGAGCTCACAAGGGTGAATCAGCAAGTTATAGTTGTTTTCTTGGCAAGCAGCTAATGCGCCTGTTTGCACTCGAGTAATATAACTTTTACTTGGGTTATCGTATAAACAACCAATAATAAAACTACGGTTTTGTGCAAGCCCTCGAGCAATGGGATTAGGTGTGTAATCAAGCTCTTTAAATACCGCTAATACTTTCTCGCGGGTGGCCGCGCTCACATTTGGTTCGTTATTCAGTACGCGCGATACCGTTTTTTTAGATACACCGGCATAACTAGCAACGCTATTTATAGTGACTTTTTTCATCTATTTATTTCCAAATGTATGCAACGTAATTAAACCTGTTGACTCGTATGCAAACACGCGGCAGCACCAATTAAAGGAATGTTGTCTTGTGTTACTAATGTGACCGGAATTTGACCTGTATATTGCGACATTATGCCCTTTTGTGAAAAGCGCTCCATGAAGCGGCTTTCCAGTAAACGAGCCTGCATTCTTGGTAATATGCCACCGCCAATATAAAGGCCACCAAGAGCACCGTAAGCAAGCGCTAAGTCGCCTGCTACACTGCCAATCCAATCACAAAACTGATTAAGCGTTGCCTCACATACTTCACATTCACCGCTGTTGGCTAAGCTACTAATTTGTGCAGCGTCTAAATTCTTTGCGGCGACCCCTTTAACTGCAGCCATTGCTTTGTACAAATGAGCAATGCCTGGTCCAGAAAACACAGTTTCTACCGATACATGTGGGTGGTCTTTCTTAAGTGCTTGAATAAGCTGAGCGTCAAGTTCATTTACTGGCGCTAGAGAAATATGACCACCTTCTGAACTCATTACCGCACACGAATGTGCAGTTCTTACTAAACACGCTGCACCAAAGCCTGTACCTGGGCCCATTACACCAATATTTGCTGTGTCGTCTGCTTGGCCAGGTTTAACGGTTACGTTTTGAGAAGGATCTAAATACGGAGCGGCGTAAGCGAATGCAGCAAAGTCGTTTATTACGCTTAATTGTTCTAAGTCAAAATGGTGTTTGAAATCATTAACGCTAAAGTGCCAACCTAAGTTAGTTAAGTGAACTTGGCCCGCGTTAATTGGGCCTGCTACTGCTAGGCATGCGCGTTTAGGATTTATATGAGACACTGTTGATAAGTAATACTCGGTAGCACTTTCGAGGGATCCATAATTAGCACTTGGAAACGTATGATTATGCTCAATGGTAAATTGATTACTTGATTCATCAAACCCCGTGATCAACGCAAAGCGAGCATTTGTGCCGCCAATATCGGCAACCAGAATTGGATCAAAGTGTGTGCTAGAGTGTAAACCCATAGTGTTATCTCTTTTGTTTAAGTAATGAGTACTTATTATTTTAATGGGGTATCATTGATACTTATTTACTTTGAGCTATCACCTCAAAGCAGCTATCACTGTAAAAAAGGCTACCTTTAATAATAAAGGTAGCTAATACGTTTTGACAACAAAATGATAAAACGTCCTTATTGTGACACCGGTGTCATGAAAAAATCAATAAAAAAATGCCTTTATTGACAAATAAGCTTGAAAAAAATCACTAATAAACGAGAATAGCCCCTTATTGTCCTCTTAAATAAGTAATCGTGATGAAAGGTAAAGCCACCTCATTTGATATAGCCCACTATGCTGGGGTGTCTCAATCTACAGTTTCTCGTGCTTTACGAAATAGTCCCTTGGTAAATGATGAAACCCGAAGGCGGGTTCATGACATTGCCAAAAAGCTTAATTACAAAGTGGATAAAAACGCCAGTAACCTGCGCACTCAACAAAGTAGCACCCTAGCATTATTGTTGTTTGAAGATCCGACCTCAGATGAATCGCAAATCAATCCGTTTTTTTTAGCCATGCTGGGCAGTATTACTCGTGCCTGCGCTAAAGAGGGTTACGATTTACTCGTGTCATTTCAATCGGCCAGTGCTGATTGGCAGGCAGATTACGAAGACAGTCACCGTGCAGATGGCATCATTTTATTAGGTTATGGCGACTACATAGATTTTCAGCCTAAATTTAACACCTTACTTGAACAAAACACCAAATTTGTTTGCTGGGGAGCAAGTGTTGATAACCGCCCTGATTTAACCATAAGTTGCGATAATTATGGCGGTGGTAAACTCGCCGCCGAGCATTTATTAGCACATAGCCGAAATGACTGCGCGTTTATTGGCGATGCCTCTGATCATAGCCCCGAATTTTTTGCCCGCTTTAATGGCTTTAAAGACGCGTTACAACAAAATGGCATTACACTTAATGAGCGTAAAATTGCCAATGCTATCTCTACCGAAGAATCAGGCTATCATGCCACTCGTTCATTAATTGCTAATAACATTACCTTTAATGCACTTTTTGCTGCCAGCGACCTTATAGCAATAGGCGCAATACGGGCATTAAAAGAAGCCAATATTAACGTACCAAAAGATGTAGCCGTGATAGGCTTTGATAATATATCTATTGCCAGTTACATTAATCCGCCGCTGACAACCATAGAGCAAAATACCACTATTGCTGGGCAAATGTTGGTTGAAAACCTATTAAAGCTCATTAGGGGTGAGCAAGTGCAAAGCACCCTACTACCACCGCGTTTAATTGCACGTGGCTCAAGCTAATTTATTCAGTAAAACCACTTTTAAGAAGCAACAAAATTAAAGACAACAGCGCTCTTTTACCTTAAATTAATTCAGGCTTTATTGCATTTTTACGGTCATTTGTCCTTTTTGCTTTCAATACTAAAGCTGGTGCTTTCGTAACATTAACAGGCTATTCACACCTCGCTATCACATTAGTTTTTTTAATCTGAAAGCAGCTGTTTTTAATGTAATTTTTCACTCGTCAATGCATGCTTTTATCACTACAATCCTGTTTTTATTTTATTGTTAAAACTTTAAGCGATCATCTCATGCTATTAACCATCGTTTATATTATAGGTATTACAGCAGAAGCCATGACCGGTGCTCTTAGCGCTGGGCGCAGAAACATGGATTGGTTTGGTGTTATGTTAGTAGCCAGTGCCACAGCTATTGGTGGTGGTAGCGTACGAGATATTTTATTAGGTAACTACCCACTTACTTGGGTAAAACACCCAGAATATTTACTGATCACTTGCCTAGCCGGTATTGTTACCACTTGGTTGGCAAAATGGGTGGTTAAATTTAAAGGCATATTTATGCGCCTAGATGCACTAGGTCTTGCTGCGTTTAGTATTATTGGCTGTCAAGTTGGACTTAATATGGGTTTGCACTATGGAATTTGTGTGGTCGCAGCTATAGTAACAGGTGTATTTGGTGGATTATTACGAGATTTAATTTGTCGCCAAGCACCATTAGTACTTCATCATGAACTTTACGCAAGCGTAGCGCTTATAGTCGCGTGTTTATACTTAGCGCTACACCACTACAACATTGATGACAATATCAGCGTGGTTGCAAGTTTAGTAGTAGGCTATTTAATTCGAATGGCATCGGTACGCTTTAAGTGGCGCTTACCAACATTTAATTTATTAGAACCCGCTAATTTAAATAATGAGTAATAACAGCAGCTTTTAATGCCCACCTGCCCTAGCACTTTTAAATAGCCCGAATACTTTTCGGGCTAACAAACTAACCACAAAAAGAACTCCCAAAGCAAAACACAGTATGCTCAAGGGCATAAACACGCTTTCATGTAGAACACCATTATGATCAACATATTGATACACACTGTTTTCTATCAGCATAAAACCCGTGCCAAGCAATAAAAAGCAAACACTCAATGTGGCTGTTTTGTTTGAAAAAAAGCGCATAATCTATCCATAACTATTTTATTAAATTGTCGGGATAGCAGTTTGAATGAGCGAATATTAATCTACAGTGACTGAGCAATATTAATTTTTAAAATAAAAGTCACGCTCATTAAACTAAGCTTTTAGACATATAATAAAATCTGTCGTCTTCTTTATCTATGCTGAAACCTGAACGTGTGTAAAGCTTGTGCGCAGGGCTTATTTTAAAAACGCGAAGCCTAAGTTGCATAGCACCTCTGTGCACAGCTAAACGAGCACCCTCATTAATTACTGCAGCACCAATACCCATATTTTGAAACGCAGCATCTACTTGTAGGTCACGTATATAGCAACCCTCATCATCAAAAGCCAAGCGCATTGCACCCACTACATCGCCATTTAACAAAACATCCCAATTTTCAAGGTCTGAAATTTGCTCACATATTTTAAGTTGCTGCCAATCAACACCATAATGCTCATAATATCCACGCATATTGGTATAGGTTAACTGTGCAGAAGCCATTAAATCGGCTGTGGGCTGATAACACATATTCATTATTGCCATTCCTTTGTTTAGCGACCTTTACAAAACTTGTTGTGCTTGCTGGTTTTTAAAATATTTATTTACTAATAATGACTGCAACAAGCTAGTACTACTTGATGCAGCCCAGTACAAACCAATTGCAGAAGGAAAGTTAACCAGAGTAACAACACAAATAATTGCGGGAATTAGGAACAATAAGGTGCTGGTTTGCTCTGCGCTACCAGGCATCATCATCATAGATAAATATGTAATAGCCCCCACTAGTAACGAAAGCGCAATATCAGGCTTTGCAATACTGGCAATCCAAGCAAACTTACTATTAAATACAATTTGTTGCAGAGCCTGAAAAGTTCCAAGGCCAAATACCCCTTGGCTTGCCATATTAGTCACACTTTTTTTATCGATAAACTTAATGTTGTGCTTTTTATACAGCGCCATAGTTAATTTTGCGATTTCGCTGGGCTGGTTTTTATAGTTGTTTTTTATGCTATCTAGCTCAGGTTTTAGTGCGGCAATTGCTTTTTTATTTCTAACCATATTAGCCATAGCAACAAGGTTAATCGGCATTAAAACTAATCGTCCAATAACGGTAAACAAAATAATTGCAACCGCTTGGCTTACGCCCACTTCTTGGGTAAAAAAGGTGATTGATTGCACAATAAAATCAGTAAATAAATTCCAAATTTCCATTTTAGTTTTCCTTTTAATATTATGTATTAAAAGTAACCACTACGACATATTATGTCAACAGTTTATTTTAAACTAAAAATGGGTTGCTATTTAACTGCGGTTAGATTCTGATATTTAGTCATATGAAGATTGCAGCGCAACTAAAAATATTTTATTAAATCTAGTGTACTTGTTTTGGTGGTTTATTAATTACATGCTTTAACCAATGTGTCCATAAAGCAAACATTAAAAGCATCGAGTTTATGCCGATCATTATCCAAGGCCTCAACTCAAATGCAAAAACACTAATAACAAAAGGAATAAGAGGAATAGAGAAACCAATTGTTGTCAGTAATACCCCAGGATAAAAGAAAAAGAATCCCCAGTTTGTCCTTAGATATAACCCTATGGCAGAAGTAAATAACAGAATAATCCATATAATTATTAGCAAGTTATTTGCAAGCGTCAATCCAGCCGCCCCTATAATTGAAAACATTTCCCAATTAACAAGCAATGTAATAACGATCAGAAAAGAAATAACTCTTTGTCCATATTTGTATACTAAATCTTGCATATCGACCTTACTACCTAAATTAAAAAACACCCAACAACAGCTACTTGAATATATCTTTTATTTACTTTCGAATTTCGCTCAGAGAAGTTTAAAAAAATCGACTCTCGCTGAAATATAGAGAGTATTACTAAGTGAGACTTCCAAAAATTCCACCATATTTTTAATGTATATATTTAAAAGTCATTAAGTTTCATACTTTTATAAAACAATTACTTTATACGAGCTGTTCTTGAATAAATAGCGCGATATTAATAAAAGTGATAGTTAACTAAAATGCGCCTATTGGAAAACATTAAAAGTATTTTATTCATCTATAATCGCGCTTTAAGGGGTGATTTCAGTAATAATTTTAGTTTTAACCGAATTAGCAATAAAACATTGTTGGTGCGATTGATGGTGCATTTTTTCAAGTTTTTCCATTGTTGGTTGCTTATCACCAGAAAATTTCACATGTGGTTTAAGGGTGACTTGAGTCATTGATATTTTACCTTCACTATCTTTTTCCATAATACCTACAGCATTATCAATATATGAATCAATTACATACTTATTTTTTGCAGCTATAGATAAAAAGAATAACATGTGACAACTTGAAAGGGAGGCAACAAAAGCTTCTTCGGGATCCACATTTTCTTCCACAGAGTAAGGCAAAGGAACGATATGGGGAGAAGATGAAGCTTGAATTGTTAAGCCTCCATCAAAAATCCATTCATGCTCTCGGCTATATTTATTATCAATATAACTTTCGCTTCTGTCTCTAACCCAATTGATTTTGGCAAAATACTTCGACATTAGGACTCCGTATTAAATGCTTGGTGTATTAATCACATAAAGATTTTACAGTCAGCGTGTTGTATATTTTTGCTTTTTGAAAAAAAAACATTGAATTAGTTAGCTGGTGGGAACCATACACTTTTAATTTTACCATCACGTACTTCATATATTACAACAACAAGCATATCTTCCCTTCCCTCTCCAAGGCCTTGTATTCTTTCATAATCAATGACGATAGGCCCATTAACTACTCTGTTTTCAATAGTAACTTTGAACCCTTTTGGCACTGTTTTTAAAAATTGAAACGCCTTTACTAACTCTTTTTTGCCTACTGTCTGTGCTATATCTCCTGTGAGGTGCTGCATTTCAATATCGGAGGAATAACAACTAGCAAAAAGCTCAATATCATGTGCGTTATAAGCCTCGACTTGTGCTTGCACGACAGTTTCTGGATCTTTGCTTTGTGTGCAAGAAAATACGTTGGAAGAGTAAAGCGCAGTTAATGCAACAATATAAGTAGCGGTAATTCTCATTAGTGTAACTAATCCCTAGTTTAATTATGATGTAAAACGCCAAAATTATGCTTAAATATCAGTTAGTTAAAATAATAAACGCAGGAGCATTGCACTTTTTAAATAGCTTGTATGGATAATAAACCCATAAATTAATTATTATTTTAACCTAGTTCGGGTAATGTGAGGCCCAAACTTTGGCTGCAACCAAAGCCTTTTATACAGTAGTTCGATTGATTGAAGGCTCCTCTATTGAGAGACCGGTAACAAGTTAGAACGCTGTATAAACTCCAAGCATTAAACTCGGATAGTCAACAGGGCCTCGAGCCCGAATAGCAAGGCAGAGTCAGCTTATTATGAATACAAAAAATAATCAAAATGAAATTAACGTCGGTGTCGATACAGGTAAAAAACAACTCGATATTTATATCAGGCCTTTAGACATTTACTTTACTGTAGAAAACAATCAAAGTGGCATTAAACACGCCATTCAAATCTTAAAAAAACACCCCGTAACGTGCGTCACTATTGAGGCGACTGGACGTCTTGAACAGCCTTTTATTATAGCCTGCGCTGAGGCGAATATTCCCTTCGTTGTTGCTAATCCCGTGAACATAAAACGCTTCGCAGGCGCTATCGGCCAAAAAGCAAAAACGGATAAACTTGATGCACAACTTATTGCTCACTTTGGTGAAGCGATTAAAACGCCTTTATCATCTTTAATGCCAGAGCAAATGCGCTTGATGAGCGATTTACTCTCGAGAAGACGCCAGTTAATGGATATGCAAACGATGGAGAAAAATCGCTCTCAAATAATGCCAAAAACACTATCGTCACTCATAAAACCTATCTTAACTACACTGGAAAACCAAATAGATAAAGTCGATTTAAAACTTCAAAAACTGATTGAACAATGTGACGAATACAAAGCAAAAAATGCCATTATCCAAAGTGTGCCTGGTGTTGGCAATGTGGTCGCGTTTAACTTGCTTAGTGATATGCCTGAGTTAGGTTATGTGAACAACAAAGAGGCAGCTTCTTTAGTGGGTGTAGCCTCATTTAATCGTGAAAATGGCGTGTATCAAGGTAAGCGAATGATACGTGGCGGCCGACCTAAAATAAGAACTGCCATATATATAGCGATGATGTCAGCCATTCAGTACAACTCTAAATTTAAAGACCTTTATCAACGTATGGTCAAAGCAGGAAAGCCTAAAAAAGTAGCCATTATTGCGTGTATACGAAAGCTGGTAGTGATCATAAATTCTATGGTGAAGGATGGTGTCATGTGGGATCCTAAAATGGTTTAAAATTAGGAATTGACACCATAGTCACTTGTTATGTAACTTTACGCCATACCAAGAAGTTCATATATAGGAATACAAATTTCCTCATTTTCTTCTTCTGTCATTTCTAGCCAATCGGTTACTCGGTTGAGAAGTTCATGTTGTTTATGAACAAATTGTATAAGTGCATGCTTGTCAATTTTTACTTGAGCGCTATTGATAAGCTGTGCATTTGCACAACACAGCGCTATTGACTTTAAACCACATAAATTACTAGAAGGATCACAATAAAAGAATAAAGGTAACTTATAAGCTAATATTTTTGAAAAGTGCACTACTTCTGGTATTTCAAATAATTCACGAGGATCTGATTCATACCCGTGAAATGAAACTTCAACGTTACTTTTCTTTTTAAAAGCAAGTTCCCGAGAGACTTGAAACCTCTCAAATTGGCTTGCGACCTCTGATATATCACCTGATTCGACCCATTCTCTTGAAATTAATATATGAAGGTTATCTGTATATTTAGTTATAACGTCATTAATAAGCCAATATTTTTCCAACTCGTCTGTGTGGTCTGTTACATCCGGTAATAAAGCTGTAATTGATTTTTTACTTTCCGCCAAAACTTGTTTCTTGGGAATAGACATTTTCCATGCCGCAGGTGTTCTATCTGTTTTGGCGGCATCAAATAACTCCCAATACACGTGATTTGAATCTGGATCGCACAACATAATAAATACAGGTAATGGGTAATTTAATAAGTAATTTATATGTTTAAGCTCTCCACGGTAAATATATCCCCACCTATTTTCTTCTTTTAGGAAGGATTTACCATATTTTATTTGTACTGCAAAAGTTTGCCCCGTAACTGTACCGTTTGTATCTACTAAATCAATTTGGCCATCTATTCCAAAATCAAACTCTTGAGGGGTTCTTTTAAAGATCCAACCTAAGCTTTCAAATATGATATTTGAAACTCGTTGTACACCTAATTCCCCTTTTTTTGCTTCTACAGAATACTTTGGACCTAACATTTTAACTACCATGAATAAAAAAGATGAATGATGAACGAGGCTAATGAGTTACATAACGCCTTGCTCACCGGTAAATTAGGAGCAAAGCGAGTAATTTATCCGCGTGGAGCAACTTGTTAGATTTCAACTTTCTAATATCTCGCATTCTTCATGCCCCCACATTTTCCAAATATGAGAGTAGTAACAAGCTTGTTTTGTCTTTGCCCTTTTCCATGGTGCTTGCAGACAATGCTGGCTCACTGTGTAGCCATTCTTCTCATTTTTACAATATTCGTAAAGGCGACAAGCCTGTTCTCTTCCTTCTAGCATCTCAGAAATAGACGCAATTGCAGGATACATCAGGTGCGTATGCGAGCTTTCTGAGCCTGCTTGAACCCACACTTGATTATGTTTATTAATAGAAGGTGGAAATCCGACTTCACTAATGATAGAAAAGAATCTATTCCTTGCACTATCGGCAGTGCTTTCGAACAATATAGACGATATGGATTGGCCATTTTTTCTGATGTTACCCCCCGCTCGAACAGCCCTAGAACCCCAACGTTCATTACAAAATGGCTCAACTGTAAAAAGATCATTAAGCTGATCTTGAGCTTCTCTACCAACATGCTCAAAGTACTCGATAGACGTCTGATCCTCATATGAAAATCTCTCCATCACGAACTGATAGTAGTCGTTCGGAACAATGTACCTCACTCTTTCCGAATTCAATTTTTTTGCAGCCTCAACAAATATCTCAGCAGGATTGAGGAACATCAGGGAAGCTTCACAGATTTCCAAAACTGCGGGTGCGCTCACTTCGATATCCGGACATAGATAGTCTACGACTAGTTTAGCTGAATCGTAGGGGAAGCTTTTTATCGGCATCTTCCCATAAATTTCGCATTCAATAATGTGAGCCATGCTTTCCAGTATCGCAATGGATCCAAAATGGAAGGTTTGGCTGCCCCCATACTCAATTTCCGTATAGAAAACTGGGTCTACCACATGCTCAACCTGCTCACGGTGCTCCGCGATCGAGGTAATCATAACGCTATCATTGTGCGTCATGTACTTGCCTGCACCGTCTCCCGCATAGATTGAAAACAGATCAGAATTTGCATTAACCGAATCAGACCGTTGACTCGCTACAACAGGCACAGTCAAAGATCTGGAACTGCGTACTAACTTACTGAAACATTTCAGTTGATCGACGTATCTGCAGATATTTGCCAATCCATAGGTAGTAGTTACATCCTGCAAGAAGTGCACTAACTCATGAACAAGTGTCCTTTCATGAGGAGTATTGAGCAGTTTATTGATTGGCTGATCAGTATCCACGTACAACCAAAAGGCTGCGGGTATGTAGTATCCGTTACATTGATAAACTTTCATTGAAATCTAACAACTTTATAGTGCGCTCATCGCGCATATTTCTGCCAACGATACGCTCATGTATTTTATAAATCATTTTTACCAAATAACTTAACTCATTGCTAGCTATAATTATTTCTTGCTACTAAATATAATAACAAAGAAGAAAGTGCGCTAGGCGCGCATTTTCTTGAATATGGGAGCGAAACAAATACACTGTATAAAGACATAGCTCTTTTTGTTGGTGGAAAGATGAAAACGCGTTCACCATTTTTAAATTACATCGCAGAATCTATGTTGGTGTGTCAGTATTCATTACGTACCGTGGACACCTACCAAGGTGGATTGCATCTTATATTTATTTTCATGATAAGCGCCATGACGTAAGAACAAGTTGAGCTAGTTATAACTAATTAAAATGAGCTATAACTTGGGGGCAATGCAATAAAAACATTATTACAAAAAGGGGCTTACGTATGTTAGCCCCACGAATGAATTTTATTTACAGTGTGTTATTCAGTAACAACAAACCGTAACCAGCGAGTTGCTCGTCATTTAGGTCGTGTTGCCAGTTTGGCGTTAAATCATCGCGTTTGATGCTGCTGACGCTTTGCGGGTTAGCGGTTAAGTTAAGCACAAACATACTTTTACTGCCGTTTAACTCGCGGGTTATTTCGACAAGGCCGTTGTTGTGTTGCGTTAATTCGTAACTGCCTTTAATACCCAGCTCTGGGCGCTGTTTTTTTAGTGCGATTAAGTGCTGATATAAACGCCACAGTGAATCAGATTGTGCTTGTTGCGTTTTTACATTGCGATCAGCAGCATTAATTTGCTGTGCTAAAAATTCAGGCCACCACTGAGTGTAGTTATCACCAAACAGTTCAGCCTGCTCAACCCAACTTGTTTGAGCTTGAGTAAAGCCAGCTTGATTGCTGTTATTCCACTGCATTGGCGCGCGTTTATACACATCGTGACCTGTGCCACCTTGTGTTAGGCCAATTTCTTCACCGTAATAAATATACGGCGTGCCAGGAGAGCTAAATAACATGGCGGCGGCAAGTTTTGCCTTATCGTCGTGTTCAGCAAGTTGATAAGCCACTCGTTCTTGGTCGTGATTAGTTAAAAACGGTGCAAAAAAATCAAGCGGTGCAGTTGAATCAATACGCTGTTGTAAATTTTGTTTGAGCACATTGGCATCAACTTTACTGACTTGTTGATTAGATTGCATGGTGCCAAATTGCGCTTCACCACTGGCATCGGGTTTTAATAAGCCCAATATTTTATAGCCTACTTCAAAATCAAAGCCTTGATCGAGGCCTTTACCTTCGCCAAAGTATTTTGCCGCAACGGGAATGTCAGCCCATGCTTCACCTACTAAGTACGCCTCTGGATCAACGCTTTTTACGTATTGGTTAAAATGCTGCCAATATGCAATGGTTTCGTCGGTATCGGCTTGCGCATCTGCGCCACCTTCCATTGCAAAACGAACTGCGTCTAATCTAAACCCTGCAACGCCTTTATCAAGCCAAAACTTAGCCATTTTTTCCATTTCGGCAACAACATCAGGGTGGCGTAAGTTCAAGTCAGGTTGGCTTGCTCCAAACGCGCCGTAGTAATACTGCTGGCGTGTTTCATTCCAATGCCATACAGCATCGGGTTGGTCGTTATTACTCCAAGCATGTCCCCAACCACTTCCGGCTTTTGGCATATCGTCGCGCCAAATAAAGTAATCTGCATAAGGGGCTTCATTATTTGCTGAACGCTGAAACCATTCATGGTTACTTGATATATGGTTTATAACTAAATCAAGTATGACTTTCATGCCTTTGTCGTCAGCAGCTTTTATAAAGGCTTCAAACTCGGCCATGCTGCCGTAGTCGTTTTCTACTTGATAAAATTCAGTAAAATCATAGCCATGATACGACGGCGCTTCAAACATTGGGGTTAACCACAGCGCATTTACGCCGAGCTCTTGTAGATACGGGAGCTTTTGGGTCATACCATTAAAATCACCATGGCCATCAGCATCGCTGTCGTAAAAACTGCGGGGCCAAATTTGGTAAAAAATGGCATTTTCCCACCACGGGTTTGCTTGTTGTTCAGTGTTTAGTGGCGATGTTTCGGTGTTATTCGTGTAGTTATTTAATGATGGTGCGCTTTGGCAGCCTGTTAGCATGATTGCTAATGCTAATGCGCTCAAGGTAAATGTTTTCATTTCAGCCTCGTTATTATTGTAATAACTAACATAGCCGTATTTTACTACGGCTATGTTAGTTAGTTTGCGGTTATTTTAGTGCTTTAGTTACCACTGGGTAATGATCCCATACCTGCTTGTCGCTTAGTGAGCGCACTAGCTTAACGTATTCCGCATGTGTCCACGCCAATGGTGTGGCCGAGTTAGTACCCTCGCCTAACGTGTAACCCGCTTTATTAATGCCTACACCATCCCATACTTGTTCAGGTAGCATCATGCCTTGGTTAGCAAATTGCTCTAGGCCTTTTACATAACTATTTTTAATAGCCTGCTGTTTTGTTGCATCTAAACTATTATTGGCATTTGCGGCGGCAATTTCGTAATGACCTCGTTCACCGGTAAAAAATGGCCAAACTCGCCCACGTTGCCCTGGGCTGTTTTTACCACCTTCGGCATAGTTAGCGCCAGTTACTTCGTCTTCACCGTATCCGTCGTTACCATAGCGGCGGTAGCCTACAAATGTGCCGCTGCCGTCAGTAAACTCAAAGCTGTATTTAACTTGTAGGTTATCGGTTAGGGTTTCGTCATCATATTCTGGCAGTGTTTTTACTATGCTAGGCGATAGTGCATCGCGTACGCCATAGCGAACGAGTTCTAAAAAGCCGCCATCAAGTATTTGCTTTTTATTAAACCCTTCACGGCCATTATTAGCGTTAATTTTAGTATTTGAATTGGCGTCTTTATCTTGGCCAATGCGAATAAAATATTCACCATCAGAAGCGCTCGACTCTAAATTACCAGTCGTTGTAAACATTAATTTTTCAATATCATTGTTATAACGCTTAGCTGTATTTAGGTAACGTGTTGCATTGGCATCATCACCTGCTAGTTTAGCGATATCGGCTGCAGTAATTAAACCAGCAACAACCGCGGCGGTAGTAGATGGCGAATACCCTTCTTGCTCTTCCCAGCGTTCTTGCTGAGTGGCTGGCGGCGTTATTTGTGTGTCGTTCCATAGAATGTTTGCACGACCACCCTCAACTAAAAAGTCTGCCGCAGGTTTTAACATACGACTATACCAATCGCTCAGCTCTGCATCACTTAATACACCTGCCTGATGGAGTTTCCAAGCAAGCATGAGTGGCATTGCAGTTTGGTCAAGTTGTACGCCCACCCATTCTAGTTCACCATCAACATGTGTTTTTTGTAAAAACCACCCTGTATCGCCTTTATTGCCTGGGATTTTGCTGTTTACTTGAACTTTTTCAAGGTATTCGAAGGCGGTTTTAGCGGTCGCATTATCGCCCATGGCCATAAACGCCATGGCAACTTGATAAAAGTCGCGCACCCATACCGCTTTGTAACCAGTAGAGCCTGTTTTAGCCGATACGGTTTCGCCCCATGGGTTAGATAGTGAGGCAATAAGTGCGCCTGCATGAGTTTTATCTTCTTGCGCTTTAAGTACCATGGCACTGGTGTAAAGTAACTTGCCGTTATCTGCTGTTTGTTCGCTCATATTATTTAGCGGTGCAAGGCTTTGCAGGTAGTCTTGCCAACCAAGCGCTTCGCCTTTACCGTTGTAATTATCAAGCACCGCTTGGTAACCTTTGGCTAACGTAGCTTGCCCTTGTTTAAAGCTGATTTGTTCGCTATTACCAAAGCTTAGGGTTAAATCGAACTGGCTGTTTTCACCAATTTCACCCAGCTCTGCAAGTAGGCTAACATTACCCGATTGTTCACCGGTATTTTTATAAACTTGAGTGAGCTGCTGAGTTGTTTTCAGCTGATTTAAACCATCGCTCACACCTGTAAAACCAACACTTGTTTGTTTAAATGGCTGCGCACCTTGCAATGAAAGGTAGCTGTTGTCTTGCCATGCCAGCAATCCTTGTTCTGTTGTTTTAGCAAAATCATCAAGGCCGTTATTATCAACATACGGGTTAACGCTTACGTATGCCTTAACGCCTTCAAGCTGGGTATTAAAAATACTGCGTACAAATAAGCTTTGCCCATCAGGATCGGTAAATATGTGTTTTTCGAGGCTAAAGCGGCCTTGTTTATCTTTGCTTACAACTTTGTAAGCTAATGATAACGGGCGGCCTTTATCGTCTTTGTATAAGTAGTCAATGGTAACGTCTAAATCGTCAGCTTCTGTGACTGTAAAATCTTTTCCTACTACAACAAATTGCATGTCTTTAATTTGCGCTTGATGAATAAGCCCAAACATCGTTTCGGTGATCATACCTTTGGCAATTGAGAACCATACTTTTGACACCGTTCCTGTAGGGGCCTCATCACTGTAATGGCCATTTTGATATTGCTCAAATGATGTGCCAATACCGGTTTTGCCTGCATAGGCCCAAAATGGCTCTGCCCCAGGGGCACCTGGTGCCGATACCTGTATTACAGCGCTGTTTGATGGCTCTTGCTGCGCGCCACAAGCTGTTAAACCAAGCATTAATAAACTGGTGGTAATTGTATTTAATTTTTTCATTTTAAAGCCTTAATTAATTTCAGTTTACTCGTTACTTTATTGAGTGTGCTTAACACGCAATACCGCAACCGCTGCAAGTACAAACGACACAGCGCCCAGTATTAATGCGTAAATAGGTTGGTTTTCAAAAAAGTGGCGTAATATTAACCCCAGTACGCTAGCGGCTAATAATTGGGGGATCACAATGAAAAAGTTGAAAATACCCATGTAAACGCCCATTTTATGGCTCGGTACCGAGGTGCTTAACATTGCATAAGGCAGAGATAAGATAGACGCCCACGCAAAACCTACGCCTATCATTGGCCAAATAAGTAAGCTGGGATCTTTTATAAACATAAAGCTTGCTAGGCCTAGCGCACCTAAAATAAGGTTAAGTGCATGTGCTACTTTTAATCCCACGCGTTTAACGATGATCGGGATACATAAAGCAGCAATCGCGGCAAAGCCATTGTAAGCGGCGAATAATATACCCACCCAATCTGCACCGTTGTTGTACGCTAACGAGCTGGTATCTGTACTCCCGTAATGAAAGCTAGTAACCGCTGAGGTGCTATAAATCCACATAGCAAATAACGCAAACCAACTAAAAAATTGTACCCATGCCAATTGCTTCATCGCCTCAGGCATAGTGAATACATCATTCACTACATTATAAAAACCGCCGCTAGTGTGCTGTTTAGCTTTTAATGCCGCTGCAATAAATTGAATAACACCAAAACTAACTAACCCAGCAGCCAGCAAGTAAAGTTCTTTTTCCAGGTCCAGCCCTAATACTGTGGCTAAAACAAGCAAACCTAAGCCGCTAAAAATAACGCCGCCTTTGGTAAAATTAACGCTATTAGTAATATTGGTTTGTGCTGTTTGTGATTCTTGTTGATTAAATTGTGCAAGCTGCTCGGGTGAGTACTCTTTTGTGGTGACAATAGTCCAGCCAACTGCAATAAATAAAATAACCCCACCAAAGTAAAACGAATACTTTACAGAATCAGGAATTTGACCAATCGGTGCAGTATTAGCAATATCAAACCAGTTGGTCATCATCCAAGGGAGTGCTGATGCAACCACCGCTCCCACACCAATAAAAAAGCTTTGCATGGCATAGCCTGTGGCGCGCTGCTTGTTTGGCAAGTTGTCGCCTACTAATGCACGAAACGGTTCCATGGTAACGTTAATTGAGGCATCCATAATCCACAGCATACCCGCAGCAATCCAAAGCGTGGGAGAATTTGGCATAATAAAAAGCGATAACGTGGTTAATATAGCGCCGTATAAAAAGAAAGGACGACGGCGGCCTAATTTGCCCCAAGTTTTATCACTCCAATAACCAATAATTGGTTGCACAATTAAGCCCGTGAGCGGCGCTGCAACCCATAAAATAGGAATATCGTCGACATTAGCGCCAAGTGTTTGAAATATACGGCTTACGTTACCGTTTTGCAGTGCAAAGCCAAATTGAATGCCTAAAAAGCCAAAGCACATATTCCATATTTGCCAAAAGCTTAAGGTTGGTTTGTTGTTATAATTCATGATCAGCCTTATTTGTTAAAACGGCACTGCTGAGTGCATCAAGGGTCAGCGTAAAGGTTGTATTTTGTTTCTCATCGCTCACCAAAATACTGCTATGCGACTCTAGTAGGTCGTATAGCGTGGAGTTTGGTTTGAGCATAGTTGCTTGATTCGGCGTGAGCGTAATAGTGACTGTTTGTGATTGCTGGCTAAAGTTGCTCAGCACCCATAATGATTGCTGGCCTAAGGTGCGTACAAAACCCACCACTCTATTACTGCCTGTTACCATCAAGGGTGCCATATCACCGGCAACAACAGCAGGTAAGCCATTAAGTTCCATAATTGCGATATAGTATTGACGTAACTGTGCTTGCTCAGGAGTTAAATTTACGCCATCAAACTTGCCATTATTCATCCATGCTTGGTGCGCTGGTACGCCAATGTAATCAAAAATACTGGTGCGTGTAGGCGAACCAAAGCCTGCGTTTTCTGATCCATCTTCACCTACGTCTTGGCCAAAATAAAGCAAGGTTGGCGAACGACTAATTAAGTTAGAAACCACCATAGCCGGTTTACCCCATGCAGCGTCGCCAGCAAAGTCAGGACTTGCGATACGTTGTTCGTCATGGTTTTCTAAAAAGTGCAGCATGTGCTGTTCAATATCTGCCACTTCAGCTTGTGCTTTAAATACCGTGTTAGCGGGTTGCTTACCTTGCATAATCCCTTTTAGGGTGTCGTAAAAACCGACCTTGTCATACAAGTAGTCCATTTTACCTTGGTGAATATAGGTGCGGTACATCAATGGGTTATATACTTCGGCGAGTAAAAACGCATCGGGTTTATGTGTTTTTATTGATGAATTTAAAAAGCTCCAAAATTCAACGGGTACCATTTCAGCCATATCATAGCGAAAGCCATCAACCCCTTTATCTAACCAATAAAGGGCAATATTTCTAAATTTATACCAACTATTTGGCAGTTCTTTATCTTGCCAAAATTCATAATGTGCACGGTAATCTTGGTTTTCAAGCGATTTAGGTAAAGTTGGAAAGTCTAGGCTGCCATCGGGTTTAACACCGTAGTTAACTTTTACCGTTTCGTACCAGTCGTTTATATCAGGCTTTGGAGCACGTGCACCATTGCCAGTCCATTTTGCTGGGATTTCACTAAATTGACCATCGGCTAAAGGGTGTTTGTTGCCACCTAATACTTGGTAGCTGTCGCTTGTTGGTACTTTAAATGATTCACCCGGTACATAGTAAAAATTATTATTTTTAGCATACGCCTTGCTAGTATCATCGTCCTCACCAAAGTCTTTCACGCCGTTAGGCTTTGCGATTGAGTGATAATCTCGAGCCACATGATTAGGAACAATATCAATAATTACTTTCATGTCATGCTCATGAGTACGCTCAATTAGCGCGCTGAACTCTTCGAGTCTATTAGTAACATTAATTGCCAAATCAGGGTTTACATCGTAATAATCTTTTATTGCGTAAGGCGAACCTGCACGCCCTTTTACCACATCAGGATCGTCTTGTTTTATACCGTACTCAGTGTAATCACCCACCAAGGCATGATGCAAAACGCCGGTGTACCACACATGCGTGGTACCTAGCTCTTTAATGCCTTTTAATGCCTCGTCGTTAAAATCAGCAAACTTACCAACGCCATTTTGCTCTTTGGTTCCCCATGGCACATTAGCGGTTTGGGTGTTACCAAATAAACGAGCAAATACTTGATATACCACTGGCTTAACTGGGTCTGTTTGCTTAACTAACAAATCTGTTTTTGTCTCTTTGTCATCACTGCAACCGTGCACCAGCAATGCGCTGCATATAAGCAACGGCGTGTAAAATCTTTTTTTCATTGTGTGTGTCATTTTTATTTCAGTGTTGTTATAGGTTTATACTAAAGCTAAGTAAGGCTTGGTTACAGTTGCTGCATACGTATTCACAGCCATATTCAGTGACAATTAACCCGCAACCAAAACACCATGTCACGCTACTTAGTTTGTTTTTAACTTAGCTAAAAACTCTTTATGAGTAGGTAATTTATCTACCGTTGAATTTATTAGAGTTTTTAACGTTGCGAATAAATCAGTTAGTTGTTCATTGCTTAATGAATCAACAATACTGTTATAGTCATCAGGTATTAGGCCTTGACCTATAAATACTTGCTGCCAAGCTACTTCTGCAAATAACTCGTCGTTTTCGCGCACTACTTTGCCCGTTTGTTTAAATAAATCCATTTTATGCGCTAACGATTGAGGAGTTTCCATTTGCTTACATTGACGCCAAAATGGGGTGTCTTCTCGCTCAGTTAATTTATAGTGCAAAATAATGAAGTCACGAATATGCTCGATTTCACTGGTGCTTTGCTTATTAAATTCAGTTACTAACGCATCACTAACCCCATTATGAGGAAACAACTTGATTAAACGTGTGACCGCACTTTGTATTAAGTGAATACTAGTAGACTCTAAGGGCTCTAAAAATCCACTAGAGAGCCCTACTGCGACTACATTTTTATGCCACTGCTTTAAACGTCGACCTGTTTTAAATTTAATTAAACGCGGGCTTGTTGTTGGCTCACCCGGTAAGTTATTTAATAAAAGTGCGGTTGCTGACTCATCCGATAAATAGCGGCTGCAATACACTAAGCCATTACCTGTTCGGTTTTGTAGCGGAATTTGCCACTGCCAGCCTGCGTCATGTGCTATGGAGCGCGTATAGGGCTTTAATTCGTTGCTGCCTGTTGATTGCACTGCAACAGCCCTATCGCAAGGTAAATAATGCGACCAATCAACAAACCCCGTATTAAGGGTTTGTTCAATTAAAAGTGCGCGCTGGCCAGTGCAATCTATAAATAAATCCCCTTGGATTTGGCTATTATCGTCAAGTGTTAAGTTGGAGATATTACCTGTCTCAGGGCATTGATTAACGCGCTCTATTTTTGCATCAATGTGTTTAACGCCGCGTGATAATGCAAGATTTTTTAAATATTCAGCATACAAAGTGGCGTCAAAGTGAAACGCATAACTAAGCCCTGGTAATTGAGTATTAGGAATAGTATTTAGTAGCGTAAATTTGTGCTGTTTAGCGGCTTGATAGTTAAGAGAAAAATCCCATAAAGAGTCCTCGCTGCCATTAATGTGCCCTTTTACCCAAAAATTATAAAAGTTACAAAAGGGAAAATCTTTACCAAACGAGCCAAATGCATGCATGTAGCTATGCCCTGGTGTTTTCCAATTTTCGAACTCTATACCCAGTTTGATAGATGCATTAGTGGCATTTATAAAATCTTGCTCATTAATACCGAGCGCATTATTAAGCCCAATAATAGGAGGAATAGTGGCCTCTCCCACACCTATTGTACCAATGCTACTTGATTCAATAAGGGTAATATTAATTACTTTACCTAACACTTTATTAAGTAGTGCTGCGGTTATCCAACCAGCTGTTCCACCGCCGGCAATGACGACATGTTTTATTGGCTTCATATTATTGCTCACTTTTTTAAATCAGAATTTAAAAAGTTTGATAAAACTTAGGTAAAGTAGCTATAAAAAAACCCTTGTAAAACTAATTACAAGGGCTTCTTAATACAAAACTTATTATAGCTTGTAGCTTACACCGAGTAAGTAAGTACGGCCATAGTCTTGGTAATCACGCACTTGCAGCGCATTATCGCCTTGCAATGATGTAAACGCTTCTTCGGTAATGTTTTGAATTTGGAACGTCATTGATAAGTTCTCAAAACCAGCAATACCAGAATCAGCAAAGTCATAGCCTACTTGCGCATCCCAAATAGTCTCGCCAAGTATATCAACTTGTTGTGTTGCAAAACCTGAACCGTAGATATCACCTTTAAAGTCACTACGTTTACGCATGCTGGTACGTGCTTGGAAACCATTGCGTTCGAAGTACACAGTTAAGCTATCAATTTTATCTGACAAACCTGGTAGTTCGTAATCGTTTCCGTTTTGATCTTGCAAGTCTTGCTCAACGCTGGTGTGGCTCGCAATTAAACCAAAACCTTCTAATGACTCATGTAATACACTGAAAGGGAATGATAATGAAAGCTCATAGCCCCATAAATTACCATCGCCACCATTCACTTTACTTGAGCGGGTAGCTGTATTTCTATCCGCAGGAGGAACTTCGCCTGTTGCTGGGTCTTCTTTACCTGTTACATCAACATCATAACGCTCATCAAAAATCCATTGGTCAATGTCTTTATAAAATAACGCTGCTGAAAAGTAACCTTCTGCATCAAAGTAGTTTTCGTATGTTAAATCAAAGCCTGTTGCTTCTTTTGGTTCAAGCTCTGCATTACCACCAGAAATAGACCAGTAGTTACCATTTTCGTCAGGCTTTTCGCTGTTATAGCTTGTCTCAATCGATGCATGCATTTCATCAAGGCGAGCACGAGAAATTGTTTTAGCCGCGCCAAAACGAATTGTTTGCTCTTGGTCGATTGCAAAAGATAAGTTTAAGCTTGGTAATACATTTGAATAGTCGTGGCTAATATCAGTAGGTGATGCAACCACTAAGCCATTAATATTTGATGCTTCGAAGCCTTGTGATGACTGCTCAGTGCGTACATAACGTATACCTACATTACCTGTTACCGGTATGCCACCAATCTCAGCGTTAATGTCTGCTTGAATAAATGCAGCGGTAACTTCTTCTTGTACCGTCCACGAACGCGTTAAGTGTTTTTGATCCGTTAAGCTTTCTTGTAATAGATCGTAATAACCATCATTTACCAGGCCATTGGTGTCATAAGCAATCATGTCACCCATGCCAATAAAGTCTAAACTTGCTGAGCCTAAACGGTATTGCTCTGGCACTGATACCATACCTGGATTATCTAAAGAAAAATCTTTTAAAGTCATGAAGTAGCCTTCAGACTGTTTTACTTTCTCACGGTCGCGGTAAGATAAACCAAAGTTAATACGGCTAAAGTATTCGTTTTCAAGTACTTTACTGGCCGCTAACTTAAGCGTTGAAAGCTCATCGCTAATTTCTGGGGCATTAATAAAGCCATCTTGTGCGGTATTTTGATAAGCCGTATCATTTAAACCGTACTTATTATTAAGCGCAGCACTGCTTCCCCAAGATAAAGGACCGCCTAATTGAATTAAGTCGTAGTCGCTGTAATCAAGCTCATGAGTGAATTGTGCGCCAGTATTTCCACCATCAAATGCATACCCTATGTTATCGGCAACACCATTTGAATCGCCACGCCCAGTACCTGAGTAACTCTCAATACTCCAAATCGTACGGTCAACTTCTGAGTGGCTGGCATCAAATTCAACTGACCAATCATCGTTAATATCGTATTTAGCGTTAAAACCAAATTGTGATAGTTCTGCTTTCCGCTCTTCATAGTCATTTCGTACAACAACACGCTGACCTTGCGTTACTGCACTGGTAATAAAGCCAGACTGCTCATCTACAGTAACACTATTTGGGTCGATGCTACCTTGACCCCAGGCGAAAGGTACTTCAATTCCACGTAAGATTTTTTCGTCGTTGAAATCTACATATAATGCATCAAACGTCATGTTTAAACGGTCATTTGGTGCAGCTTCTACAACTAGCATCGCTGAATCACGTTCAAGTGTTGATGAACGTACGAAAGGTTTAGCGCCGCCTAAAATTGAATAGTTTTGTCCATCATTACCTGTGAACTCTGGATAACCCCAAGAATTCCAGCGTTTTTCTTGGTTTGGAGAACTCATTGTGTTGTAAGCAAATGCTACACCTATAGTGTCATCTGCAAACTGGTCTATGTATGAAACTGTGCCACGAAACCCTTTGTCATCGCCATCTGGGTTTAATTTATCAAAGCTAGTTTGCTCATACTGACCATTAAACATGATCACTTGTTCACCTTTATTTAAAGGCTTTACCGTTTGCATGTCGATAACACCGGCAATGCCTTCAGCTTCAATGCTAGCACTTGGCGTTTTATAAACAGTAACACCGCTCATTATTTCTGATGGGTAAAGGTCAAACTCAACACCACGGTTGTCACCAATAGATACCTGCTCACGGCCATTAAATGTTGTTGCGCTTTCGTTTTCGCTAAAACCACGAACACTTACACGACTAGCACGGCCATCAAGACGTTGCGCTGTTAAACCTGGTAAACGTGCGATTGACTCTGCAATAGATGAATCAGGAAGTTTACCAATGTCTTCAGCAGAAATTGACTCAACCACCTGTGTTGAAAAACGCTTAGTATTTATTGATTCAACAACACTACCGCGAAAACCTTTCACTTCGATGATTTCTACATCATCATTTTTTATTGTTTCTTCTTGTGCCGCAGTGGTGGCAAAGCTTGATAATCCGGCAGCAGTTAATGCTAGCGTTAGTATACTTGGTTTGAACATAGCCATAATGTTTTCCCGTTACCCATAATGTGATACCCGCTTACTTGCTTAAGTGATAGTTAAACATGCGAGCTTATTTTGTTGTCAGGATGAATATTAACGCTCGTATTATTTTATTAACAACTTATTGCATACGTATTCAAAATAGCACCGCACGCACAAATTTAACATTAAATTTACAAATCAACATGTAACCAACTGTTTTAAAATAGGTTATTTTGGTGCAAGAGTATTTTATGAGTTAAGTGATAACCACTATTTATTTTTTTATGAAATAAACCTTTCATAAAACGCTGATAAAGAGAAGCAAGAAAATTTTATTTTTTAATTAATTACTAAACACATTATCTACACAAATTAAATTGGTAAGACCAATAACTAAAAACACCAACTCAGTGCAGACCTTTGTTTTTGTGCACCTAAACAGCGCAAACAATAAATTAACAACTCCATATTAGAATTGGTAAAATATAATAAGAATAATCCACGACTCAAATCGATTGCCTGAACGATTAGTTCATCCTGTTTTAATACCTTAAAATCGGTGCATACGTATGCAGGATTTTTACAGTATGACAGGCTTCAAGTATGCTTTTTCAAATAAACGGGGATTATTACCTCTAAAAAAAGAACAACACAAAGACAGTGTGAAAACGGAGAAAAGCATGGCCCAAAAGCAATGGTATAAAGGTGCGGTTATTTATCAGGTTTATCCGCGTAGCTTTCAAGATAGCAACAACGATGGCATTGGTGATTTAAAAGGGATAATAAATCGTATTGATTACATTAAAAGCTTAGGGGTGGATGCTATTTGGATCTCACCTTTCTTTAAATCGCCGATGAAAGATTTTGGTTATGATATTAGCGACTATCGTGATATTGACCCGCTTTTTGGTAATTTAGCAGATTTTGATGAGTTAATTGCGCAAGCGCATCAACGCGATATTAAAATTATTATTGACCAAGTGCTTAGCCATACCTCAGACCAACATCAATGGTTTATTGATAGCCGTGAAGACTTAACCAACGATAAAGCTGATTGGTATGTATGGGCCGATGCTAAAGAAGACGGCACAGCACCTAATAATTGGTTGTCTATTTTTGGTGGCGGTGCATGGCAATGGGAGCCACGTCGTGGACAATATTACTTACATAACTTTTTTACTGAACAGCCTGATCTTAACTTTCATAACCCCGATGTTCGCCAAGCCGTACTAGATAATGTTGAGTTTTGGCTTAAAAAGGGCGTGGATGGCTTTAGGTTAGACGCAATTAACTTTTGTTACCATGACGCTTTGCTTCGTGATAACCCAGCAAAACCAAAAGAAAAGCGTCAAGGCCGTGGCTTTAGCGAAGATAATCCGTATGCATTTCAGTACCATTACTACAATAATACCCAGCCTGAAAACATAGAGTTTATGCGTGATATTCGTACTTTACTCAACAAGTACCCTGGTACCGTATCACTGGGTGAAATTTCATCTGAAGATTCATTAGCCACAATGGCAGAATACACCCAAGGCGGCGATAAACTGCATATGGGTTATAGCTTTGAGCTGTTAACGGATGATTACTCAAGCGAGTATATAAGAAATACCGTTACTACACTTGAGCAACGCATGACTGAAGGCTGGCCTTGCTGGGCATTTAGTAACCATGACGTAGAACGTGTTGCTAGCCGTTGGAGTGAAACGGGAGAGGTAAACCCATCGCAATGTAAAATGTTGACCGCCCTACTCGCTTCACTACGTGGCAGCGTGTGTATGTATCAAGGTGAAGAACTCGGACTCGGTGAAGCCAGTGTTGCTTTTGAAGATTTACAAGACCCATACGGCATAACTTTTTGGCCAAACTTTAAAGGTCGCGATGGATGTCGTACCCCAATGCCTTGGGAAAACCGTAATAACTCACAAAGCAATGCACACAATGCAGGATTTAGCGAGGTAAAACCGTGGTTACCTGTTGATCAACAACACAAGCTCCAAGCAGTTGCTGAACAAGAGAATGATGCAAACTCAATATTAAATGCGTACCGTGAGTTTATGGCCTGGCGTAAAAACCAGCCAGTATTACTTGAAGGTGATATTGAGTTTATACAAACCGCCGAGCCAATTTTGGCTTTTTACCGCACGTTAAACGAAGAAAAGATGTTGTGTGTATTCAATTTAAGCGGGGCAAAAGCAGAGCTTGCTATTGATATTGTTGTTGAAAAAGAGCATAGCGCGCTTTCTCATTACAACGCGCAGCTTAATAATAAAACACTGACCGTTGAGCCATTTGGTAGTTATTACGCCAACTGCAGTTAATATTTAAAATTATTACAAATAAAAAACCCGAGCATTGCTCGGGTTTTTTATAACAAATTTTTAGTGGTTAATTGTTTTACTATTTAAATAATCAGTAAAAGCAAATAGTACACCTGATACCACAAACGTAACGTGTATCAGTACTTTCCAGAGTAATTCATTATTAGAATGAGACGTAGAACTTATAAATACCTTAAGCAGCTCAACGGCTGAAATGGCCACTATTGCACTGATCAGCTTCATTTTTAAACCAGAAAACCCGACCTTACCCATCCATACAGGGCGGTCTTCATGATTTTCGATATTAAGCTTAGAGACAAAGTTTTCGTAACCGCTAAAAATAATAATCAACAGCAGACCTGCTAACAATGCAGTATCAACTAAAGTTAAAATACCAACCAACAGCTCTTGATTACTAGCAGTAAACGTCGCTATCCCCATCATATATAGTTGTTTAAAAAACTTTATAAGTAGTAAAACCACAGCAAATAATAAGCCGACAAAAAATGGGGCGAGTAACCAGCGTCCTTTAAATATCAACGACTCAAGACCGTGTTCAACTTTATGAACAGGGTGTATTTTTTTATTTGTATTATTTGTGTGTGGCTCTGACATAGGGGCACCTAAAAATTAAAACGCGACATTAGCTTAAATTAAACGCTAACACAATCACTTCAGCCTAAAAGTAGGTACGCAATATGCTTATCCTGACGATAAAAATTTTTCGTTTTCCTTTGTGTGAATTGTGATTAAAAATCAGTTTACCAACAGAGATGTTCTGCCTTGGTTACACTTGTTTTATGTAGGCATTATTTGAATGCATAATTCGATTGTTACTCCATTTTTAGGAATAAAAAAATGAATAAAGCATTACTCGCGTTAATCGTTGCACCGTTTTTCGCTTTATCAGCTGCAAATGCAGTTGCAAGCGATACTACAGACGCTTCAGCCGAAACGATTCAAGAGTTCACAGAAATGTGTATTAGCTGGGCTAAAGAAGACGACGTAAGCGATGAAGCAATTTATAACTATGTTTTAAAGTGTGTGAATGATGAACTAACATCTGAAGGCTATAACAAAGTCACTGCTGTTAAGATTTAATGAATAATTGAGCGGTTCAAACCTAAATTGGTTACATTTTAACTCTGTAAAATAAAAAATCAGGTTAAAAATGCCATTGTGATAGGTTTGATAATGCAAAAAAACCGGAACTGTCACAGGCTGTGCGTTCCGGTTTTTATTATTAAAGCGATGAATAATTAATTATTCATCATCTTTATTTGGTTTGGCTTTAGCTTTACTTTTAGCTGGCGCTTTTTTAGCTGCAGCTTTCTTTTTAGGCGCAGCTTTTTTCTTAGCCTCTTCTACCCATTTACCACCCTCGTAATGAGCCGTCCAACCAGTTGCTTTACCATCAACTTCAGTCATTACATATTGAACTTTGTTTTTACGACTGTAACGCACAACAGCAAGGTTGCCATCAGGATCTTTGGCTGGTGCATCAGCTAAGTAGTAAAACTTAGGCGAAATACGATCTCTAAAGCGTTGTAACTCTTCTACTTTAGGTGCACGTGTTTCTCGTGATTTAGGGAACGTATTTGCTGCTAAGAAAATACCAGCCGCGCCATCACGTAATACAAAGTAGGCTTCAGACTTTTCACATTCTAATTCAGGAATATGAACTGGATCTTCTTTTGGTGGCGCAGCTTCGCCATTTTTTAACAACTTGCGTGTGTTTTTACATTCATCGTTGTTACAACCAAAATACTTACCAAATCGACCTGATTTTAGCTCCATATCAGCGCCACATTTATCACACTCGATAATAGGGCCGTCGTAGCCTTTAATTTTAAAGGTACCCTCTTCAACAACATGCCCCTGACATGCTGGGTTATTACCACACACATGCAATTTACGGGTTTCGTCGATAAGGTATGAATCCATCGCTGTTTCACAAATTGGACAGCGCTTCATTTGCATTAATGTTTCTGTTTCAACGTCTTCAACATCAGATGCAACCGCTTCATCACCCGACACTAAATTCATAGTAGTAGTACAGCGCTCTTTAGGTGGCAGGTTATAACCTGTACAGCCTAAGAATACGCCCGTTGAAGCAGTACGAATGCCCATTTTTCTGCCACAGGTTGGACAGTCAATATCGGTTTCTACCATTTGATTAAGACGCATGCCGCCTTCATCTGGTTCGCCTTTAGCAATGTTTAACTGGGTTGAGAAATCAGAATAAAACTTATCGAGAACTTGCGTCCAAACACGCTCGCCTTCAGCGATATCATCTAAACGACCTTCCATTTTAGCGGTAAAATCGAAGTTCATTAAATCAGTAAAGTTTTCAACTAGGCGATCGGTAACAATTTCACCCATTTTTTCAGCGAAAAAGCGACGATTTTCTACTCGAACATAGCCACGATCTTGAATAGTCGAAATAATAGACGCGTAAGTAGAAGGACGGCCAATGCCACGCTTTTCAAGTTCTTTAACTAAGCTCGCTTCACTAAAACGTGCTGGCGGCTTGGTAAAATGCTGCTTAGGATCAAGCTCAACTAAGGTGAGAACTTCACCTTGCTTAACAGCAGGAAGTGATTGATCTTCTTCGTTCTTTTTACGCACTGCTGGCTGTACTTTTGTCCAACCATCAAAGCGAAGCACACGGCCTTTTGCCTTTAATGTGAAATCATTGGCGGCAACGGTTAATGTGGTTAAGTCGTATTCAGCAGGCACCATTTGACAAGCCACGAACTGACGCCAGATAAGCTCATAAAGCTTTTTAGCATCGGCATCAACACCTTCAACATGCCCTGAAAGTACCGATACGCTAGAAGGACGAATCGCTTCGTGCGCCTCTTGTGCATTGCCTTTTGAGCTATAGTTAATTGGATCAGCAGGTAAATATTTTGCGCCAAACTCATTGGTTACATACTCACGACACATCTCAACCGCATCTTTTGATAGATTAGTTGAATCGGTACGCATATAGGTAATGTAACCACCTTCATATAGGCGCTGCGCAAGCATCATGGTCTTTTTAACGCCATAACCGAGTCGAGTACTGGCGGCTTGTTGCATGGTTGAAGTAATAAATGGCGCACTTGGGCGACTCTTACTTGGTTTTTCTTCAACGCTTACAACTTTATATTCGGCATTCTCGAGGCTTTTAACTGCTGCTGTAGCTTGTGCTTCATTTACAGGCTTAAATGGCTTATCTGCTTGTTTAGTGACTTCTAAACGTAAGTCAGACTCGCTATTTTTAACATCTGCATGAATATCCCAAAATTCTTCAGGGATAAACGCTTTAATTTCACGTTCGCGTTCTACCAATAAACGCACTGCAACAGATTGAACTCGCCCTGCAGATAAACCTCGTGCAACTTTAGCCCACAATAAAGGCGAGACCATAAAACCAACAACGCGGTCTAGGAAACGACGAGTCTGCTGTGCAAAAACCATATCGGTGTTCAATTCACCCGGAGTTTCAAACGCTTGTTGTATTGCATTTTTAGTGATTTCGTTAAACACAACGCGCTTATACTTTTCAGGTTCGCCACCAATGATTTCTTGAAGATGCCAAGCAATTGCTTCCCCTTCTCTATCCAAATCCGTTGCGAGATAGATTTGATCAGCATTTTGGGCAAGCTTTTGTAATTCTTGAACAACCTTTTCTTTACCCGGCAATACTTCGTAATGTGGCTCCCACCCTTTTTCGGGATCGATGCCCATACGCGCGACTAAGTTAGAATAGTCACGTTGCTGTTTATACGCTGCTTTCTCATCAGGTGGCATTTTACGAACCTCAGCAGGTGTTTTGCTTGCTGGTACTTTGTTTTTGCCTGATCCTGATGTAGGTAAATCTCGTACGTGCCCAATACTGGACTTAACGATAAAATCATTACCTAAGTATTTATTAATTGTTTTAGCCTTAGCAGGTGACTCTACAATTACTAGCGATTTGCCCATAGTTGCCTATTTCTAACCTAGTTTTTTAAATGTGTTTAGCCGACTCATGCGGCGCGAATATTTATAGGTATATCTACAAACACTAGTTCTTACAAGCTTTTAATACAAACTTTTCAGTATTTACTGAATAAACAAACAATTTCTGTTGTTAATTTAAACAAACCAGCGTTTTTTGAATAATTGATGTGGAATATATAGAATAGAAACAAAAATGCCAACCTTATTGGTTGGCATTTTTTATCCTTCACATATTTTAAACCTTAGGTTCGTCTAAAATCGACATCACGGTATATTGGGTTTTCACACCTCCTGGCGTTTCAAACTCAATGTATAAAAACCCAGAATCAACATCATTTGGCTCAGCCTCTTTAGTAATATTAACTGAAACAGAGATTGGCGTTTTTTGTGCTGTATTAACCACGGTGTAATCTGTTAACCCTCTTAATACACCATTGTCGGCAGTGACGCTCACTGTAGTGCCCGCAGGCAGTGGATTGTTATGAATATCGCTGAAGAAAATAGTCACTGAAATCGCACTGTAGGGCGTTGAGTCGCTGATATCAATAAGATTTATGTCGCACATACCTTCCATATCAGAAGCTTCTAAGCGAATACCGTCACTTAAACTACAGTCATTTAAAGCCGTTACAGCTCTAATGTAAGGTGTACTACCTGACATAACTAACTCTGAACGAGCGCGTACATTAACTGTTTCACGAGTACACGCATTTGCAGCAAGGGCCTCATCACTACATAACAAGCCATTGTATATACCATCACCACTATCATACAGGCCATTATTTAATGGGCCTGAGCGTTCCACATACCACTCATCTTCACCACCATTAGAATCAACAGGGTCTGTTGGGGCTGGTAAATTCCCATCAAACACTCCATTTTCGTTAAAATCTATAAAGGCTTCAGGTAAATCTTGTAAAGTTGAGTCAAACTCGTTTTGATTAAACTCACCGTTGGCAGATACATCATTAAATGACTCTTCACCCACAGAATAAGCAAGTAAACTAACACGCCCACCAAGTGGATAATCAATTGGCGCGTTATTAGGTGCATCAGTTAGCGCAATTGGATCGCCATTGCTATCTAGATAATTAATTAAGTTACCATTTGCGTCTAGTTGTGACTCTCTAATACCTAAAGTACAAGGTGCTGATTGTCCAAAATAACGGTCGCATTTATCTGCAACAGAATTATTATAAATGCTGTAATGATATGGGACTGGATTTTGGCTACGCCACTGCGCTTTACACACACCGTCTGTGGTGCGACAAAGTAATAAAGGTGTAAATTGTTCATCATCAATAGTGCCAACTGCACCACCTTCACTGGCAATATAAATTGCCGTGTTATCTGGTACAAAATTATTAAAATGATCGGCTGCAAATACGGTTAAGTCTGTAGTTACTCCTGCTTCGTTTAATGACTCGGTATTAAAGGTTTGCACTGCAAGCGTAAAACTATCTTGATCTGGCACACCTGTCGTAATAGTAATATCATTAGAGACAATAGAGATCACACTATTTTGTGAAGTATCTCCACTATCAATTTGATGTGAAGCAATAACAGATAAAATACCAGCAGCTTTTCCTGAACGGATATTTACAGTGACTAATCCTTCATTATTAGTAAATTGAAATGCGCTGTCTAATAGAGCCCCTCCAGGGTTTTGTGAAAGTGCAAAATCAATTTGCTTTTGACCCACTGGATTTCCATTTACATCTAAAAGCTTAAAGGTGAGTTCTGAATTCTCGGTCAAGGTTTGACCACCTGCTCCTTTAATAGCTAACACTTGATTAGTCGCCCCCATAAACGCAATTGAGCCAGTTTGAGCTGCAGCTACATTTATGTTTATAGTTTTTGTTGCAACATTGCCGCCAGTAACAACAGTCGCGGTAATCGTATCTATACCATTACAGCCATCAGCTTTATAAGTTGCACTTGCCGTACCACCAATACTCGTTACCACATTATCGATAGTGGCCCTAGGAGTGGATTCTTCTGCGCAAGCAGAAGTGAATTGCACTTCCAGCGGAGTAGTAAATACATTATTACTACCATCTACGATCTCAGCTGTAATGATCGTGGTAGAACCTGCAGATAGCACATCTCCGGTAGCAATACCTGCGCTTAAATTTACATTGACTTGAACAGCGTTAATTTCAAATAAAGCACTCGCAATTCCGCCCTGTGCGGTTAATTCAACTTGACCAACACCTGAGCTACTGCCAGGCAATAAATTCAAAATAGCCACACCAAACGCATCAGTTTTAGCTGTTAAGCTTTCTGGTAGTAAAATTCCTAGTGTTGTTGTCGCTTGAACCAGTACATTACTGGCTGGCGTATTACTACCAGGTTTTGTGATTTTTGCATAAACAATCGCTTGTTGCCCAAGTAAGTTGCTATTTTGTGAACAATCAGATGGATCAAGTTCTGTAGAATCTCTATCAATATTTAACCAACTATCAGGACAGTTTTGTAAGATTTTAATGTCAATATTTGCAGCAGAGTCATTAGATTGCGGCTCATCACCTGCGGTATAAAAACCGAGCTTACTTGTGGAGCCTTCGTAGCTGGCAACAATAGTTCCTGCTCCTTCAACACTGCCTGCACTGAGCTCAATAGTTGCAACACCACTTGTATTTGTTAATGCGCTTGCTGTAGCAGGTATGAAAGAGCCAAGTGTTGTAGTAAAACTAACTTCTTGACGAACAACAGGCTGTCCATCACTGTCAGTTACAGTCGCAACGACCTCAAGCGGATTGTTAGCGGTAACGATTCGATCTTCAAAATTAAGTTCAACTTGGGTATCTAGTACGGCATTGTCGCCTCCAGTATCCCCACCAACGGTTCCTGTCTCTTTCTCAAGTGAGCCACCACCGCCACAAGCAATGAGTAATGAGCTGAGCAATATAATGCTAAGCAAACGGGTTAAAGGCATATGTTTCTCCAATGCGCTATTACTAAGTTAAACTTATTTACTTAATGTTAACTTATAACTTAGTCTAAAATCTCAGATTTTTACTTCTTTTTGCGATAAAAATTTTTAAAAAGTTGACGTTTTTCCTGTAAAAAAAATTACATGCTGTTAGTCTATGCCAAATTTATAAAAAATAGATTGGAAATATGTCTAAAATCCGTTCAATGAGTTTAACTACTCGCATCATGATTGGTATGGTGCTTGGTGTTGCAGTAGGCTTTATATTTCAGGCTATATTAGCTGGTGAAGACGATTACCTAATCCCTCTTGGGTTATTCTCTTTGCCAATTAAAGCCTTTTTTGTTGATGGCCTTTTTCATGTAGGTGGGCAAATATTTATAGCTAGTTTAAAAATGCTAGTTGTTCCCCTCGTCTTTGTATCGCTTGTGTGTGGTACTTGTAGTTTAAGCGATCCTAAAAAATTAGGCCGTTTAGGTGGAAAGTCGATTGGCCTATATTTGGTTACCACAGCGATAGCTATTACAGTGGCAATTACACTGGCGTTACTATTTAATCCAGGTGAAGGGATTGGGCTTCCTTCTCAAGCAAGCTACGACGCAAAAGAAGCGCCAACTTTAGCTCGCGTTATTATTGATATGTTCCCTACCAATCCTTTTGAAGCAATGGCAAAAGGTAATATGCTACAAGTTATTGTATTTGCTTTATTATTTGGTATTGCAATGGCGCTTAGCGGTAAAGCAGGTAAACGTGTAGCAACGGTATTTGAAGACTTAAACACGGTTATCTTAAAACTAGTTACTTTGTTAATGAATATTGCCCCTTACGGCGTATTCTTCTTAATGGCTAAGTTATTTACTACAATCGAGCTTAACTTAATTGTAAGCTTAGCTAAGTACTTTGGCGTCGTTGTTTTAGCCCTGTTATTGCATGCATTCGTAAACTACACCCTACTGCTAAAAATACTTACAGGCCTAAACCCGCTCACTTTCTTAGCTAAAATGAAACACACCTGTTTATTTGCTTTTAGTACCTCAAGTTCAAGCGCAACTATGCCTATCACACTTGAGACTGCAACTAAGAAGCTAGGCGCTAATAACTCAGTGGCCTCATTTACTATTCCATTAGGCGCAACCATTAATATGGATGGCACTGCAATTATGCAGGGTGTGGCTACGGTATTTATTGCTCAAGTATTTAGTGTTGATTTAACTATTTCTGATTACTTAATGGTAATACTAACAGCAACGCTTGCCTCGGTTGGCACGGCGGGTGTTCCTGGTGTTGGCTTAATTATGCTGGCTATGGTACTAAACCAAGTAGGCCTACCGGTTGAAGGCATCGCAATTATAATAGGTGTTGATAGACTACTTGATATGACCCGTACCGCAGTAAATGTAACAGGTGACTGTATGGTAACCTGTGTAGTTGCTAAAAGTGAGGGTGAGCTAGATGAAAGTATCTTCAATGACCCTAATGCAGCTAAAGACTTAGAAGACTATCACAAGTCAATTGACTAACCGCTTCTCTTGTTAGTTATAAAAAAAGCCTTGCTACTTTAAGTAACAAGGCTTTTTTATTGAGTTTTGTTATTAGGGATTTAACGCCTTAAATTTTGACATTAAACTTACACCTGCTTTATTCACTCCATGGCTAAGCCCTATTGCAAGCTTATCACTTAAACCTTTTTTAATTTTGTATTGAACCTTGTATATTTGATGCTGATGTTGCTGCTCTAACAATGCATCATCACTGGTTTTAATAGTATCAACCAACCCTTTTTCAATTGCTTGGGTTGCAAACCAATGTTCACCCGTTGCCACTAAGTCCATGTTCAAACTGGGACGCTGTGTGCTTACAAACGTTTTAAACAATGCATGAGTTTGCTCTATCTCTTCACGAAACTTTTCACGGGCTTTATCGGTATTTTCACCAAATAACGTTAGCGTACGTTTAAATTCGCCCGCCGTAATTTGTTCAAAATCAACATCGTTCTTCTTTAATATTTTATTAAAGTTTGGAATTTGTGCAATAACACCAATAGAGCCAACAATTGCGAACGGCGCTGCAATAATATGATCAGCCACACAAGCCATCATGTAGCCACCACTGGCAGCGACTTTGTCTATTGATACGGTTAACTCAATACCAGCTGACTTAAAACGTTGTAGTTGTGATGCAGCTAAACCATAGCCATGCACAACGCCGCCACCACTTTCAAGACGAACTAACACTTTGTCCTTTTTAGGGTCCGCGATTGAAATAATCGCAGTCACTTCTTCGCGTAAACTCTCTACTTCATGTGCATCCATGCTTCCGTTAAAGTCAATAACATAGAGTCGTGATTTAGGCTCTTCTTTTTCAGCTTTTTTTTGCTCTATTTTTTGTTGCTTTTGATAGGCTTTTAGCGCTTTTTTACCTAGCGTATTATTTAAAAAGCTTTCTTTTATATTAGTAAGCTGCTCTGATAAGTCATCTATTTCTATCTCACCTTTTTTTGCTTTTGGCTTAACAGCCGAGCTTACAATTAAGGTCAAAATGACAGCGATAGCAATAACAAAGGTAATGGTTTTAGCAAAAAACAAACCGTACTCGTATAAAAATTCCAACTGTGTTCTCCGTTTATAAATTTCAGTCAATTTAGCATGCTTTAAAATAAAAAAAAGCCACTATACAGTGGCTTTTAGTACTTAATTGAATGGTTGATTATTAATTCGTCACAACCTCAGTGTTTTGCACCATTAAAAGGCGCCCTCTTGAAGCTAGGTAAGTAGCAACCTGCAATTGCATTTCAGCATTCGCAGCTGCACTACCCGCAACTGTAGACGACTCACCTTCATCTTGTGCTGGCGTTAATATTGACCCATGATGGCCGGTATTAAATTTAACTAAATAGCTAGAGCCCATTTCTGTTGGCGCTTGAGTGGTACTCACCGTGTCTAACCCCATAAAGTTAGCCAAAGGGACAGTACCTGCAATTGGGTTATTGGCAGTCATCGGCGGAATAACTTGATCTGGCTTGTTATTATCTGTGCCATCACCTACCACTACGTTCATGTATACAGGTGTTTCTAGTGCTTTAACCGTTGCTGCATAGTTGGTTGGGTCGCCACTATCTAATGCTGTTTGAGCTGCAAATACAAACTGCGTCATCACGCCCTTGATATTAGCAAGTTTATCAGTTTCTCCCGCCATCGTTAGTGCTTTTGCAAACTCAGTAAAGCCACATGAGATACTTGCTTGCGTTTGCGCTGACTCACCACAGTTAGAAACAGCGGGGCCATCTCTGAATGCCTTAAACTCTATCGATTCAGCAGTTCCAGCTTTAGAAAGTACAGAGCCTTGAATAAATGGACCAAACGCTGCTGATTCTAACAAGAAGCTAGCAATACCGCCGCCGCCACTTGCTAATGCTACAGCGTTAACCTTAAACAATGGATCTACTTGGTCGACCAATGGGCTATTCGCTTGTGCGATAAATGCAGGTGCTACAATTGAGCCCAGTGAATGGCCAATGTAAGATACATCAGTGGAATTTAGTGAACTATCACCACTGAAGTTTAAGCCTAAACGTAAACCAAGTAAGTCAGCACTTGACTGACGCAAGCTATCTCTAGCTACCAATAACGAATTCAAGTTCATGTAACTAAGTACAGAGCCTTTTCCCGAAGTTGCGTTAAAGTCATCGTTACCGTCTAAATCAACGTCTACACCACGCTCGCCATGACGAGGGTGATCAATTGCAACTGTGGCAAACCCTTGCAGTGAAAGCTGCGCTGTTAGTGTTAACATGCTTTCTTTTTGTGTGGTTATACCGTGTTGCATAATCACTACTGGCCAACCACCTGCTGGCATATTAATAGCAGGTAAATTTAGCTGTGTTGTTCTTATATTATTAACAACGGGTAATATAGGTTTAGTAATTTGCACTGGCACATTAGCCATACTTTGCACTTTAGGAAGTGAGTTATATTTAGTTAAGTGTTTAGTGCTATCAAGACCTAAATCACGAAGCTGTCCATCACTTAAAGCAGCACACATTGCATCGTTAGTGCTAATAGGATCGGTTGGGAACGCTTCACCAGCTTGCGCTTTATAGCCTAAAATAGCGACAGCACTATCACACATACCTTGCCAGTAAGTATCGTTTAAATCACTGATCTCTTTACCTTCAGGCGTGCCTAAATACATAGGTAATTGAATGCTGCCTTTTTGATATTGCGCAGCTTGGAACACGTCAGGTACAGTCACCCCCTGCAATGCAAAAGCTTGTTGTACGTTAGCCATAGGCTGAGTTGGAATTTGCAACGCAGGCGTTGGAATTGTTGGCTCTGTTAAGCTTGCTGCTAAAACCTTTTTAATCGTGCCAAGCACTGGGCCTGCTGATTGCATTGTCATGGCAGCAGAAAAAATAATATCGTCTTTTGTAATATCACCAGAGCTTACTACTACGTTTTCATAACTATTCACAGCTCCTTGCAGCGCAAGTTGTGATGGCGTTACTAAAGGCGCTTCTTGTTTAACAGTGGCATATGTTGAAGATGGTTCAATTGAGCGACCTTGTGAATCTTTCAGTTCAGTCGTTAGCACATTAATGTATGAACTACCGGCTTTAAAAGGCTTAAGTGGGACAATAGCTACTGCATCACCAGAAGCCTGGGTTACAAAATCCACGCCAAAGGTCAATTCGCCTACTAATTTACATGCTGCACCGGCTGGTGCTTGCGAACATTCGGCATCAGTTAAGCTTGCACCCATGATCACTTCAAAAATACGTACAGAGCCTGGTGAAGCTGCAGACGTTTGATCAAGGCTAATGCCCGGTGGAAAGGTTAGATCAATTTTGAATGGCACTTGAGTAGACCAGCCATCAAGTGCGCCTATTGCTAGTTGCGGATCTGCATATTCAGCTCGAGAGATAGAAACATTCTCGTCATTTAATTCCCCAGGAATATTGAGTGTGCCATCAAGCGTACCACTCATCAATAAATCATTAGGAACCGAAATTACACCATTTGCAGGGTCAAACTTTACCGTAGCTTTTGGAATAACTGTAACTGAATCGTTTTTAACATCTTCTAACGTTTCTCCGCCGCCACAGCCTGCTAATGCAGCTGCAACTGAGAGCGAGAGTAGCATTTTTTTCATAGTGTTCTCCGCACAAATCTTATTTTTATAGTGTGTTTATAGTCAGTGTAATTAAGTTAAAATAATGTAGCTAGTATATTAATGAGACATTAGACCAGTTAAACTTAACGTAAACTTTCTAGTTTCGCCACCTAAATTTGTAATAAATTCGATTACTTGTCGATTTGCTATGTTAAAATCAAAAAAAATTTAAACATTGGTACTTTTATGCATACCTATCAAGCAACTGAAAACGCACTTAAAGACAAAGTAATTTTGATCACAGGCGCAGGTGATGGTATCGGCCGTGTCGCAGCTATTACCTATGCTAAACATGGTGCAACCGTTATTTTATTAGGAAAAACAACTAATAAACTAGAATGTGTGTATGACGAAATCGTCAATGCAGGCTACCCACAGCCAGCGATTGTGCCTATGGACTTAAAAGGTGCAACTAAGCAGAACTATCGAGATTTAGCCGCAACAATCGAAAATCAATTTGGCCGCCTTGATGGACTATTAAATAACGCGGGTATTTTAGGTACTTTAGGGCCGTTAGAGCATTTTTGTTCATCAACATTCGAAAATGTGATGAAAGTAAACGTCACCGCACAAGCGATGATCACTAAAGCGCTATTCCCTGTCATGCGTAAATCAAAAAGTGCCTCAGTGGTATTTACCTCATCGGGTGTCGGTCGTAAAGGAAGAGAGTTTTGGGGACCTTATGCAATTTCTAAATTTGCAGTAGAAGGTATGATGCAAACATGGGCGTGTGAAGTTGAAAAAACGCCAATCCGTGTTAACTGTATTAACCCAGGCGCAACCCGAACATCAATGCGTGCAAGTGCATTCCCTGGTGAGGATCGTGATTTACTTGCAACACCTGAAGATTTAATGCCAACTTATCTGTATTTAATGAGCGATGACTCAAAAGATATCAATGGTCAATCGTTAGACGCACAAGTTAAAAAATAATATTTAGTTTTAAACGTAAAAAAGCCGCTATAAAAAGCGGCTTTATTGTTTTATTAGTAGCGTAATTACTTACGTTTAGTCGGTTTTACACGTTGATTATGCTTTTTAACCGCCTTACGAATTTGATTTATTTTCGCGCGTTTATCTTTACGTTTTTCAGGGATAACCGACAGCTTAGTTTGCGTTTCTTTACCAAGTTTAACTGTTTTACGTAAATAGTTAACTGTGTCTAAATCGTACTCAATCCAACCACCTTGTGGTACACGCTTATCAAGCTCTAATTTACCGTAACGTATACGAATTAGGCGTGACACTTCCACATCTTGTGATTGCCATAAACGACGAACTTCACGATTACGGCCTTCGTTAAGAGTTACGTTGTACCAGCGGTTAATACCTTCACCGCCCATAGGCTTAATACCGGTAAATTTAGCCGGACCATCTTCAAGCTCTACACCGCGAAGTAAGTTTTTCATTGTTTCGTCAGTCACTTCACCAAATACACGAGCTGAGTATTCGCGTTCAACTTCGTAGCTCGGGTGCATTAAGCGATTTGCTAATTCACCATCATTCGTAAAAAGCATCAACCCTGACGTATTCACATCTAATCGTCCTACTGCTATCCAACGATCGCCATCTATACGTGGCAAACGGTCGAATACAGTACGACGACCTTCTGGATCTTTACGAGTACTTAGTTCGCCCTCTGGCTTGTTGTACATAATTACGCGACAAATTCTGTCAGCTTTTTCTTCAATTTTAACAGTGTGGCCGTCAACACGAATTAAATCGGTTTCTTCAACCCTGTCGCCTAACTTAGCTACTTTACCGTTTACACTCACACGATTAGCGTCAATGTATTTTTCCATTTCGCGGCGTGAACCTACCCCTGCGCGGGCTAGGACTTTTTGTAACTTTTCACCTTGTATACTCATTTGGATGGTTCTCTCACAGAAGGATCACTTAATAACTGGGTAATTTTACTTTGCTGTTGCTCTGGCAATGCAGGTAAATCATGAAGTCCCGTTATTGAAAAATAATCTAAAAATTGTTTAGTCGTTGCATAAAGTGCCGGTTTCCCAGGTACTTCTTTATGCCCAACTACTTTAACCCACTCTCTTTCAAGCAGAGTTTTAATAATATTTGAGCCTGTTGCTACGCCCCGTACTTGCTCAATTTCACCACGGGTAATAGGTTGTTTATATGCAATTAGCGACAAGGTTTCGAGTAAAGCTCGCGAATACTTAGGAGCGCGTTCTTGCCATAAATTACTCAACCATGGGCTTAAACTGCTACACGCTTGAAAACGATACCCACTGCCTACCTCAACTAAGCGTATACCTCGGGTTTGATAATGAACTTGAATTGCCTCTACAGCATCATTAATCCGCGCCATAGAAATTGCTAAATCGTTTAAAACCGTGTCCTTAAGATGACGTTTTGATACGGGCTTATCTGCCACAAAAATCGCCGCTTCAATGATTTCAATTAATTGTTCATCACTAATTCGCCGACCTACCATAATCACTCTTAAGTTAATAAAAACACACAGCCATCTATTATGACAGAACAATCACAAACTAGGAAAATATATTAACAAAATAACGTTTCATAGGCATAAAAAAGCCAGTGAAAAACACTGGCTTGATATCAAGTACATTCAGTAACGTAATTTAACTGTTTTTAAATTGCTCAAGTGCATCATCTTCTGCAACAGAATCACCATGCTTTTGAATATAGCTGTTGAACTCTTTTTTGCTTATTTGTTTATCTTTATTACGATCCATGTAACCAAAATGATTTGATATATCATCGTCATCAGCTTCAGTAACTGAAATAAAACCATTGCTATCATTATCTAAGCTTTTAAAATCATTTTCTATTTTATCAAACTTAGCAATATCAGCTTTAAATGCAGACTCACTCACTTCACTATCTGTAGCAACTTTTCCAGCATTTAGCTGCATATAAGCATCATATTCATTACGGCTTATTTGATTATCCATATTTGTATCTATGTTTGAAAAGTGCTGCCAAATACTATCATCGTCGGCTTCTGTTTTAGAAATAAAGCCATCGCTGTCGTTATCTAAGCTTGCAAAATCACTGTCGATTTTTTCTAAACCTTGATTTGAAGAACAAGCTGCTAAACTCAATGCGGCTAAAACAGTAGAAGCTATCGTTAATTTTTTCATCAGACGTATCCTTGTATTAATAAATTTCAATTTTAGTGATACAAATACGATGCCAAAAAAATAAACCATTAAAATCAGACAATTAAACAAAAACAACTTCTATTGCGATATTCAATAATGCAATTTTTCCAAACTACATAGGTAATTTTTACAAAAAAAAGCTCGGTAAAAACCGAGCTTTTTATATATTAAATACAGTAATTTAGATTGCAGCGTTTTGGTAACGCTTCACAAAATCAGTTACGTTTTGGCCATTACACTTTAATGTGTTTAAGTTACCAATTTGCTTACGCACTGGTTGTAAGCCTTGCTTTAATGCAGTTATACATAACTGTGTTTCTTGATGTGAATCTTTTGCAAATACTTCAACTTTTGATGCTGCAGGCTGTGCTGCAGTTTGTTGTTTTGCAATATCGCGAATGTCTTGACCGTTACATAGGATACTTTTTGAATAACGAGATAAGTATATACCATGCTTTGCTGCCATTTTACGTGCAGCTGAAAAACCTTCATTGGCGCTTACTACGCACAAGTTTGACTCTAATTTATTGTCTTTGCTGTAATACGCATTGCTTTGTGCAGAAGCGGTAACAGAAACAAAAAGAGAGGCAGCTAAAAGTAATTGAGTTTTCATCAGGTAGTCCTATTTGAACGAGTTAAACAAACGATTTTTGCGCATTATATAGACAACTTTTAACATATCAATTGAATATTTTATTTATTTTATTATTTAATAATGCATTTACAATGTTTAAACATTAAACAGCAATTGATCAACAATTGTGCAGTTATTTTCTCATTTCAGTCATGTTATGTCGCTCTAAATGCTGATACAATTTGACGAATAGAAAAAATAAATTTGAAGGTTAACTTTATGAAAGTGATTTCTTTTAATATCAATGGTCTGCGTGCTCGACTACACCAGTTACAAGCTATTATTGATAAACACCAGCCAGATATTATTGGTCTTCAAGAGATCAAGGTACATGATGAAGCGTTTCCGCTAGACGATGTACAAAAGATGGGTTACCACGTTTATTTTCATGGGCAAAAAGCGCATTACGGCGTGGCAATGTTATGCAAAAAAGAGCCTAAATCGGTATTAAAAGGCTTCACTACTGACACCGATGACTCGCAAAAGCGTATGATTAGCGTCACTGTAGAACAAGAGAATGGCCGCGATTTACATGTAATGAATGGCTATTTCCCACAAGGCGATAACATTAATCACGAAACTAAGTTCCCCTACAAACGTCAATTTTATAAAGATCTAATGACCCATCTGAATAGCCATTTCACCCCTGATCAAGATGTAATTGTTATGGGTGACATTAATATCTCACCAACCGATTTAGATATTGGCATTGGCGAAGTAAATGCAAAACGGTGGTTAAAAACGGGTAAATGTTCATTTCAACCTGTTGAGCGTGAATGGCTTGCTACCTTATTAAATTGGGGTTTTAAAGACACCTTTAGAGAACAAGACCCAGAAATTAACGACCAATATTCTTGGTTTGACTATCGTTCAAAAGGATTTGTTGATAACCGCGGCCTACGAATTGATGTGGTACTAGCAACGCATGATTTAGCAGCTCGCTGTATCGACACAGGCATAGATTATGAATTGCGCGCTATCGATAAACCATCAGATCATGCGCCTATTTGGTCAGAGTTTAGTTAATAATTATGTTAAGCGTGCAGTTGCAAGGGTTACTGTGGATTGTTGTCATCGTTATCGGCTTTTTAAGCGTTAACAAATCAACATACAGTAATTTATTTAATACCCCAGCAAGACAATCAGGTGTGTTTGCCTGTGCACTGGTACTCGCTTTGTTATGGCGTATAAAGGCCGGTATTTTACCCGGTCTCGACTTGCATATATTAGGCATTACCGCAGTTACCCTAACATTAGGTTGGCGTCTTGCTATATTAAGTTGTGTACTCGCAACAGCGCTTTTAACTGCTTTTGGACAAATAACACCTGAATTAGTCGCGTTAAAACTCATCATTAGTGCGTTTATACCGGTGTTATTCAGCTATTTAGTTTTTATTGTGTGTTATCACTATTTAGCACGGCATTTTTTTATCTATATATTTGTTTGTAGCTTTTTAACAGCGGGTGTCGTTGCCTGTATTAACATTATACTCGGTGGCGCTTTTTATTACGCAATAGGTGAATATAGTTGGCATCAGCTGAGCGAGAATTATATTTACCTAAGTCCTATTTTGGCCTTTCCTGAAGCTATGCTAAACGGTATGGCAATCACGGTACTGATCACCTATCGCCCACATTGGGTAAAAACTTTTTTTGATAAGGACTATTTAGGCTCATGAGTCTTCATTACCATTGCCCTATTTGTAAACAGCCACTAGCACTTAATGATAAAACATTACGATGCGATAACAATCACAGCTTCGATTTTGCCAAAGAAGGCTACGTAAACTTACTACCTGTGCAAAACAAAAACTCTAAACAGCCTGGCGATTCGTTGGAAATGGTGCAAGCTAGGCGCTCATTTTTAGAGCAAGGTTATTATGGCTTTTTACAAACGGCTTTAGCCAATATGGTAAAGCCACTTAATGCTGAAATAGTGATTGATTTGGGGTGTGGTGAAGGGTTTTATACTCACGCTATTGCTAACAACAGTCAGGCTAGCGTATACGGTGTGGATATATCAAAGTCGGCAGTTAAATATGCAGCAAAACGTTACAAACAATGCCATTTTAGTGTTGCTTCAATTAGCCAAGCGCCTTTTGATGATCACCTTGCTGACGTTTTGGTTAGTGTGTTTGCGCCTTTATTTGACAGTGAACTTGCACGTCTAGTCAAAGATAATGGTTGCTTAATTGTGGCAAGCCCAGGCCCAACTCATTTGAAAGAACTAAAAAATTACATTTATAGCAACGTAAACGAACATACCGAAATAGCAGCACCTGCGGGCTTTGAAAATACATCGCAACAATTAATAACAGAGCAGGTATCGCTTACATTTAACGATGTTAAGAACTTAATTATGATGACGCCATTTGCGTGGAAGTTTAGACCAGAACATTGGCAAGCACTTGAGCAAAAACAACAGCATAGCGTCACATTGTCATTTTACATTACGCAATTTACTAAAATTGCTCTTTAGTAAACGTTTTATCCATTTTATCGAACATATCTTTTAGTAATTCGGCAAGCTCCAAATAGCGGGGCTTGTTTTTTCCCATTTGCGCGTCGTAACCGTTAGCAACCATTTTTGCAAATAACTCGTTATACCATTGCTGCATAGCAGGCTCTAATTCAGTTTGCGCACGTTTACCCAACCATAAAAGCCCTTGTAATGGCAACGAGATAAAAAACAGACTACTGGCAATCGCTTGGGGCAGAAAATCCGAGCCTAAATAATTAATCTGAAAAAACAGGGTCAGCATGGCTAATATTGGCATAACTGTAATCGCAAGCTCTGTGGCTCTGATCACTTTAAATTCTGCAAATAATGGCGCAACCTCTTTTCGCATTGGCCATGTTTTAGCATAAGAACGCCCTAATTGAACTTGCGACATCACACTTTTTTGCATTAATAAATCCTCATAGTCACGGTTTGTAACACTTAAACAAACGTAATACTTATAAAAGTGTAACACAATTATCGCTGCTTTCACTTTATCGGTAAAAATGCTCAATTTCATTAGTAAAACTCACAAAAAGCATAAATTATCGAAAGAATTTCACAAAGCCCTTTTAATAAAGTCTACTACACTTTAGTCTACACTTATTTAAGCCACAAAGGCTTATACATCAACCAAGTGTACTGATTAATACTTAAATGGAAAATGAATCTATGCCAACACTCCCAAATAATCCAAACCACGTTTTGGTACTCAATTGTGGAAGTTCAAGTCTAAAGTTTGCGATTATTGATGCAAACACAGGAAACGACATCATATCAGGTTTAGCTGAGCGCCTAGGTGATGATGCTCCCTCAATTAAATATAAGTTTAAGGGAGAAAAAACCACTATTAAGCTTGCTGCTAACCAGGCACATGCCCATGCAATTGATACGCTGGTTGATTTGATAAAAGATCACAACCTCGACGAGCAATTAGTGGCAGTGGGTCATCGTGTTGTACATGGCGGTGAGCACTTTACCCAATCAGTTTTAATTGACGAAAACGTCATTGCAGGTATTACCCAAGCAGCCACATTAGCTCCTTTACATGGCCATGCTAATTTACTAGGTATTTCATCAGCACAAGCATCATTTAAAGATTTACCACAAATAGCTGTGTTTGATACCGCATTTCATCAAACTATGGATGAGGTTGCTTATTTGTATGCCCTTCCTTATAAGCTTTATAACGACTTTGGGGTTAGACGCTATGGATTTCATGGCACTAGCCATTTTTATGTAGCAGGTCAAACCGCTAAAATGTTGTCTTTACCTGTTGAAGAAAGTAACTTTATTAGCGCCCACTTAGGCAATGGCTGCTCTGTGTGTGCGATCAAAAATGGTAAAAGTGTCGATACCAGCATGGGCTTAACCCCGCTTGAAGGACTTGTTATGGGTACTCGTTGTGGTGACATTGACCCAGGGCTATTTAACTTTTTAACGACCCAACTTGATTACACCGCACAGCAAATTGATGACCTGCTAAATCAAAAAAGTGGCTTATTAGGAATAAGCGAGCTATCAAACGATTGCCGTACTATTGAAGAGGCTGCCATTGCTGGCAACTCGCAAGCCATGCTGGCACTTAATATGTTTTGCTACCGCTTAGCAAAACAAATAGCCGCCTACATGGTACCGCTGCAAAAATTAGATGCGCTTATTTTTACCGGTGGGATTGGCGAGAATTCCGATATTATTCGCGAAAAAGTACTTACACAGTTAGCCTTTTTAGGTATCAATTTAGACCCCCAAGCAAACCTTGATGCACGGTTTGGCCAAGCTGGATTAATTAGCGCTGCTAATTCAACAAGCAAAGCGGTGGTTATGCCTACCAACGAAGAATGGGTTATTGCACTCGACGCCGCAAACATCACCAAGGAGTTATAATATGGCTCGTCGTATTATGTTGGTTCCTATCTCTACAGGGGTAGGTTTAACCTCAGTATCAGTTGGTTTAGTAAGAGCGCTGGAACAAAAGACGGTTAAGGTTAATTTTTTCAAACCTATCGCCCAGCCGCGTGCAGGTGAAACTGGCCCTGAAAAATCGACCCAAATTGTCACTCAAGGCTCACCAATTAAGCCGCCAACACCGTTTGCGCTCGATTACGCAGAGCAAATGATTGGTGATGGTAAAGGTGATGACTTATTAGAAGAAATTGTTGAGCGTTTTCAAAGTAAGATCAACGATGACGAAGTGGCTATAATAGAAGGAATGGTGCCTACTCGTCGCCAACCTTATGCGGGACGCATAAACCGTGAAATTGCGCAAACCTTAGGGGCCGATATTGTATTTGTGCTTACCCCAGGGAATTACAATATTACCCAAATTGAAGATCGCCTTGAAATTGCTGCCGGAAATTACGGTGGCATAGATCACCCTCGTGTGCTGGGTTGTATTTTCAATAAAGTAAATGCCCCTCTAGATGAAGAAGGTCGCGCTCGCGCTGATTTAGTCGATACTTACAAGCCAGAAGCGCTTGATAACGAGCTTAACCGCCTGGCTTCTTTACCAATTTTTAGAAAAAACCCTTTTATGTTACTTGGTGCAATTCCGTGGGACTTTGAGCTGGTCGCGCCGCGCGTTAAAGATTTAAGTGCCTATTTAAAAGCCACTATTATTAACGAAGGCGACATGGTGCATCGTCGACTAAGACGCATTACTTTTTGCGCCCGCACGGTATCAAATATTCTAAATTATTTTACCCCAGGTGCGCTATTGGTCACCCCAGGCGATCGTTCAGATATATTGGTTGCAGCCTGCTTGTCTGCCATGAATGGTACTAAACTAGGCGCTATTTTGCTCACTGGTGGCTTTGAGCCTGAGCCGCGCATCATGGCGCTGTGCGAACAAGCCATGCAAACAGGGCTGCCTATTTTAGCAACCGAAGGGGACACTTGGCGCACCTCGTTATTACTGCATAACTTTAACCTAGAAGTGCCAAGCGATGATGAACAGCGCATTGAAAAGGTAAAAGATCATAACGCAGAGTATATAGATTCTGATTGGTTAGATAGCTTAGCTAAAAGTGTGGGGAAAACCCGAAAACTATCCCCTCCTGCCTTTAGGTATTTATTGACTGAAAAAGCTCGTAAAGCCGAAAAAACAATTGTACTGCCTGAGGGTAACGAACCTAGAACCATTAAAGCAGCCGCTATTTGTGGCCAGCGGGGCATTGCTAAAACAATTTTATTAGGTGATCGTGATGAAATATTGCGTATAGCCGAGCAACAAGGCATTGAGCTTAACGAGCATGTAACTGTAATTGAGCCAAGCAGTATCATAAATGATTACGTAGCACCTATGGTGGAAATTCGTAAAAATAAAGGTCTTACCGAAGTAGTCGCCCAAGAGCAACTTCAAGATCACGTCGTACTTGGCACTATGATGCTAGAGCAAGGTAAAGTCGATGGCCTGGTATCGGGTGCGGTAAACACCACTGCAAATACTATTCGCCCACCGTTACAGTTAATTAAAACCGCGCCAGGTTCATCATTAGTGTCTTCTGTATTCTTTATGCTATTGCCTGATCAGGTTTTGGTTTATGGTGATTGCGCTATTAATCCCGATCCTAATGCCGAACAACTAGCTGACATTGCAATTCAATCTGCCGACTCAGCAGCAGCATTTGGTATTGAACCTCGCGTAGCCATGATAAGTTACAGCACCGGTGACTCAGGCAGTGGGGCTGATGTAGAAAAAGTGCGAGCGGCAACTAAGCTTGCCCAGCAAAAGCGCCCAGATCTAATTATAGATGGACCACTACAATATGATGCAGCGATTATGGAAAGTGTAGCGATTAAAAAAGCACCTAACAGCCCTGTTGCAGGTAAAGCAACGGTATTTATATTCCCTGATTTAAATACTGGCAACACCACCTATAAAGCGGTACAACGAAGCGCTGATTTGATCAGTATCGGTCCGATGCTGCAAGGGATGCGTAAACCAGTTAACGACTTAAGTCGTGGCGCATTAGTTGACGACATAGTGTATACCATTGCTTTAACTGCCATTCAAGCAGCGCAAGCTGAGGCACTTAATTAACCCCTTTAACTAACATGTCCTTTTTATAGCCTAGCCATTTTTTAATTACTTATTAATAGGTTAGGCTATTTATACCTTACAACCCCCAAGCTTATCCACAGAAATTGTGGACAATTATTTTTTAATTAATAAAAACTTTAACAACGGCTCAGTTTGGGCCTTTAACTTAGATTCAATACTCTATACTATAAAGCTATTATCTTGCTGCTATGGATGGGTTTTATGTCAAAACAAACACTACAATTACACAGCACTGTTTTATCAATTCATAGTTTAGCGCTTGATGCCGACATCCCTCCTGCCCTGTTAAAGCAACCATTATTTTTTATTTCAAAAACGCACGATGAACTCTCGGTCGTTTGCCCTGATGACTTTATAATTGATAGCCAAGATACAGAATCGAATTGGCAAGCATTAGAAGTAATTGGCCCATTAGGATTTTCGTTAACCGGTATTATGGCAAATATTTCAGGAGTATTAGCAAGAGCTGGCGTGTCAATTTTTTCAATTTCAACCTATGACACCGACTATATCTTAGTAAAAAAGCAAACAGTCAACAAAGCGATGGCTGCTCTTAGAGCCGATGGCTACAATGTGGTAACTTAATTAATAATGAAATCTGAAGACGTTAGCTATTTAACTAAAAATAAAATTGGCCGAGGCGCGATACAAATAACTAGCCCATTCAGTGGCAAAGTTATGCAGATGGACGCGCATCCTGAAGCTTTTTTCCGCTTTGGAACTTTGGGGCCTGGGATTATTGTCAGCTTAACCAGCCATAAAGTGTTAGCGCCATTTAATGGCACTTTATTGCAAGTTAAAAGCGGCGGGTGCGAATTTATTCTAAAAGCTAAAAATGGCTTAAAAGTATTAATAAACTTAGCCGTACCCGATTCTCAAACTCTCACGCATACTCATATTGCTCAGCTTAATGGCAGCAAAATAACCAAAGGACAGCGCCTCGCTTACTTTGATTTGCGTGAACTCGATGCGCCTATTTTAGCCAGCCTTATCATACTCAATGGCCACGACTTAGGCACTTTTCATTATTCTCACCCGCAGGTCAATGCTGGTGTAGATACCTTATTAACTATTATCAAAAAGAAGTAGGTTTATGATCACTCTCTATGGCATTAGCAACTGCGACACTATTAAAAAAGCAAAAAAATACCTAAGCGATAATGACATCGCGTTCACTTTCCATGACTATCGTAAAGATGGCGTTAATCATAATATGGTTAGCGATTTTGCGGAGCATATTGACTGGGAACAACTTGTTAATAAACGTGGCACAACATACAGAGCGCTGTCGGATGAGCAAAAGCAAAGCTTAACTAAGCAAACTGCTATCGATATATTGGTTGAACAACCTGCAATGATTAAACGCCCTGTTCTTATTAATGATGGGCAATATCACTTAGGTTTTAAAGCAGCACAATACGATGAGATCTTTAAATAATGACCCATCCAGTAATTACCCTAGCCCAAGCTTTAATTCAGCGAGAGTCGGTTACACCTGAAGATGCAGGCTGCCAACACATGATGAATGAGCGTCTAAGTGCAATTGGCTTTGACATTGAATCACTCTTTTTTACTGACACGCTCAATACTTGGGCACGAAAAGGCACGCAATCACCACACTTTTGTTTTGCCGGTCATACCGATGTGGTGCCCACTGGGCCTGAAAAAAATTGGCAGCATCCGCCTTTTGCTGGTCTAATTGAAGACGGTTTATTACATGGGCGTGGCGCAGCCGACATGAAAGGCTCACTGGCAGCTATGGTTGTAGCCACAGAGCGCTTTGTATCTAAGCACCCAGATCATAAAGGCTCTATCTCGTTTTTAATTACCTCAGATGAAGAAGGCCCTTTTATCAACGGCACTACCCGCGTAATAGATACTTTAGAAGAGCGCGGTGAAAAAATTGATATGTGTCTTGTTGGTGAGCCTTCATCGCGCGATGTACTCGGTGATGTGGTTAAAAATGGTCGTCGTGGTTCTCTAACTGGTTTTTTAACTATCGCCGGTGTGCAAGGGCATGTGGCTTACCCACACTTAGCGCAAAACCCAATTCATTTAGCCACGCCAGCATTAACTGAATTAAGCCAAACTGTGTGGGATATGGGTAACGACTTCTTTCCTGCCACCAGCTTTCAAATCTCTAACATTAATGGCGGCACAGGTGCCGGTAATGTGATACCCGGTGAGCTTGAAGTACAATTTAACTTTAGGTTTAGCACCGAAGTTACTCATCAGCAGCTGCAACAAAAAGTGAACGCGATTTTACAAAAACACAATTTGAATTACGAACTAAATTGGATTGTAAATGGCCTACCGTTTTTAACCGATCACGGTCCGTTAGTTGATGCTACCGTCGCTGCGATTAAATCAGTAACTGGCTTAACCACTAATTTAGAAACAACAGGTGGGACATCAGATGGCCGCTTTATTGCTCAAACCGGCGCTAAAGTAATCGAGCTGGGGCCACGTAACGCCACAATTCATAAAGTTGATGAGTGTGTTAGCACAGATGACCTGATCGCGCTGGCCGATATTTATGAACAAATATTAGAACGACTGTTAACTTAATGACTGCAAATAAAGAACTCATACAATGCATCACCGGACAAAGTGATGCACACTTAGTCGCCATACAAAACCATTATTTGCATACCAATATTGTCAACGACTTTGTTGCACTGCAATCAGCGGCTGCATCCGCTGGCTTTGATTTATGTATTGCATCAAGCTTTCGGGATTTTAATCGTCAATCGGCTATTTGGAATGCTAAATTTTCAAATAAGCGCGTGGTGTTAAATAAAGCGCAACAAGCCGTTGAACTAAATTCACTGAGTGATATTGAAAAATGTACCGCCATAATGCTGTACTCTGCACTGCCAGGGGCAAGTCGCCATCATTTAGGCACTGACTTAGATATTTTTGATAAAAGCGCAATGAGTGACGATTATGAGTTGCAACTAACCCCCGATGAATATCAGCATGGCGGGCCTTTTGCCGAACTGAGTCAATGGCTAGACACTCACCTAGCAGAATTTGGATTTTATCGGCCTTATCAGCATGATTTAGGCGGTGTTGCCCCAGAACTTTGGCATATTAGTCACATTGCGCAATCAGAGCAGCTTATGAGGCACCTGTCAGTTGAGGTATTACACAACTGCATTAAAGAGAGTGATTTATTAGGTAAAGACGCTATTTTAACCCACTTACCTGCTTTATATGAACGCTTTGTGCTTAATGTGAGCCCACCTGCTAAGCGGTGTTAGTTTTTTTATTTAACGTAAAAACCAATACAGCCAGTAAAATAATACTGCTGGGGAGCATAAATTGCACAGTTAAGGTTTCTGATAAAAACACCGCTCCTGCAATAGCTGCCAAAACGGGCACGCATAACTGCACTATAGCTGCATGCGTGCTTTTTAATAAAGGCATAGCCACATACCAAATACTATAACCTACGCCTGATGCGATGGCACCTGAGGCTATTGCAAGTAACACCCCTTCCATACGTACATTTTTAAGCTGGCTCATACCCACCACAATTAAAATAGGTAGCACTAATAAGCTGCGAATAAAGTTATAAGTGGTGGCCCTAAGTGGTGACACACACGCTTTGCCTCTAATACTGTATATTCCCCATGCCACGCCACTTATGCTCATTAATACTACCGCCATTACCGGTGGCGCTGTTTGCGAAGGCAGCATTAAATAAACAAAAGCCACAAACGCCACAATAAATGCAAGCCATTGCACAGCGGTTAAGCGCTCTTGCTTATAGATGCCCCAGCCGATCATGGTAAATTGCACCGCGGAGAATAAAATAAGCGCGCCCATACCGGTATCTAACTCTATATAAGCTATAGAAAAACACAGCGCATATATCAGCAAGCTCACACTGCTTCGCCAGCTTCCGATATCGTTAATAACGGAGCTACTTAATTGTGCTTTTTTATTTAATTGCTTTGTATAGAGCAGCATAATAATAGCCAAACACACTGCCCCGCTGAGAAGCCGTATAACAGTGAAATTCCACGCATCAATATAACCTTGAGCTAATGCTAAGCGACACAATAACGAATTGGCAGCAAAGGCAACTAACGCGATAATAGTAAACAGAGTGGCTTTCAAATAAATTCCTAACGTATTGATAAATATGTACCGTATTTATATACGGATTAAATTAGCGTCCATTGTTGTAAACGTTAATATGGTTATTTTTTAATAATAAAGCTTTAATGTTTATACACTACGCTTTTTTACAATCTTTCACACCTACATTTATAAGCCATGTGTTAACCTTATAAAATAGATAAAAGGAGTGCGTGTGCGTCACATTTTAATTTTCAGTTTTTGCTTTATTGTAAGTGGTTGCAGCACTATTGGCTTTAACGACTTGTTTAATGATTATGCCACAAACACCACCCCTGTTAGGCAAGCTATTAGCAATAATAATATTGAAAATGCACGCACCCTTATAAAAACCAACAGTAAAGCCCACAGTAATTATTTACTGAACCAATTAGAGCAAGGGCGTATTGCTGATTTAGCTAATAATCCAGATAGTGCGCAAACATATTTTGAAACTGTCTACCAACAGATGCAAGCAAAGCGCCAAGCAGCCAAAATACAAGTAAGTGCAGGGCTTGAACAAAGTAATGCGCTGTTAACTAACGATTCAGCAATAGGTTATATCCCACCAGCCTACGAAATGAGTATGTTGCATAGCTACAAAGCACTTAATTATGTTTATAAACGCGATATTGAGAGCGCGTTAGTTGAAATACGCCGTGCCAATAAAGTACAAGTTGATGCACTACTCGATAATCAAAGCGAGTTTGATAATGCCGTTGCTCAAGCACAGCAACACTACCCAGACATGGATAATTTAACTCGCTCGGTAAAAAATGGCTTTCAAAATGCGTACACGTTTTACTTATCAGGGTTGTTATATGAAACGGCAAAGCAAGGCGATGATGCCTACATAGACTATAAAAAAGCACTTGAAATACAACCTAATAATCAGTACTTACAGCAAGATATATTGCGCCTTGCCAAGCAGCAAGGCTTTGCGTATGACTACAAACAATTTAAGCGACAGTTTGGTGAAGTAAACACTATAGATAAAAATCAAGGCGAAGTGGTTATATTATTTGAACAAGGCCTAATACCAAAACAGTACGAGTTTAAATTACGATTGCCTATTTATACTTCGCAGGGGGATGCCCGCTTTTATAGCTTAGCAATGCCCGTTTATATTAATAATGCCTACAGCAGTGCCGTTAATAATATAAAAGTTAATAACCAAGTATTAGCATTAAGTCCATTAGTGCATTTAGAGGCACTGGCCGCTAAAACGTTAGAACAGCAAGTAGCTGGTCGTGTTTCAAGGCAAATATTACGTCTTGTCGCTAAAGAAAAAATGCGTGCAGAGCTTGCGCGCAGTGCCGGTGATGTAGGGAACATTTTGGCAAATTTGTATAATCTTGCATCTGAGCAAGCAGATACGCGCAGTTGGCTCACCCTGCCTAATCAGATCAGCCTTGCCCGCAGTACAGTGAAAGCAGGCGAGCATACTTTAAACGTTGGCTCACAACCGCCAATAAATTTTACCGTTAGTAAGCAAGGGTTAACGTTAATCTACCTAACCTCTGTTAATAACTATTTTAACTCCCATGTAGTGCAACTTTAGGAGCCATCATGAAATACATACTTCCCGTTATTGCGCTGTTTATGCTTAGCGCATGTAGCAGCCGACCTGTAACCTCAGGTATTGGGGTTGAGCAAACTGCCAACGCTTACAAAGAGCAGCTCAATGTAAATAATCCACAATTAGCTAAAAAGCTTTTAATAAGTGATGTAAAAACGCGTCAAACAAATAACCTTACCGACGTGGTAGTTACTTTAGCGAGTACCTATAAAAAATCGCAATACTTACAGTATCAATTTAACTGGTTTGATAAAGATGGCTTTGTTATTAAAGGCAACCACTCACCGTGGCAAGCACTAACATTATTTGGCTTTGCTAAAACTCAGCTTGCAGGACTAGCACCTAGCTCTAATGCCGTTACCTTCTCATTAGCTGTAAGAGAAGTTTCAACCGACGCACAAGAATTTAAAGATTAAAGGAAATCATGATGATCAATAAACAATTTAAATCACTGTCTAGTTATGCAATTTTAGGCTTAGCGGCACTGACACTTGCAGGCTGTGCCAACAAAGCTGTTGTCAGCTATGGTGATGCCCAAGCCGTAGAAACCACAGATATAAACTTTGGCTCTACAGACTTACAAAAAGTTGCCTCGCAAATGACCGACTCTCTGCTTAGTTCGCCTGTGGTTGGTACTATGACCGCCAATACACGCCCTGTGGTATTTGTAGAGCGTATTAAAAATAAAACCAGTGAACACATAGATACAGAATCAATCACCGACTCAATCTCTACTCAATTACTGCGTAGCGGCAAATTTAGATTTGTTGATATGACCCGTGTAGAGGCGGTTCGTGAGCAAATTACATTTCAAAACGAAGACGCCTTAGTCAACCCAAGTACTGCTGTGGCTTTTGGTAAGCAAATTGGTGCGCAATATATGCTGTACGGTAACCTATCAAGCATTGTTAAATCTAATGCAGATAAAGCCGATGTGTACTACAAATTTACAATGCGTTTAATGGATATGCAAAGCGGCCTTGTTGAATGGGCTGACGAAACTGAAATTCGTAAGACGCGTGAAAAATCAACGTTTGGTTGGTAATAACAGGAGCGAATTATGAAAACGCTTAGCTTAATTTTATGCGCTTTATTAGTAGTAAGTGCCCCAACGTTTGCCAAGTACGAACGAAATAAAGCCGTTCCTGTACAGCAAGTACTATTTGGTAAAGTAAAGTCGGTGCGCACTATTACTGAGCAACAATTAGTACAAGACAAAAGTAACGGCTGGAAAACCTTTGGCGGTGCCTTACTAGGCGGTGTTATTGGTAACCAGTTTGGCGGCGGCAGTGGTCGAACTGTAGCGACTATTTTAGGATCGGTGATTGGTGGTAACGTTGCTCATAATCAGCAGCAAACACAGCGCTATGAAAACACACAGCTCGTTGAATTACTGATACAAGTAGAAAGTGGTGAGCAATTTATGGTGGTACAAGACAACGATCCCGCTATGCGTTTTCACCAAGGGGATAATGTTCGCCTGATCTACTTAACCAATAACACGGTGCGAGTAGATAGCGCGTATTAATATTCTTTTGACGGCATAATTGAAAAAAACCTAACTTAGGTAACTAAGTTAGGTTTTTTTAAAGGTAATTACGCTTATTTTTAAGCTGGTTCTTTTGCCCAAAGCTGCTCATTTTCATGCATTTCATATAAGCCATGAGCACGGTTTATAAGTAAGTTTGCAAAGTCGGCTTGGGTTTTATCTCGTGCACCCGCGGTAATAATTTGGTCGGCCTTTAACTGCCACTGCAATGAAAAATAACGCATGGCATCACGTGCATCTTTTGCTGCAGACGCTTCAGCATGATCGGTTGGTAAACGACCGGTGATCACCCAATAGCTTTTACCGTTTTGCGCTTTAAATTTCCAAAGTGCGCATAAAGGTGCTAAAAAACGGCTTTCTTTTTCAAGCAAGGTTTTAGGCATAATGCCTTTTTCAGCTAAATGTTTTTGCGCATTTTGAAAACATTCGCGCTGCCATTGGATTTCTTGTTGCTGAAGTTCAGCTTGCTGCTCTGGTGTTAATGGTTTTTGTTCTTGTTGCTGCATTTTAATAACCTTTTTACTTCTTTGTTTACACTTTAAGGGCATAACAAATAAGGCGCAAGCATAAATAGCGAGCTTAACACCTTATTAGCAGCTGTTTGCTGGGTTTTTAAACAAAACACACTTACTTTATGTTGTGATCAAACGATCCTGCATCACCTGGGAATACCACTGGCGACTCAATACCCTGTTTATTCACGCTAGCAACTCCAAAATAGTAATTATCAATAACCACATTTTTTAGGGTAAATTCACTGACCTTATCAACCCATTGACTGTATTGCCATTGTGGTTCACTAGTATAGCGCCAGTATATACGATAGCCTGCTACATTTTTATCCTCTGTTGGCTGCCAAGAAAGAGTGGTACTGGCGCGTACGGCACCACTAATTTTCACCTCTTTTGGTGGCGCAGGAGCCCACGCCATTGATGCAAGGCTTACCGCATTTAACGAGGTAAGTTTTGCGGCGTAATCAAAATCCACCCCATCAATAGTATCACCGTACACTACCCCATTTTCGGTGCGCAGGTCTTGATGTTGGCGATCATAATGCTCGTTGGTTTCCATAATGCGTACAGCCGCAAAACCCGCATCATTAAACGGACGATGATGCCCGCCTCGTGCAAAACGGTCGAGCCTATATACCAGCATGGTATCTAAGTTCTCAATGTATTTATCAGCAATGGTGTCTATGTAACGCGCTAAATTACGGCTCGCTGAGTCAACTTCGCCGCCAGTAAAACGACGAGTACGGGCTTGTTCTTTAGTTTCAACTACACGCGTACCTTCAGAAAAAATACGTGCAGTGGTGTTATCGGTTACGCCATTAATGCCGGTAATGTTACCAATCATGTCGTTATTTAAAACACCATGAACCTGCCAGTTATTTTTTTGTGCGTAAGCAGTTAAAATTTTACCGCCAAATAAACCTTGCTCTTCACCTGAGAGTGCTGCATATACCACTGAGCCATTAAATGTATATTGCGATAACACCCGTGCCGCTTCAATCACACCGGCTACCCCTGATGCATTATCGTTTGCCCCAGGTGAATCGCTAGTAAAATCCATAACATCACTAACGCGTGAGTCTATATCTCCCGACATCATCACCATACGGTTAGGATCGGTGTTACCGCGCTGAATCGCAATTATGTTAACCACTTCCACAGGGTCAGGAATGCGCTTTTCACCCGAGATGGTTTGTTTTACTTCTAGTATCTCTAAACAGCCACCACACTGTGCCGAAATTGCTTCAAATTCTTTTTTTATCCAGCGTCTTGCCGCGCCAATACCACGGGTATTCGATTTAGTTTCAGATAAAGTATGGCGGGTACCAAAATCCACTAACGTTTGAATATCATCTCTAATACGCTGCGCTGAAATTTGATCTGCAATATTGTGCAATGATGCTTGTTGTGTGGTTTGTGCCGCCACACTATAAAATGACGCGCTACAAACAGATGCAACCGCACTATACTTAATAATCCGAGTAACTAACTTTAAAGGTGAAATTGACATAGCAGTTTAATCCTTATTGTTGATGTTTTTAAAATGACAGCTCTGCAGGTATACAGCAATGCATTTGAGATAAACGTTAAAAACCTCAAGTTAAATTACATTTAATTAACACGCTTAGTTTAGCTATCGCTTGCTCGGTTCCTAGTTTAATAAAAATAATCACTTATTCTGTTTTGTACGTATATTAAAAGATAATCAGCTATCATTTTATATACCCTGTTTAAAAATAATAAGGTGCTGTAAAAATATGAAGAAACACGAAGAATTACCTGAGGATCATGTTGACCCGCTTATGCAGTATTTACATCATGCGATTCGCTTTGCTATTAAAATATTAGCGGTGCTCATGGTGCTAGTTATTTTTTGGAGTATTGCTGATGTAGTATATGTTTTATATATGCGATTGAGCTCTCCCCCTTACTTTTTATTAAACATTGAAGACATTCTGCAAACCTTTGGTGCTTTTATGGTGGTGCTTATTGCGGTAGAAATATTTACCAATATTCGTTTATATTTAGGCTCCAGTTCACTTCCGGTTGAGCTGGTCATTGCCACCGCACTAATGGCTGTGGCGCGTAAAATTATTGTTTTAGATTTAAAATTAGTGACCTCAGAGCAAATTATTGGCCTTGCATTAGTGACTTTAGCCTTAGGTATATCTTACTGGCTGGTAAAAAATAAAACCGGTCATACAAAACTGTAAATCGTTAACTTAACTTAAGATAACAGCTAAATACCTCATTCCCACTGCGCCTTTGCGCTTTACAATGGTATAGTGGGATACCTCTATAAATACTTAATAAGCTTCTAATATGTATCGATTATTTGAACGGATGACTAAACCGTTCCCGGAGCGTTCTCCATCTCAGCCTCCTAATACCTTATTTGCCTTTTGCCGCCATTACACCAAAGGCATGGAACTGTCTTTAGTGCTTATGTCGCTCAGTGCCGCATTATTAGCTATTTTAGAAGTGTCTTTATTTAGTTACATGGGGCAACTGGTTGACTGGCTTGGCGAGTACACCCCTGAAGAACTTTTTTCGCAGCAACAATCCGAATTAATAAAAATGGGGTTAATGCTTTTGGTTGTGATGCCTGTGGTGGTATTTTTTAGGTCAGCTATTTTACATCAAGCACTGTTGGGCAACTATCCGATGTCGATACGTTGGTTAGCGCACCGTTATTTATTACGCCAAAGTGTCAGCTTTTATCAAAATGAATTTGCCGGGCGAATAGCCACTAAAGTGTTACAAACCTCATTAGCTGTGCGTGAGTCAGTCACTAAGTTACTTGATGTATTGATGTACATTGCCGTTTATTTTGGCTCAATGGTGTTTTTAGTAGCCGCCTCAGATTGGCGCTTAATGCTGCCGCTATTAGTGTGGTTAGCATTATATATTTGCGTGCAAATTTACTTTGTACCACGGTTAAAAAGCATTGCTAGCTCACAAGCTGATGCACGCTCAGAAATGACCGGCCGTATTGTTGATAGCTACACCAATATTTCAACCATTAAGCTGTTTTCTTACACCCAACGCGAAGAGCAATATGCTAAACAAAGCATGGATGTATTTTTACAGCCTGTATATAAACAAATGCGTTTGGTAACCAGCCTTAACGTGGTTATTCAAAGCTTGAACTATTTACTGGTATTTTCGGTGGCAGCAGTGTCTTTGTATTTATGGTCGTTAAGTGCCATTAGTGCGGGGGCTATTGCAGTAGCATTGAGTTTGTCGTTAAGGCTTAATGGCATGGCCCAATGGATCATGTGGGAAATTAGCAGCTTATTTGAAAACATTGGTACCGTAGCCGATGGCATGCGCACCCTTTCAAACCCGATTGCGGTTGATGACAAGCCAAAAGCCGATAGTTTAAAAGTAACTCAAGGTTCAATCGACTTTAACAATGTACACTTTAATTATGGTAAAGCCGCTAATGAAAATAACCGAGGTCCAGTAATTAACGGTTTAAACTTAAATATTAAACCGGGCGAAAAAATTGGCTTAGTGGGTCGCTCTGGCGCGGGTAAATCCACATTAGTTAACTTGTTGCTACGTTTTTACGATACAGACAAAGGCTGTATTAGTATTGATGGCCAAAATATAACTGATGTAAGCCAAGAAAGCCTTCGCCGCTATATCGCTATGGTCACCCAAGACACCTCACTACTGCACCGCTCAGTAAAAGACAACATCTTATACGGCAGACCTGATGCAACCGAAGCGGAAATGCTCGATGCGACCAAACAAGCCAAAGCGCTCGATTTTATAAACGATTTAGAAGACAGCAAAGGCAATAAAGGCTTTGAGGCACAAGTGGGCGAACGAGGAGTAACCCTCTCGGGCGGGCAACGCCAGCGGATTGCGATTGCTCGGGTGTTACTTAAAAACGCGCCTATTCTTATACTTGATGAAGCTACCAGTGCCTTAGACTCAGAGGTAGAAGCGGCTATTCAGGCCAGCTTAGATGATTTAATGACAGGCAAAACGGTTATTGCTATTGCACACCGATTATCAACCATTGCACAAATGGACAGGCTTATTGTGCTTGATGAAGGTGGTGTTGTAGAGCAAGGCAGTCACGATGAGTTAATTGCCCAAGGCGGCATTTACGCTGCACTGTGGGCACATCAAACTGGCGGCTTTATTGGTATTGAATAAAAAAACCATCTCAGAGTAGGTCATCATTTGGCCTGCTCTTGTTTACTAAAATTTAACTTTATTATTAATTTTAAATGCTATTTATAGCCTTTTAGTCGAATTTTATAGCCCACCTATTGCCTCACTGTTTTTATAATGTCACATTCGCGACTGATTTTTTTATCATTCATCAGGCAATTCACCATGTCTTTTTTAATCAAACATAAATACACCCTCTATGGGGTGTTCGCTATTTTACTTTGGAGCAGTTTAACTGCTTTTGTTCGTGATTTATCGGAGTTATTTAGCCCAATTGGCGGTGCCGCTTTAATTTATAGCGTCAGTGCGATTTTTTTAATGTTTGTCATGGGTGTACCAAGGCTAAACAATTATCCAAAGCGCTATTTAGTCTTTGGTGGCAGCTTATTTGTGATTTACGAAATGTGTTTGGCTTTATCGCTTGGCTTTGCAAATAGTCGCCAGCAAGCGTTGGAAATGGCGATTATTAACTACCTTTGGCCAGCGTTAACCATTTTATTATCGATTATTGTTAACCGCATTAAAGTAAGCGTATTAGTCTACCCGAGCATACTGATTGCGTTTTTAGGGGTTGCATGGTGCATTGCAGGTGATAGTGGTTTATCTGTGGAAGTATTAACCAATAATATAAGTGACAACCCATTGCCCTACTCTATGGCGTTTGCAGCGGCGTTTATTTGGGCTGTGTATTGCAGTGTAACGGTAAAACTTAGCGAGGGTAAAAATGCCATTAGTGTATTTTTTGCAGCCACGGCAATCTCTTTATGGATAAGTTACGGATTGAGTAATGAACCCAGCTTTGAGTTTAGCCTAGATTCTAGCTTTACCTTAGTATTGGCAGGCGTGGTTATTGGTGGAGGTTACGCACTATGGAACCAAGCAATCATTGGCGGTAACCTAGTGTTGTTAGGCACCTTGTCTTACTTTATCCCTGTGTTATCAACACTATTTGCTGCTATTTACTTATCAGTATCGCTCACCAGCGCATTCTGGCAAGGCGTTGTGTTAGTGACATTAGGCTCATTAATCTGTTTTATTGTGACCCGAAAAACAAAGCCAGCCCAATAAAATATGTAAGCGAAAAGCTAGAGGCTGTCTGCTTTTCGCTTTAATCATTTACTTAACTAGCTAATCGCAGTCCTAACAGCACTAACATCACAATGTTTGCTATCACACTGATTAAAAAGAAGTAACTACGCGGGCTGGGGTTTTTCTCGGTGGCAATTGCGTAATACAGTGCCATATGAATTAAACGTGCAATCACATATACCCAAATACATATTGCAAATACCGAGCTGTGGTAATTCATCACAAAAGCAAATAAAACCGTTCCTATAAACAACGCGCTGTTTTCTAGGGTGTTATGAAAAGTACGATGAGCCCTAAATATAAAGCTCTCATGAGATAGCTCTTTATCTATTTTTCCTGGCACTGCACCGGGCTGTTTAGCCTTACTAAACGTCGCCACAGCCCACTGAACTAACATCATAATTAAGTATAAATAAAATGCTACAAACGCAGAATGTGCAATATCGGTCATTGTTTTTTCCTTTGTGTTGTTATTAGAGTAATAGTTACAGCAACTATTAAGCCAAATTTAAACCACTGATATGTATATAAATTATTTTATAAAATATACATTTTTTGTAATAGATTCCTGCTTTATATAAAAATTACGGTGTTTATGTAATGTATATCAAACCGCAAGCCAACATTAATACTAATTACGTATTTTATAAATTTAACTTGAGCATTTATTCTAATTATTGTTTTATAGTGTTACTAGAAACGGAACGGCGGAATTTGTATGAAAAATAAAATAACCAAATCTTTAGCTACAGCGGCATTATTGAACTTTATATCAGTACCTGCTTTTTCAGCTCAAGCTCATATTGAAAATGCAGAAAACTTGGTACAGCAAGCTCAATACAAAAACGTAGCAACTATTAAGCGTAATTTCGCAAAGCAAGTAGCGCTTAATTATTCAGTATTGAATGCTGATTTAAAACAATCAGTAAATAAATATAACTTAGTTTTAAATGCTGATCAGTTATCAACTGTAGCACGGCATACAAAGCGTAATATAAGTCAGGCAAATAGCGCCTTACAACAACTTAAAGGCTTACCAAACAATACAGGAAGCTTGTTACAAGTTCGTTTGGCAAGTGAGTCCATGCTTACTGATTGGCAACAAGGAGAAAGCCCTTTATTCGCATTTGCACCCGCTGGTGACGATAGCCAATGGAGCGAGATTGAAGCGTTCGATCAGTTTGGTGACATTCATTATCTGAGCGTTGACCAAATGCCAACCCAACCTGTTTTTATTGTGGAGTTAGATCAACAAAAAGTACAGGATGCGGGTATTGCAGTAATGAAAGGAATTTTGTCTGCTAACAAGTTCAGCAAAAACATGGTTAGCCCACAAAATCAATTAAGTAATGAGCAGCCATTACAAACTAGCGTGCTAAAAAAAATACATTTAGAGGATGATAAAGAACCTTGGATTTCAGGAAAGGCAGAAGTTTATGCCATCGTAACGGGGATTAATCCTAGCAGAGATGAACCAATATTAGATATTGTTGATTTACCTTATTTAGATCATGACCAAACCACTTACAGCCCTAATCAGGTTTTAATTCATTGGCAACGTTATCGTTGGCAAGCGGTCGATTTGCTTTTAATGGAGCAAGATGACAACACTAATTATAAAACCTTAGCAATGAAATTATTAGAAATATCAGAGCAAGTAATGGCAAGTATCCCTGATTTACAAGCACAGGGCTATACTATTATTCCTAAACTTACTAATGAATTGCTTAAAGCAATGCCTGATGAATGGTTTACCAATAATGATGATTATGTTGATGTTTTTTACACGCTATTTGAAAACAAAGACTATCAAGAATATAAAGGGGCCAGCAGTAATGCTACTATTACCTTGTCACCTTTAGAGATTAACCCTCGTCAGTAAATAGCGACTCGCCACTGTTTGGCTTGGTAACTAAACAGTGGTGAGTTAATCATTACTCCCGCAGTTTAAGCGTGATACATACAACGCCGTGATCGGTACTTAAATCGTCGCGCTCAAACTCGGGGTTAATTAAATGACGATCGTAAGTATGATAATCGCTTACTTCAAAAAAACTGTCGTCATAGCCAGAATCAAACTCACAAGACAGCAAAATATAATCAAGTACTGAACTGCTTGCGCCAAAGTAATGTGTTGCTTTTCGTAATGGTTTTAAACATCGATTATCTTTATCGGTAATACCTTGTATTGACTCATTAGCTACTTCATCAAGCTCGCAATCATCGTGTAACTTCGTAAACAACTGCCACGCATCGTTAAGACAATATTTTGCAAGGTAGGTTTTACTATCAAACGCGGGGGCAAAACGCAGTGTATTGGTTAGTAAATGGCTTAAAACGCCATCAGCTAGGTCGTTATTAAAATCTCCCATTAGTATCATAGGCTGTTGCGTGGCCTCACGACGACTTATCATTTCTATCATCAGCAATGTTGCTTCACTACCGCGCTGAATAGTTGAGCCCCAGCCACCCGCTACATTTGCTTTTAAAATTTCAATAATGTTTTTTTCAGCGGTTAGTTCTTTATTAGTTTCATCAATCTCAATTGATGGCCGTTTAGATTTAAAATGCACCACATAGCAATCGGTATTGCCGATATGCGGCAAACTTATTGTGGCTCTAAGTACTCTACGGCTAAAGGCAAAATCTTCAGTTAAACCTAAAGTACTGGCAAGCTCATAGTCGTGTTTAACGCTTGCTACTTCAACGATGGGGTATTTTGCTGCTATTGCCACAACGGGGCGTTTATAAATAAAATCATCTATTACCTGTGGCTCATCCACCACAGCAAAGTGCGCATAACCTTGCTGCTTTACTAATTCTCTAAGCGACTCAATGCTAAACACTTCCTGAAAGCCAATTACATCGGGCTGATGCTCGGTTAAATAATCAATAATCCAGCGCTGTTTTTTTGCCCATTGCTCCGCGGTATATATCCGCTCAAACTCATAATAAGCATTAGGTGGCTCAAGATAATTAAACAGGTTAAATGTGGCTATTTTTAATGTTGAATTGGTTATCATCATCTCAGGGGATTGTTCTGAGTTATCAGTTAAAGGTGATGTATTACAGTCACTAATAATGGTCGCCTTTGAAAGTTTATATTGTGTGCTATTGTCAACATCATATAAGATTTTTGCTGAGTGCCAAAGCTTGATAACAACTAAAACCAATTAAATCGTTTAAAGTTTAAGCAAACGAAACCTATCCCCTTTAAATTTATATACAAGTTGGTATGCTACGCGACCTTTTTTAACATATGGTTATCAAAAAAGGCAAAGCCAAGGGGCGGCTAATGCTGCAAGGCACTTAGTATAAGTGGCAGCAATATTACAGGCATCACGTTAAACAAACGTTAGGTGTAACTTTAAATAGCAATATAAAAAGCACTATTAGGGTCAAACTATGCGATTAGGACCAGGACTACTCGTCACCGCTGCCTTCATTGGACCAGGGACTATTACCACCGCGAGCGTAGCGGGTGCAAACTTTGGTTTTGCACTAATATGGACATTACTATTTTCAGTAATTGCCACCATATTATTACAATCTATGGCGGCGCGCCTAGGCGTAGCCACTGGGCAAGACTTAGCACAAGCACTAAGAGCCCATATTGAAACTCCCCTATTTAAATCTCTCGCTATATTTTTAGTGATCAGCGCCATTGGTGTTGGCAGTGCCGCCTACGAGGCTGGTAATTTAAGCGGTGCCAGCATGGGATTAATTGAAATATTCCCTCAGGTAAATGCCCAACTTTGGACGCCACTGATTGCATTTTTAAGTGCCATACTACTTTATAGCGGTAAACACAAAGTTGTTGAAAATGCGCTTATTTTACTAGTGATTTTAATGAGCCTAGTGTTTATCTCTACGCTTGTTATGGCGGCTCCCTCGCTCAGTGACTTATTAGCTGGTTTTATTCCTAGCATGCCTGAGGGCTCAGTCACCACAGTATTAGCATTGGTAGGTACGACCATAGTGCCATACAACTTATTTTTACACTCAGGGGTACTGGCTGCTCGCCATGACAGCGAGAGTGACAAACAAAAAGTAATTAAAGAAACCAATATAGATACGGGCGTGTCCATCACCCTAGGTGGTGTGATCACCTTAGCTATTTTATCAACCGCATCAGTAGCGTTTTATGGCCCCGATGCAGGGCAAATTAGCGCTGCCAATATGGCGGTGCAGCTTGAGCCATTACTTGGCGATGCCGCCCATTACTTTTTTGCTATTGGTTTATTTGCCGCAGGTTTAACCAGCGCAATAACTGCTCCTCTTGCGGGCGCTTACGCCGTATGTGGCATGTTAGGTTGGTCAAATAAAATGGATAACACCCGCTTTAAAAGTGTCGCCATTGTTATTTTATTATTTGGTGCGGCGGTGGCGTCTCTGGGTTTAGACCCTGTCGCGGTGATAATTTTTGCCCAAGCAGCTAATGGCTTATTACTGCCTATTGTAACCACCTACCTAGTGTGGCTGGTTAACCAAAAATCAGTAATGGGCAAATACACCAACTCAATGTTGGTAAACTTACTTACTTTACCGGTGTTAGTGCTTATTTTTGGCTTAAGTGGTTACAAGCTGTTTAGTTTGATTTTTTGATATCACGACGCAATTTATACACACAAAAGCCGCTATATTAATAGCGGCTTTTTACATTGCAGACCAATGCTGACTTAAAAGCCGTGATGCGCTGCCTTGTGCTTATTTTCCTTAATGAGTTTTGCAAATACATAACCCCCTACTGCACCTGCACATAATTGCGCATAAAAACCCCAACCTCTTGCACCTGCAATAATAGTAATATTCATAATTGACTCAATCGCAATTAACGCCGTTGCAAACGCCACCACACCAGCAATAACAAATAGTTGTGTACCTTGCTTGTTCATTTTTTTAGCAATAAACCAAGTAACCAAAAACGCGATAGCAAGTGCAACAGAAATAATAGCGCCATAGGTCGGTAGCAAGCCAAGCCAATCTTCAAGGATTAAGTTAACACGGTCATTAAAGCCCACTACAACACCTACATTAACTAATTGATTGACAACGTATTGACTATGAAACAAGCTAGCAAGAGTGAATGTAAGTAACCAAGAAACTAAAAATGACGGGAGTATACGTGTTAAAAACTGCATGGTTATCTCAACTTAAAATAAAACTTTTTCCTTACACTAGCAAAGGCTTGCAGGGTAAACAATCTCTATATTGTATTACGCTACTGTCACTTTTAGCGTTTTCTTGTCACGCCAGTGCCGAGCTGCCAACACAGCAATACACAGCTAGTACTTTAGCAACAGGGCTCAATTCACCGTGGAGTATGGTTAAACTCCCAAACAATACCTGGTTAATCACCGAGCGTGATGGCCATGTTGTTATCATTAAAAACAACCAACAAACCCGAGTTAAAATAAACTTCGAGGGCTTATACGTTGCAGGGCAAGGTGGTTTACTTGATGTAGTGCTTTCGCCAAATTACAGTGAATCAAAAGAAATTATATTCACTTACGCCCAAGGTGAGCTTGATGCAAACAGGCTAGTAATAGCCAAAGCCACGTTTGATGGTGCGCAATTTTCAACGCCAAAAATTATTTATAAAGTCGCCACCGATAAAGGCACACCGCAGCATTATTCTGGCCGCGCGCTTGTGCTGCCTGATAATACCTTATTATTTTCAAGTGGTGATGGTTTTGACTACCGCGAGCAAGCACAGGTTATTACCAGTCAACTTGGCAAAACATTACGCATTAACTTAAACGGCACAATACCAAACGATAACCCGTTTATTAGTCACAAAAACGCTAACGCGCATGCCATTTATTCACTCGGGCACCGTAACTTGCAAGGCTTGGTTTATGATTACGATACACAGCAAATTATTAGCCACGAACATGGCCCCGCAGGCGGTGACGAGCTCAACTATTTAACAGCTGGCACCAATTACGGATGGCCAGTAATCACTAACGGCGACGATTATTCACAAGCACGCATTTCGCCCTTTAGAGACTACCCTGGAATGGCTAAACCAGCCGTAGATTGGACGCCTTCAATTGCGCCATCAGGCATGGCATATTATGGCTCTAAGCATGCAGCCTTCCCTTCACTGCAACGTCACGTGCTTATTACTACATTAGTCGATAAAAAGCTCTACAGTGTTAATTTAAAAAATGGTGAATACACTCAGTCGCATATTTTCCCAGAGGTTACAGGTAGGCTCAGAGATGTGTTTGTTACTGCTGAAGGTAATGTGGCAATATTAACGGATGGCAAAGAGGCAAAGTTAATGCTGGTAACGCCAAAGTGATATTCACTTAAATGAATGGTGATTGTCTCGTAGGATTTATTTTAATGTTTAACTTTTAAAATAAATCTTACGAGACTAAACATAGCACCAAGCTAAATTTATACTTAAAGTCAGACCCTTTAGGGAAGCTTTACAAAAGATTTTTATCGTGTGTTTAAATTAACTTTCCTCTCGCAGGCTTTTTGAAAATCATCAGGAGAAATTACGATTTGCCGCGTTGTATTTTTAACCTTCTTTTTTATCTCTTCTTTATTAAAAACTAAGTAACAGCCACTGCCGTCACTTATCTCAATTGAAGATAAATATTTATCCATTATTTTTGATTCACTTGATGACTGTTCATATTGCCAAACGTTTACTTCACCTACTTTTAATGGCATGTCCATTACCTGAGTACCGTACTCAGTTTTAAACACCACTTTAACCATTAATTCTTCAGCCGTAGAGTTTTTAACACTAGCCCAGTAAATACTTGAACATGAGCTCAATACAAAAGTTATTAGTAATCCAAAAATTAATACCTTTAATCTTTCCATAGAACCTCAGAACTCCAAATTAATCTTTTTATATCAACTTCAAGCGCTTCACTGCGTGTAATGCGTTGCTTCAAGTTAGCGGTGCTTTTTATGTCATTGTAATACTTCATGAGATCAATCTTTTCTTGTTTTTGGATAATCTGGAGAAGATACTTTCATATTCTAAAACGGTATTAATAATACTTCACCTCAATTATCTTTGTAAGTTTCAATGAAACAAAGAAAAAGCATCTAAGATAGGTATCTGCTTTTTCACTCTTAGCAACATCTCAGAGGTTGAGTCTAGCAAAGACTAAAGAGGCATAATCAATAGAGGGGTGCACTACTTAATGGATAAAATAGTCTATATTCATGTTAATGAGTGATATTTGGTTAAGCACTAAAGTAGCTAGGAGAATGTCTAGCTAAACTCCAGAATCAAAGAACCAATAAGAATAAAATACGAGTATGTTTTTCCTTTTAAATTGAGGGCGTTCAGAATTCTGTGTCAGCCTAAGTTGCTAAATATCTAGCACACCATCTAACCTACCTTCGAAGTGGATGGCCAATTGCGACAATGTCAGATTCCAATTATGGATTGGCATTGTCCATTTCTTCGAGGCATTCAATATGCCTGCATACAATAATTTCATCAAGCTGTTTTCATTAGGGAATGCTCCCTTAGTCTTGGTGAGTCGTCTAAACTGACGATGTACAGCTTCAATTGCATTTGTGGTATAAATAGCTTTTCGCACGTAATCTGGATACTTGAAGTAAACCGACAGATTGCCCCACTTTCGACGCCAAGACTCGATAACGATAGGGTATAACTTGCCCCATTTGGCATCTAATTCGGCGAGAGCGGCTTCTGCTGCATCTTTAGTGGCTGCCTTATAAACGGGTTTCAAGTCAGCCATAAACTCTTTTTGGTGCTTTGAAGCAACATACTTCATCGAATTACGAATTTGATGAATAACGCACTCCTGCACTTCGGCGTCAGGATAGATTGTTGCTATTGCTTCAGGGAAGCCTTTTAGTCCATCAACACAGGCAATTAAAATATCGGATACACCACGATTATGTAAATCTGTTAATACTGATAACCAATAGTTAGCCCCTTCACTTTCAGAGACATATAAACCAAGTAACTCTTTGCGGCCCTCGATATTGACACCTAGTACGGTATAAATAGCCTTACTCACGTAGCGCCCATTTTCTTTAATCTTATAATGAATAGCATCAAGCCAGATAAACGGGTAAAGCGTGTCTAAGCTGCGCGCTTGCCATGCTTTAAGCTCTGGTATCAGTTGGTCTGTTACGGCAGTGATGGTGGCCTCTGATACTTCAACGCCATACATATCCTGTATGTGGCCTCGAATATCTCGATAGCTCATACCTAAAGCAAACATAGATAGGATTTTCTCATCAATTTCAGGCGTTAACTTGGTTTGGTTCTTTTTAACAAGCTGAGGTTCAAACGAACCTGAACGGTCTCTGGGCGTTTCAAGTTCGAATTGACCTATGGATGACTTAACTGTTTTTTTGGTTGAACCATTTTTACGGTTAACTTCGGTCTTAGATTCTAAATGCTGCTCTAATTCAGCTTTAAGAGCCGCTTCGGTGAGTTGTTTAATTAATGGTGTTAGAACACCGTCTTCGCCAGTAAGGCCTTTACCTGCTTGAAGTTCAGCTAATGCTTTGTTGAAGTCGAAAGATTGAGTCATGTGTCACTCCTGTTTTCTTAATAATACTGAAATGACACAGATTTCTAAACACTACCTTTAAAAATTTTTATCAGACTATAAATCTATCTAAAATATATCACTCACATATAATTCATTTTTTGAGCTAGGTCTTTATAAGCTTATTATTGTTTTGCGCAAGCATCTATAAAGTCTTGTGGTTCAATAACGACTTCTAGTTGATGTTCCTCGACTTTTTTATCAATTGCCTCTCGATTGAAGATAACAGTACATCCCTCACTATTTATTGCTTCAACTTTAGATAAGTTCTTGTCTATTTTAGTCAGTACCAATGAAGATTGCTCATAATGCCAAAGCTCATTTTCTTGTGATTTGATTGGTTGTAACTCTAAAAAATGAGTGCCATGTTTATTAGAAAAAGTAAGTTTTACATTAATTACCTCGCTAGTGTTATTTTTTATACTACCCCAATAGATGTTGGAGCAACCATTAAGAAAAAGAAGAACTATAAGTAGAAAAGAATATTTTAAGCAAAACTTTAAACCGTCCATACACTTTTTGAACTCCATATTAATCGTTGAATATCTATTTCGATAGCGGCTGAATTTTTGACTCTCTGGAATGCACTTGTCCTGTTTCTCTTCCATAATACGCAGAGCTCTTTCTCAGCAAGTGGTGTAGCGCATATATTATCAAAATTACGCTTAAAGTTTGCAAGTCGCGACACTAAAGCACCTATAGGGCTAAGTAACAGCTTTGCAAAAATACAGGTTTGTGTGTTTCTGGAAATAACCCGCCGTCAAGAAAGCAAACGCTTTGTACTTTGATGGCATGCAGCTCATTTAAGTTGCTTTTAGCAAGTCGCTCTTGCGCTATCGTATCACCGTAATCGTGGCTTAAAATATGCGCTACTTTTACATTTAAAAGCTTTAAAAAGCGAGTCAGTAAATCCGCTTGCATATTTAAGGTGTACGTAACATTTTGCGGTTTGTCACTAAAACCAAAGCCCAGCATATCGAGGGTAAATACCTTAAAGTGCTGAGTTAACGCAGCCCATTGATTATGCCAATCCCAACTTGCCGTTGGGTAACCATGGATCAGTAATAAACACGGCGCGCCCTCTTTACCTTGCACATGATATGCAATGTCATTACCTTGAAATTCAAACGTCGACTGGCTGTTATGCCACGAAGCTAATGAGTCAGTGATTATTGTAGTGTTACTAATCGTGTTACTAATGACATTCATGACAATTTTGCTGCTTTTATAGGGTTAGAAACACATAAACTAAGTTACTACCATAATTAACTTCTTAACTTGTGTCATCTAAATTAGAACTTTGTTGGGTGGCGCCTTTGGCTTAACCAACCTACCTTTTAACGTAGGTCGGATAAGTGGCGAAGCCACGCCATCCGACAAAAATGATGAATTGACTTGGGGCAACCCGATTTATCATGCTGTGCTTAATATGCAAAATAACGGCTTTTTAGCCGCTTTTGTAAATTTAAGTTCTGATATGTGAAGTTAATATTTGCTCATTTTGGTCTTCAACCAAATAATCTTCAAATAAATCATTACACTGCGTAGTTTGCATCAACTAGCTGACTAACAACAATATTTGAAATGTTTTCTTTAGACTTTAACCAAAGCTCAACGTCTTCTCTATCTTGGTTAGTCGCCGAACCATAACGATGAACAGAACAAATAAAGCCACTGAATGACTTACAGTCACCTCCACCAGCAATACAAAGTTTTCTTTTATCGATGAATTCTAAAAGCTCATCTAGTAATAAATCAAACTCTTCCTCTGTTACATTTAAATTACAAGTAAATTCAAAACCTAAAATAGCAAATTCATCTAAATACAATTTCTTACGTAATCGTCTACTTTTAGTACTCATAAATATCCTTTGGTATATGACGCCAACTTATTAACCCGCCTACGAAGTGGCTTAGAATAAGTTATAAAGGAGCAAAAGCCAAAGATAACTTACTATTTAACATATAGTTAAAACTTAACTAACTGCGCTAAATTGCTATCTGAGTGCTTTTTAATGAAGAGATTTATTCACAAAGAGGATAAGAGGCGCTGTGCTTTTAGAGGAAAATAGCGGCTTAAATTAAGCCGTTTGAAGAAATTTAAGTTCTGATGTCTTTAGCAATTAATATCAGTGGACACCAATTTAAAAAAATGCGCTAAAGAGTCATTATCCGAATTAAAAATTGCAATATTAATTCCTGACTCATTTTTTACGCTTGGATACCTTAAGCCTAATACGCTTGTCTGCTCTGGCGTTTTAAAACGATGTCTAAAATACTCGGATATTATTTGAGTTGGCACGTATTCAACATGCTCCCTGCCATCTTTTGAAACAGGTAAAGTTAATTCTTTAACAAGAGAATGTAAGAACGATAAATTTTGCCTTGTTTCATATGCTCCCTTGGAAAAAACACTTGGTATTGCAGGCAAATTTACAAAATCAATAACAGTTATTTCAGTAAGCGTTTCAAATTTTGCAATCGTCCACTTCGTGGCTTTATCTACTACTTCTTTTTCTGCGGTTAACTGATCATATGCCACATAAAAATATGATATTCCTGCTGGGTTCATTCTCCCCGCACTAGCAAAGCCTTTAGGGGGCACTCCAACTTCTGAAAATGTTGTAAATTTAGCATCTTTTGAATTAACTCTGACTCGATAAAATTCCGTACCTGCAGGAATAGTTTTAACTAAACTTTCAGAATTACATAGTGCGCCTAAGGCATCTATCATATTAGAAACAGGTATATAATCAGGTCTACCCGATGAATATTTATCTTCTGGTTCGCTTAAAAATAAATATCTAGTTTTATGTAGTACTTGTTCTTTAAAAGCTGACCACCCATAAAATAATGCTGATGCAGGACTCTCAGTTGACCAATCATTATCTACATGTTCCACCAAATATAAACTTGGATCTGAGCTATCAATCAAGTCTTCGCAAAAGCTCTCTGACCAACCAGGAGCAAATTCACCAATGATTTCCGATATATTGTTCTCAGGCATAAGCCATTCTTTTTCAACCCATGGCATACCTACATCTTGTGCATCACCGTAATATTGGAAAATAGTTTCATATATACGTTCCATTACAATATCGTAAGGTGCTGCAATCAGCTCATCACTATTACTTTCTTCGTCATAATAATCTCCATCACAATATGAGCACGACTTTGAAGATAAGTTACTTTTAACGAGGTCAATTAATGCATCATCTACAACACAATTGGCACATATGGTTTTATTTGAGCGTGATAATTGTGGTGATGAATACATATCAATCATTAAATCTGAATGATAACCCAATGTAGACTCCTAATTGCGGGTAATACGGATTGCTAACGCCCAAAAGCAGCGGCAGCTTTAGCTGTCCGCCTGACTTTTATTGTTAGCAGTTGACTGCTCTCGATTGGCTTTCTGCTCTTCCAACCATCTCTGCCTATCTTCTCGTTCTTGCTTTCTGTCTTGAAATGAATATGTGTTTACATGAAGCCTTTTTGAAAATGACCGTGTCACTCCTTCGAACTGCTCTCTGAGCTTTTTGATGTCTCCCGAAATTTTATGGAGAGGATCACCTCCACCGATCTCTGAAACGCCATCGAACTCTTTAAAATCAATAATTAACTCATCAGAGTATGAGTTTCCTTCAACATCCTCATAAGAGGTTGAAACTTTAAAATATGGGGAAAATACATCTTCACTATCGATTTTATTTTTCACATCATAAAAACTGAATAAGAAACTCTCAAATTTTTGATTAATACCAAGAGAATGCAGGCCTTTTGACATAACATGCAACTTTAAAAACTCATCGACAATAGCGTCTTCGGTTGCTTTAATTTCGTTACCATTCCTATTATAAAATTTAAAACGAACATTTCTCGCTATACCTTTACCAAGATTGCTAACCTCAAGCATCATCAAATTGAATGATATCGGACTACTAAAGAATTTTATGGATACGTTAGGACGAATGCTCTGTACTCGTAGTTCGTTAACTTGCGCGATTTGTGCTTCTCGCAAGTACCACGTTTCTTTAGCAAGTACAAAAGTAAGTACTGCGATCGCAACTGTAGCTAATGCACTTACCCAAGAAGACAATGAATCTGCAGTTAAAATGTTTGCTAACTGAATTTGGCTACCGGCAACAATTCCAAGAATGAATATCAAAGGTGCAGATACAATTCCTAAAACAGCTAAAAGCGGAATTAGACTTCTCTCATCTTTACGTTTTGTCACTATTCCTCCTTCGACTGTTAACAACTTTGTATCCGACATTTGTCGTTTTATAAACCGACAAATGTCTAAATATTACAATTAATCTAATGTAACCAGCGAATAAGGACATGTAAACAATTAGTTACCTCTCACCTAAATTTACGGAATGTAGAGAAACACCAAAATGGTAGAGATCAGTAATATTAGACAAAAAGTGTTGTGCAAATAAACAATAAAGGCAGGTTTATTACTTTTACTGACAAATAGCGTAAATTAGACTTTTACTTTCGCCTTGAACCTTTTCCCTTTCACCTTTTTCCTGAACCCACAACAAAAAAGCCGCTGTTCATTACAAACAGCGGCTTTCTTTCTAAAGCTTATGGCTAAAAACTGACAGCTGACAGCTGACAGCTAGTACTTTAAGCTTTACCAATCACTTCCAGTCCACCCATGTATGGGCGTAATACTTCTGGTACGACTACAGAGCCGTCGGCTTGTTGGTAGTTTTCTAGTATCGCAACTAGTGTACGGCCAACTGCTAAACCTGAGCCGTTTAGTGTGTGTAAAAGCTCTGGTTTTTTAGCACCTTCACGACGAAAACGTGCTTGCATACGGCGTGCTTGGAAATCAACCATGTTTGAACATGATGAAATTTCTCGATAGGTGTCTTGCGCCGGTAACCATACTTCTAAATCGTATGTTTTTGCTGCGCCAAAGCCCATGTCGCCCATACATAAAATTACTTTACGGTATGGTAATTCCAGCGCTTGAAGTATTTGCTCAGCATGGCCTGTTAGCTCTTCGAGTGCTTGCATTGAATCTTCTGGTTTTACAAGTTGTACTAGTTCTACTTTATCAAACTGGTGCTGACGGATTAAACCGCGTGTATCGCGGCCGTAGCTGCCTGCTTCACTTCTAAAACATGGCGTGTGCGCTGTTAAGCGAATTGGTAAATCGCTTTCTTCGTAAATTTCATCACGTGCGCTGTTTGTAAGCGGTACTTCTGCCGTCGGAATTAAGCTAAAACCAGCTTGCTGCTCGCCATCATCGTTCACTAGGCCTAATGTGTGGAATAAATCGCCGGCAAACTTAGGTAATTGGCTCGTACCGTAAAGGCTTGCGCTATTAACTAAGTACGGTACATACATTTCTGTGTAGCCGTTTCTGTCTGTGTGGGTGTCTAGCATGTATTGGGTAAGTGCACGGTGCATACGTGCTACTTGGCCGCGCATTACGGTAAAACGTGCGCCACTAATTTTAACGCCCATTTCAAAGTCTAGGCCGTTTAGGTCTTGCCCTACGTCAACGTGATCTTTTACCTCAAAATCGTACTTTTTTGGTGTACCCCACGTTAAAATTTCTACGTTGTCGTCTTCGTCAGCGCCTTCTGGTACCGACTCGTCCGGTAAGTTTGGGATAGCAAGCGCGATTTGTTTAATTGCTTCTAACACTTCGTCTTGCTCAGCTTTAGCTGCGTCTAACTCGCTGCCTAAGTTAGCAACTGCGTCTAGCAATGGCTGTGCATCTTCGCCTTTTGCTTTTGCTTGACCAATAGCTTTAGCACTGGCATTACGTTGACTTTGAAGCTCTTGCGTTTTTACTTGTAATGTTTTGCGTCTTTCTTCAAGTTCAGTTACTGCTGCTACATCAAGTTCATAACCACGTGCGGCTAATAGAGCGGCAGTTTGTTCGACATCTTGACGTAAATATTTAGAATCTAACATGTTAGTTTTTTAACCTTTTTGCATTACTAGCTGAAGGCCCAGCCAAGCCATAAAAATACACACCATCACGTTTAAGATGATATTGAGGGCCATTTTAATAAAGTGACCTTGTTGTAATAACAACAACGAATCCATTGAGAATGTTGAAAAGGTGGTTAACGCACCTAAAAAGCCAATTCCGATGAGGGTTTTAGCAGGACTGACGGCAATAACTTGTTTATCTATTAAACCGTATAAAATGCCCATCAACAATGAACCCAGAATATTAACCGTCAACGTGCCAAAAGGGAATCCCCTACCGAGGAGTTTTAGCATGGTTTCGCTAATAAAAAACCGTAAACAGGCTCCTGACGCTCCGCCAAGGGCTATCATCATGTAAAGTTTAATCATGCTCATAACGTTTTATTGGGCTTTGTGCGTCGCGCTCTTTTAAATAATCGAGCTTTTGTTTAATTTTTTGCTCAAGTCCACGATCACTTGGCTGGTAGTATTGTTTGCCATCCATTTCTGGCGGTAGGTATTTTTCGCCAGCAGCAAATGCGCCTTCTTCATTATGCGCATATCGATACTCTGCGCCATAGCCTAAGTCTTTCATTAAATTGGTGGGGGCGTTGCGTAAATGCTCTGGTACTGGGTAGCTTGGCTCGTTTTTAGCGTCTTGTTTGGCTTGATTAAACGCCATATAAACCGCATTACTTTTAGGTGCACTAGCCAAGTACAAAGTGGCCTGTGCAATGGCGCGCTCACCTTCGCTTGGGCCAACACGCTGAAAAATATCCCATGCGTTTAAAGCCACTTCCATCGCTCGTGGATCGGCGTTGCCGATGTCTTCTGTGGCAATCGCTAATAAGCGCCTTGCAACATACAGCGGGTCGCCGCCACCGGCTAAAATACGGCAGTACCAATAAAGCGCACCATCGGGTGAACTGCCTCGAACTGATTTATGAAACGCCGAAATTAAATCGTAAAATTCATCGCCGCCTTTATCGTATTTGGCTAAATGCGTGGGCAGTACTTGGCTGAGTACCTGTTCGTCAACATGAAATTGGCCGTTTTGCTCAGTGGTTAAATCGACTGCTTGCTCGAGTAAATTAAGCACTTTACGAGCATCGCCACCGCTTGCTTGGCATAGCGCCTGTTTGGCGTTATCTGCAATCACGATTTGCTTTTGGCTAAGTTGTTCGTCTTGTTTGAGTGCGCGCTCTATTACTGTGTATAAATCGCTTTCCAGCAAGGATTTTAATACATACACCCTTGCGCGAGACAAAATCGCGTTATTAAGCGCAAACGACGGATTTTCGGTAGTCGCGCCTACAAATATAAAAGTGCCATCTTCAATGTGGGGTAAAAACGCATCTTGCTGAGATTTATTAAAGCGGTGTACTTCGTCAACAAACATTAAAGTGCGCTGACCGCGGCTTTGTAAGTTATCGCGCGCTTGGGTTACGCTATCGCGTATATCTTTCACCCCGGCAGTTACTGCCGACATTTGAATTAGTTCAGCGTCGGCATGGTTGGCAATAATTTGCGCTAGCGTAGTTTTACCTACCCCTGGCGGCCCCCATAAAATTAAACTATGGCAACGCCCTGCAACAATAGCTTGATGCAGCGGCTTGTCGCTACTTAGTAAATGCTGTTGCCCTATGTAATCGTTAAGCGATAAAGGGCGCATACGCGCAGCGAGTGGGCGTACATCGGGCCCAAAGTTAAAACCTAAATTACTCACCGTTACTCTGATCGTCTATTTCTACACCCGCTGGCGGGGTAAATTCAAAAGTTGTTTTATCAAGCTCAGTATTAACCTGTGCATTGCTAAATGTAAACGCAGATAGCTGGCCTGAGTTATCTTTAACTACCAGTTTTGCAAGCCCTTGCTCGTTATCAGCAAAAGTAATATCAAGCTGCTCTACTTGGCTTTCTACGCCTTTATTTGGGGTAATGCTAAAGCCTAAATCGGTAGCGATCACGCTGTATTTTTCCCATTGCGCAGGGTCTTTAGAGGTGAGCAATATAAACGGCGTTGAGTCAATTAAACCGCTGGTTTTCATAATGGTTACTTGCTCAGCAAAGCTATCAAAGTAATAGGTTTTATCGCCGTTTGATACAAATAAAGTGTCGTCTGGGTTAGTTTGCTGCCAGCGGATCATTAATGGCTGTTGCAACGCAATATTGCCTTGACCTTGCATTACCAGTTGGCCTTCACCGTCGGTTACGTTCTGTTTAAATTGTGCTTTAAAGCTTTTTAAGCTCGATAACTTATCTTGTAATGCTTGGCTGTCGTCAGCAAAGCTTGGCATCGCCACTAAACTGCCCAATACCAATAATAAACTGTTTAATTTTTTCATTAATTTGCTCCATTAGGTACTAATACATCGCGCGCGCCGTTGTGTCCTGGTGCACTCACGATACCTGATGTTTCCATTTGTTCTACTAATCGTGCAGCACGGTTATAGCCTACACGTAATTTACGTTGCACTGATGATACCGATACTTTACCGGTTTCTATTACAAAGGCGACCGCTTCGTCGTATAACGGATCTGATTCTTCATCGCCATTTTCACTGGCTTCCCCTGGTAATAGAATATCTTCCGTGGCATCGCCATTTAAAATCTCGTCTATGTAATTTGGTTTAGCACGGGCTTTCCAATCGTTTACCACAGCATGTACTTCATGGTCGTCTACAAACGCGCCATGCACACGCTCTGGCACACTGGTACCTGGCGGTAAATAAAGCATATCACCCATGCCTAATAAGTTTTCAGCGCCTTGTTGATCAAGTATGGTACGCGAGTCTATTTTACTTGATACCTGAAACGCCATACGTGTAGGTATATTCGCTTTAATTAAACCGGTTATTACATCAACCGACGGACGCTGCGTTGCCAAAATTAAATGGATACCCGCAGCACGGGCTTTTTGCGCTATACGGGCAATTAACTCTTCAACTTTTTTACCTACAATCATCATCATGTCGGCAAATTCGTCAATAACCACCACTATGCTGGGTAATTTATCCAGCTCATCTGGGCCGTCTTTCATGCCGTCGGTGTCTTTAAATAATGGATCCATAATTGGGTAGCCCGCTTCTTTGGCTTCCATTACTTTTTGGTTGTACCCTTTTAAGTTACGCACACCTAAAGCCGACATCAGCTTATAACGACGCTCCATTTCACCTACACACCAGCGCAGTGCGTTGGCCGCTTCTTTCATGTCGGTCACAACCTCACATAATAAATGCGGAATGCCTTCGTATACTGAAAGCTCAAGCATTTTCGGGTCAATCATGATCATACGAACATCTTCAGGGCCCGATTTATACAGTAAGCTTAATATCATTACATTAACGCCCACTGACTTACCTGAACCGGTTGTACCGGCCACTAATAAATGTGGCATTTTACCTAAGTCGGCACACACAGGTTGCCCTGCAATGTCTTTACCTAGCACCATGGTTAACGGCGATGGGTTTTGCTCAAACTTAGGTGCGTTTATCACTTCTGACAAACGTACAATTTCACGGTATTTATTAGGCAGCTCAATACCGATATAGGTTTTACCCGGAATAACTTCAACCACTCGCACACTAATTGCCGATAGCGAGCGCGCTAAATCTTTTGACAACCCAGTAATTTTAGACACCTTAATACCCGGTGCTAAATCAAGCTCAAAACGAGTAACAACGGGCCCGGGGTAAACTCCAACCACGGTAGCTTGCACGTTAAAATCGAGTAATTTTGTTTCTACAAGGCGCGATACACTATCAAGCTCTTCTTGCGAAATTGGATTTTTTGCTTTGTCGGGTCTGTCGAGTAAATCTAATGATGGCAATGGCCCCGGAGGTGGCTCTTGCTCTAATAATTGCTCAAACTTCTCTTTGGCAGTTGGCGGCGGTTGAAACCCTGATTTTGGCTTGTTAATTGGCCTTGCTGGTGAAACCACGGTTGTAGCTGGTTTTTCAGGTTCAACCACTGGGCTTTGATCGAGCGCATTAAGCGCCGCTTCTGTGTCCATAGGTTCATCGTCTATGGCGCTAAAACTAATTTCTTGATCGAGTATTTGGTCAAGCTCGTCAAACGGCATAAACTCGTCGTCTTGCGGCGCGTTTACTTTAGTTGCAGGTTTATCGATTGCTTTGGGTTTGTCTGCTGTTTTATTAGCAAGTTCAGGTTCTTGTTGGCGTGTGTCGTCTTCAAAATAGGCATCGGGTTGCTCGTCTTGTACTTTACCTGCAATGCGTTCACGTTGCATCCAACCGCGAGCATAGGTAACCAAAAAGCGGTATAACCTAACAATTAAATCACCCAAGTAATCAACAAATTGTACCCACGACACACCCGTTAATAGGGTTAATCCTGCAAAAAAGAAGCACAGCAATAAAATAGAGGTACCGGTAAAATTAAACGCAGGCATCATGGCTGATGCAATCACATCACCCACTACCCCACCGGATGAAAAATTATAAATATCGTCAAAATTAATACTGCTGATAGCAGTTGCTGAGGTAATAAACAGCGCAAAGCCAATAATGCGTAATCCAAGTGTGGTGTAATCGAGTTGTAAAATACGGTGCGGCTGCTTAAACACCAAGTAACCTAGCAGCTGAATAGCCGCTGGTACAAAATAGGCAAGCCAACCAAAAGTAAGTAATAGTATGTCAGCCACCCACGCGCCCGCTGTACCCGTAATGTTTTGTACATTGGTAAATTCACCCGTTTGCGACCAAGCAGGATCGGCAGGATGAAAACTAATTAAAGCACATAAAATAAATACCGCTGCAAAGGTGCTGACGATGAGCCCCGTTTCTAATAGTCTTTGTACACCGTTTAGGCGCATAATTACCTATCCCTCATTATTATTTTTTACACTCACTTGGCAATAGAATACCTTAGCAGGAAATGTATTTTGATGCACTTTATCTTAACCATGATGGCCTGATTATGAACAAGTTTTTATTATTTAATCGGCTTTTTCTTAAGCCAAGCAAAATTGACTGCGACAATAAAAGTATTTTAAAGGCTGTTACTCTATCATTAAGCAACAAAAGGACGAATAACAACGCCCTCTTCACCCTTTACTTCTTCCATGACTACATAGGTGCGGCTTTCACTCACATTGGGCAGCTTTAGTAATATATCACCGAGCACGCCTCGGTATTCTGACATATCGTTAACCCGGGTTTTTAATAAAAAGTCGAAATTACCCGAAACCAAATGACATTCTATAATTTCTTCGTGCTTTCTAACAGCGGCACTGAACTCTTCAAATACGTCGGGCGATGTTTTGGTAATGGTTACTTCCACATACACAGAAAGCCCTTGACCAAGCTTGGCAGGATCAACCACGGCTTTGTAGCCTAAAATATATCCTTCGCGCTCTAGCTTTTTCACTCGCTCTAGACAGGGCGTGGCGCTTAGGCCAACTCGTCGGGCCAGTTCAACATTTGACAGGCGGCCATCGAGTTGTAATTCGACTAAAATCTTGCGATCAATACGGTCTAATAAGTTATGCATAGCTTTTTAGTTTTTTATTCTAATAAAATTAATTTTACAGATACTAACACTACAAAGGGCTTAAAAAAAGGTGGGACACACTACCCTAGCATGAATATAATAGTGAAAAATTTTTATCCCGTTCTAACAAGGCAAAATTATGATTATTGGTGTACCTAAAGAAATTAAAAACCATGAGTACCGTGTAGGTATGGTTCCTGCGAGTGTTCGCGAACTTGTAAATCACGGCCACCAAGTGATTGTTGAAACGAATGCTGGTATGGGCATTGGTTTTACAAATGATGATTATGTTCAAGCAGGCGCTGAAATTTTAGAAACAGCTGCTGATGTTTTTGCAAAAGCAGAAATGATCATCAAGGTAAAAGAGCCACAAGCTGTTGAACGTGCAATGTTACGTGAAGACCAAATTCTTTTCACTTACCTTCACCTTGCACCGGATCTTCCACAAACTGAAGACCTTGTTAAAAGTAAAGCAATCTGTATTGCTTATGAAACTGTGACTGATTCACGCGGTGGTTTACCACTTTTAGCGCCAATGAGTGAAGTTGCTGGCCGTATGTCTATTCAAGCAGGTGCACAAGCGCTAGAAAAAGCAAACCACGGTCGTGGTATGTTGCTAGGTGGTGTACCAGGTGTTGAGCCAGCTAAAGTAGTTGTTATTGGCGGCGGCATGGTTGGTCGTAGCGCTGCACAAATGGCCGTTGGCCTAGGTGCTGAGGTTGTAGTACTTGACCGCAACATCGACGTATTACGTGCACTAGACGCACAGTTTGGTAATAAAGTTAAAGCTATTTACTCAACAGCTGACGCGCTTGAAAAGCACGTACTTGAAGCTGACCTAGTAATTGGTGGTGTACTTATCCCAGGTGCTGCTGCACCTAAACTAGTGACTGCTGAACACATTAAAGCAATGAAGCCTGGCGCTGCAATTGTTGACGTTGCCATTGACCAAGGTGGTTGTATTGCTACGTCTAAAGCAACTACGCACGCTGATCCTACATACATTGTTGATGAAGTTGTTCACTACTGTGTTGCTAACATGCCAGGTGCTGTTCCACGTACATCTACGTTTGCACTTAACAATGCAACATTGCCGTTCATTATTAACCTTGCAAACAAAGGTTACAAAAAGGCTCTACTAGATGACGCTCACTTCTTAAAAGGCTTAAACGTACTTAAAGGCCAAGTAACTTACAAAGAAGTAGCTGAAGCGTTCAACATGGAATATGTTGACCCACGCACTGCAGTAGAAAACGCGTAACTATTATTGTTACCGCTTATACCTAAGCCATCATTTAGGTATAAGCATTAAAAAAGCAGCTAATTAGCTGCTTTTTTTGTATCTAAATTTTAGGGTCTGTGGTCAACAGACCCTAATGCTATATAAATCGTTTAATAATAAAGTCGACTTTTACACGCTTAGCTTGACCAAGTAGCTTTTTCACTGGCTGCGGGTAATCGCTCATAGTTTCTAAATCATCAGGGCCGGTTAAACGACGACAATGTTTTAAAATTTCTTGGCGTTCATTATCAATGTCGCGCATTATCGTTTGCTCAGGGTCTTCTATCAGAATACCATTTTCGATATCTAGCCCCCATGCACGCGGATTTAAATTATGCCCGCTAAGTAAATGCACTTTACGGTCACAACAAATCCCTTTTAAATGAAACGAGTTACTCTCGTGTTTCCACAGGTATACGTTTAAGTTGCCATTATCTATGTGGCGTTTTTGCGATTTTACAAATTTATGCAAAATAGTTTCGTATAAATACGGTAATGCACCAATTTTACTAAACGGCTCGCTAGGTGGCAGGTAAAAATCGTTTGCGGTTTTATCGCCCACCACAATAGTGACTTGTTTACCTTGCTTTAATAAGCGACGTAAAGAGCGCATTAATGGAGCCGGGAAATTAAAATACGGCGTGTATAACACCAACTCTTGCTCGGTAGTATCAAACAGCGCTTTGATTAAGCGATTAAGTTCGTTATTACGACGGCCTAAACCCAAAAACAAACGAATGCCCATTGCATGAGTATTCAATAGTTGCGCACTTTTATAGCTTGCCGATTTAAGCTCACGCATAAGTTGCTTTTGTTCAAGTTTAAAGTCAGCCATGCGTTTAAGCGGTCGTTGATCAATTCTTGGAACTGCTTCAGAGCTCAATAAGGTTGATTCGATAAAGTCGACTACTGAGTCACATAACTCGCTTTGCGAAACTAAAAAGTAGCGATCAAGTCGGTATCGGTCGCTATATTGCAAATACACATTGTTTAAACTGGCACCGCTATATAGTAGTGTGTCGTCAATAACAAAGCCTTTTAAATGCAACACCCCAAACAGTTCTTTGGCTTTTACAGGGACACCATACACTTGAACGTTTGAATTAAACTTCTCTAAGCTATCGCAATATAAGCTTGCATTGCCCTCTGACTTTTCTGCACCAATTAAACCACGCTGTGCGCGATGAAAATCAACCAGTACTTTTATTTCAAGCGAAGGGTTAGCTAACGATGCACTGTGTAGTGCGGCTAATATTTCACGACCCGCTTCATCATCTTGTAAGTAAAGTGTGGTGATATAAATTCGTTTTTTTGCGTTGGCAATTAAATCTAACAATTGCGTACGGTATTCTTGCGCATTGGTTAAGACGTTAACGTCTTTTGAAGTCAACCCAAATGCGGGTTTCTCTTGCCAAAATAACATAGTTGCCTATTCACTTAGGTCACATAATTAAGCAGTGACAAATCAAAATTAGTTAAAAGATAACAAAAAAAATCAGGCTGGTCATGAATTAACGTTGTTTTATTGGCTAACAGTCTATTTATTAGGCGAGCACTGTCTTTAACGCATTTACTAGTACACATTAATGAACAGCTTCGCAATTTGCGAAAAAAAATAATCTCATCTTTTATTTACTTCCTGCTTGTTTTTCTTAGAATCGGGCGCATTAAAACCGTATTAAACGTTTAGGAAAAGATCATGACTGAAGCAAAACATTGTAAGTTACTTATTTTAGGTTCGGGCCCTGCAGGCTACACAGCCGCAGTTTACGCTGCACGTGCTAATTTAAACCCTGTTTTAATTACAGGTATTCAACAAGGTGGCCAGCTAACAACCACCACTGAAGTTGAAAACTGGCCTGGCGATGCACACGGTTTAACCGGCCCTGCATTAATGGATCGTATGAAAGAGCATGCAGAACGCTTTGAAACTGAAATTGTGTTCGACCACATCAACAAAGTTGACGTATCTAAGCGCCCTTTCACACTAACCGGTGACCAAGGTACTTACACATGTGATGCTTTAATTATTGCAACCGGTGCCTCTGCGAAATATTTAGGCTTAGAGTCTGAGACTAATTTCCAAGGCCGTGGTGTTTCTGCTTGTGCAACCTGTGACGGCTTTTTCTATAAAGGTCAAAAAGTAGCGGTTGTTGGTGGTGGTAACACAGCGGTTGAAGAAGCGTTATACCTGTCTAACATTGCTGATGAAGTTCATGTTATTCACCGTCGTGACAGTTTCCGTAGTGAAAAAATTCTTGCTGACCGCCTTGCTGAAAAAGCAGCAAACGGTAATGTTGTAATGCACTACAACCGTACACTTGATGAAGTGCTTGGTGACCAAATGGGTGTGACCGGCGTTCGCATTAAAGATGTGGCGTCAGATGCTACTGAAGAACTTAATTTAGCGGGTGTGTTTATTGCCATTGGCCATAAGCCAAACACCGATATGTTTGAAGGTCAGCTAGAAATGAAAGACGGCTACCTAGTGGTTGAATCTGGTCTTAACGGTAATGCAACTCAAACAAGTGTGCCAGGCGTATTTGCTGCCGGTGATGTGTCTGATCATATTTACCGTCAAGCTATCACCTCTGCCGGTACTGGCTGTATGGCTGCACTTGATGCAGAACGCTTTTTAGATAACCTATAAGCATACATAGCATACTTTTGGGGCTGAATTTTCAGCCCTTTTTTGTGCCCAAACATTACGCCCGAGATAATTGTATCCGCACCAACATTCACTAGGCTTATAGTTGAAATTAGTCTTATTTATACAATTAATGGCTCAGGTACGATAGGATCTAAGGGTGAGCAACAAATACCGTCAAATTATATAAGTAAAACTAGCTATAATTATCGTCAGGAATAAAAGCTTTATTCATTTAGGCATTACTAGAAACTGTAAAATCAGTTAAAATGCTTAACTTCATATCAAGTAAATTACCGAGAGTTTTCTATGAGTTTGTATACAAAATATATGGAAGAAATCCAAACCCGTAAAACGGAGCTTGGATTAAGCCCACAACCAATCGATAGCGCTGAACTAGTATCAGAAATAATTAATCAAATTAAAGATACTAATAACGAGCACCGTAAAGATTCACTGCATTTCTTTATTTTTAATACTTTACCTGGAACAACCAGTGCTGCGGGCGTTAAAGCACAGTTTCTAAAAGAAATCATTTTAGGTGAAGAGCACGTTGCAGAGATCACTCCAGAATTTGCATTCGAACTACTTTCACACATGAAAGGCGGCCCATCGATTGAAATGCTAATTGATTTAGCCTTTGCTGATGACGCAAAAATCGCAGTACAAGCTGCAGAAGTACTGAAAACTCAGGTATTCTTATACGATGCAGATATGGAGCGTATTAAAGCGGCCTACGAATCAGGTAACCCAATTGCTAAAGAATTACTAGAGAGCTTCTCAAAAGCTGAATTCTTCACAAAACTACCTGACATCGAAGAAAAAATCGAAGTAGTAACTTACATTGCTGGTGAAGGCGACATCTCAACTGATTTACTGTCTCCAGGCAACCAAGCACACTCGCGTGCTGACCGTGAATTACACGGTAAGTGCATGATCACTGAAGAAGCACAACAAGAAATTGTTGCCCTTCAAAAGAAACACCCTAACGCTAAAGTAATGCTTATTGCTGAAAAAGGCACCATGGGCGTTGGTTCATCACGTATGTCTGGTGTGAATAACGTAGCACTTTGGGCTGGTAAACAAGCAAGTCCATACGTTCCTTTCATCAACATTGCACCTGTTGTTGCAGGTACTAACGGTATTGCACCAATCTTCTTAACAACGGTTGATGTAACCGGCGGTATTGGTCTTGACCTTAAAAACTGGGTTAAAAAAGTAGATGCAGACGGCAATACAGTAACTGATGCAAATGGTGACGCTGTGCTTGAAGAAGCCTACTCTGTTGCTACTGGTACTGTGCTAACAATCAATACTAAAGAGAAGAAGCTTTATAACGGTGATAAAGAGCTTGTTGATATTTCATCAGCATTCACACCGCAAAAAGTTGAATTCATGAGAGCCGGTGGTTCTTACGCAGTTGTATTCGGTAAAAAACTACAAACGTTTGCTGCTGAAACTCTTGGCATTGAAACGCCGCTTGTTTATGCACCTTCAAAAGAAATTTCACACGAAGGCCAAGGCTTAACAGCGGTTGAAAAAATCTTTAACCGTAACGCGGTAGGTGTACTATCAGATACGCCACTTCACGCTGGCTCAAATGTTCGTGTTAAAGTGAACATCGTTGGTTCGCAAGATACAACCGGTCCAATGACAGCGCAAGAATTAGAAGCCATGGCTGCTTCAACGATTTCACCTCTTGTTGATGGTGCCTATCAGTCTGGTTGTCACACTGCATCAGTATGGGATAGCAAAGCACAAGCTAACATTCCTAAACTAATGGCGTTTATGAATAAGTTTGGTTTGATCACTGCACGTGACCCGAAAGGCGTTTACCATGCAATGACTGACGTTATTCACAAAGTATTGAACGACATTACAATTGATGATCGCGCTATCATCATCGGTGGTGACTCGCATACTCGTATGTCTAAAGGCGTTGCCTTTGGTGCCGATTCAGGTACTGTTGCTGTTGCACTTGCAACCGGTGAATCAGCGATGCCGATTCCTGATTCAGTTAAAGTGACGTTTAAAGGCAAAATGGCTAAGCACATGGATTTCCGCGACGTTGTACATGCAACGCAAGCGCAAATGCTTAAGCAATTTGGTGGCGAAAACGTATTCCAAGGTCGTATCATTGAAGTGCATATTGGTACCCTAATGGCTGACCAAGCGTTTACTTTCACTGACTGGACTGCAGAAATGAAAGCGAAAGCGTCAATCTGTATTTCAAATGATGAAACGCTAATTAAGTCAATTGAACTTGCTAAATCACGTATCCAAATCATGATCAACAAAGGTATGGATAACGAAGCGCAAACGCTACAAGGTCTAATCGACTTAGCTGACAAACGTATTGCAGGTATTCAATCTGGTGAAGAGCCAGCACTTTCTCCAGACGACAACGCTAAATACCACGCAGAAGTTGTGGTTGATTTGGACCAAATCGTTGAGCCAATGATTGCCGATCCAGACGTGAACAACGATGACGTCTCTAAGCGTTATACTCACGATGTGATCCGCCCTGTTTCTTTTTACAACGACAAACCTGTTGATTTAGGTTTCGTTGGTTCGTGTATGGTTCACAAAGGCGATATGAAAATTATTGCTCATATGCTGCGTAACCTAGAAAAGAAAAACGGTTCTATCTCATTCAAAGCACCATTAGTTGTTGCGCCACCAACATACAACATTGTTGATGAGCTTAAAGCGGAAGGCGACTGGGATATTCTTGCTAAATACGCAGGTTTTGAATTTGACGATGAAAAACCAAAAACAGCGGCACGTACTAAGTATGAAAATATCCTATACCTAGAACGCCCTGGTTGTAACTTATGTATGGGTAACCAAGAAAAAGCTGAACCTGGTGACACTGTTATCGCAACATCAACTCGTCTGTTCCAAGGCCGTGTAGTAGCCGATACATCTGAGAAAAAAGGTGAGTCACTACTAGGTTCTACGCCGGTTGTAGTACTTTCTACTGTACTTGGTCGTTTCCCGACTATCGAAGAGTATAAGTCTGCGGTTGAAGGTATTGACCTTACCTCGTTTACACCTGTTGAAGAAGCAATGACAACTAAGTTTAACGCTGGACAAGCAGTACCTGTAAAAGTGGTTAGCTAATTCGATTAGTTTACTATTTAATTAAGCGCGTTTTTTAACGCGCTTTTTTTATGTCTAAAATTTACCTAACAGGAATGTAAGCCCTGCTCAACCCTATGGACAACACAATAATTTGTGGTTTGTGATTTTAAAGCAACAGGTTACACTTTACCTTGACCATGCAGTTATTCAATCGGTGTTATGACTAAACAACTCTATCAACTCGCTCAAAGCCACTTTGCTTTTCCTGATCCCAACCATGCATTAGATGATCCCGATGGTTTACTTGCCATTGGTGGATGTTTATCGGTAACGCGGTTAAAAAATGCCTATTTATCTGGTATTTTTCCGTGGTTTAGTGAACACGAGCCAATTATGTGGTGGTCACCGAGTGAGCGCGGTATTGTTGAGCTTAATGACTTTCATGTTAGTAAAAGCTTACGAAAACATTTAAAAAAGCACCCGGTCACCGTAACTATTAACCATGCCTTTGAAGAAGTGATAGAAGCGTGCCGCGATCAACGTCTTGATACCGATGGCACTTGGATCACCCCGCAAATGCAACAGGCGTACATAAAAGCGCATTACAATGGCTTAGCTCATAGTTTAGAGGTATGGCGTGAGGGAGAGCTTGTAGGCGGCTTATATGGGATTATGCAAACTGGCGTTTTTTGTGGTGAATCAATGTTTCATCATCAAACAAATTGCTCCAAACTGGCGATGTGGGCGCTGGTTAATTGGCTTAAGCGCCATGATGCGCATTTTATTGATTGCCAATTAGAAAATCCTTATTTAATGTCGTTAGGTGCCAGCGTGATTCCACGTGAAGAATTTTTAACTAAACTTAATAAAGCACAGTGTTACACCCCAGCTGCCAGTATGTGGCAGCCACAGGAGCTAATCGCGATATATGAATGAACAACTTCCGGCTCGTATAGGCCTAAGCCAACCGTTTGAATGCAGTTATTTACCTGATCGCCAAGAACAACTGCTGGTGATACTCGACCCAAGTTGTTACAGCAGCAACAAGTTTGAATCATTATTAGGATTAGGCTTTCGTCGCAGCGGTAACCAAATTTACCGTCCGCACTGCCCTATTTGCAGCGCATGTAGTTCTGTGCGCGTTTTAGCTGATGAGTTTATGCCGACAAAATCGCAAAAACGTAAACTTAACAAAGCAAAAAACCGCTTTGAGGTAAAATATTCACAGGTTGAACGCGAACAATACTACCCACTTTACAGTAAATACATTAGTTTACGTCATCAAGACGGTTCTATGTATCCACCTGATAAATCACAATTTCAAAGTTTTTTGTTTTGTAGCTGGTTAACCATCACCTTTATAGAGCTTTGGGATCAAGAAAACTTAGTAGCCGTTGCTGTAACTGATTGTATGGACAACGCTATTTCCGCTATTTATACATTTTTTGACCCTGACTACGAACACTTCAGTTTAGGGACTGTAATGATATTACAGCAGCTTAAATTTGCTAAACAGCAACACAAACAGTTTGTTTATTTAGGCTATCAAATAGATGAATGCGACAAAATGAAGTATAAAACCCAGTTTTTACCTGCCCAAAAACAGCTCAATGACCAGTGGGTGGCTATTTAATTTACAAAAATAGCCCCTGCGCCTTTACTTATTGGCGTATTTTGGGCAAAATCTGCAGCGTTTAACTATTAAAGAGGTGTTACGCTAAACATGGCGAAAGAAGACGTAATCGAAATGCAAGGGACAGTCCTTGATACTTTACCAAATACAATGTTCCGAGTTGAGCTAGAAAATGGTCACGTAGTTGTGGCTCATATTTCAGGTAAAATGCGCAAAAACTATATCCGTATTTTAACCGGCGATAAAGTAACGGTAGAAATGACTCCTTACGATTTATCGAAAGGTCGTATCGTATTCCGTGCTCGCTAAGTAAGTGCGTAAACGAGATTTAGTTTTTGGCTAGTGAAAGCTAGCTTTAAGCGTTTATTAAATGTAATTAATGGTAGTAGCCAGTAATTACATTTAATAAACAAAAAACCCAGCCTTTGCTGGGTTTTTTGTTGCCTATTTCTTTGGCAAATAAAAAAGCCTGCATAAAGCAGGCTTTTTAAATTGCTAACTTTTTTAGGTTAGGCTGGCGTTAAGTCACTCTCGTAATCAAAACGCAGTTTTTTATCTTTAACCGATACTTTTACCGTACCGCCAGAAATTAGCTCACCAAACAGTATTTCGTTAGCCAATTGCTTTTTAAGATCTTCTTGGATAACACGCGCCATAGGACGCGCGCCCATTGCTTTGTCATAGCCTTTATCAGCCAACCACTCACGAGCTTTAGAAGTAAGCTCAAGGTTAACTGACTTCTTATCCAGTTGCGCTTGAAGCTCAACAACAAATTTATCAACCACTTGCAAAATAACCTCTTTTTCGAGGTGATTAAACCAAATAATGTTATCTAAGCGGTTTCTAAATTCAGGTGAAAATACTTTGTTAATTTCACCCATTGCATCGTGTGTGTGATCTTGCTCACTAAAACCAATCGACTTACGCGTGGTTTCTTGTACGCCGGCATTGGTGGTCATCACCACTACTACGTTTCTAAAGTCAGCTTTTCGGCCGTTATTATCTGTTAGCGTACCGTGATCCATAACTTGTAATAAAATGTTGTAGATATCAGGATGCGCTTTTTCAATTTCATCCAGCAATACCACTGCATGTGGGTTTTTGATCACCGCTTCTGTTAATAAGCCGCCTTGTTCAAAACCTACATAACCCGGAGGCGCACCGATTAAACGGCTCACCGCATGGCGCTCAACGTATTCAGACATATCAAAACGAATAAACTCAACACCCATGCATTTAGCTAATTGCTTGGTAACCTCTGTTTTACCTACCCCTGTTGGGCCTGCAAATAAGAACGAACCAACCGGTTTGTTCTCGTTTGCTAAACCTGAGCGCGATAAGCGAATAGCAGAAGTTAATGCATCAATGGATTGATCTTGTCCAAACACCAACATTTTTAAATTACGGTCTAAGTTTTTCAGCGTTTCTTTATCAGACGACGACACATTTTGAGGCGGAATACGCGCCATTTTAGACACAATCATCTCAATATCAGATACACCAATGGTTTTTTTACGCTTGGACGTAGGCAGTAGCCGTTGGCTTGCGCCTGCTTCATCAATAACGTCAATCGCTTTATCAGGTAAGTGACGCTCATTAATATACTTGGCACTTAGCTCAGCGGCTGCTTTTAACGCTTTTTGCGTATAACGAATACCGTGGTGTGCTTCGTAACGATCTTTTAAGCCGTTAAGAATTTTGGTGGTATCTTCAACACTAGGTTCAAGCACATCAATTTTTTGAAAACGACGAACTAGGGCGCGGTCTTTTTCAAAAATATTCTTGTACTCACCGTAAGTGGTAGAGCCCATGCAGCGTAATTGCCCGCTTGAGAGTAACGGCTTAATTAAGTTTGAGGCATCCATTACCCCACCTGAGGCAGCACCTGCACCAATAATGGTGTGAATTTCATCAATAAATAAAATTGAACCTGGTTTTGCTTGTAACTCTTTTAATAAACTTTTAAAGCGTTTTTCAAAATCGCCTCGGTATTTGGTACCGGCAAGTAACGCGCCCATATCTAAAGAGTACACAACCGCATCTGCAATGACTTCAGGCACTTGTTCGTTAACAATACGATAGGCTAAGCCCTCGGCAATGGCAGTTTTACCTACGCCGGCTTCACCAACCAGTAATGGGTTATTCTTTTTACGACGACACAGCACTTGCACTGTGCGCTCTACTTCACTATCACGGCCAACAAGCGGGTCAATATTACCCTCTTTAGCGTGTATATTAAGGTTAGTTGTAAAGCTGTCGAGCTTACTCGCTTCTTCGCTTGCTACTTCTTGCACCTCTTCATGAATATCGTCGGTATCATCGCCTAATTCGTCGTCACCTTTGGCAATCCCATGAGAAATAAAGTTAACAATATCAAGTCGAGAAATATCATTCTTTTTAAGTAAGTACACGGCTTGGCTTTCTTGCTCAGAAAAAATAGCGACCAGCACATTAACGCCTGTCACTTCATTTTTGCCAGAAGATTGCACATGAAATACCGCGCGCTGTAATACCCGCTGAAAACCAAGTGTTGGTTGAGTTTCGCGCTCTTCTTCTAAATCAGGAATAACCGGTGTGGTTTCATCAATAAATTCAAGTAACTCTGTTTTTAATCCAGAAACGTCAACACCACACGCATTAAGCGCTTCTCCAGCTGATGGGTTGTCGAGTAGAGCTAATAAAAGGTGCTCTACGGTCATAAACTCATGACGACGTGTACGCGCTTCACGAAACGCAGTGTTCAAAGTTAGTTCTAAGTCTTTATTTAGCATTGGCAACCCCTTACAGAGATAATAATTTTATACCGCACTTCAAAGATGAAAGTTCACCTTTGTGGTATTTATTCCTGCTCACAACTACATAGCAGTGGATGCTCGTTATCCCTTGAGTAGCGGTTAACTTGCTCAGCCTTAGTATGTGCTACATCGGCGCTATAAACACCACATATGCCCTTACCTTGCTGATGTATTTGCAGCATCACATCAGTTGCTCTATCGCTATCCATATTAAAAAACGTCATTAAGATCTCTATTACAAAATCCATCGGCGTGTAATCATCGTTGTTTAACACAACTTTATATTTTCGCGGTGGCTGCAACTTTTGCTTTTCACTATCGCGAACGGTGTCGATAACACCAGAATCTTTCATACCACTCATAATTAAATATAGTCTTGTCTTTGTAACTCAAGCAAACTTGAATAAAAAAATAAATAAAATGTTAAAAAATAACCTAAAACACTTGACTGGTTGCTTAAATAAACTACAGTCAAATGGTGATTGATTAAACCTTAGTCAGTCTAGCAAACAATACAGTTTAGGATAACTAAATTAGTCAACTTATAGAAGGATGTAGAAGTATGGCTTGTGGTAAAGTCAAATGGTTCAACAACGCCAAAGGTTTTGGTTTCATCGTAGAAGACGGTTGCGAGAACGACATTTTTGCTCATTACTCCACTATTGTAATGGACGGATACAAGACGCTTAAAGCTGGTCAAGATGTTACCTTCGAATTACAACAGGGCCCTAAAGGTCTACACGCTACTAATATAGCCCCTAACGGCGATATTATAGAGTAATTGTAAATATGAGACTAAAGCGAGTGACCTGTTTAGATCCTCGCTTAATTCCCTAAATATCCCTAACCACTTACATATAAATTGCTTCATTGTTTGTTAATTCAACCCCGCTCCTTGATTTTATTTTATCTACCCCAATAATTTCAGTATTAGAGGTTAACTGCTGGCGTTTGGCGCGTAATCCTAGCCCTTTTTAGCCAAGCTTGTTACACTCTTCATCCTGTAAAACGTAATTACTTTAGCCTAATGGCTAGTTTGTAATTACATAAATTTCAGTTATAAAAGACACTAGTCCGTCAGGTGTGATTATTCTCACCTTGTTTAGGTTATACGAGTACCAACACCTAACAGACTACTCATTGCATATACTAATGCTTTATTTATAAGGTATTAAGCGATGATTTCTTTGCATTGTTGAATTAGGCCAATGCGGCCTACTATCTAGGAATGATGATGACATCAAAAATTATCTATACAAAAACGGACGAAGCTCCGGCACTAGCAACTTATTCGTTGTTACCTATTATCCAAGCGTACACAAATGCGGCAGGTGTTGAAGTTGAAACACGCGACATCTCATTAGCTGGTCGTGTAATTGCGAGCTTCCCGGATTACCTAACAGAAGAACAACGCATTGGTGATGCACTTGCAGAGCTTGGCGAAATGGCAAAAACACCAGAAGCTAACATCATTAAATTACCGAACATTAGTGCATCAGTTCCGCAACTTCGCGCTGTAATTAAAGAGCTTCAAGAAAAAGGTTATGCACTTCCAGAATACCCTGTAGAACCTAAAAACGATGAAGAAAAAGCGATTCAAGCAGCCTACGATAAAATTAAAGGCAGCGCAGTAAACCCTGTACTTCGTGAAGGTAACTCTGACCGTCGCGCACCAGGTTCAGTGAAAGAGTATGCACGTAATAACCCACATTCAATGGGCGCGTGGAGCAAAGATTCACAATCATACGTTGCAAGTATGGAAGAAGGTGACTTCTTTGGTTCTGAGCAATCAGTAACTGTTGATGAAGCAACGGATGTTCGTATTGAACACGTAGCGGCTAATGGCGATATCACTGTACTTAAGCAAAGCACGCCATTACTTGCTGGTGAAGTAATTGATGCATCACGTATTAGCGCTGCAAAATTACAAGCATTCCTAGAAGCTGAAATTAATGCTGCTAAGGAAAAAGGCGTGTTATTTTCGCTTCACATGAAAGCAACCATGATGAAAGTATCTGATCCAATCATCTTTGGTCACGCTGTAAAAGTATTCTACAAAGACGTTTTTGCAAAACACGGTGCACTTTTTGAAGAGCTAGGTGTTGATGTAAACAACGGTTTAGGCGATGTGTACTCTAAAATTCAAACATTAGATGACGCTAAGCGCGAAGAAATTGAAGCAGATATTCAAGCTGTTTATGCTAACCGCCCTGCTATCGCAATGGTTGATTCTCATCGTGGCATTACAAACTTACACGTACCAAGTGATGTGATCATCGATGCTTCTATGCCTGCTGCAATTCGTTCAAGCGGTCAAATGTGGAATAAAGACGATAAATTACAAGACACAAGCTTTGTAATTCCAGATCGTTGTTACTCTGGCGTTTACCAAGCAACGATTGATTTTTGTAAAGAGCACGGTGCTTTTGATCCTACGACTATGGGTAGCGTACCAAACGTTGGCCTTATGGCTCAAAAAGCGGAAGAGTACGGCTCACATGACAAAACATTTGAAGCAAAAGCTGACGGTACTATTCGTGTTGTTGACACAAATGGCAACACCCTACTTGAGCACAGTGTTGAGCAAGGCGATATCTGGCGCATGTGTCAGGTTAAAGATGCACCAATTCAAGATTGGGTTAAACTTGCAGTAAACCGCGCTCGCGCAACAGGTAATCCGGCTATTTTCTGGTTAGATGCAGAACGTGCACACGATGCTGAGCTAATCAAAAAAGTGAATAAATACCTGCCAGAACACGACACTGCTGGCCTAGATATTCAAATTTTATCGCCAATGGATGCAACCTTATTCTCACTAGCACGCATCAAAGAAGGTAAAGACACGATTTCTGTAACAGGTAACGTGTTACGTGATTACCTAACAGATTTATTCCCAATTTTAGAATTGGGCACTAGTGCTAAAATGCTTTCAATTGTGCCACTAATGAATGGCGGTGGTCTATTTGAAACAGGTGCGGGTGGTTCTGCTCCTAAGCACGTTCAACAGTTTGAAAAAGAAAACCACTTACGTTGGGATTCTTTAGGTGAGTTCTTAGCACTTGCTGCGTCACTTGAACACCTAAGTACAACAACGGGTAATAACAAGGCACAAGTACTTGCGGATACGCTTGATAAAGCAACGGGTACATTCTTAGCTGAAAACAAGTCGCCTTCACGTAAAGTAAAAGAAATTGATAACCGTGGTTCTCATTTCTTCTTATCTTTATTCTGGGCTCAAGAACTTGCTAAGCAAAATGAAGATAGCGAGCTTAAAGCGCAATTTACACAAATTGCTAGCGACCTTGAAACCAACAAAGAGCAAATTGTTAGCGAGCTAAACGATGCACAGGGTCCTGCAATGAACATTGGCGGATACTTCCAGCCAAATGACGATGCAGCCTTCAAAGCAATGCGTCCGAGCACAACATTTAACGAGATTTTATCTAAACTAGTATAAATCAGTTAAATGAATGAAAAGGCGCTCATAGAGCGCCTTTTTTGTGCCTAAGAAAAAGGCCGCTAATGCGGCCTTTTAAATTCAACTTTAAAAGTTTATTTTGTGTACGCGCGTGGCATGTTCGACTCTGTTGTATAGCGCTCACGCAGTTTATCTTGGCGAGATTCAGTACTAACCTCAACCCCATTAATAAACATTTTATTCACGTGACTGCTCAGCTCAAACGGGTCGTTACTCCACATAACAACATCAGCGGCTTTTCCTACTTCTAGGCTACCGGCATTAATACCAAATACATCAGCCACATTCGAAGTCATGGCCTTTAACGCGCCTTGTTGGCTCATACCGTAAGACACTGCGTTACCGGCATCGTAGCGAAGCTGGTAAACATTGTGACTGGCATCGCCACCCACAGTTAATAGCACTTTAACACCGGCTTTTTCTAATATGCCGGCATTATTTAAGCTTGCATGCAATGAATCGAAGCTGCCTGGTAAATTATCCATTGCACTAATGATCACAGGAATGCCTGCTTTAGCGATGCGATCTTTAACTACAACGGCATCTTGAGCGCCATTAAGGACAATGTTTACGCCAAACTGCTGTTTCACTTTTATTAGTTCAACAATATCAGCCGAACGCGACACACTAATTAGTAATGGCATATCGCCTTTTAGTACTTTAGCCATTATGGTGTCTTCAGCACTTGGCTTAGCGTCGTCTTTTTTGGCTTCTTTACTTGCTTTAGTTTGATGCTCATCTAACTTATTGATAAGTGTTTGCAAGGTAAATGCACGAGAGCCTTTGCTGCGTTCACCCAAATGAACCACTAATGCTGCTTGCTTTTTATTTACGCTTTCGAAGCTACCACTTAAATCAACAACACTTGCAAGGCCTGCAAATATGCTGTCACCACCGTAAGGGGTGATCAAATCGCGAGTAATACCGCCTTTACGTGCATAAGCAATTAAGCTTGAACGAGGATTAAATGCCAAGCTTGCATCAAAATCGATACCCGCTTTGTCTTCTCCTGCATCGCGAGAACCGGCAACCGCACCTACTTCAACTAAGCCAAGCTGGTTTACACTGGCTATAAAACCTGGAGTCACTATTTGACCTTGAGCATCAATAACTTTGTCAACTTTAAAATCGCTAGGGTTAATGGCAGTGATTTTGCCATCATTCATAACTATGCTAGCTCCTTCTAATACACCTTGATCTGAAGATGTATGCAAAGTTGCATTAATAATTGCCAGTGACTCTGCGCTCACGGTACCCGATGCTAATAGCCCTGCAGCAACCAGAGAAAGCGAAAACGAACGTGATAATTTTTTCATTCTGGGTGCTCCTTATTGTTGACCTAACATAAAATCACTTTGTGCTTGGAATGCGCTATCGTTTCTATCGTAAACTTTTGCACCATCAACAAACACTTGCTCTGCTTTTGCATAAACACTAAACGGGCTTTGATTCCAAATAACAACATCAGCTTGTTTGCCTGCTTCAAGTGAGCCTGTTTTATCTTCAATACCTAACGATTTAGCGGCGTTAGCTGTGATCCACTTAATTGCATGCTGCTCAGAAATATCAAACCCATTTTGGTTTGCACTGTACATTACTTTAGCGGCTTCTTGGTTTAAGCGTTGAATCGTCGTGTCAGAATCTGAGTGCACAACGGCACATGAGTTTTTAACGGCATCAACAATAGCTACGTTCTCTTGCACCATATCGTAGGCTTCCATTTTAAAGCCCCACCAGTCTGGCCAAAGTGCAGCACACGAGCCGTTTTCAGCCAGTAAATCAGCAATTTTGTATGCTTCAATACCGTGATGGAATGTGCCCGCATGATAATTAAACTCTTTTGAAAGGTCGATCATCATCGCCATTTCTTCTGCTTTGTAGCAGTGATTATGAATACGAACGTCACCTTCTAAAACACCGCGTAATGTATCGTATTTAATATCTCGGTGTGGAGCTTCTGGGTTTTTACCCGCAGCGTAATCAGCATCGTATTTATCCCACTCACGCTTATATTCTTGAGCGCCAATCCATGCTGTGCGATAACCTGCCATATTACCCATACGTGTCATCGGTAATACACCTTTTCGACCGTAAACACGTTTAGGATTTTCACCACAGGCCATTTTTAAACCGTATGGCGCATCAGGAAATTTCATTCCTTGCATGGTATGAGCCGGTACATTTTTAAGGGTAACGCCACGTCCACCAAATAAATTAGCTGAACCTGGTAAAATTTGTAATGACGTAATACCGCCTTCACGTGCGCGATTAAAACCTGGATCTTGTGGCCATATTGAATGCTCAACCCATACTTCTGCCGTATTAGGGCTGGTCATTTCGTTACCATCTTGATGAGACTCAACCGATGGATTTGGATAAGCACCTAAATGTGAATGAACGTCAATAATGCCTGGTGTTACCCATTTACCTTGCGCGTCAATAGTGGTGTCTGCATTAGCGGTTAAATCTTTGCCAACTTGCTGCACTTTACCGTCAACAATCAGTACGTCAGCTTCATCTAAACGCTCACCCGTCCCTGTTAATATCGTTGCATTAGTGATCAAGGTGCTTGATGTCGCTACTGGCTGATAAGTACTTGGGTATGGGTTTTTATTAATGGTTACTTTTGGATCTTGTGGGCCGCTTTCTTGGCAACCAACAAGTGCTGCTGCTAAACCAACAGCTAACAATGAGGGAGCAAATTTTTGCATGTTTTTAGGTTCTCCTGTTTTTTTACTACTTTAGCGAAAGCAAACGCATAAAGCTAAAAAAACAGGTGAAAAGGCGGTTATTTAAGGTGAGTTTCTGTAATTATTTTTTTATATAATTGTTATAAAGCTTATCCAAAGCTCCTTCGGTGGTGAGCGATGGATCTTTACTTATAAAGTGTTTAACCGTTCGGGTTACAAAATCTGAGTTTTGCTTATGTAATTTTGAAAAATCTTTAATCAATGTATTACCATCTTTTGCGGCTGTGACTTTATCATGGCGATGTCTGTATTGGCTCAATGCCTTATTAAAATCACCTTGATAGTCTTCCACTAAAATTTTATAGAAATCACTTTTTTGTACCTTTAAAACATTAATGCAATAATTAAGCGCTTCTTTAAAGTCGTAAAATACAGTGCCTTCTACATCAAACTCTTTGGTTTTTTCACGCACTGTGACACGTGCTTCTTCAGTGGCATAACTAAACCCCGTAAAAGCGAGTCGCTCAGCCGCTTCTTTACCGAGTTTCATACCCGCTTGAATACTATGAGCAAATTCATCACTCATGTCAGCGAGCTCGTTTTCTTCCCACATGTTATAAACGCGCAAAGGCTTTGCATACTTATTAGATAACTTCTTTTTAAGTTTGCTAAATCGCTCATCAATGGTCATTAATCGCTCATTGTGAAGTAATGCATGGCATTCATAACAAGCTGCAATGGCAACAAAGTCAGCTTCTTCACCTAGATCAATAATACTTTGTAGCATATGCAATGGCGGGCAATGATCGCGCTCTGTTGCCTCACAGCCGCAATAAAAACATTGGTTAAAATGCTGTTGCTCACACGCATAAGCTTGCTGGTAGTAACTTGCTAACGTTTTATTCACAATTGCGCTCCAAAAATATAAAATGCCACAAATTTAGGGCGCGATAATAACAGCCTGAAAAAATATTTCAGTAGGAAAACGCTAAAGTGTGTCAAAAATAAATTATTTATGAACAACTTTTCATACACCTACAAAATTGCACGATTTATATACACATCTTCTTACAGCTTACCCCATTCAGTTAACAACATTTCAGCTACATTAAGCAATACTTAAGTTGCATATAAACAAAGAGGCAAATAATATGATTTCTTTCAAAGCAACTCTATATTCAACTGTATTATTGGGCGCAGCAACATTAACAGCACCTGTAATGGCGGCCACTTTTGTTGCCGCTGATTCATCACCCGGTACCCAAGCTTGCATGGCCGTTGCATCTAACAAAAGACTGACACTGCTCAGAACAATGAAAGATCTACGTATAGATAAACATGTAATTAGCAAAAAATTACTCTGTAATGATTTATCAGTAGGTGACTTTGTAACGCTGTATGATTTAAATAAATCAGCACAATTTTTAAATATTGAAGCATCTACTAGTACGTCAATAAGAGATTTAGCAAAAGTAAATAAACCGCTTGTAGTTATTATGGCGGGATCTAAATAACCTGAGTTCTAATTAAAAAATCGTGAGTTTTAAATGCGTTTAATTTACTCGAGTCAAACACGTTAAGCAGGATCTAATTACCTGCTTAACGTGTATTTATTATTAAATAAGCGCTGCCAACAAACCAAATAAGCCACCAAATACCCCACCCCACACAACGAGCCAGCCTAAGTGTTCGCGGATCATGGTTTGAATTATTTCTTTTACCATTTTAGGGGTGAGTTCATCTAAGCGTTCATCCACTAACTTAAGAACCGTATTATGTAGGTTTTGCGCGTTATTCCCTTGGGTTAACATATCGCTTAATAGCGTTTTAAAATCGTCGGTGTCGCTTATTTGCACCAGCGATAATTGCATTTTTTCAATAAACTTTTCTCGCATTGGCTCAACGGCTTCAGTGCCACCAAACATTGCAAGCATGCTACCAAATTGTGATTGCTCAATAACCACTAACAAATTATCGAATGCAGGGTTTAAATCTACTTTATAAATTACCGATTCAAAATCAATCGTTGGCTGTGCCTTACTTAGAAGCTTGTCTATTTTATGCTCAGAAAAGAACTCCGTAAGTATTAAATTTCTTATAGCCACTTTAAAGCTTTCAAACTTAAGCGCAATTACACCTGATCCATATAAAAACGGTACTTTTTCAAACAGCATATGAATAGCGAGTAAATTTGTAACCGCACCAGAGAGTGCAAATAAACCCACCGAAAGTACAATGGCTTGATCAAATACAAAACCAATAACAACACAACACGCTGCTAATAAGTTAGTGATAAAACTTTTATTCATTTTTATTCCATTTCAGTGATTTGTATCAGAAATTGATAGTCTTAATTTTACACCGATTAATTTGTTTATTTAATCTCTTTTTGCCATAGTTTATTTATAGGTTTAAAAGGTGACTATTGTTATGTGGAAAACAATCAATCAACAGATCAGCCAAGCTATCCATTACGATTTTAAACACACCCATAAACGTCAGTTGCAAAATACATCCACCGATAAGTTGTTTCACTTAAGCGATGGCAAGCACAATTACTTAGTTAAAATTGCGCAAAAACATGAACTAGAACGCTTTGAGGCTCAAGCTCAAGGTTTAAAACAGCTTACTCAAAACAGTGTATTTATGGTGCCAGACTGCATTACAACTGGGGCCAATATAGAATTCGCCTTTATTGTATTAGAGTGGCTTGCACTTGACGAGCTTCCCCATACCCATTGGTCAGCTATGGGGGAGCATCTTGCTATGTTACATCAAAAACACCAGCAAGCGATGTTTGGTTTTGACACCGACAATTATTTAAGCTCAACACCTCAACCTAATCAGTGGCATAAAAAATGGGATGTATTTTTTGCAGAAGAACGTATTGGTTGGCAATTACAGCTATTAGCTGAAAAAGGCATTGCACTTGCAGACCCCGAGCAACTGATAAATTTAGTAAAAGAGCAACTGCATAATCATCATGTTTTACCCTCACTAATACATGGCGATTTTTGGCGCGGTAATATGGGCTTTGTAAACAACATTCCGACCTTATTTGACCCTGCCTGCTATTACGGAGATCGGGAGGTCGATATTGCTATGAGTGAGCTTTATGCCCCCCTCCCTGAAGAGTTTTATAGTACCTACAATCACCAATATCCTTTAGCTCAGGGTTATGAGCAACGTAAGCTTGTTTACCAGCTTTACCCTATTTTAAACAACGCCAACATTTATGCGGGGCATTATCTAAATCAGGCTAAAGACCACGTTGATAAACTAATTAAACTAAAATAAATGTAGTAAACAAAATATAAGCACTATAATTATTATTAGCTCGTTGTGTGCTACCCACGTAAAAAAACTTAGTTTTTATGAGGTGTTATTATGAAAGACTTTTTATCACAACGTATCGCCTGCCCACATTGTGGACACCATATTCATTTAGATCTCGATGCCAGTATGGGCGACCAAGACTACTATGAAGAATGCAGTGCCTGTTGTAACCTTATACACTTGAACATGCATATAGATTATGCAAGTAATAAGTTAGAGTTACATGTGGACAGCGATGACGAACAAATATTTTAACTATGTTGGCGCATGTAGTTTTCAACGGTGTTTATAATAGTGTAGGTTTGCTGGTCGACTTCAATATTGAACTCATCACCCACAACGGCTTCACCTAAATTAGTTATATCGAGTGTTTCTGGAATTAAATGCAACCAAAAGCCAAACTCATCAATATTACCCACCGTTAAACTTGCACCATTAACAGATACAAATCCTTTGTATAGCACATATTTTTGCCATTTTTGTGGCAGGCTGAGCTGTATTTTGTAGTTGTTTTCTAACTTCACTATTTGCGCAATTTTTGCGGTGCAATGTATATGTCCAGATACAATATGCCCACCCAACTCAGTACCAAATGACACTGAACGCTCGTAATTAACTAAACTACCCAATTCCAGTTGCCCAAGATTAGTTAGCTGCAGAGTTTCGTCAATAACATCAAAATGCACTTGAGCAACCACATCATGATTACTTAGCTCTACTTTCACAACAGTCAAACAGCAACCATTTATAGCGATGCTGGCACCTAAGTCTAAATGCTTCACGTATTGCTCATTAACAGAAACTACCAAGCGTAATACGCCCTGTGCATGGGTTTTAGAAACTACCGTTGCTTGAGTTTGAATAATACCGGTAAACATAAAAATCGCTTCTATTTCTAACAAAGTGCTAGTTTAACGTATCAAAAGACAAAATCATTCACTTAATAGCACTTATTCATGGTTATTTTCACCACCAAGATGAATTAAATACAAACACCGACCACCAGCATAGCTTGGCAGATCACAATAGATTACAATGCGACTATGTTTTTCTGAATAGCTGTTTTTTATGACTTTTTGTAGTTGGGAAGCCAAACGTTTACTTTCTCTTGCCGTTCCCGTTTTTTTAGCACAAGTAACTTTAGTATTAATGTCTGTGGTTGACACCATTATGGCAGGTCAAGTGAGTCCGACCGATTTAGCAGCCTTATCAATTGCTACGGGGATATGGAACCCAATTTTATTAGCAATACAAGGGATTTTATTAGCATTAACGGGCGTAATTGCACAATTCGCTGGTGCTAAAGATCGTAACGGCATCAGCCATTATTTTCAGCAAGCCCTTTATTTAACACTCCTTTTAAGTATTGCTGGTTTTAGTGCAGCGCAGCTTGCCAATACTGTTATTTTACAGCTAGATACCACCCCTGCAATTGCTGGACTTGCTTTTGACTACATTCATTTTGTTAAATGGGGTGTATTTGGCTTTTTAATTTTTACCGTTTATAGAAATATGACTGAAGGCATGGGGATGACCAAGCCTGCATTTTATATTAGCCTACTGGGGCTTGCGGTAAACATTCCACTCAATTATATTTTTATCAATGGCTTATTTGGCCTACCAGCATTTGGCGGAGCGGGTTGTGGTATTGCTACCGCACTCGTATTTACTGTTATGGCCATTGCGCAGGTGACTTATTGCCAGCTCAGCAAAAAAGTAGACGCCAAAGGCTTATTAGCGGGCTTTGAAAAACCTAACTTTAAAACCATAGGTATTATTACCAAACTCGGTATTCCTATATCACTAGCCACTTTTTTTGAAGTAACCTTGTTTGCCTGTATACCTTTATTTATTGCGCACTTAGGTGCGGTGGCCGTATCTGGCCATCAAATTGCAGCCAGTGTTACGGCATTATTATTTATGATGCCTCTTAGCCTCTCAATTGCAATTAGCATACGAATTGGTAATTTATTTGGGCAAAATCATTTAGATCAATTAAAAGTAGCCGTGTCTACAAGTTATATTTTAGCGGCAATTATCGCTCTATTTATTGCTTTTATTACTTTTATAGGTCGCGATGTGATTAGCGAGCTTTATAGCGATAGCCCTGCGGTACTCGCACTTGCTTCATCAATTATGATTTTAGCCTGTATTTATCAACTTCCTGATGCATTACAAGTGGCTGCAAATGGTATATTAAGAGGGTTAAAGCATACCGCGCCTATTTCTTATATCACTTTTATCTCTTATTGGTTAATCGGCTTTAGTTTAGGCTACGTATTAGCAAGAACAGACTTAATAGTGCCAGCAATGGGCCCTCACGGTTTTTGGATAGGTATTATCGTTGGATTATCAGTTGCAGCTGTACTACTGATGCTGACAGTGCATAGGCGATTTAAACGTGAACCATTTATTCTCTCTTAATCAATCAATAACTACCACACTGCCACTTAAATGGTTACTGGCAGTGTGTTGTATCTTACTTTTTGGCTGCTCAGAGCAGCCCAGTGAAGCAAATAAAACCTATTTGTCTCGCTTAAGTAATACTTTGCAAGTTCCTAAAAAAAACACAAACTCACTACAACAACTTACTTTAATTGAGCCTGTTGAAGCTTTACAGCCAGCAATTAAAATTGGCATAACTGAACTTGCTGGTATTAGCCAATGTAAACTGAACGTTTTAATAAGCGAGCATAATAATCAGTTAGGTAAAACAGCCACCGCTGCTAGTCAGTTGAAGTACCAAATAGATTTTATTCAAAGCGCGCAAAACTGTTTAAATAGCTTGGATAAACAAAGCAAGATTTACAACAAAATTGCTGCGGCAAAAACTCAAAAACAAGCTCAGCTCACTCAGTTTTTCAACAATATGTTATTTAGTGAACCCGAGCTCAACAGCAGTTGGCAACTAACCGGCCAAGAGCTCAGCACTCAACCGGCTGGGTTTAGCGACACAGTTGAGGGGCTTAAAAAGCTAACTACCATAAAACAGCTAATAGAAAACCAAAATAGTATGGCAATAAACAGTGATGATATTTTGTCAGCGCTTGAGCCGCTTAACAGATACGAGTTTAACCAACAACTTATTCAAGCCGCGCGTGAACAAATTAGCTTAAATCATGCGGCAACCCAGTTTGTAAATACTTTAACGCTTGAAGATATATGCCCAAAGGGTAAAAACAAGCAGCAAGCTAAAATTGTCAGTAATATATTCAATAAATATTATTTGAAACAAATTCAGCCTTATCAAGCGCAGCTTAGTGGTTATTTAGAAACATTGCAGCCGCTGTATGTGCAGCTGTGGTTTAATCAAGCAATAAGCAGTGAAGAAGTAAATGCCCTACTTGACCCAAACGCAAAAAACTTACTTACTCAGCTAAAATCGTCAGCAAAAGAGCATGTTGTATGGTGGCAAAAATTTTATAAAACGTGTGAAATCAGCCCAATATGAATAAAAAAACGGCAAATAAACTCAAATAGCATAAACATGCTTGATTCACTCCCCATCACGCTATATATTAGCGACCGTTGTTAAGCAATTAACAATTCTTAAATACATGCAGTACGACTGTAGCTCAGTTGGGCGAGATTGGACCGAAGCGAAGCTTCGCAGCCGAACGAGGTGGAGGCAGGACGCCGACAGGATGAAGCTTCATGGATGAATTAAAAAGTATGTAAACTTATAGTACGACTGTAGCTCAGTTGGTTAGAGCACTACCTTGACATGGTAGGGGTCGGTGGTTCGAATCCACTCAGTCGTACCAAAATTAGTGAATATTGTATTTAAAGTACGTTGAAGGAAACAGCACTACCTACTCTTGATCACCCGGTCCAGAGGTATGTGGTTTGAATCCACTCAGTCGTACCAAATATACTTTACCCCTAAAAGTATATTTAATTTAAGAATTTAAAATTGTACGACTGTAGCTCAGTTGGTTAGAGCACTACCTTGACATGGTAGGGGTCGGTGGTTCGAATCCACTCAGTCGTACCAATTCAAAAACATCTCAAGAAAAAGCACTACCTACTCTTAATCACCCGCTCCAAAGGTCGTTGGTTCGAATCCACTCAGTCGTACCAATTCAAAAACACCTAAAGAAAAAGCACTACCTACTCTTAATCACCCAGTCCAGAGGTCAGTGGTTCGAATCCACTCAGTCGTACCAATTCAAAAAAAGAACGTAGGTCGGTTAAGTAGCGAAGCGAAGCCAGCCATCTCACCCGACATTGGGTAACATCCATTTAATCACCCTGCAAAGCCAGTATTTATTGCTTGATAATTCATGCTATGTTAACAAATAGACTATCTTTTAAATTAATACATCAAAAGCACGCTAAGAAAGGATTTAACTATGAAGTTTGTTACGCTCATTTTACTAGCCTTACTTGGCTTTTCAGTTGAAGAAGCTCATGCAAAAACGGTGGTTAAAGTAGGTGGCTATGAGTTCCCTCCTTATATAGAAATTGTTGACGGGCGTGCTTCTGGTCTTACCATTGAATTAATAAGCGAGCTCAATAAAATACAGTCTTCTTATCATTTTGAATTAGTACTAACCACGCCTATTCGTCGCTTTAAGGATTACCAAAAAGGCCTATTCGATTCGGTTTTTTTTGAGAACCCGAACTGGGGGTGGCAACAAGGGAATAATGTAATTAGTAACTCCCCTGTTATAGCCATAGATACAGAAGTATTTATTGCTTTAAAGCAATTTGCAAAATCTCAAGCCTGGTTTGAAAACTTAGAAGATAAAACCTTGGTGGGTATTTTAGGCTACCATTATCCGTTAGCTAATTACGAAAGTAGCCCCTCAGTTCTTGAAAACGAATATAAAATGACTTTATTAAGCAGCCATAAAAGAAGTATTGAATTAGTATTAAAAAAACGCAGCGATTGCGCTATTGTTACTCGCTCTTACCTAAATCAATACTTTAGCAAGCATCCAAAAAGCAAGCGTTTGCTACTTGTGTCTGAGCGAGTTGCACAAACCTATAATCATCAGTTATTACTCCGCCCAAACCACACGCTAGATATAAGCACCTTGTATAAATGGGTAAAGCAAGCACTCACACAAGGCAATATTGCAGATAGGCTAAAGCAACTTGGGCTTCAACAATCCCCTCTAGCTACACCTTTACTGCTCACTAGCCAAACAAATACTGCTAATTAATGACAGTAACTAGAAAACTTACTATTTTCATCATTTGTCGCAAACTCAACTAATGTCATTAGCAAATCACTGTGCTTATGCGTAAACCCAGTATTAGAAAGACGCTTTTCTAAATAGGCGGTAAAGTTTTTTCGCTGCTGGTGTTGGCTTTGTAACTTAATTAAAAGCTCTGACTGTTTTTGGTTAATTAATCGTGTCTCGTATATCGGGTCTTCATCTGGCCAATTCTCTACTGGAGAGCCCTTTTGTTGAAACACAAAATCACTCAACGAGCGTTCTATTTTATTATAATCATGTTCCCCTAGCAGTTTTTCTATCTCTTTTAGTAAACTTGAGTACAACACCCGAGGAAAAAGCTTATAAAAATCATGATTTTTGAAAGACTCACCAGAGGGCGTTTGCTGCCAATTTTCAAAGCTTGCTCGTAAAGCATGTACTAATATACGCCCTACATAATGGCTTTTTTGAAACGAAACGCCTTGCGACTCTAATCTCGATAAAACATGGTTTAACCGTTGCTTTAAACTACGTACTTCTAGTTGTAGTTCGCTTTTTTGAGTCTCTAGTAATTGTATTTCGTCAGCACTTGTTGTTATTTTTTGTTCTAACTTATTTATTTTAACTTGTGCACCATGAAACAAATCACGTGTATCTTTGAGCTCGGCCAATACACTGGCATTTTGTAATTTTATAGGCGAATTACCATCGCCTTTATAGGTTATGGTCTGTTTACTGTTTTTTAATGCTTCGTTTAACGCGCGCTCTAATTTACTGTCTATTACTTGACCAGACTTACTGCCTTTAAGCAACGTGGTTAGAGTTAAAGAAATATGCTTTTGATACCAATTTTGGATGTGCTCACACTGCACATCAGATAAATTAGCAAATGGATTATCTTCACTTATTGGCTTATTAGCCATAAAAGTTCCCTCTAGTAAAAACACCTTTAATTATCATACCAACTCAATTGAAATGGTGATTTATTACAGCACCTAGAAATAGAGTAATATGAAAATTATTTATATAGTTGTTCTATTTAATACGATTGAATGTTCATGTTATTAATAAGATAAGTACTAAATCGTATTTAAGTTAAATTACTTGTATTCGCATGTTAATAGTTATCGCTTTTTAAGGCTATATTTAATTGTATGAATACTAAAAGAACCTTACCATTTAAGTTGTTTATTCCAGATAACACACTAAACTTAACTGTACACATAAAAATGCATTATCCTTATGAGAATATTTTTAGTCGCTACCTTATTTATTTCACTTTTTGCTTACGCAGATCCTGCGCCAGTAACTTACACAGTTAATGATAAAAATATCACTCTTCCTGGCGAAAAATACAAAAGCGGTTACGGTTATAATTTAGAGGCTGATACCGTCCTTCGTTTAGTCACTCTCAACTGGCCTCCCTACATAGACGATAACTTATGCAATAAAGGCTGGCTATACCAGCTCACAGTTAGCATGCTGGTAAAGCGTGGTTATGGCGTTCATATTGAATTTTATCCTTGGGCGCGTGCAGTTCGCGAAGCAGAGCTAGGCAAAGCCGATATATTATTTCCTGAGTACTATATTGACGACGATGTCATATCCGAAAATATTCTAACAAAAACACGAAATCAGTTATTGGCGCTATCAGAACCTATTCCAGGCGGCGATTTATCATTTGTTGCGCTAAAGGATCATACTATTGACTACGATGGCAGCATTAACTCTGTAAAAAACCGAGTGATGGGCGTCGTTCGTTCATACAAGAATAGTGCTAAACTCGATGAACTTATTGATCAAGGTGAAATAAAAACCATTGTGGCAAACAGTGAATATCAGCTTATTCACTTGCTATTAAACGGTCGTGTTGAGCTTATTGTTGCTGACTTAGAAGTACTTAAAGCCAGCGTTTATAAGTCACTTTTATCAAATAGAGATAAAAAAAGGATGCTAAATGCGCTCGTTGCATTAATGCCAAGCATTGAGTACAAAAATCTATATTATTCTGTAACTAAAAGTGCACCACAATGGCAATCTATTTTGGAAGATATAAATACTGAAATTGCGAATATGCATGCAAACAATGAGTTTGATAGCTTTATAAAAAATAAAAAACAACAGTGTTATAACCTTGGATAATTAACGATTTATTTTAAACTACATGATAACTATAAAGCTGATGCTCCCAAAGCCATCAGCTATTATATAATGTTTAAAAATCAAATGGCGCTCTTACCCAGCCTTCCATTAAAACACGCGCGCTGCGGCTCATACTGGCTTTGCTAACCTGCCATTGGCCATTTGTAACCACCGCCTCTGCTCCCACTTTTAATGTGCCCGAAGGGTGACCAAAGTTAACTTCATTAATAGCACCACCACCGGCGGCTAAATTAACTAATGTTCCTTCAACTGCCGCAGCAGTACCAATAGCGACAGCGGCAGTGCCCATCATTGCATGATGTAACTTACCCATTGACATAGCACGGACTAACAAATCGATATCACTTGCATTAACCTGCTTACCACTTGAGGATATATAATCATGTGGAGCAGCCACAAATGCCACTTTAGGTGTGTGTTGGCGTGCTTGTGCTTCATTAATATTATTAATTAAGCCCATTTTTACTGCCCCATGGGCACGAATGCTTTCAAGCATAGTTAACGCCGCATTATCGCTATTAATATCATCTTGCAGCTCTGTACCGGTGTAACCAATATCCGCTGCATTTACAAAAATAGTCGGAATACCTGCGTTGATCATGGTTGCTTTTAACGTGCCCACGCCTGGTACTTCTAAGTCATCTACCACATTGCCTGTTGGGAATAACGCGCCATCACCATCAGCAGGGTCAATAAATTCAAGCTTTACTTCAGCTGCAGGAAAGGTAACACCATCTAACTCAAAGTCACCGGTTTCTTGTACTTGAGCGTTGGTCATAGGTACATGCACTAAAATGCTTTTTTTAATGTTTGCCTGCCATACACGCACAATAGCAATGCCATTATCAGGAACTCTGCTTTTATCAACTAAACCATTGCTGATGGCAAACGCGCCTACAGCAGAGGTTAAATTACCGCAGTTACCGCTCCAATCTACAAACGCTTTATCAATCGCGACTTGACCAAATAAGTAATCAACATCGTGATCGGGTTGGGTGCTTTTACTCAAAATAACGGTTTTACTGGTGCTTGAGGTTGCGCCACCCATACCATCAGTTTGTTTACCATAAGGATCGGGACTACCAATAACGCGCAATAACAAGCTATCGCGCGCCTCACCTGCCACTTGGGCAGGCTCGGGTAAATCGGTTAAATTAAAAAACACGCCTTTACTGGTACCACCACGCATGTATGTCGCTGGCACTTTAATTTGTGGTTTAAACATAAATGTGCGTCCTTATGATGCTTGCGTAGCTTCTAAAAAGTCTTGCGCAAAGCGTTGTAACACACCGCCTGCAGCATAAATAGAAAGCTCTTCTTGCGTGTCTAATCGGCACTTCATTGGTACGTTTAATACCTCACCATTTTTACGTGTAATAACCAGTTCCACAGTTGCTCCTGGTGTTGGCTCACCCTTTACATCGTAGCTTTCGCTACCATCTAGGTTAAGTGTTTTACGCGTTGTGCCAGGCTTAAACTCAAGCGGCAAAACGCCCATACCAATTAAATTAGTACGATGAATACGTTCAAAGCCTTCAGCTGCAATAACCTGAACACCAGCAAGCCTTACGCCTTTTGCTGCCCAATCGCGAGACGAACCTTGACCATAGTCAGCACCGGCAACAATAATAAGCGGTTGCTTACGTTGCATGTAGGTTTCGATGGCTTCCCACATACGCGTGTTTTCACCTTCTGGCTCTATGCGCGCGTACGATCCTTGCTTCACTTCACCGTTTTCATCCAATACCATTTCGTTTAATAATTTAGGATTGGCAAACGTGGCGCGCTGCGCGGTTAAGTGATCGCCTCGGTGCGTTGCGTACGAGTTAAAATCTTCTTCTGGCACGTTCATTTTAGTTAAGTATTCACCTGCCGCGCTGCTTGCCATAATCGCATTAGAAGGTGATAAATGATCGGTGGTAATGTTATCGCCAAGTACAGCTAATGCACGCATACCACTCATACTGCGCTCACCTGCTAATGCCCCTTCCCAATAAGGAGGGCGACGAATATACGTACTTTCTGGGCGCCAATCGTATAATGGGTCGTTATCTTCGCCGTAATCAACGGTTAAGTTAAACATAGGCTCGTATACTTTTCTAAACTGCTCAGGCTTAACGCTTTGCTTGATCACTGCATCTATTTCTTCATCAGATGGCCATAAATCTTTTAAGGTTACATCGTTACCTTGCTGATCTTTACCGAGTATATCTTTTTCTATATCAAAACGAATGGTACCAGCAATAGCATAAGCAACCACAAGCGGTGGAGACGCTAAAAACGCTTGCTTTGCATACGGATGAATACGACCATCAAAGTTACGGTTACCCGAAAGCACCGCTGTTGCGTATAAATCGCGATCAATCACTTCTTGTTGAATTTTAGGGTCTAGTGCGCCACTCATACCGTTACAAGTGGTACAGGCAAAACCAACAATACCAAAACCAAGCTGTTCAAGCTCTGGTAATAAGTTTGCATCTTCAAGGTACGATTGCACTGCTTTAGAACCTGGTGCCAATGAGGTTTTAACCCAAGGTTTACGCATTAAACCTTTTGCATTGGCGTTACGCGCCAATAAACCTGCAGCAATTACATTGCGCGGGTTACTGGTATTAGTACAACTAGTAATAGCGGCAATAATACACGCGCCATCTGGCATTAAGCCCTCTTCGTTTTCAACAACGCCCGAAATACCTTCTTTAGCTAAATCGCTAGTTGATACACGACGATGAGGATTTGAAGGCCCTGCAATGTTGCGCCCTACACTTGATAAATCAAATTTAAGTACACGCTCGTAATGCGCTGTTTTTAAGCTATCGCTCCATAGCCCTGCTGTTTTAGCGTAATTTTCTACGAGTGCAATTTGCTCTTCATCACGGCCTGTTAAACGTAAGTAATCAATAGTTTTATCATCGATGTAAAACATAGCCGCGGTTGCGCCAAATTCTGGGGTCATGTTCGAAATGGTTGCTCTATCACCAAGGGTTAGTGCATCAGCACCTTCACCGTAAAACTCAAGGTAAGTCGATACCACACGTTGCTCGCGTAAAAATTCGGTAATAGCCAATACAATATCGGTTGCAGTAATGCCCGGTTGGCGTTTACCGGTAAGCTCTACGCCAACAATATCTGGCAAGCGAATGTACGATGCGCGCCCTAGCATTACGCTTTCTGCCTCAAGGCCGCCCACACCAACAGCAATAACACCTAATGCATCAACATGCGGTGTATGGCTGTCGGTACCTACTAAAGTGTCTGGGAACGCAATACCATCACGGTTTTGAATAACCGGCGACATTTTTTCAAGGTTAATTTGATGCATGATGCCATTGCCCGGCGGGATCACATCAATATTTTTAAACGCGGTTTTTGTCCAGTTTATAAAATGAAAACGATCATCGTTACGTCTATCTTCAATCGCGCGGTTTTTCTCAAATGCTTCAGGGTCAAAGCCTGCATGCTCTACCGCTAACGAGTGATCGACAATTAATTGTGTTGGCACAACCGGATTTACTTTTGCAGGATCGCCGCCTTTCGCAGCAATAGCGTCGCGCAGGCCAGCTAAATCAACTAGAGCGGTTTGCCCTAAAATATCGTGACATACAACGCGTGCCGGATACCATGGAAAATCTAAATCTTGTTTACGCTCAATAATTTGGCTAAGTGCATCGGTTAGCATATCGGGTTCACAGCGACGCACTAAGTTTTCGGCAAATACACGCGAACTGTAAGGCAGTGTGGCGTATGCGCCTGGTTTAATGGCATCTACCGCTGCTTGGGTATCGTAGTAATCTACATTTGAGCCTGGTAATGGCTTACGGTATTGGGTGTTATTAATAATGGTCATAATAAATTCGCTAATTTGGTGACGGGGTTAATCAAGACAGGCTTTAGATTTGAAGGTGTATTGTTTGCATAATTTACTAAAGCCGTAAAAGGTGAGTTGGTAACTCACCTTTGTATGGACTATATGTTTATCTTGATTCAATTGGCGTGTAGCTACGCGCATCTGGCCCTGTGTAATCGGCACTTGGGCGAATAATACGGTTATTTGCACGTTGCTCTTTTACGTGAGCTGTCCAACCGGTTACACGGCTCATTACGAAGATAGGCGTGAACAACTTAGTAGGAATACCCATAAAGTGGTACGCCGATGCATGGAAGAAATCGGCATTACAGAATAACTTCTTCTCACGCCACATAACTTCTTCGCAGCGAACAGACACTGGGTAAAGCACATCATCACCCACTTCTGCGGCTAATTTTTCAGACCACTTTTTAATAATAACATTACGTGGATCTGACTCGCGGTAAATAGCGTGGCCAAAGCCCATAATTTTATCTTTACGCTCAAGCATGCCCATTAGCGCGTCTTCAGCTTGATCAGCACTGCTAAAGCCTTCAATCATATCCATTGCCGCTTCATTAGCACCACCATGCAGTGGACCACGTAAGGTACCAATTGCACCAGTTACACAAGAATGGATATCTGAAAGCGTTGATGCACATACGCGACCGGTAAAGGTAGAAGCATTAAATTCATGCTCTGCGTACAAAATTAGTGATACATTCATCACTTGTGCAAATAATTCACTTGGCGCTTTATCGTGTAATAGCGTTAAAAAGTGTGCGCCTACTGAATCATCATCAGTTTGGGTTTCAATGCGAACACCGTCATGAGTAAAACGATACCAGTAACAAATAATACTTGGGAAAATTGCCACCATGCGGTCAATCGCATCGTTTGCTTCGCTAAAGTCATTTTCCATTTCAAGGTTACCTAGCATAGAACAACCAGTACGCATTACATCCATTGGGTGTGCGTCTTTAGGAATGTTCTCTAGCACTGTTTTTAGCGCCTCTGGTAAACCACGTAAGCTCTTAAGTTTAGCTTTGTACTCTGCCAGTTCGCTTGATGTTGGTAGCTCGCCGCGTGAAAGTAAAAACGACACTTCTTCAAACTGCGCTTTTTCAGCCAGTTCGCTAATGTCGTAACCACAGTAAGTTAAACCTGAGCCTGTTTGCCCTACTGTACATAATGCCGTTTGTCCTGCTACTTGGCCACGTAAGCCTGCGCCACCTAATGCTTTATCTACCATGATTTGTCTCCTGTTGAATTTTTTATTATTTGTCAGATTTTGCTGAAAAAAGGTTATCTAGCGTGTTTTCGTACGAGTGATAATCTAAAAAGTCGTAAAGCTCTGCACGCGTTTGCATGTTTTCAATTTGGCTTTGTTGTGAGCCTTCATTCAAAATAGCCGAGTACACATTAAGAGCCGCTTTATTCATAGCTCTAAATGCACTTAATGGATAAAGCACCATTTCTACACCCACATCGCTTAACTGCTCTTTGGTATAAATTGGGGTTTGGCCAAACTCAGTAATGTTGGCTAAAATCGGCACATTAATCGCTTTGCTAAATGCTTGGTAATCAGCAAGGTCATGAACGGCTTCTGCAAAAATGGCATCGGCCCCCGCCTCAACACAGGCTGCTGCACGGTCTATTGCTGCATTTAAGCCTTCTTTTTGAAATGCATCAGTACGCGCCATAATGTAAAAATCGCTATCGGTTTTAGCATCAACCGCGGCTTTAATACGATCTACCATTTCAGCTTGAGTAACTATTTCTTTATTAGGACGATGGCCACAACGCTTTTGCGCTACTTGGTCTTCAATATGAAAACCTGCAGCACCCGCTTTAGTCATTTCTTTAACGGTACGGGCAATATTAAACGCCCCGCCCCAACCTGTATCGGCATCAACTAATAATGGTAAATCGCTAGCGCCGGTAATACGGCGAATATCTTCAAGCACGTTATCAAGGCTAGTCATACCTAAATCTGGCATACCAAATGAGGCATTAGCCACACCTGCACCCGATAAGTAAATAGCCTGATGGCCCATTTTTTCAGCCATCATTGCGGTATACGCGTTAATAGTACCCACAACTTGTAACGGATGGTTATTTGCAATTGCCTGTTTAAACTTTAATCCTGCTGACATTACCTTCTCCTAACTTTGAACGGGGCTGCTCTTTGGCAGCTTAGTATTTTTTAATAATGTTACATCTGTACTAGTTTGCCATTTCATTTTGAGTGGCTTGTACTGATTGGTATCCATCAAATTTTGTTTGTATATTTGCTTGAGAAGCACTGATATGGCGCTTCATTAGCATTTCAGCGAGCTCACCATCATGATTTTCTATGGCGTTAATAATGGCTAAATGTTCGTCAAACGCTTTCGATACGCGTGGCCCAACCATACCCATTTGTACACGGTACATTCTTATTAACTGGTATAGGTCGTGGCATAACAAATGTATTAAATGAGCGTTTTTACTGCCTTTGATGATTCGATAATGAAAGTCTAAGTCGCCTGCTTCTTGATAGTACGACTCACCTTCTTTAACACGCTGAGTTTGCAAATGCTGATTAAGTAATTGTTTCAAGCTTTGTACTTCATCGGCTGCCATATTGTCGGCAGCTAATCTACATGCAAGTCCTTCAAGGGCACTGCGCACCTGATACACCTCAATTAAACGCTCTGCGGTTAATGCGACAACGCGACAACCTATATTGGCTTTGCGCTCAACTAAATAACAACTTTCTAAACGATTTAATGCCTCTCTGAGCGTTGCACGGCTTACACCATAACGCTTTGCCAGTTCTGGCTCTGATATTTTACTGCCTTGCGCAATACTGCCTTCTACTATCTCGCGACGCATATCTACAAACACTTTATCGGAAGCGGTTGTAACTGCGGTGTCGTTTAAAAAGTGCTGTGTCATAAGGTGTTTTTATATTGTCGACAATTTATGGGTTAACTATGTGCTTATTAGCTAACAGTGTCAACCCTAAAAGTGCTAAGGATGAGTAAAAAACCACCACATTGTCGACAGCGCTAGCCAAAAGTATAATAATCTTTAGTATTGAGTGCGATTTTAACAACAAGGTGTCGACACTTTCAAAGTGCTACTATTTCGACTTTAACACTGAAAATAATCGCTAAAAATGCTATTATCCGCCTTTAATTTTATTGTATGAGCCAAATCGTGGACGCTAACACTTATATCCCCAAGCAATTTATTGACGACGTAAAAACTTATCTGCCTGACCACCTTACGTTAGATGATTTTTTAAGTGCCTGTCGTCGACCTTTACGTAAGTCTGTTCGCGTTAATACATTAAAAATGAGTGTTGAAGAATTTAAACGCCATGCGGCTCAAAAAAATTGGCAACTCACTACTATTCCATGGTGCGATGAAGGTTTTTGGCTAGAGCGCCCAAATGATGAAGAGCAAAATTTAGCGCTGGGCAATACCGATTTACATTTAAGTGGCGCAATGTACGTACAAGAGGCAAGCTCAATGTTGCCGCCAATGGCACTAAAGCACAGCCTGCAAACTAGTAACACAGTACTCGATATGGCCTCTGCGCCAGGTTCTAAAACCTCACAACTAGCTGCACTAATGAACAATCAAGGTGTTTTGGTTGCAAATGAGCTGTCGTCATCGCGCTTAAAAGTACTCAGTGCCACGCTAAAGCGAATGGGGGTTGGTAATTGTGCGTTATCGCATTTTGATGGCGTGGTATTTGGTAATTACATGTTTGAATGCTTTGATAGTATATTGCTTGATGCGCCCTGTTCAGGTGAAGGCACAGTTCGTAAAGACAGCGATGCATTAAAAAATTGGTCTATCGAATCAAATGTTACTATTGCCCAAGTACAAAAAGATCTGATTAAAAGTGCATTTTACGCACTTAAACCTGGCGGTACATTGGTGTATTCAACCTGTACATTAACCCCTCTCGAAAACCAGCAAGTGTGTGATGCATTGCTAGAAGAATTTGGTGAGTACATTAAGCCAGAGCCTTTACATGATCTTTTCCCTGGCGCAGAAAAAGCCACTACAGACGAGGGTTACTTACATGTTTGGCCGCAAACCTTCGACAGCGAAGGCTTTTTTATTGCTAAATTTAAAAAACACAGCAGCTGCGAAAACCAAAATCTAAAAGTTAAAAAAGGCGCATTCCCTTTTAGTGACTTTGATAGTAAACAGCAAAGTGCGTTTATGAGCTCCCTCAAAAAGCAATTTGGTTTAACGAGTCTACCAGGCACATTAATGCAGCGTGACAAAGAGCTTTGGCTGTTCCCAGATGAGTTTGAAGCAATACAAAACAAAATTAAATATGCTCGATTAGGTATTCAGGTAGGCGTTATTCATAAAAACGGCGTGCGCCTCGCCCATGAATTTGCCACCGTATTTGGTAAACAATGTAAATGCAATGTACTGGAACTAACCAATCAACAGGCCAGTGATTACTTTAATGGCAAAGACATTCGTTTGGATGAGGTTGTTAAGGCAACTGGCGAAGTGATCCTGACCTTATGTGGTTGCCCTATTGGTTTAGGAAAGTGGCAAAAAAATAAGGTTAAAAACTCACTACCTAGAGATTTGGTGCAAAATACGCAGTTAATAAACTGGGAGTAAACCCTAACTTAAATGTAACAAAGGTGTGCATAACAAATGTAACCCACTGTAATTATTGCAGTATAAAAAACGAACAAAAATGTGTATTTTTGAAGCTTTTGACTATACTTAAATAACTTTCTTCTTCTCCCTAAGAATCTGAAAGTGTCTTTAGTTAGCGCAGGGCTCACATGTGAGCCCCTCTATAACCCAGAGTTCCTTATAGCTCTGGGTCTTTTTTTGTCTAGACAAAAGTTAACGGGCTTCGGGGATCGGGTTACGAGCTTAATCACTCAACCAGCCCTATATTACAATAAGAACTTAGTGATTTATTTACCAAAGAGGGTATGAGCACACAGAGAAAGTAATTAAAGACAAAGATTAAAGAACTGTTGTTAGTTATTAGATTTCCAAAATTGAAGCTTTTTCTCCGTATAGTGCGAAGCGCCTCGGTATTCTCTGTGGTTCAAAAAAAGGTTAAAGTTCCAAATTAAGGAGGTGCGAGGTTCAAGGCCCGTTGCTCGACGCCGATTACTCGAAGCTAGCAACCCGAAGCGCGTATTTTAACCACAGTATTTATTAAACAACCAACTGCCTCTAACCGCCTCATAATGAGAACCAAATTGAAGCGATAAACACACTATTGGCAAGCGATTCATTTGCTCAGCCATACTAAAAATGTTATTAAACTTATAGCCGTATTTAGAGGCTAACTTTAGCTCATTCACATAAAGGGCTTTGTAGGTGGGGGGTAGCTTATTCCAGTGCATTAACGCAATTTGAATAATACCTAAGTGAACATCTAACTTATATGGGCCAACTTTTTTAGCTTGCTGAATATAATTATATACCCGCTCGGTAGGCCCCTCTTGATAGCTGACAACTTGCGCCAAGCTTATCCAGGTTAGTGCCCAGGTTTGCCTTAACTCAACCGACTTTAACAGCGCTTGCTCAGCTTGTTGGTATGTTTGCTTTACTTTATCTGATTGCTCACTTGATGTGGTATCAATACCGGCTAAACCTAGCATTTTTATATGGGCTAAAAAGTGCCAATAATGAGGATGGTCAGGATCCATATTCGTAGCCAATGTAATCGCATTTTCTGCCGCTTGAAGCGATGAGCCAGACAAAGCACCATCCGACTCTTGCACAATATTAAGTGCATTAAAGTACCACGCATTTGCTCGCATACTTTGCATACTAGTATAAGCAATTACAAGCACTATTAGGGCTAAAATAACAGCAGGCACTACCTTGACCATGTTTAATTTAGTCATTAAATAAGTACTCGGTTAGCTGCAGCGGGTTAGTTACAAAAAGCGCTGTAGCCCGCTCCTCACCTAATAACTGCGCTACTGTTTTCCTAGCTTGACTTAAAATAGGCGGTCGGCGCTTTACTGAATGAGCGTCAGAGGCAACATAATTCACTAAACCATCTTGAAGCATTTGTAACGCTATAGTTTGTGCGCTTTCGCCCCACTCACCCTCAATGCTCGATGCCGTTAGCTGAAAATCACAGCCTAACTGCTTTAAGTGTTCAATATAATAAAGGTTTGACTGAATATCGCGGTTACGCTCAGGATGCGGAATAATAACGCGTATATTTTGTTTAGCGAGCCACTGAATAAACTTATCGTAACCTTGCGGCATGTGTGAATGCGGTAACTCTAATAGCAACACGTTTTTGTCTGCTATTTTACCAATAAAAGGCAGTTTATTAGCCATCACCATTGCCATAAGCTCTATGTCCAAACGTACTTCAGCAGCGGCAGCCAACTTTACATTAATACCTTCTTTAAGTGACTCTAGCTTTAAACTTTCTAAATCGTTTTGTATTTGAGCAGTCACATTGTTAAAGCGGCCCACATATATATGTGGCGTTGCCACCATATGAGTAATGCCATCGCTTTCGGCTAATTTTAAAAGCGCTAAAGATTCTGTTAAATCTTTAGCGCCATCATCAATACCCGGCAAAATATGCGTATGAATATCAATCATAAATTACTTAATTACACTTGTGGCTTTTCAGGTTGCTGTGAGTAATCGTAATAATCATAGTAACCATGGCTATGCTCATCTTTAGATTTACTCATATCTACCTTGTTTAGTACCACACCAGCAACGTGAGCTTTTACTTCAAATAAGCGCTCAAGGCCCGCTGTAATTGGTTTAATACGGGTAATGTCTGATTTAACAACATAAACAACCGAATCAACACTTTGTGCAATTACCAATGCATCACTTACTGCTTGCGTAGGCGGTGTATCAACAATAATATGATCGTACTGCGCTTTTAACTCACTAAGCAATTGTTCAAAGCGTGGGCTTGACAACAACTCAAGTGGATTAGATGGTATTTGCCCACTTGGCATAATTGTTACACCCGATTGCGTGTCAACATGAACACACTCAGCTAATTGCTCAGTACCAATCATTAAATTACTTAAACCTGGGTGAAATACCGGTATATCAAAACGTTTAGCTAACGTTGGTTTACGTAAATCGGCATCAATTAGTAGTACTTTGCCCATTTGTGCCAACGACATCGCTAAATTAGCAGAGGTGGTGGTTTTACCTTCCCCTGGGGAGGTAGAGGTAACCGCAATAACCTGATGCGCTCGGTCAAGATGAGTTAACAGTAAACTAGTGCGGAATGTACGAACCGACTCAGCAAAGCGGCGATAAGTATCTTCTAAATAAGCATGAATAGGAAAATAGCTCTTTTTAGGAACTGCAACATGCGGCAATAATCCTAACATGCGCTGTGCGAGTTTATTTTCTACATCATTTTTATTTTTAACTGTGTCGTTTAAGGCATCAAAAACAAAAGTCATTACCACCGCAAAACCAAAACTGGCAACAAAGGCTAAAATAACAATCAGCTTTTTATTAGGCTTACTTGGGTCTTTTGGTGCATAAGCCCGGTCTGTAAAGCGCGCAGCAGCTGAGCTAAAGTCACTGGTTACTTCAGTTTCTTTAGAACGAGATAAAAAGGTATTAAAAATATTACGGTTTGTTTCAACTTCACGTTTAAGCTGGTTATATTGGGTTTCTTTGCGGGTAATATCTTGATATTCAGCACGAATTTTAGCTAAATCTCGCTCAAGCGCATTTACAGTTCTCGTAGTTCTATTTAACTCTTTTTCTATACCGGTAATTAACCCTTTAATTTGCTTATTAAGGTTGGTTTTTACGGTTGCAAGCTCAGCCTTAGCTGAAATCATTTTAGGGTGTTTTGGTCCATAAACCTCACTAAGCTCACTTACCTTACGCTCAACCAAAACAACTTCGCGTTTAACATCTTGTACAACACGATGCGAGGTAATTTCAGGCATGCTTCCAAGTAACTCTATGTTATCGTTACCATATTCGTTAATAACACGGTTAATGCTTTCAAGGTTATTTTTAGTCGCACGAGCATCTACTAGCTGTTTTGAGGTTTGCTCTAGCTCTTGAGTTACTAGCCCTGCTATGCCCTCAATATCAACCAGCTTTTGTTCTTCTCGGTAAGCTTGTAAGCGCACTTCAGAGCTATCTAGTTGTATACGCAATTCAGATAAACGCGTGTTTAACCAGCTAGATGCCTGCTGGGTAATACCCATTTTAGCGCGCATTTGGCTTTCAATGTAAACTTCACCCACCGTATTTGCCACCAAAGCAGCTAACTTAGGGTCACTAGACTCAAAACTTACACGCACTAATTGCGTTTTCATTATAGGAGAGACACGCAGACGCGATTTGAATACAGCAAGCAAACCTAACATTTCTCGCTCTGCTTGCTCTTCTTCGCTAAGAGCTGAGCTTTCTTTTTTATTTAAAAAAGGTAACAGCTGCTTAACCATGCCTTTTAACTCACCTGTAAGTGAAGGTTTAGCAATAAAGTCGGTATGCTCTTTTAAGTTGAGTTTAGTAATAACCTCACGAGCAATACTGTTTGACTTAATCACTTCAAATTGAGTTAAGTAATATTCTTTTTTAGTAGAATCTAAGCCGTATATTTCGTCAAAACTCACCGCCTTGGTTTGCTCCGACTCAATTAATAAAGTGGCTGTAGCTACATATTTAGGCACTAAAGTTAACGCAACCATTATAGTTAGTAATGTAACTACAATAGCAAAACCTAAAATCTTCCATTTACTTTGCTTAATAACATTAAGATAAGCACCTAAATCAATAACTTCCTCGTTGTTGCTAGGCTTTTCAGATAGTGTATTCATTTTATTATTACTGCCTTAAACTGCTTAAAACAAGCGCTGTTCTATTTTTATGGTGTCACCCGCTGCAATTTGGCTGTTTAAACTACCTTTTTGTTGCTGCTGTTTGGTTTGCTCTTTAAAAATAAATATTTTATCAACCGAGGCGCGTTCAGTTAATCCACCGGCCAATGCTATTGCTTGATTTACCGTCATAGCAGGTTGATAAGGGTAAGCGCCTGGCTCTTTAACTTCACCATGAATATAAAAAGGTCGATACTCTATAACTTGCGCATACACATTAGGGTTAACTAAATAGTCCGGCTGCAGGCCTTCGCTTATTGTTTGCTCAACTTGCGAAACACTTAAACCCACAAGTTTAACCTTACCTAAAAATGGGTAGTTAATCTCACCGCTATTACCAAGCAGTGAGGTTACATCTAAGTCTGGTTGGCCAAATACTTTAATTTCTATTTTGTCACCCGCACCTAAAATGTAGTTTTGCGAATCGTTCGCAAAACTACCAAAGCTCAGCAATAAAATTAAGCCCGTTAAAATTTTAACCTTCATTCATTTCCCTTTAATGCAAATGTAAAGTTAAGGCCAACAATTACGCGGTCAAATTCAATATTAGTTTGGGTAGAATTGCGGTCAATAAAATCAACATAACCGGTTACCATACCAAAGTTACTGGCTAAGTAATTTAAACCAAGGCGCGCATTTTTAACTTTATCTTTACGGTTTAAGTTACCTGAATATTGTTGGTCAACATAATTAGCACTTACTACAGAGCTTAAATACTCGCTCCAATCATGCTGCCAAGTTGCACCATAAACACTTTCGCGAATGTAGTCGCCTTCTAGTAATGGGTCTTTAGCGGCACGGCTAGTAACCAACTGTAGTGATGAATAAGTAAGAGGTTTCCAAACTGCAGCAGCTTCCCAACTTAAACCACTAAAGTTATCGCGCAAGTTTGATTCAAAATCTTTATTTTGGTAACCCACTTTAAACGAGCCAGTAGTAACGGCTGTAGCTTCCCACTCCATACCTAATAATACTTTTACGTCGTCTGAATCGCGGGTAATACCGTTTGAATCAATTACATCGTATTGGTAGTTTTCTTGCTTTATTTCTAAAAAGGCACGCGTACCTGCTTGGGTGTTATAATAACCTGTAATACCCAACATCGGTTTATCGTAATCACGGTACTGCGATATGGCCGTAAAATTTTGGTAATTTTTGTTATAATAACCTGCCGTTAAAGCAACCTGAGCTTTAGAACTTTCTGCGCCATATTCATAACGGGCAGTTAGGTTTTGTTGCTGATAATTTACAAGCTCATCTAGTGCGCTGCCCTGACCTTCAGTTAATCCGCCACCACGTTGCTCGTACAACCAGTCGGCATCGCCAGTAACATCTAATCGGTGTTGGCTAGTAAACTCTTTATGTACGCCGGCACCCACATTAACTTGGGTAAAGTTATCGGTAGTGTCTTTATTATGAAACGACGTGCTTGATGCAATATCAAATTTATAACTGTCTGGGCCGTCTTCAATCAATGCATTTAAACTCGGCGCTATATTCCATATTAAACGTGACTGAGTGGCAGACGGCGTCATAAAAAAGTTGTCGTTGCTGCTCACACCTAGTTGTAGCGTAGGTGTAATCTCAGCGCCGTCTTTAGTCATTACACTGCCTGGTTGTAATTCTACTGCTAATGCAGGTGCTGATAAGCCTAACGCAACGAGTAAAGTGGTAATTGTATTAGTACGCATTTTCACTTTTAAATCCCTTAAAAATTGTCATAAAAATTATTTTTACATCAAACCATAAAGACCAATGTTTAATGTAATGTAAGTCGTATTCAACTCGCTTGGCCATTTTATCAAGTGTATCGGTTTCGCCGCGCCAGCCGTTTATTTGTGCCCAACCGGTAATACCCGGTTTGGTTTTATGCCTAAACATGTAAAATTCTACTTTTTTTCGGTACTCTTCATTATGGGCAACCGCATGGGGCCTTGGACCAACAATAGACATGTCACCTTTTAAAACATTTATAAACTGCGGCAGTTCGTCTAGGCTAGTTCGGCGTAAAAAGCCACCTAACGGAGTAATTCTGGCATCATTTTTAGTTGCCTGAGTCACCACGTCACTGTTTTCAGTCACCGTCATCGAGCGGAACTTCCACACTTTTATTTTTTGCCCATCTAAGCCATAGCGATCTTGCTTAAAAATAATAGGCCCTTTAGATGTCAACTTTATTGCGGCAGCAATAATCAATAATAATGGGGTGATTAAGGTAACAATAATAGCCGAAACAACTATATCTTCTGTCCGCTTTATAAATTCGTGAGTGCCAATACAAGGTGCTTCAAACACACTTAATGTATCTACATCACCAACATGCTCAATGCGAGCATGTATTAAATTTGAGAGTAAAAAGTCTGGCACTATGTGCACATCTACTGTGGTATCGCCCAACTGCAATAAAATGTCGGCTATACGTTTTTGCGCTTTCATAGGCAGCGCAATATAAAGTATGTCTATTTCGCCATTGCGAGCAGCATCTACCGCACTTTGTATACCGCCCTCAACACCCTGCTGTTCAAGTTGTTCAAATAAACGCTCAGGGCTTCTGTCGTCGTAAAAACCTTTAAAGTTAAACCCAAGCTCATCGTGTTTAACTATTTCAGCATGTAAATAAGCAGCAGACTCAGTAGCACCAATAATGGCCACATTGCGTTGCGATAGCCCTAATTTACGGCGGCTACGTTTATACCAATAAACCCCTAAGCGCCAAATGTACAAATAAGCCACACTTAGTAAAAACCAAATAACCACACCAACACGAGAAAGTGACTCGGTAAACTTAAATACAAAAGACACAACTAATAAAAACGCAAAAGCAATAAGCACACTACCCCATGCACACATTACCATTGTTCTAAATTTTCCTGCACGCCAAGAGCGATAGGTAGAAAACAGCTCAGCACTGTATAAATAGCTTAGGGCAACAGTTAATGCAGAGGCAGCATAAATAGGAGTGAGTTTAAAACTGTAGAGTAAGGCTGCGCACTGAAAAGCTAAAAATAACGCAAATATATCAAATAATCGGTAAAAATTGGCATCAGAGGAACCTGAAGGTTTAAAAGTCCTTGGAGATGTCATTTTGCTTAATTCCTTATAGCTAATTCAGTGTGAGTAGCACCTCACAAAATCCACGGGGATAATATAGTATTAGCCAATTTTGTTCAATTACTGATTCCGACAAAAGTACTAAAATTCATGTTTAAATCTTTTAGTAAACTCTTGCTTGTTATTAAGTATCAAAAAGAATACTCACATTTTATTTAAGTTTAATTAAATAACCCCTTAAACCAACTCCAAACCCCAAACGAATATCCATCAAAAATATCAATTCCCAATGCTGACTTAATCAAATATAAAACCAGCAAGGTAAATAAAATAGTAAACGTGACTACCAAACTTAAAATTATTGCTTGAGTAAACCTTGCTATTTTTTGCTCTTTTATGCTTAATTCGCGCCTGTTTCGCCCCGCTAAAAAAACATAGTAATAACGGTATTTAAAAAACTTAACTACGCCTCTGCAATCAACAGCATGATTACCCCACTGCCTAGCACCTATGGCTATTTTTAAATGCGCTAATTGTTCATCAGTAAACGTAGTTTGAATGTTCTTAGGCATTCGCTCGAGTAAACTTCTAATAGCTGGGTCTTGCTTTAAGTTCGACAAAAAAGCCTCAAATGCAACATGATTATTAATTGCCAATTATTTTAAACAACTATTTAATAATAAAAAGCCAATTAAAACTTAATTGGCTTTTTATTTGCTAAAAGTACTTTTTATTTAAGCGTACTAGAGCGATAAGTATTGTTATTTAACCAACTTGGTAGTTCATATGTTGGTACCTTACCATCTTGGCTAATGTTAGTTTGGTGGTACGAGTGCTGGTTCCAAATGCGAGTTGCATTTTTCCAAGGTTTGCTGTTATCAGCAGCACCATACACAGTGACACCATTGTTAATGCTATATCTAGAATCAGTATTATTTGATACAACAACAAGCTCTGCATTATCGTCGCCCTCTAGGTCAACCACAATTGGGTATTCCCAAAGCGTTCCTGATGAGTTAGCAACTGTCGATAATACTTCACCATTAACACCATTTAACACTCTTACTTTGTAGTGATCTTGTACAATTACTTCATCAATACCATCACCATTAAAGTCATAAGCACTCACGCCAATTTTACCACTCCATTCATCATCATTGGCAACAGTCCATACTAAATCACCGCTTGCGTTATACATATCAACTGCTGTGTAACCTGCGTAAACAATACCTAAATCTTTTGTTCCTAAGAATGTAGATACCGCTTGTACACCACCGCCTAAGTTATCAGGATTAGTTACTTGCCACTTAACATTTCCATTATGCTCAAGTACAGCAAATACACTATCTTCAAGCTTGTTACTTGGATTACTAATTACAATTTCAGGTGAAAAATCGTTATCTAAATTAACTATTGAGCTAAACCACATAGCTCCTGGTTCACCATATTGCCATAATTGTGCACCATAAGAATCATACAAGCCACCACCCGCGAGTACTTCTTGAGTGCCGTTGTTATCAGCATCAAAAGTTGTTGAAGCAGCAGACCAATTAGTAGTGTAGAGCAAGCCAGTTTCGTAACTGAATACATTATTGCCTGTTACAATTTCTACTACGCCATCGTTATTAATATCGCTTAATGTAACAGCGCCTAAAGGTTTGCCCGATTTTGTAAGCTCTTTTTTCACTTGCCCTAAGTTGTTAACAACTTGAACCACTGGTGATGTATAGTCGTTTAAAACAATTTCAACAACACCGTCACCATCTAAATCTGCAGCAGCAATTGAATTACGTGAATCGCTAAAAACAGCACCATTCTCGTAAGTCCAAATCTCTGAGCCATCGATACCGCTTAGTGCACGCACTACTCCAGGTGCATTTGTACTTTTGTCATATGCAACAACGACTACATCAGCCACATCGTTGTTATCAATAATGCCATCGCCGTTATCATCGTTAAGTTGAGCAACAATCGGGGTAGTAATTACTTGAACATGCTCAGGCATAAACTCACTTGAGTTCCACTGCCATTTTTGCTGCATTGCAAATGGAGCGATAGGCTCAGCAACTGATGGTAAATCACCATTGAATTCACCACCTAGCAATGCCATAGAGCCTTTAAAACTTTGGCCAATAATTGGCATTTTAGCCGTACCGTAAGCGCCTTTAATATCAGCGTAAGGGGCAAGAATTACACCCTCCCAACGGTTACCTTTAATATTAAGGTTTTGCGTATCAGGGAAGTTAAATACGGTTTTACTTGCGTGGCGGCGTAAATGCCAAAAACCTTTTCCGCGCACATGTAAATCAGCACCACCTGTGATATTAAAAATTACAGTTGCATCGCTTGGTATACCCCATACTTTAAAGGTATGAGCACGGGCAAAATCACGGCCATCAATATTAAACACTTGTCTATCAGACCTTCCGTCACCTTGTAGGTATAAACCACCCCATTTGCGGTAAACTGTACCTGTTTGGTTTAACTGGTTTAACTCGGCGCTTAAACTTTTGTAATACTCTTCTTGTTCATCAAAGTTAAAAGGCATGGCCGATTCATCTTGGTTAGAAAGGATTTTAGAACCCCACTCCATACCCCAGCGTACACCCCAATGAATGTCAGTACCGCCACCAGCAATCATACTACCTACATATTGGCGGCCGTATTTAAATTTTATGCTTGATTCACTAATTAAATAGTATTCATCGCGATTGTAAGGGCGAGTATAACCTACGCTATAACCTTGAAGATCAATTTCACCGGCGGCAATTGCACCATCAGCGCGGCCAAAGTGCGATTTAAAATCGTCAAAAACAAATGCTGAAAAATTATTGGCTACGCCTAAGTCTGCAGCCAGTGTTGTAGAGCTGGCTAAAGAAAGTGCGATCACTGCACTTATCTTTTTAAATTTAAGTAATGAGTTAGTCATTTTTTCCCTCGAAAATGAAAAGTGCATTATAGGCACCAAGTTTGAGTCATTTGTTTAATGAAAGTTAATTCATCAAGCGCTTGGTGAACATTATATACACAAATAAAATTAAAAGGAACAAAAAACACTACAAAAGTACCAACTTTTGAACCTCAATAAGGGACTGGAAATTAAAATCAATGACTTACAAAGTATGAAATTACATAAACAAACAAGGATTAGGATTTAATAACCAGTGAATGTAAAATAAATGTTAACCAAGAAAGTAAAAGTGAGGAGATTCAACCAGAAAAATGATTTTACTATTTTATAAGTGAAGATATGGGAATAAAACAACTGTTGTCAAAATTCCCGATTGACTAAAGTTTATAAACCAATAAGTCTCGGTGTCTTAGATTTTAAGAACCTAAAAACAAAAACCAAGCAACAAATAGCTATACAAGTATTTAGATAAGGAAGCAAATCAAACAAATACCAAATATTAGGAATAATCTTAACTTCGATTTTATGTAAAAACCTAAAAACAATTAAATGAAGCGGAAATATCACTATTGAAGAAATTGCCAGCCATTGGAAGATTGGCCTAGGTTTGAGTTTTTTACTAATCAAAAATAATATAAATATTCCTAAACAAGCAATTAGGGGGAACAAAAGAGGGAAAGCACCAAACTTTAACTCTCTTATATCTACACGGCCATTTAATAGCGCTAAATAATAAAAAATTGGAATGGTAAATAACAAAATCAAATAAGTTTTAAACTCATTGTTAAATACTGCATAACTTAAAAGGTTAACTCTTTTAACTAGAACACCTAGTTGATAAAAAAACATACCAATAACAGCAGAATCTATAGACCAAAACCACCTTTCCGAAATTAGCTCGTTGCTTAATAGCATTAATAAAAGCATTCCTGAAATGATCACGAAACTATATATTGGCTTCAATGCAGAAAAAAATATAACCTGAGCTAATGAAATAATGATTAAACAAGGGAAAAACCAAAGAACCCCATTAATGTGAAAACTATCAGCCTTGGATGTAACTAAACGACTAAGAGGATCAAACCACTGCATTTTACTGGCTTGGCCATCACCAAGAATGTTCAGTGGTAGCCAAAATAGATAGGAAATAAGAAAAAAGAAAGTAAATGGTAATATTAAACGCTGGAATAGTTTAATCAATGACTGTTTTACTTCTCGCTTGGATGATGCTAAAAAACCAGATAAAAAGAAAAAAAGCGGCATATGAAATGAATATATTAAAGTATATACATCTTCATTCAACCAAGCTGCATGACCAAGTACAACTAGTATAATTCCTATTGCCTTCATGTTATCAATATAATTTATACGCGTCATAATTAAAAAAACTTATCTTTTATCAAAAGATACGCAAACTTTGAATTTGTAACTAAGTAGCGCTTCCACATTCTGCCTGGCTCTTGAATTACCCTATATAGCCACTCTAAACCGGCCTTTTGCATCCACTGTGGTGCTCGCTTTACTTTACCTGCTACAACATCGAACGTACCACCAACCCCCATTACAAAGTCAACACCAAGCTTGTCTTGCCATTTATTAATGAAGTTTTCTTTTTTAGGCGAGGTAATCGCAACAAATAATAACTTAGCGCCCGATTCACGTATTTTAGTGACCACGGCTTCTTCATCATCCCAAAAGTAGCCATCGTTATAACCTGCTATGTTTAAATTTGGGTTTTGTGCTTTAACGACTTCGGCTGTTTTGCTCACTACTTCTTCGGTGGCACCCAATAAAAACACAGGAAAGTCTCGCTTGGCACTCATAGCTAATAATTCATGAAATAAGTCAACTCCCGCTACACGCTCTGGCACATCGTGCCCTAAAAAACGCGCACCGAACACTACACCCATACCATCAATATTAATTACCTCACACGCTTTAACCGACTCAGCTAAAACAGGGTCTTTTTGCATATTTACTATTTTGGCTACATTAACCACAACATGCTGTAAAAACTGCTTTTGCTCAATTCTACTTTCAATAAAAGACACCGTCTCTTGCATAGTGGCAATATCCATGGGTGCTTTTAAAAATTCAATACGTTTCATTGTTGAGTCCGTTTTTTAAAGTTGTTCAATAACTGCATTTTTAGCGCTGTTCAATTTTTGTCTATTAAAATAAGCAAACGAATAATATACCCATGCTTGTGTCCAACGGACATAGTCTACCTTATTGGTAAAATACTTATTTTTTTGATAAATAAAACGCTGCTTTTTAGGCATATATAAGGTTTGAATAGCACGGTTAATTACTTTTTCAGCCAGTATAAAGTCATCTGGCGTTTTACCTACTTTTAATAACGTAAAAACAGCTTGCGAAACACTGTGCATATCGAGTGGGTAGCGATTATTATTGTAATATTTTGCAGTGCCATCTTGCTCAAACAAATGTGTTTTATAATAAGTAAGACCTTTTGCAATTGCCGATTCAAACTCATCAGTTTGTAATTCATCACTCAGTAAGCGAAGTGCCTCTAGATTATAACCGGTATGAAAGCCATCAATAAACTGATGATGATGGCGAGCACCATATACCCATGAGCCATCAAGTCCCTGTTCGCTTACCGACTGCCTTGCTGCATTTAAAGCAAGCTGTTTGTAATGTTGGTTGTTAGTCAGCACGGCAACTTTTGCAACCCATGCAGCGCCCCAAAGGCTAGCATTATGTACAAATGCAGTTTCACCCGGTATGTAACCAAAAAACTGCCTACCATCACATTCTTTATATAATGTTTTTACAATAAAATGTGCACTATCAATTGCAGGATCTGAGTATTTTTTGTCTTTGGTGATTTCACTTAATGCATATAAAGCCTGAGCAACATAAATAGTAGTAATTACATTTGGCTTACCTTTAGGTACAAAAAAAGCACGAGCATTCCAGTCAAAGTGGTAACCCCAACAGCTATGCTGCCAAATAGATTTATCACTTTGCTGGGTCAATAACCAATCAGCTAGCTTTATCGCTTCATCTAAATAAGTTTGCTCATTAGTTGCTTTATAGTCTTCCAATAAACCTAAAATAAATAAACCAATACCCTTTGGGTTACGCTTTTTGGGCACAGCACATAATGGTCGCAAGTTAATAGCTAAACGTTTATGCAGCTGAATCCAAGCAAGCCCTACAATGCCTTGTTTAAATCGAGGAGTTAATTCAAATAGCTTACTATTGAGCCCATCAAATGGGTCTTGCCCAGCATAATTCCCTTTTTTTGCCTTATTAAGTAATAGTTTTTTGCAATAGTTGCTATCTAACATTACTAAATTGCTCCCAGCTCTTTATAAATACATTTAAGCTTTGGAATGATTACTCTAGGACTAAAGTTATTTAAAAACTTTTCTTTTGCAACATCTCTCATTTTTTCTGTTTCTACAGGAAACTCAATTAACCTATTCATTGCCATTTTTAGAGATCCAACATCACCAGGTTTAATCAGTAAGCCATCAATATTATTTGTAATGGCATCTGGAATTCCACCTGCAGTAGAAGCAATAACAGGTATGTTACATGACATTGCTTCTAACACTCCCATTGGGAAGCCTTCGTTATAGCTTGGTAACACGTATGCATCAGCTTGCTTTAAAATATTAATTTTTTTATCGCCAGCAACCCAACCAAGTAACTCAACGCATTCATCTAGACCTAGCTCATTAACCATTTTCTGATATTTTTTAATCTCGCCGTCACCACCAAGCAACAATCTAGCGTATGGATACTCTTTAACAACACCATTGAAAGCATTTATTAAATCGGATACACCTTTACGTTCACCCAACCGCCCTAAAAATACAAAATTAAAGTTATTAGTTTTCTCTTTTTCTATCTCTAATTTAGGAACGGCATTATAAACTACAACTCCTTTTTTACGATCGTCTAATATAGTATCAAGCCAATCCAGCCACTGAGTAGATAAGACAATAACCTTATCTACAGAGTTAAAGGTTGTTCTTATTTGTGCTTTTTTAGATTCACAGCATTCATTATTATAAAACTCTCTAAATTCAGCTCCATGTAAATGCAAAATAATTTTTGTATTAAAATATTTAATCAGCTTTATTAGCAATGACTTTCTTGCATAACTCCCTCTAGAAGCCATATGAATATGCACTACGCCAACGTCATATATTATTAATTTAGAAACTAACTTGATAATACAAAGTAAATAATTGAATAGTTGGCCTGCCATGCCAAACCTAGTATTGGTTGAATGGCTTACTAAAAGCTCTGAATTTGTGTCATAAAAAAAACCTTCGCTTTCGTAAACATTTAAAACTGTTGCAATACCACCTTGTCCGTTTTTATCTGTGGCTATTGTTAGATTTATTAATTTTTTCACGTTAAAACTCTCTTATAGCCTGCTTTACTTTACCGTTTTTAGTCCTTGGAATTGCATCAACTTTTTTTACATTCACTTTAATGGACACACCTAATCTTTCTTTTGTATTCGAAATTAATTTATCTTCTTGAGTCTTATTAAATAACGCCCCATCAACTACAACCAAAACATCAATGCTCAGATCTTTTTTCTGAACAAACTGTGAACCCAATAACCCTTCAACACCTTTTGGTATATGATTTAATATATACACTTTTTGCCGATCCTCACCTAAGAGATAATCTCCAATTCTCCCCTCTATAGAATCAACAATTGGAAAAACACGACCACAGGGGCAATTTGGCTCATCAGACAATACAACATGATCACCAGTTTTATAACGTATTAATGGGTAAAGTGAATTATTAAAATTAGTACCTACAATTTCAGCACGTTGCTGACCTGATTCAGTTTTTCCGGCAGGCAATAATTCTACATGAGCGTAGTCTGTTAAAATGTGATATCGCCCATGCTCACAACTGGCAATAGCAGCTACACGCTCAAATAATCCATACCAATCAAAAACAGTACATTTAAAGCGTGTTTCAATTAGATGTTTGTCTTCTTTTGATAAAGACTCTGATGAGGTAACAATCGACTTTAAGTCTCCTGGGTAATATTGATTACTCACTTCTAAGTATTTAGCTAACGTGGTTATAGAAGAGGGGTAGGCTTGAATAACTTGCACACCAAAATTAACCATTGTATTTATGTATGACTGCAAGTTAGCAGGTGCCATATGAAAGGATGAAAGCATAATCATATTTTCAAAATAGGAGTAACGCCAAAATGGCGCTTTTTTTTGTTCGAGTGGTACAATAATATCGCCCCTGAGCCATGCTCGCTTATCACCCTCTTTAAATCCAGCCCATGCTAAGCCTCTGCTAACGAAAGCTTGTTCAGTAATTATTGATTGCATATTCTGCGGGATAACTAGTGGAGCACCTGTTGTGCCACTCGTTGCGCCATTAATTACAGCGCCTCTTTTTTGAGGTGACACAAACTCATATTTATGGCTATTAATTGTAGATTTATCGATATATGGGTACTTTTCTATATCTGTTCCAGTCCCTATGTAGTAATCAACAGCCTCATTTGCATTTGTAACTACATCGCTGAGCATTCCATCACTATACTGTTTCAGCAATTCACTGTTAAATTCATGAGCTTGTAACTTTTGAGTAAGCTTTTCGCAATCATTATTTTCCCTAAGTTTTTTACGTATAAATGCACGACTACTTAATAAAATGTTTTGAATGAAAATAGGGCTTTTTATGTATACCTTACTCGTAAACATCAATACTATTCCTTTAAATATCAGGTTTAATTGCTAGAGATCGCAAAATACAATTAAATTACATAAGATTAAACATGACTGTCTACTTGACAAAGTCTTGTTTTATTTTTTTACCATATATGGAGCTACATCATCTAAATAACTCTCGTTTTTTAATATGTCATAATTCAATTCGTCTATATTCCCGATAATTTTTGCAGGAACTCCACCAACTATGCATCCATTAGGTACACTTTTTGTAACTACAGAATTTGGAGCGACTATTACTTTGTTACCAATTATTACTGGTCCTACGATTACAGAGCCTGGACCAAGAAAAACATCATCTCCAATACTAGGAACACGCTTATAAGGTCCCTTACCAACGACTTTGCAACCAATACCAATCCTGCAACGCTCTCCTATTCTGGCGTTATCAATAATTACTACCCCAATACCTTTAACCACAAGAAAAGAACCTTTCCCGATATCCGCACTAGCAGGTAATTTAGAATTATAAAACAGGAAAATCATTAACTGTATAAGCTTTGGTAATAAAGGGACTTTTCTTAAATAAAGCCACCTGGAGACTCTATATAACAGTATTGCATTGGGCATTATTTAACCTCATCATTTTAAATTGTATAAATTTCTAAAAAATTTTGCTTTAAATATCTCTTATCTTTATATTTCCACTTTAGCTAACAATGACATCCTGTATTTTATACTGAGCTATATTTTGGTCTTACTTTCTATTGCTCTGGAAAGGTACATTACGCTAAATAAAAATAACAAAGCTGGCGTTTTAGTCGTTAATGCATTGTTGGTCACTGATACTAAAATAAATACAATTAAGGCAACATTTAATTTTATATTACTTCTTGTCATCAATTTTGATGGTATGCTATAGCAAGTGAAAACAAGTAAAAACGTGCCAATAAGTCCAAAATTAACAACCCAACCAATGATATAATTTTCAATCACATTTATTCCAATGTAGAAATCAATATTTTGCTTAAATGCAGACGATGCTCCAAATACCCATTCAATAGGGGTTAATTCATCTAACAAAACATATACGTTAAAACGTGCTTCAGCACTCTTATCAATATGCAACTTACTGAGGATTCGAGCACCAATTGGAGTTAAAGTAATTATTAATGTTGTAAAAATGAACGCAAAAAAAGCGAGCGCTTGGATTATCGCAAAACGCATTTTTGATGTATGAAACCCTGATTTTATAAATCTAGGTATTTTTGGCATAATTAAAAACAACATTCCGAAAATGAATATAGCAGTGGCAGCTCGCCCTCCAAAAGCAAATAAAGCTAAAGTTACAACGGTAAAATAGATTAAATAAGGAATTCGAGTATAACTCATTAGTATAGGGGCTAACGCAGCTGTGATTAATGCATTATTGAGAGGGAAACCCAAGAGTGCAGTTGACCGAAAAAAGCTAAAGCTTGCAAACTCAACACTAACCATTGTTTTGCCTATCGTAAATTCCAGTATAGCAATCATGGCATTAAAAAATAAAAGATAAGCAAGTAAGCTTAATAGTTTACCTTTATGATGTGTGCTTAACTGACATAATAAATAAACAGCTAAAAGTGGTGAGATCATGGTATTGACCAAATAAGCTATACCTGACATACCCGAGGTATATAAACCATAAAATATCACAAGAATTATACTCAGTAAGCTAATTAGCCATGCTGAACTTAGCTCTTTAAGATTAATTATAGGTGTTTGAATTCCTTTTCTGAGCGTAAAGATAGCAAAGGTTAGCATTAATATATACGTTGAAATATGTATTTTAACTAACGGATTTCCGCCTTCTGATACGTACTTTATACCTATGTTTTCTAGCAAATAGCCGCCAAAAATAAAAGCTGTCAAAAAAGTGAACATCATTACTTTATAAATACTTTCACTTTTCATTTATTTATTACCCATGCTTTACATTTTTTATAATTCAGTAAGGCAAGCACACATGAGAAAATGCTCACACCAATAACGATATCAATAATAATATTTACTATGGGCATATTAATTATCACAAAATGATGAACACGTAATTCTGGTAGGAATATGGCCATACACACAGTTGAAAGTAGAATTTTATATACCTGCAACGGTACAGTGTATTTATACCCTTTTCTTAGTGATAACCATAGACTCATAACCAATGCGATAATATTAGCAATTAAAAAAGCACTCGCTGCACCTATCAAACCAAAAGGAGGAATCAAAGTAACTAATAATGACAGGTTTAAAATTAATGAAAAAACACTAATTTTTGGCAGGTATTTAGTGTTTAAAGAGAACTGTAAACCATGGTCTATATAATGTCCCTTCAAATTTAAAACAAACACCCCCGAACATAAAATATAAATAATAGTAGAACCTTGTGATAAATATTCTTCACTAAGCAATAGGTGCGTTATAGGCTCGGCTAAAATACAAAACCCAACTAAAGCGGGCATTGCAATTAAACATAATAAAGTTAAATATTCACCATGGGCTTTGTACAAAGCGGCTTTATCGTTTATTTTTTTTGTTAATTCAGGATAACTTGGTAAGGCTACTACCATAAAAATAAGTGCGCCAATTCCTAATAAAATATTTGATATAGCAGCATAAATACCTGTTTGTGCTAAATCTAATGAGTCGGCAATGAAGTAGCGGTCTAACCGGCTTGATATTGCTGCAACTAAGCCACTGGCCATAAGCGGTAAGCCATAAGAGAAAATAGCCTGAGCGTCTGCAGTTTTAAGTTTATTAATACTGATTTTAAGCGGTTTAAAAACAACTAAACCTGCAGCTATGTAGCTCAAAGCAAGGGCTGATAACGCAGAAAGGATATTAGGAGAATAAGCTAGCAAGCTGCCTGTAATTACTATAGCCATAATAGATTGAGTAAGTACGGCAACTCTATATTGGTTTAAACGCTCCATTATACGGGCTAATTCAAGATAGAACTGATAGAGGGCTTTAGTTAAAAAAACTAAAAAGGTAGCTAAAAACGTAGATAAGGTTAATAAACCTGTTAAATATAACCCCAAGCTAACTAATGCTAAAGCTGGCAATGTGCAGCAAAAAATAATTGAGCTGGCAATCGCTGCAAAATTATTATGTTCCTCTGTTTTTTTACTAGGAAGTAAACGCAGCATGCTAGAGTTTATCCACTGGGCAGCTACCGCCCTTACAACTTCAACCGTTAATAGCATTAATGCCAACATTCCGTATTCGGTTGTAGTTAATAACTTGGTATGAATACTAATTAATGCAAAAACACTAATTGCAGCAAAAATTTGCACTGGAGCATATTTAAGTAACGAGCTAATCATTATTTTTTTCACTACACTTTTTATATAAATCAATATATTGCGTGAAAACAGATGCAATATTAAATTTTACTTCAAGTTCACTTTTAGACTCATTAACATTATGATTGGCAATTAAATTTTTGATACGGTTAGGGGTTATCGTATCAGATAGGTATAAAACACCCATTTTATCAAAAAAAGTTTTCTCATCTTCAAGTATTCCAACCTCAGTTGTTATTAGAGGCAATCCAACTGCTAACATTTCTAGAGGTACTAAGCCAAAGGTCTCTTCACTAGAAGTAAAAATACCTACATCAGCATTAAGATATTGTTGTACAATTTGGGTTTTATTTAACTTACCCATAAATTTTACTTTGTTTTCTAATTCTAACGAAGCTACCTGTTTTATCAGTTGCTCTGTATAGCCTTTATCAGCATGTGGCCCAATGATAGCTAATGAGGAATCAATGCCGTCATTAATTAATTTAGCTAGTAAAGAAATTGAATCTTCCACCTTCTTTCTTGGTGTTAGCAACGCACACGTAACAAGCTTTATTTCTTTTCGTTGATGTTTGACGTAATTAGCTTCAAAGTATTCTTGATCTATTGGGTTATGAACTACTAAAGATTTAAACCCATCTGCAGCAATTGCACTTTGTAGCTGTTTGCCAACAACAACAACATTATCATTTCGTTTCTTTATTAACCGTGGTATTGCTTTTTCATATAAAAAGTTATTAACCAACCCCACATTACGCCGAGCTATTTTTTTATAGCTATGAACTGTAACAACCGATTTCCCTCTAAAACCACTTCCTATCAAAAAGCTCCAAAGGTGGGTGTGCACTAAATCAGGGTTCAAAGTTTTTAATAACTTACGAACATGCCAATTTTGCCAAATAATGCCGGGGATTTTAAAGCCTATTTGCTTACTTGATGCAGGCAGCCAAACAAAATCAACATTATCTGATAGACGAATAACATCACCAGTGAAAGGGGTTTTACTCTGCGGGTCGAGCCCGATAATAGTAAACCTAAAGTTAGCGTCATCATGGTTAACCAAATATTCTGCAAACATTTGGCATACACTATCCACTCCGCCATAGTTGATACTACCCCACTCATAAGTAGAAAGTGGCATTAATAGGACTACATGTTTTTTATTCATCATGTTTATTCATAATGTATCGGCCAGGATAATTTTGGTTGACTACTTGAGAAGGGTTACCAACAGCCGTTGAATTTTCAGGTATATCCTTAATAACCACAGAGCCAGCACCAATAGTGACGTTATTTCCTATGACAACATTTTCGACTATGCAAACCATAGGACCTATATACACGTTATCTGCAATAGAGGCAGCTTTCCCATGGTTACTTCCAATATTTACAAATTGACTAATATTGCAGTTAGCTCCAATTTCAACTGTTGGACTTAAAACTATTCCAGTAGCATGACCTAAATTGAGCCCAGGACCAATTTTTGCTTCTTTAGGTATTTGTATTTGATACCTAATAGATAAGGTTAAATGCATAAGCCTTGCTAATGTCCTAATCAATAGGTTATTAGACTGAGTTAGCCTCCACCAAAAAGTGTACTTAAAAGAACGGTTATTATTGATTAAGTTTTTTATTAATAATTTATGGGAGTACCTTGCGGTACTCCGATACAAATCACATTTTATAAGCTCAAAAGGAGTCATAAATGTTAGCCTTACAAAATACCGCGAGTATCAATAACAACTTTTGATGCAAACTCTGTTTTATCTGCAGCTTTAAATTGTTTATGATCAACTAATACTACAACGACATTTGCTTGCTCTAGTGCGCTTTCTAACGACACTAAGCTGACATTTTTATCTGCTAGGTTGGCCGGTAGCTCTGAAATATTTGGCTCTACAGCAAGTATTTCACCAATATTTTTTGCTGCTAATTCTTCAACAATATTTAATGCCGGGCTCTCACGAAGATCGTCAATATCGGCTTTAAATGAAAGGCCTAAACACGCAATAACTGGACGTTTAAATTCATCAGCAGCTTTTGCTACTTTTTCAATTACGTAAAATGGTTTTGCGTCGTTAGTTAAGCGTGCTTGTTTAATTATTTTTGCTTCGTCTGGGCAACTTGCAACAATAAACCAAGGATCAACCGCAATACAGTGGCCGCCAACACCTGGGCCTGGGTTTAAAATATTTACACGCGGGTGACGATTAGCAAGCTTAATAAGTTCCCACACATTAATTTTTAATTTGTCACAAATGATTGACAATTCATTGGCAAAGGCAATGTTTACATCGCGAAATGAGTTTTCGGTTAACTTAGCCATTTCAGCAGTACGAGCATTGGTAATAATACACTCGCCGCGCACGAAAGTTTCGTATAACTTAACGGCTTTTTCGCTACATGCTTTGCTCATACCACCTATTACACGGTCGTTTGACACTAACTCTTGTAATACATAGCCAGGTAATACACGTTCAGGGCAATGAGCAACATTGATGTCGGCGGCATCACCTTTATCTTGTGGGAACGTTAAATCAGGGCGCGCTTCACTTAACCAAGCGGCTAGTTGCTCCGTTGCACCTACAGGTGAGGTGCTTTCTAAAATAACTAAGTTACCTTTTTCAAGCACTGGGGCAATCATTTTTGCAGCCGATTCAATATAGCTTAAGTCTGCACTGTGGTTACCACTTTCGCTGTGAATAAATGGTGTAGGTACAGCTACCATAAACGCATCGGCTTTTTCTGGCGTTGTAGTCGCTCTTAAGTTACCAGTAGATACTACGCCACGAACTATTATGTCGAGATCAGGCTCTACTATGTGTATTTCACCGGCATTAATGGTATTAACTGCTTTTTCGCTTACGTCTAAACCAATTACTTTCATACCGCGCGATGCAATAACCGCCGCAGTTGGTAAACCTATGTAGCCTAAACCAACAACTGAAACTGTTTTAATTGTCATTACTAAATCCTTGAAAAAGTTTTAAACTTTATTTTAATCTTTAAAATGTTGCTTAATTTTAGCCACAATACGTTCACACGCTTTACCATCACCATAAGGGTTATGTGCACGGCTCATTGACTGATATTCTTCAGCGTTAGTGAGTAAGTTATTAACTTCATTCACTATGCGAGCTTTATCTGTGCCTACTAGTTTAACTGTACCTGCTTCTACCGCTTCTGGGCGTTCTGTGGTGTCACGCATAACAAGTACTGGTTTACCTAGGCTTGGCGCTTCTTCTTGAACACCACCTGAGTCGGTTACGATTATGTGAGCTTGATTCATTAAGTACACAAATGGTAGGTAGTCTTGCGGCTCGATTAAATGCACATTATCAACATTTTTTAATATGCGATTTACTGGTTCGCGTACATTAGGATTTAAATGCATTGGGTATAAAATTTGTGTATCTGGGTGCGCAGTTGCAATTTCTACCAATGCCTCACAAATTCGCTCAAAACCGCCACCAAAGCTCTCACGGCGGTGCCCTGTAACTAAAATAAGCTTTTTAGTTTCATCGAGTTCTGGAAATTTAGCTTTTAGAGTTGAAATTAAAGCGCTGTCGGTTTTTACTTTATCAACCACTTGTAATAATGCGTCAATAACGGTGTTACCAGTAATTACGATATCGTCAGCACTTACCGCTTCATTGAGTAAGTTTTGCTGCGATGTTTGCGTTGGTGCAAAATGCAGCTTTGTAATAGCACCAGTAAGCTTGCGGTTACCCTCTTCTGGCCATGGTGAACTTAAGTTGCCTGTGCGTAAACCTGCTTCTACGTGCCCCACTGGAATTTGCTGATAAAACGCCGCTAAACTTGCAGATAAAGTAGTGCTGGTATCGCCATGAACAAGCACTAAATCTGGTTTAAACTCTTCAAGAATAGGCTTTAGACCTAACAAAATATTTGTTGTTACATCATATAAGCTTTGACCCGGTTTCATAATGTTCAAATCGTACTCTGGTACAATTTCAAAAAGGTCTAAAACTTGGTCAAGCATTTCACGATGCTGGGCAGTAACACATACTTTTGCATCAATACCTTCTGCTTCATTTAGCCCTTTCACTAGCGGCGCCATTTTTATTGCTTCAGGTCGCGTACCAAAAATACTTAATACTTTAATAGCCATGATTTCCCTTAATTTTTTACTAACCGATTTTGCAAAACTTTATGCATTTGCCATTAATTGCTTAACGCGCTTGGTAAATTCTTCACCCAGTAGGCTTGATTGCATTGCATACTCTACGTTTGCGAGCATGTAGCCTAGTTTTGAGCCGCAGTCATGCGACTTACCTTTTAAATGGTACGCTTCAATTGTTTCAAGATGACGTAACTGTAGTAATGCATCTGTTAATTGTATTTCGCCGCCAGCACCGGGAGGGGTATATTCGAGCAAGTCCCAAATAGCAGGCGATACAACATAACGCCCTGTTATTGCTAAATTGCTTGGCGCTTCGTCATTATTTGGTTTTTCAACCATGTTGGTAATGGCTGCATTTTCACCAGGCTGGATTTTTTTACCTGCTAAATCAACCACACCATAGTTGTGTACTTCTTCATGTGGGACGGGCTCAACCATGATTTGGTTATGCTGGGTGCGCTCAAATCGGTCGATCATTTGCGCAAGATTATCAACCTTTAGGTTCGACTTATATTGATCGATAATTACATCGGGCAATAAAATAGCAAAAGGGTTATTGCCAATGATAGGCCGGGTTTCAAGTATTGCATGGCCTAACCCTAACGGCGCCGATTGACGAACCGATATAATGCTTACATCTCTTGGGATTATTGAACGAACTTCTTCTAGCAAGCTGCGTTTTACGCGGGCCTCTAGAGTGGCCTCTAGTTCAAAGCTAGTATCAAAATGATTTTCTATAGCGTTTTTAGAGGCATGGGTAACCAGCACAATTTCTTTAATACCGGCTTTTACGGCTTCGTTTACAACATATTGAATGAGGGGCTTATCGACTAGCGGAAGCATTTCCTTTGGTGTTGCTTTGGTAGCTGGTAACATACGGGTACCCAAGCCTGCAACAGGCAAGACTGCTTTTAATACTTTCACTTCAATTCCTTTTATAGTTACTTTTGGTTATAACGTAGCTGTTTATAAATGTCGCTGCGAATAGCGAGTTTTAAGCACTACTAACCATATGGGCGGCTATTATACACAACACATATAATCGCTCAATATAAAAAGCAGCCTTTTTGATTGTTTTAGGTTAATTTTTTGTTAACTAATTATTTTTGCCTTTTTTGTAATCTATCAATTTACTTTCAATGGGAATATAATAGTGCTGTTAACTTTTAAGGGATGGGATTTGTGCGCGTAGGAATTTGCATAATTATATTAGTGTCTTTTTTTGCTTGTGCACAAGACATGCTTTTACATTTGCGTAATAGCGATATAATTACCCGTGCCAAACAGTTTTACGGCGATGCAGGCCACCAACGAATAAAAACGTGGCTGAGTTTTATAGATGACTCTGCCAATAAAAGCGAATGGCAAAAAATTCATTTAGTTAATGACTTTTTTAATAAGCATATAAAGTACAAAACCGATGACGATCTTTGGCAAAAAAAAGACTACTGGGCCACCCCGCTAGAAAGCTTAGGTGTAGGCATGGGTGACTGCGAAGATTATGTTATTGCTAAATACTTTACTTTAATCGCTTTGGGTATCCCAGAAGAAAAAATACGCTTTATGTATGTACGCCAACGTACCGTTAATCAACCGCACATGGTATTAATATACTTTGAACAACCTGACCAAATACCGTTGGTGCTCGACAACTTTAATACTAAACTAGTGCCTGCTAGTAATCGTGGCGATTTAAAGCCTATATATAGTTTTAACGGCCAAGGCTTGTGGTTAGCCAAATCGAAAGGGTTAGGTAATAAGGTTAAGAATAGCCGTGGGGTTTCTGCTTGGAACACTATGCTAGAACGAATTGAACAAGGTGAGCTTGCGCCCGCTAATGGTAACAACAAAGGAACTAGTAGTTATGTCTCGAATCTTTAAATATGGATTGAGTTTAAAGACCCAAGTTTATGGCTTGATCATTTTAATTTCGATTATTTCATTTTGTGTACGCGTTATTACCGACGTGGATACAACCCGTAATTACTTACAAACGCAAATGGCCAGTCATGCGCAAGACACCGCTACTAGTTTAGGGCTTTCTATATCTCCTTATTTAGAAGACGACAGCCTAATGATTGCCGAGACGATGGCAACCGCTATTTTTGACTCTGGTTATTATAGCCAAATTAAATTTACTGACGTGCAAAACAACATCGTTTTTGAATTACAAAATCCAAAACGCGTTGAATCAGTTCCTAGTTGGTTTATTAGTGCTGTTGAACTAAGTGCGCCAACTATGCATTCTGAAATAAATAATGGCTGGATGATGGCAGGTACACTCGATGTAACTAGCCATACTGGGCAATCGTATTTAACCTTGTGGCAACACACTCTTCGCAGCTTATATAGCTCGTTTTTACTATTGGCTGCATCACTCGCTATAGCATTTTTAATATTACGTGCGGTATTTAAGCCATTAAAAGCAGTAGAAGATCAAGCCACTTTAGTAACCCGCAAACGCTTTACCTTAAATAAAGAAATACCGGTAGCAAGGGAGCTTCGTACTGTTACACAAGCCATCAATAACATGGTTATAAACTTACAAAGTACGTTTGATTCATTGACCAAGCAAACTCAAGCACTGACCGAAGAAGTATATATAGATTCGTTAACGGGGCTAGGTAACCGTAAGTCGTTTGAAAACCACTTTAATTCTGTTGTAAATAACATTTCAGACGATGCGCCAATTACTGCGTTGATGCTTACCCTGCCCTCATTAAATAATATAAACCAAATAGTAAGTTACCAAGATGGTGACCAGCATGTATTAGATGCAGCTAAAATACTGAAACATGTCACAGAAGAATTACCAAATTCAACGGTATTTAGATTGAATGGCGGCACGTTTGTGTTACTTGCCCCTTATGACGTTTTATTTTTAAATAAAGCTCGTTTGGAGTTAAGTGATACATTAAGTAAAAAAGAAAACAGCCTACACATAAATGGCTATGCAAATTTAGCTATAGTTGCAGTTGAACAAGGTGTAAGTGTTGGTGAAGTACTGTCGTTGCTTGACACCGGTTGTACCATAGGCGAAGACACTACAATTGATAATAACGATAAAGAGTCACTATTTAGCGTCAACCAATGGCGTAAGCTGATTAAGTCGATTATCAATGCTGGTGAAGTGAGCTTTTCGGTACAGCCCGTAAAACAAGCTAATAAAGTTAATTCTCAATGTTACTTTGAAGTGTTTTCTCACTTTATCCATGATGGCGAAAAAGTAAATAACGGCCACTTATTTGCCATGGCCGAAAAGTTAAATTTAACCGAAGAACTCGATAAAAAAATTATACGCAATTTTGTTGATATTAAAGAGCAATACCCAAATGAAGTATTTGCACTAAATCTTAGTAAGGCATCTTTATATTCAACTGACTTTATAGAATGGCTTACTCTTTACTCGCATACTAAGCCGGTTATAAAAACTAACTTACTGTTTGAACTGCATGAAATAAGCTTATTGTATAATGTGCATGTTGCATCGTTACATATAGATGCAATTAAAGAGTTGGGTATTAATGTATGTATTGAGCACTTTGGTACCAGCTTAACATCGTTTAGATATTTACAAGGTCTTGATATTGAATATGTAAAAATAGATGGTAGCTACATTCAAGACTTAGTAACTAACCCACAAAGCCAATTTTATATTCAAACAGTTAACAATATTTGTCATGGTTTTGGGATTAAAGTTTTAGCCTGTTTAATTGAAAAAAACGAGACTTTAGAAATACTTGAAGACCTAGGATGTGATGGTGTACAAGGTAATTTAATACTGCCACCATCAAAAATTATCAAATCTAATGAAAATGGCGTAAATAAAGAGTTTACTTTTTGCACCGATGCGCTAAAATTTTGCAATTAGTACTCAACCAAGGGACGAGAAATGAAAAAATTACTTTTAGCTGGCTTAGTCGCTAGCGCAACAGCACTTACTGCTCTTCCAACCTATGCACAAACGGATAATGCTGCAGTGGTTCAAGAAGTGGGCATAAATAGCATAATTGATATTCTTAATAATGTAACAGCAGATACTTCACCTGAACAATTACGCGAAGATTTAGTAGAAGCTATCAAACGCATTTGTAAAAACAAAGAAGAAGTTAAGTTAGACGAAAAGCTGCTTAATGGCGCATGTGGCGCTGCAGATATTGATGCAATGGTTGCCGCTGTTGTTGCTAACTTTGGTGCAGATAACCCTTTAATTTCTGACTTTTTAGCTGCACTTACAGCTGCAGGCTTAGACTCTGATGCAATTACACTGGCAGCAATTACTGCGGGTGTTGATGCTACGACCGCTTCTGAAGCAACTGCTGCAGGTCCGGGTACTGGTCAGCCAGCTCCACCAGTAGTAAGCTTACCAACATTACCTACACCTCCAGGTTCTGGTGGTACAGGCGGTGATAACGGTATATCTGAAGTCGGTAACTAGTTTCTACTTTTAGTATATTTAAACGCAGCCTACTGGCTGCGTTTTTACTTTGTTTGAGTTTATTTTGAATCGTTTTATATTCTTTTTTATTTGTTTGATCCTATTTTTACTCCCTCTTCCTTTAGGTAGCTACCGACCTTGGGCAATTTTAGCTATTGGCATTTTAACTAGCTTTACCTTTATTACTCACCTTACCCACAGTGTGTTAAATAACAACCAAGCGCTGTTTCCACCCCGCTATTCTTGGCCACTATTTTTTACTCTAAGTGCAGTTGTTTTAGTTTGTGGTATACAACTATTTAGCGTAAGCGTTGATGCATTTCAAACCAAACAAATGTTATTAAAAACCAGCTTTTTACTCATGTTGAGCTGGCTCGTATTTAACTACTGCAATAGTGTCGAGCGAATTAAAAAATTAATTTATGCTGTAATTTGTGCAGGGGTATTTCAAGCTTTGTATGCTAGTTATTTAAACTTATCGCCCGATATAGTAAGTCCTTTATTTGGTTACAAACATACAGATCGTGCAATTGGTACTTTTACCTATTCTAACTTTTTAGCTAATTACTTAGCTTTATGTTTATGTTTAGGCATTGGTGTTTTAATCAGTGAACTAAAACGCTCTAACAGTGGTTATCAGCCCACTGTAAAACAAACACTACGCGCTTGGGCCGAAATATTATTGAGTTCTAAAATAATTTTACGAATTTCGTTAATTATTATTATTGTGGCGCTTATTTTAACTCGCAGCCGTATGGGTAACTCGGCCTTTTTTATCGCTTTAATAATAGTAAGCTTACTGGCGCTATTTATTTATAAGCAAAAGCCTAAAGCATTTAAATTGCTGATTGTGAGCTTTTTTATTATCGACCTAATCATTATTGGTGCCATTTTCGATGTAGAAAAAGTAAAACAACGTATTAGCGAGACTAGTTTGCAATCGGAAACACGTGATGAAGTTGTACGTGACTCAATTCCGCTGATTTTAGATAACCCGCTATTAGGCTCTGGTGGCGGTACTTTTTATACTGCGTTTCCTGCGTATCAATCTGAGCCCTACTCTGGTTATTACGACAATGCGCATAACGATTATGTGCAATTTGCAGTTGAGCTAGGCATTCCTGCCACAGCGTTATTAGGACTGCTGGTGCTTTATAGTTTGTGGTTGTGTATTAATACTATGCGAACGCGTAAAACAGCGCTTTATCAGGGGGTGGCGTTTGGTTGCGCTACAGCTATTGTAGCCATGATGCTACATTCGTCAGTTGATTACTCTTTACAAGCCGGCGCAAACTCAATGCTGTTTATAGTGGTGTTATGTTTGGCTATATTGACCAACAAGTTACCGGCACCAAAACGGATTAAAAAACGACGAAGTTAACGGGCTGCGGGGGTCGGGTTACGGGCCTAAGCTCGTCGCCCGTCGCCCGTCGCTCGCGACATTAAAAAATAACGCGACATGAAGTCGCAGCTACAAGTCGGCAATAATATCAACCTAAAACCTAATTCCTGTATTTAAATCACTGCTCTTCTAAATCAAATTCGGTGGTATGGCCGTCGCCGTGGATTAACTGGTACCTTGCTAAATTACCCGCTTCAAGCGTGACTAAACTAATCGCTGAATCGCTTACTAGATACTTTTGCCCTTTGCCTTTAGTTTGGTGTTTGTCTACTTCCATATGCCAGCGTTTGGTAAAAAAGTTTAGTGGGCTTTTGGGGCCGTATAAAATAGAGTCGAGCTTGTCGAGTACATTTATTAGCTTTCGCGGAAACTCATTTTTAATGCCACTTGCAGTCAGTTGCCAAATTCTGTTGGGGTGATCACCAAAACGTTTTTGCACCGAAAAACAAAATGAATAATGTACATCGCCGGATAAAATCAGCGTTTCGTTTGGGGTGTCGGTACGCCTAAAGGTGTTAAGTAACTTTTTGGCTGAGCCTTCGTGCGCCATCCAGTTTTCTACATCAACCATAAGTGGTTGCCCACACATATTAAACACCGCTTGAATTGCCTCTATCGATTTAACCCCAAACACGGGAGCAGGCGATACAATAATTACTTGGTCATGGCTTAATAGGCTTTCTTCAAGCTCTGTGAGGCGTTCCCAATCAAGTAAACCTGAAGGTTCGTTAAAGTTTTGCTCGTTACGCCAACGATGCGTACGGGTATCGAGCACCACCACTTTAGGAATGGTCATTAACTCATAATGCCAATGGCTAAAGTCGTTAAGGTGTTTATCAAACGCTTTAAATTGCCATTGCTTGTCGCCAGCTAAGCAGTCGTTAAAAGGGCTCAGTAACGATCCGGTTTTTTGTAGTGCGTCGTTGCCCATACCCTGAAACAACCAATAGCTCGCTAAGCCATTATTTACAATACGCTTGCTACTGGGGTTTTGATTAATAGCTTGCTCCCAGCCTGCGGTTAGATTCCAATCATCGGTTACATCATGGTCATCAAACATCATTAAGGTAGATACATTGGCAAACAATCGCTCTACCTCTGCTAAACCTTGTGCATAGTCAATTAATGCGGCTTTTTCTGCATTAAATAGCGTTTGATTTTTTTCGTTACCACCTGAGTAACTTAAGTTATTTAGATCAATGTATTGCCATGCTTGGCTACTAAAATTGAGTAAATACAGCGCTACAAACTCTTCAAAATGAATTAGGTGGTTATAAGCTTTAACACTGGAAAAATGCGGTTCGTCCTTTTTTAACCAATAGCCAATACCTAGTTTTGAGCGGTTTTTCCATGAGGTAGTTGGCAGCAAGTAATGGCGACCATACAACTGTTCTGCAATGTCAGCGGGTAAATCTAAATTAAGTGGCTGTTCTTTATAAATACCTAAGTGTTTAATCAGCTGATGTATTGCTAATAACATAGGCCCTGCTACATCGTCGGCGTATACCTGATCGCCCGAAAGCAATAATAATTGTGCCCCCTGCTGTTCATTACTTCGCTGAACGGCTTGCCAATGGCTTGAACTTACTAAGCTGTCTTTTGCAGGATGATGCGCATTGCGACAAGAGCCATGTAATATTTGTGTCAGTTTTTTGGGGATCACAAATTCAGGTAATGGCTGATTGTTAAAGCTAAACGAAGATAAATCAACAGGGCTGTCATCAAAAAATAGTTGGTATGATAATAAGGTATCGCGCGGGAGCTGGCTGTTTATAGGTTTAATTACCACATACTGTAAAAATAAATGCTCCCCTAACCTTATGGTGTCTTGCTCGCTATAACATTCGTGGCTAATTAGCTCTACACGGCAATTTACTGGCTTTGAAGTAGCAAACTGAATACACACTGCGGTTTTTTCTGCTCGGCGCACCATGGGCCCCATAAGTAACAGTGGGTGTTGCACCGAGAGAGTCGTCATGAGGTTAGCCTTTAGCTGCTAATTTAAATAAAGAGTAAAAGTTATCAGTGGTGGCTTTTGCCAACTCGTTAAAGCTAATGCCTTTGAGCTCACTAATGTAATATGCAACGTCTTCAACATACGCTGGCTGATTAGTTTTACCACGATATGGTACTGGCGCTAAGTAAGGCGAGTCGGTTTCAATAAGCAGTCGATCGAGTGGAATTTGTTTTACTACTTCTTTAAGCTCTACCGCATTTTTAAAAGTCACAATGCCTGAAATAGAAATATAAAAGCCCATATCAATGGCTTTTTTGGCCATATCCCAATCTTCAGTGAAACAGTGCAATACTCCACCGCAATTTTCTGCTTTGTGCTCACGCATTAAATTAATGGTATCGGCACGGGCATCACGGGTATGAATAATAAGTGGCTTTTGTAATTCATTAGCTACCTCAATATGGCCAACAAAACTCGCTTGTTGCACTGCATGCGTGTCTTTTGCGTAGTAATAATCGAGCCCAGTTTCGCCAATCGCCACTACTTTGTCGTGTGAGGCTAAATCAATTAATTGCTGTTTGTTGAGTGCGTCTTTTTGATCAAGCGGGTGCACGCCACATGACGCAGACACGTCGTTGTAATGTTTTATTTGCTCTAGCATATTGGGAAACTGATCAAGTGTGACGCTGACACATAAAAAATGTTCTACTTTTTTAGCGCGAGCGTTATCAAGTACTTGGTCTAGGTTTAAATCGAGTTTATCAAAATCAAGACGGTCTAAATGGCAATGAGAATCTACAATCAAAATAAGGCCTGTTTTTACTACATGGTATAAGTTGGATTGCCGGAGTTTAACATAGTCCCCAGCAGTTTTTCGATCTTCGCGTTTAGATTGGTTTTGTCATCTAGAAAGCTAATGCCGATCCCCGGTGGATTTGAGCTCTGAGCGCCTTGTGGAGTGACCCACGTAACCTTTCCGGTAACCACGTCATCTTCTAGCGCATCTGGCAAGGTAACGCGTAAGGCAAGTGAATATCCTGGTTCATAACGCATATTAGTGCGTACAAATAAGCCACCTTTTTTTAAAAAAGGCATGTAACAGCGATATAGTTCGTCAAGGTCGTCTATATCTACTAATAGCTCTTGCATATCTAGTCCTTTTTATTGGTTACGTAATATGTACGCTAGTCGTGATACCGCAAGCGGTAAATTTAGCCCAAGTATTTGTATATTATTCTGTAAAAAATCATTCAGCGCTTGCTGAGCTACTTGGTAAGAGTCAAAACTCATACCATTTAAAAGCTGTTGTTTAAGCTGCTCACTCAAAAATAAAGTGAAAATACGAACAAGCTCAGGCTGTTTATTTATTATATCGACTAACGCATTGAAATTATGGCTTTGTTTAAACTCAGTTGCAAATTTATAAAGCGTATCAATATTTTCTAGCTGATTTTGCTGTTGCCACTGCTTTACTTGTAGTGGTTGGCTATAAAATAACGACAACCACGGATAATTAGGCACATCTAGAGAGCTAAGCCATTGTTGAGCTAATTGATTATTAGTTACTTTAACCTCGGTTTTAGCACAACGGCTTAAAATAGTCGCTGGTAACTGCGCCACTTGGCTGGTAGTCAAAATTAAAAACCGGCTATTACTTGGTTCTTCAAGGGTTTTTAATAACGCATTAGCCGCTGCGGTGGTCATTTTTTCGCAGTTTTGAATAATCGCTACTTTATTGCCATTTTGAGCCGCGGACTGGTGCATAAAATCGCTTATGCCGCGAATATCATCAACACCTATGCTTTGCCCTTCTACTTGGGTAATGCGCTTGTCTGGGTGTGTACCCGCTAAGTTTAATGAACAACTTTTACAGTGCCCACAAGGGCTTAGTACGCTAGTGGGGCTACTTAACTGTGCTTGCGTATTTTGGCATAACAAACTGTTTGCGAGCTGCTCACTTAGTTCAAACTTACCAACGCCAATGGGCCCACACAACAGCTGCGCATGGTGAAAACGCTGCGCTTTATAGCTTTGAGTTAAGCGTTGCTCTACCTCATTAAGCCACGGCAATGCCATATTATTTTAACCCTGAAAAAAATGTGCGTAGTACATTGGTAATATCACGATGTACTTTATCGATGCTTTGGTTGGCATCAACTGTTTTTATGCTGTCATCATCATTTGCAAGCTCAATGTAACGCATACGGGTGCGCTGGAAAAACTCAATGGCTTCTTGCTCAATTCTATCTAGCTCACCCCGGCCTTTTGCACGTTCAAGGCCAATAACAGGGTCAATATCTAGGTAAATGGTTAAATCGGGTTTTAAACCTTTTAACACCATAGACGATAGCGACGCTAACGTGTTTGCACTAATTCCTCGCCCGCCGCCTTGATACGCCTGTGACGATAAATCGTGACGATCAGCCAATACCCACTGGCCTTGTTCAAGCGCTGGGTTGATCACATTATGCATTAGTTGTGAACGCGCGGCATACATAATTAGCAGCTCAGTTTCAAAAGCTATTTCTTCTTGGTGCTCAGCTTTTACTAAAGTACGTAACGATTCAGCCAGTGGGGTTCCACCGGGTTCGCGCACATTGATAAAATCAACATGGTGATGGTTTAAAAAGTCTTGGCACAGGGCAATGGCGGTAGATTTACCCGCGCCCTCTAGGCCTTCTATAACTATAAATTTTGGTTTCATAAACACTAATTCTTTTTATTTAAAATATACTGGTTAACCGCCGCATTATGTTGTTTTAATGTGGTTGAAAACTGATGGCTACCATCACCTTTGGCTACAAAGTAAACATACTCGCTTTTGGGCGGGTTTACCGCCGCTAAAATGGCTTCTTTGGAGGGCATGGCAATCGGTGTGGGCGGTAATCCGTTAATACGATAGGTATTATACGGCGTGTAATTTCTTAGGTCTTTACGTTTGATATCGCCATCAAAGCTTTCGCCTAGCCCATATATTACGGTAGGGTCGGTTTGTAAGCGCATATTGGTATTTAAGCGATTTATAAACGCTGAAGCAATTAACGGGCGCTCACTGGCAAGCGCGGTTTCTTTTTCGATAATAGAAGCCATTATCAGGGCTTCATAGGCGGTATTGTAAGGTAAATCACTTGCCCGTTGCTGCCATGCATCTGCCAATGTTTGCTGCATTTTTTGCGCAGCGCGTTTTAATAAACTACTCGCGCTGTCGTTACTATGATAATGATAAGTATCGGGAAACAACCACCCTTCAAGGTGAGTTTGCTTGCCGATTATTTGCTCGCCAAGCTGTTCGAGTTTTAAATCGTTTTGTAAATGTGGAGCAATTTTTACCGTATTTAATACATCTCTGAGTGCTTGACCTTCAATAATGGTAAAACTAAAACTAATTTGCTCGCCCTGGTTTATTTTTTTTATGTTGTTTATTACGCTATCTGCGCTTAGCTCGTACAAACCTGCTTTTAGGTCAGTCAAGGTCGGGTCGAGTTTAGCTAATATTTGAAACCGCCAGCAATCCTCTAGCCACTGCTGCTGTTGCCATTGGCGACATAACTTATTAAAACCGGTGCCTTTTTCAACTTTAAATTGGGTATTAGTAGCTACCTTTAGTGGCGTTTGAATGGTTGCTTGTAATTGCTGGTAGCCAATCACAGAGCTAAAAAAAGCCAGTAGTAATACTGATAATATAACTTTTAACACTAAGCCTCCTTGGCTAGTAACTCGTTTAGTAATGATTGGCTGTGCACAATATCAAAATAGTGCTCGTCTAGGCTTTTTACGGGCACAATTTTCATTAAGCTGTTACATAAAAATACGGCGTCTGCTTGGGTAAGGTCATCAACGCTGACAGTTTTAAATTCAACGGCTAATTTATCACATAAAGATTGTAGAAAAACACCTTTAATACCGCATTCATCGAGCCTTGGGCTAAATACCTTATTATTTTTTATTGCAAAAATATTAGCCGCTGAGGTTTCAATTACATTGTTGTTGCAATCAAGGACTAACGCATCATCGGTATGCTGAGCTTGCAGGGCATTTTTGATCAGTACTTGTTCAAGCCTATTTAAAGTTTTAAGCCCAGCTAAATGAGGTTGAACGGCCAGCTTAATCGGGCTAATAGATAAACTAATGCCCGTATCTGTTAAGCTGTTGTAATGTTTTGGATAAGGTAAAACACTCACAAAAATATTTAAATTACATTCGCTTGGTGGCGCATAGCCTCGCCCGCCCTCGCCGCGTGTTACCACGATTTTAACAACCGCTTGCGCCTGTGATGCTACTTGCTGAGTAATGTGCGATTCAAGAGCAGTAAACTCAAGCGCCGGAAAAGCTAAACGCTGCGCACATTCAATCAAACGTGCTTTGTGATAAGCCCAATGCTCAACCTGCCCATCAGTAATAATTGCGGTGGTAAAAAAGCCATCGCCATAATTTAAGCCCCTATCATGGGTGCTTATGCTACTGGTTTCGTTTGCTGCTATTATTGTTTGCATATTTTTTTACACATAAAAAAACCCAGTTAAACAACTGGGTTCTTATTGTCGTTCGTTGTTAAAAAAGATTATACCTTTTTAAACAGTAACGAGCCATTAGTACCACCAAACCCAAATGAGTTACACAAAGCGTAATCAAGTTTAGCATCACGTGCTGTATGCGGTACGTAATCTAAATCACAGCCTTCATCAGGATTATCTAAGTTAATTGTTGGCGTCACTTTTTGCTCGGTCAACGACAAAATAGACACTATCGACTCAACAGAGCCTGCCGCTCCAAGTAAGTGACCCATCATAGATTTTGATGAACTTACCATTACATCTTTAGCTGAATCACCAAAAATAGTTTTAACCGCTGACGTTTCAGCTTTGTCACCCGCATGAGTAGACGTACCGTGTGCGTTAATGTAGCCAACTTGCTCAGCATTTACTTGCGCATCGTTTAATGCGTTTTCCATTGCCAGAGCTGCACCTGCGCCATCTTCTGGTGGTGAGGTCATGTGGTAGGCATCACCACTCATGCCAAAACCAACAAGCTCTGCATAAATTTTAGCGCCACGGGCTTTAGCGTGTTCGTATTCTTCAACAACCACCACACCGGCACCATCAGAAAGTACGAAACCATCACGGTCTTTATCCCACGGGCGAGACGCTGCTTGTGGATCGTCATTACGCGTTGAAAGCGCACGTGCGGCGTTAAAGCCACCCATTCCAATTGGCGTACACGCTTTTTCTGCACCACCGGCAACCATAGCATCAGCATCGCCGTAGGCAATCATACGTGCGGCGTGACCAATGTTGTGCAGGCCTGTAGTACATGCCGTTACAATTGAAATATTAGGACCACGGAGGCCATGCATTATCGATAAATGACCCGAGATCATATTAATAATGGTAGACGGTACATAAAACGGCGATAACTTACGTGGGCCGCTGTTTAATAATTTTACGTGGTTTTCTTCAATAAGGGTTAAGCCACCAATGCCTGAACCCACCGCTACACCAATGCGTGATGCGTTTTGTTCAGTAACTTCGAGGCCAGAATCTTGAAAAGCTTGAACACCCGCTGCAATGCCATACTGGATAAATAAATCCATTTTTTTAGCATCTTTTGGTGACATGTAAGCCGATGCATCAAAATCATTGATTAAACCAGCGAAGTGAGTACCAAATTTTGATGTATCAAAGTGGGTAATATTTTGAATACCACTTTTAGCATCTAATAAGCCTTGCCAGGTTGATTGAACATCATTGCCTAGCGGCGTCAACATTCCTAAGCCAGTTACGACGACACGACGTTTAGCCACGGTTTGCCTCCAATAAGGAATTATTATTATACCAATTAACTTAGCTCAGTTTATTTAAGCGTTAACGCTGTTGCTAGTTATGTTATTAGTATTGGGGATGATCATACCCAAGCTACCTCAAAGTGCGAGTCTCAAACCATTAACCAACGCTAAGCAATAACAATTTAATTGCTGATGATGAGTGAGGGTTTGGAATTGAATCATGGACTTTGAGGTGGTTTGGATATAAAGATTAAAGGCAGCGAATGCTGCCCTTAATTTGCGATTAATTACTCAGCGTGAGCTGTAACGTAATCGATTGCAGATTGTACTGTAGTGATCTTTTCAGCTTCTTCATCTGGGATCTCAGTATCGAACTCTTCTTCAAGAGCCATTACTAATTCAACAGTATCAAGAGAGTCTGCACCTAGGTCATCAACGAATGAAGCTTCGTTTTTAACTTCTTCTTCTTTAACACCTAGCTGTTCGATGATAATTTTCTTTACGCGTTCTTGGATATCGCTCATTCTTCTTTCCTTTATTAAAAACGCCAATGCGTTATTTTCAGATTGCGGCGTAGTTTACGTCCGATAATTCTCTGATTCAATCTTTTGACCATAAATAATTTGCTGGTCAAACCTCTTGAGTGTTTATTTTATCTTTTATCGCTTATTTTCACAGCGATTTCAAGTATGTTTAAAGCAAGTTTACGAAAAATTCAATATTTTTTAGCAAACCCGCATACAATTTGTAGTTTATTTAATTCGCATTGCGAACTTAAACCATGTACATCGCACCATTTACATGCAAAGTTTCACCTGATACATACGCAGCGGCGTCAGATGCTAAATAACATACTGCAGCTGCAATCTCATCTGGCTGACCTAAACGACCCGCAGGTACGTTTGCAAGCGTTGCTGCTTTTTGCTCATCTGTCAAATCATCGGTCATGTCCGTTTGAATAAAACCAGGTGCAACCACATTTACAGTAATTCCACGAGAGGCTACCTCACGCGCTAGTGATTTAGAAAAGCCGATAACACCCGCTTTAGCGGCTGCATAGTTGGCTTGACCCGCATTACCCATAGTTCCCACTACTGAGCCGATATTGATGATACGGCCGTTCTTTTTCTTCATCATTGGGCGAAGTACGGCTTTAGATAAACGGAAGATAGAACTTAAGTTGGTATCGATAATATCGTCCCACTCATTTTCTTTCATGCGCATTAATAAGTTATCGCGCGTAATACCTGCATTATTTACTAATACATCAATATCACCTAAATCGGCTTTAATTGCCGCTAATGTCGCCTCAATCGATGCAGAATCAGTTACGTTTAACGCATAGCCCTTACCGTTATTACCTAAGTAGTCACTAATTTTAGCTGCACCCGACTCGCTTGTTGCTGTGCCCGCTACTTTTGCACCTTGTGCTACTAATGTGTTTGCAATGGCCTTACCAATACCACGGCTAGCGCCAGTGATCAGGACAACTTTGCCCTCTAAAGAAAATAAATTACTCATTTTATATACTCTTATTTAGCTGAATCGATTGATGCAAGGTCGTTAACTGAACCACACACCATCGCTTTATCAATACGTTTTGCAAGCCCGGTTAGTACTTTACCAGGACCAAATTCATAACTTTGCGTTACACCTTGTGCAACCAGTGCTTGTACCGTTTCGGTCCAGCGTACAGGGCTATATAGCTGGCGTACTAATGCCTCTTTAATTGCATCAGCTGAACCTTCTGCTTTTACATCAACATTATTGATTACATCACACTTAGGTGTATTAAATGTTAAAGCAGCTAAATCGGTGGCTAATTTCTCAGCAGCTGGTTTCATTAGTTCACAATGTGACGGTACGCTTACCGATAATGGCAATGCACGTTTTGCTCCGGCTTCTTTACAAGCAACAGAGGCTCTATCAACTGCATCTTTATGACCGGCAATAACCACTTGCCCTGGCGAGTTATAGTTTACTGGAGAAACCACTTCACCTTGTGCCGCTGCTGCACAAGCGGCTTTAATTTCATCGTCGCCTAAACCAATGATTGCGGCCATAGAACCTACACCAGCAGGTACGGCTTCTTGCATGTAAAAACCGCGATTTTCAACCAGTTTTACGGCTTCGCTTAAACTGATCACATCGCTACATACTAAAGCTGAATACTCACCCAAGCTGTGACCTGCCATAACGACGTCTGCATCTGGGTTTGCAGCTAACCAATGACGATAAATAGCCACGCTTGCAGTTAATAGTGCAGGCTGAGTACGGTGTGTTTGATTTAGTTTTTCTTCTGGACCGTTAAGTACAAGGTCTGCTAGGTCGTAACCAAGTGCGGTTGAAGCTTCTGCAAATGTAGCTTTTACTATGTCAGAACTCGCTAGTAGCTCTTGTAACATACCCACAGTTTGCGAGCCTTGACCTGGAAAAAGAAGTGCAATTTTTTGTGCCATAATTTGCTCTTTTAATTAAACAAAATAAATAATGTATAACACGGCACGTTAACTGTTATTCAACCGCCGTGTCTTTAGAATGTGTTTTTTCGAAAATAGCAGCTATTTTATCTGGAAGTTGACGTTCTACTTCTTTCACTGCTTCGTCGATTGCGGCATGAAATGCTTTAGCTGAGGCATTTCCATGGCTTTTAACAACAATACCGCGCAATCCTACCAGAGAAGCGCCGTTATACTGGTCGGGGTTCACTCTTTTATAGAGTTTTTTTATGATTGGCGCCAACATAAACGCCATACACTTGTAAACGACGTGCTTTTCAAGGGCACGGGTAAACTTTTTCATGATAAGTTTAGCAATGCCTTCACAGGTTTTGAGTGCAACATTGCCAACAAAACCTTCACAGACAATAACATCGGCCTTGCCAGAAAAAATATCGCCGCCTTCACTGTAACCAATATAATTAATCAGCTCGCTTTGTTGCATTAATTGTGCGGCTTGCTTAATTTCTTCGTGGCCTTTTATATCTTCAGCACCAATATTCAATAAACTCACTTTAGGGTTATCGCAGCCAAGTGCTTGACCTGCAACCACAGAGCCCATAATGCCAAACTGATACAACATTTGTGCATCACAATGCACGTTGGCGCCTAAATCGAGTAAGTAAACGGGGTTTTTACGTTCAGTAGGTACAGCAGAGATAAGTGCGGGACGTTTCACCCCTGGAAGCATTTTTAATACGTAATGCGCCATAAAAAATAGCGCCCCTGTATTGCCAGAGCTAACACAGGCTTGCGCTTCACCCGATTTAACTAAATCAAGGGCAACTCGCATGGAGGAATCTTTTTTTGAGCGTACAGCAACAGCGGGTTCGCAGGCATTGGTAACAACGTCGTTACAATGGCGAATAATTAATCTAGGATGAGAAAGTGAATCGAGTGATTCTAATTGTTTAGCTATTACTTGCTCGTTGCCACATAAAATGAGTTTTAAGTTGGCATTAGCATTTACCGCACGAACGGCTGCGGGGATAGATGAACGGGGGCCATAATCGCCCCCCATCATATCTAACGCTATGGTTAGATTAGTCAGCATATAAGCAATCTCTTAGTTAGAAATTACTTGAACGCCTTTGTAGTAACCATCTGCAGTCACATGGTGACGACGATGAGTCTCACCAGATGTTTGGTCTACAGTTAAAGTTGGACCACTGATCGCATCGTGTGAACGGCGCATGCCGCGTCTTGCACGAGACTTTTTGCTTTTTTGTACAGCCATAGTCTTCTCCTAAGAATCTTTCTTAAGTTGTTTCAAAATATCAAATGGATTTGGTTTATCATCTTCCGCCTTTAAAACACCAAAGCTGGCAGGCTCTGCTGTATAACTGCATGAAGCTTCGTTGTGGGTAGGCACTAATGGCACTGCTAAAATAAGTTCGTCTTCGATTAACTCAAATACGTCTATTTCACCATTTTCATCAAGTGCTACTTCGTCGTAGCTTTCTGGAAGATCATCTGACTCTGCATCCAAACCGACTGGCGAATACACAAAGTCTTGATCCAAATCCAACCCTAAATCACCATTACAACGTTGACAAGTGACAGTTACGTGTGTGGACAAATTGCCACTAATCACAACTAAACCTTGCTCATCGTTTTTGCAATGAATTTTTACCGCTATTTCACCTACTTCTTCCTGGATAACCCCTCGTAAACGAGGAAGTTTCTCAAGCGGTACAACGCCGTCATACTTTAAACGATGCTGAGCTGCTTTGCCCGGATGAAGGGTGATGGGAATTTTCACCTTTTGCATAGGGGCTGCATCATATAGATAGTTAGTAAGTTAGTCAAAGTAAAAAACCAATTTTACGTTGTTTTTCACGTGTTTTACTCACGGATCTGATTTATCCTAACTCAATCTGATTTACGCTAGGAAAACATGCCATGAAGCACCCCCTTATATTAGCCTCAAGCTCGCCATTTAGGCAGTCTTTATTACAAAAATTTAATCTGCCGTTTGAAACGTTTTCGCCAGATGTTGACGAAACGCCGCATAAAAACGAAACACCAAGCACGCTTGTTAAGCGCCTCAGTGAATTAAAAGCGGCTGCAGCCATCGATCATTTTGACCAAGGCCTCGCGATTGGCTCAGATCAAGTTGCTGTATTTAATCAGCAAATACTAGGTAAGCCGCACAATAAAAAAAACGCAATAAAGCAATTGAGCTTATTTAGCGGGCAAGCGGTCACTTTTTTAACTGGCTTATGTGTGTACGATATTCATACTAAACAAAGCAAAACTATTGTTGAGCCCTTTAATGTGACCTTTAAAACGTTAACAACGGCGCAAATAAGTGCTTATTGCGATGCAGAGCAACCTTATAACTGTGCAGGTAGTTTTAAAAGTGAAGGCTTGGGTATTTGTTTATTTGAAAAGCTCAGTGGTGATGATCCAAATAGTTTAATTGGTTTACCACTCATTAAACTCAGCCAATTACTGGCTGAGTTTGGTGTTGATGTATTAGCAGCGCAAACTAACTGATTAGCCGAGTAATATATTTTGCAACTGCTGATAGTTGTCAGCGGTTGCAATCGGGGTTAACTCGTTTAATTGCGCTGCGTCGTGCACGCCCATGGTTACCCCTATTCTATCCATACCTGCGGCTTTTGCCATTGCCATATCTATTTGCGTGTCGCCTATCATTAGCGCTTCATCAACACTTACCCCTAGCTCTTCAAGCAATTGATAAAGCATATCGGGAGCGGGTTTTGATTTAGCGTCGTCACTGGTTCGCGTAGCACTAAAAAAGTGACGCAACTGGCTTTCATCTAGAAGGCGTTCCAGTCCTACTCGGCTTTTACCTGTGGCAACCGCCAATATTATGCCTTGATTTTTTAACTCAGTGAGTACCTGTGCAACGTGATCAAACACCGGTGTTGGGGTGGTATCAAGTGCATATTGCTGTTTATAACCTGCAATAAGCGTTTCGTGATGTTCGCTGTAGTTAGGAAACAAGGTTGCGATTGCGTTTTCAAGCGATAAACCAATAATATTTTTACTAGCGGTATCGCTTGGCGGCTCAATATTATGTGATTGGGCACTTTTGCGAATGCAATTAACGATTTTGCTAATTGAATCCATAATGGTGCCATCCCAATCAAAAATCACCAGCTTGTAATGTTTTATTGAGGTTACGATCACGCCTTTGCTGCTCTAAGTTTTACTAAACAGCTTGATAGTGCTTTATCCAGCGGTGCTTCTACTCGCATAGTGGTTTCGTTTTTAGGATGGTAAAAGCTTAAATCATGCGCGTGTAGAAATAAGCGGTTTAAACCGCGTTTACGCATTGACTCATCAAATCCTTGGTCGCCGTACTTATCATCACAAGCAATAGCATGGCCTTGACACTGAGTATGCACACGAATTTGGTGAGTACGACCGGTTACAGGGGATGCTTGTACTAATGAGCAATCGTTAAAACGTTCAAGCACTTTAAAACGGGTATGCGACGGTTTGCCCTCGGTATTATCAACACGTACTACGCGCTCACCCGATTTTAGGGTATTTTTACGCAAACCTTCCGTTACATTTTTTGTTTTAGAGTCCCATTGGCCTTCTACCAATGCCCAGTAATTTTTTTCCATGGTTTTTTCGCGTAATTGCTCATGCAAAGCGGTCAGCACTGAGCGGCGCTTAGCAATGAGTAAACAACCTGAGGTATCGCGGTCTAAACGATGCACAAGCTCTAGGCTACGCTCTTCTGGGCGTAAAACACGTAATGCTTCAATAAGCCCGTAGCTTAAGCCACTTCCGCCATGCACAGCCATGCCTGATGGCTTGTTAATAACAATCAGGTATTTATCTTCAAATAATATATCGTCTTCGAGGCGCGTTACTTTATCGAGTTTTGATGGTACAAACTCTTCACGCTCTGACACTCTAATTGGCGGTATACGAATAACGTCGTCTAGCTGCAATTTATACACAGGTTTGATGCGTTTTTTATTAACACGCACCTCACCTTTACGAAGAATTTTATAAATTGCGCTTTTAGGCACCCCTTTTAAATGGGTAATAAGAAAGTTATCAATACGCTGACCTAGGTGGTCTTCGTTGATCGTGACAAAAGATACTTGTAAGCCGGTTTTTTCTGACATTGCCTAATCACTGATTTAAGTAAAATAATTTAGTTGCTAACACGGTTATAATAGTGGGATAATAAGCAGCGCAAATATTTAGTATTTGCAAATAACAACGGTGCTTTTTAACACAACAAAACATTCGTGATGCACATTCTGGGTAACCGATCATACAGATCCGAGTTAAGTTTTCCAAAGCTTTTATACATACCCAGTCAACACGTGCGCACAACTAACGGCAATGCGCGTAATATATTGCTGGTTAAGTTTGAACATGAATTGATTTTTAATGTGATAGTAAAAGCAATGAACAGATAATTTGTCTGATAGTGACGGCGTAAAAAACACGCCGTTCAGAATTCGCTCAAATATTGTAGTAGTACCGTACAGCAGCTTATTTAGAACTAAAAAAATCTAATAAATAAGCGTTCATTAACATCGGTAGCGATTTTTGCTCATAAAATAGATAACGGTAGTTTTAAAAGCGAAACTATGGTTTGAACCTAAAGAGCCCTACGCACCTAATATGAATGCATTTAATAAGATTGATATGACAGGCCAACTTCTGGATAAAATGAGTATTGAGCTAAACAGCCGACACATTTGAATCCCTTTAGAATTTAATAGCGTGATAACACCCTATTGTTTGCCGGCATTTAAAATACTGCGTACCAAAATACAGAGCCGTTCCGTTAAAGACCCAGTCGTGAGGCTGCACATTCTAAAAATAGGAACACCTGAACAGGCGAGAAAAACATCGTCATGTCAGCGACACAAACTAGTAGAGTAACATTATGAAACGTATGCTAATCAATGCAACGCAGCAAGAAGAAATGCGCGTAGCACTGGTTGACGGCCAGCGCCTATATGATTTAGATATAGAAAGCCCAGGTCACGAACAGAAAAAAGCCAATATTTATAAAGGCAAAATCACACGTATTGAACCATCTTTAGAAGCGGCATTTGTTGACTACGGTGCTGATCGTCATGGTTTCCTTCCATTAAAAGAAATTGCTCGTACTTACTTCCCGCAAGGTTACACCTTCCATGGTCGTCCGAATATTCGCGACGTGATCAAAGAAGGTCAAGAAGTAATAGTACAAGTTGATAAAGAAGAGCGCGGCCAAAAAGGTGCAGCATTAACTACCTTTATCAGTGTTGCCGGCAGCTACTTAGTGCTTATGCCTAACAACCCTCGTGCTGGCGGTATTTCTCGCCGTATCGAAGGTGATGAGCGTACTGAACTTAAAGAGTCGCTAAGCCGCCTAGAACTACCTAAAGGTATGGGCTTAATTGTACGTACTGCGGGTGTTGGTAAATCGTTTGAAGAACTAAACTACGATTTAAAAGCATTATTAGTTCACTGGGAAGCCATTCAACAAGCGGCAGACAGTGCTAAAGCACCATTCTTAATTCACCAAGAAAGTAACGTGATTTTCCGCGCTATTCGCGACTATTTACGTCGTGACATTGGTGAAATTTTAATTGATAAGCCACGTGTTTTTGAAGAAGCTAAAGCGCACATTGAGCGTTTTCGTCCTGACTTTATGAGCCGCGTTAAGCTTTATCAAGGTGACACACCATTATTTACGCATTACCAAATTGAAAGCCAAATTGAGTCTGCGTTCCAACGTGAAGTGCGTTTACCGTCAGGCGGTTCAATTGTTATTGACCCTACTGAAGCACTTACCTCTATTGATATCAACTCGTCTAAAGCAACAAAAGGCGGTGATATTGAAGAAACAGCACTTAACACCAACCTAGAAGCAGCGGATGAAATTGCACGTCAACTTCGTTTACGTGACTTGGGTGGTTTAATTGTTATCGACTTTATTGATATGACACCTCCACGTCATCAACGTGAAGTAGAAAACCGCTTAAAAGATGCTGCTCGCCCAGATCGTGCCCGTGTACAAATTGGCAAAATTTCGCGCTTTGGTTTACTTGAAATGTCGCGTCAGCGATTACGCCCTTCACTAGGTGAAGCAAGCCAAGGTGTTTGTCCACGTTGTAGTGGTCAAGGTACTATTCGTTCAAACGAGTCAATTGCACTATCAATTTTACGCTTGATTGAAGAAGAAGCGATTAAAGACAACACTGCACAAGTAAACGCACAAGTGCCTGTTGCCGTTGCCGCTTATTTATTAAATGAGCAGCGTCGTAGCGTTCACCGCATTGAAAAGCATCATAAATGTGATGTAGTGATTATTCCTAATCAACACATGGAAACACCACATTACGAAGTTATGCGTTTACGTAAAGACGAAACACTTGAAACAGTAAGTTATGAGCAAGTTGTTGCGCCTGAGCCTGAAGCATTTGAAATGTCTAAATCGCCAGCAGCACCTGTACGTGAAGAGCCGAAGCTTAAAGGTGTCGTTGTGCCTTCTAGCCCTGCTCCACAAGCAGCAGCAAAAGCAGCGCCGGTAGTAGAAGCAAAAGCTGAAATTGGCTTATTTACTGCACTTGGAAAATGGATTAAGTCGTTATTTGCAAGTGAAAGTGAGCAAACAACACAAGAGTCTACAGATAAGAAATCTCAAGAGCGTACCAATAACAACCGTGGCAATGATAATCGTCGTCGAAACAACAACCAACGTCGTCGCAATAATAACCCACGTAATAAACCACGCAACGAACGTAATACAGATTCTGAAACTAAAAATGAGTCAGCACCTGTAAATGATACGCAAGAAAAGAATGAAAACCGCAATAAGCGCCGTCGTAATTCAAATACGCGTAAACGTCCTGAGCATAAAACAGAAGATAAAACGCAAGTAAAAGCAGAGGCAACTCAAAAAGCTGATACTGCACCTAAATCTGATAAGAATGCTGAGCCAAAAGAGCAAAAGCCTAAAGTACGTCGTCAACGTCGTAATTTACGCAAAAAAGTTCGCGTACAAGACGAAAGTGCTGAGCAAGTTCAAACAATAGAACAACCTGTTGAGCAACCTGTGGTGAAAGAAGAAAAGCCACAAGTGAAAGAGCAAGCACCTGTTGTTGAAAAGCAAACGCCTGTATCAGATGAAAAAGCACCTGCACCTGCTAAAGAACAAGCAGAAGCTGTTGTTGATTCAAACGATAACGCAGTATCACAAGATGAAGAACAAGAGCAAACACGCACTCGTTCACGTCGTTCACCACGTCATCTTCGTGCATCAGGTCAGCGTCGTCGTCGCCCTGAGGGTGAAAACGCGCAAGAAAAGTCTGATGAAGCGCCTGCGTTTGTACCCGTTGCTGATCAAGCTGCAGCTGAATATGAAGCAGAGCTAAAAGCAAAAGCACATAAAACGGCCGTTGATGCCTCTGATGCAGTTGAGCAAAACATTGTTGAAGAAGAATTAGCGAAAACTGAAGAGCCAGTAAAAACTGAAGAACCAGTAAAAACTGAAGAACCAGTAAAAACTGAAGAACCAGTAAAAACTGAAGAACCAGT
>NZ_JALNTM010000004.1:445586-507523 GCF_023161845.1 Pseudoalteromonas sp. 2CM39R
CCAGTAAAAACTGAAGAACCAGTAAAAACTGAAGAACCAGTAAAAACTGAAGAACCAGTAAAAACTGAAGAACCAGTGAAAGCTGAAGAACCAGTGAAAGCTGAAGAACCATTGAAAACTGAAGAACCAGTGAAAGCTGAAGAACCAGTGAAAGCTGAAGAGCCAGTGAAAACTGAAGAACCAGTAAAAACTGAAGAACCAGTGAAAACTGAAGAACCAGTGAAAGCTGAAGAACCAGTGAAAGCTGAAGAACCAGTGAAAACTGAGGAACCAGTAAAAACTGAAGAACCAGTAAAAACTGAAGAAGTCGCTGTTGAAGCAGAAACCGCACCGGTTAGTGCTACTGAAACACCTGTAGAAGCTAAAGAAGCGCCTTTAGTTGAAAGTCAGCCTGAGAAAGTGTCGCAAGCTAGCTCAGCTAATGTAAACGCTAAAACAGTGATTACAGCTGGACATGCAAGTGCGCCAATGGCACAGCCAACACCTGTAGCTGATAGCGAAATCAAGCATACATCAGTTGCAATGGCACATGACAAACGTGAGTTAATCCCTGACAGTGGCCTTCGCCCTGGCTCAGTAAAACCTGCAGGTCGTGCTAGCTCAGCAATGACTAAAACACTTAATGCTGAATAAGCACTAAGTTTAGTTAAAAGCTAAAAAAACCGCGTTAATTGATTTTAACGCGGTTTTTTATTGCCTGATATTTATGTAACTCGCAACGGGGTTCGGGTAAAGTCGAAAGTTAGCGGGCTACGGGGATCGGGCTTCGAGCCTGCTCCCTAAACCCTTAGCTCGCAACTTGCTGTGAGCAAGATCTACGTCTACAGCTATTCCTAACACCTAAAACATGCGCGAGGTAAACTCCCGCCTACGGATAAGGTCAACATCGAGGTTTATTGTCGGCGGGGCTTTATGCCGCGCAAAGGAATTATTCACAAAGAGTACTATGAGACGCTGCGCTTTTAGAGGGTAAAGTTACAATCGAAGGTTAACGGACTGTGAGGATCGGGTTACGAGCCTGAGCCCGAAACCCGTAGCTCGCAGCCCGCCGTGAGTTTAATCCTGCTCTTGTTCCATGAAACGTTGTAGTTGGTCTTTAAGGTTTGGCGGAATGCCCTTGATCACTAAGGTATCAGTGGCTTCATTATAAGTCACACGCTCACCTAAATGCTTACGCTCAAAGCTAATGCTCACACCGCCACCTAAGCCTGAAAACTTCACCATACTCGTTACTGTTTTCTTATCGACTGGGAATGACTCTTCTAGGTCATAGCTTTGCTCTTTACAAAAGCTCTCAAACGGGTTGTCGTCGCCTTTAGTCAGCGTTGCTGAAAGTTCACTTACATTAGCCTCTTCTCCAGTAGTGACACAGTCGTTACAATAATCAAATACTTGCTTACGTAAATCGTCTTTTTCAGACTTATCAAATTCTTGCTCTGATAAGTAGTCTTCTACCGCGTTTAGCATTACTTGGCTTTGTTGCTTAGGATCAATGCCCTCTTCACAACCTAAGAAATCTAAAAAGAAGTCAGCCACTTTTCGCCCCGCACGACCTTTAATAAACGAAATATAACGATTGTCGTCTGCTTGGGTATCCCATGCGGTTAAATCAATGCGAGCAGCCAATTGCATACGCGAAATATCTAAATGGCGCGATGCGGCTAAATCAAGCTCTGAAGTCATGGAGTAGTGCTCTTTAATGTTGATCATGGCAATCAACATATAATCAGTAGCCACGTACTGATAATGACAAAATACTAAGTAGCCAGTTTCATTAAAGGCGTATTTATCTAACTCTTCTTTTAATACCGTTGATGCCTGCTCGGTCATATGCCAAAAGCCAAGCTCATTATTACGATAGCTTTGCATAGTAGAGGCAACAATACTGTTTTTTTCACCACTAAAAGCACAAAAACCTTTGCCTGGCTTGCCGTTGTAGGCGTGGTGTAATTGCTCAATGAATACAGCAACTTTGTCGTTGATCATCATTTCGTCGTTGCGAAGGTGAATTTGGGTGTCGTCATCTTTTTTGTCTACATAGTGCACGACTAATTTTTTAACATCTATTGCCATCTTTGTTTTTCACGCCTCTGGTGTTAAAATACGGGAATATAACTATTTTTATTGAACCAACTGATGCCAATCTTATCAAAATACTCTAATGAAGAAGTAGAACAAATCGTCGATCAGCTTATTGATGTTTTATCAAAACACAATGCGCCGGTTGATTTAAGTCTTATGTGTTTAGGAAATTCTATCACGCATATCTTAAAAGAGCATGTACCAACAGGGAAAAGACAAGCTGTTACTGAGAACTTTGCAAAAGCACTCGCTCAGTCGGTTAAATAAACTCTATGAATTTATCGCAGCATAACCAGTTTTCATCGAAAGCAAGTCAATTATTAAGTTGGGGCCATTGGTTTACATTTGCCAATATTGGTTTAGCGCTTTTAATTAGCTTAAGCTATTTATTTGCCGACTCACCGCCCACTACTTATATAGGTATCACTTATATGGTGGTTACGTGGCTAAGCCACACCAGCTTTATTGCCTTTTTAGCGTTTGTGCTGACAGTTTTTCCTTTAAGTTTAGTGTTTCCCTACCCGCAGCATATTCGTGGTATGGCGGCAGTGATAGCAACAATAGGTGCTTCAATACTGACTTTGGACGCTTATGTGTATTTTAACTTGGGCTATCACTTAAATGCCTCGGCGCTGCCTGAAATTATTTCGTTGTTGTGGCACCGCTTAACAAATTCACCTGCGCTTACTACCTTGCTTGCTGGCAGTATTGTGTTACTTATTTTAGGCTTTCAGCTTACGGTTAGTAACTTTACTTGGCACCATTTAGGGCGTTTAAAGCAATTTAAATTTGCTCGTTATGCCGGTTCTTTTTTAGTTATCTGTTTTGCCTTAAGCCACAGTATTCATATTTGGGCTGATGCAAATTTAAAATTTGATATCACAAAACAAGATAACGTATTACCGCTTTCGTACCCGACTACGGCAAAGAGCTTACTCGCTAAAAACGATTTGCTGGATGTTGAAAGCTACGAGCAAGCCCATAATGTTAAAATTAATAACCAAGGTATTAATTACCAAATACCTACCCCATTAGCAAAATGTGAAGATTACAACGCAGCTAAAGTTGATATTTTAGTGTTTGATAATGACGAACAGTTAGCAAAATTTGTTGCTAGCAAAAAAGGCATTTATAAAAATCAGCAGTTTTTACAACCCACAGATCATAGCGACATGCTATTTGGTTTGGTGTATGGCCTGCCTGCATTTTATAAAACCGACATTATTGAGCAACAAACCTTACCTGTTTGGCAAAGCCAACGCCGTAGTGTAGAAGTATTTGGTATTGATGAGCTGAGCTTTATTAACGAGCAAGCACACAAAGATGGCGCAATCAGGGTTATTAAAGCGAATGAAAATACGACTGTACGCGATGACACTACTGAGTTTTTTGCATTTAGTGTGTCTCAAAACAGCAATGAAATAGTGACCACGTCAACCTTGTATAGCTCAGATAAGTTTATTTCTAAAGTGAATGGCTTAATTCAACCTAGTGACATTCTTGCTACTAGCCTTGGCCAATACTTAAACTGTAATACGCTTGCAGAGCAGACAATGTTAGGGAAAAACTTATACAATAAAAGTAATAACATTGGCGTTAATTACTCACAAGGCGTCGTAATTGCTTATAAAAAAGATAGAATTACGCTGATTGATCGTGATGGAAACTTTAGAAATATTTCCGCAGCTGAAGGGTTTTCAATTGAGCAAGGACTTGATATTCCGTTTTTAGTGCACAGTATTAAAAAGCTTAAAACATTTTCTCAATAGCACCTCATAATACGAGCGAGTCATTAAAACTGACTCGCTTAGTTTCTGTTATTACTCCTTTGCACTTGCTATCCCCCCAAGCTAGGTTATAGTTTTTATCATTAAAAATTATTAACTCGATCAGAATATACAAAGGATAATCATTATGTTCAGCGTTATTAATCTGATCATTACTGTCTGTATTTTATGTTTTAGCTCTTTTGCATTAGCTCAAACCACCTATTACAAATGCGTAACCCCAGAAGGGACTACCTTTTCACAATTACCTTGTAGTAACAATGCAACCGTTCATAAAATAACTGCCACCGAGCCAAAACAAGCAGGTGAAGAAATAAACTACACTAAGCAGTTAAACGAACTTGAACGCGACACCATAATTACTAACTTAGAGGCGGAGCTGCGCAGTAACCAGCATAAACTCGCTATACTTTCGCGAGAGAAAGATAGAGCTGATTTTAAACAACAACAACGCTTGAATCATATATTAAGTGCCGATGATAAAAAACGAATTAGAAAAGATATTAAAAAAACGCAAAAAAGCTTAGATAAGCAATATAAAAAAGATAAAACAGTAATTGAAAAACGAATTAAGAAATTACAAAAAAAGATTGATGCCTACCAAGCAGAGTCTAATTAACTTAAATAAATATCATCTTAATTAGCTTGGTTTTAAACATAAAATAACATACCCTTAACAACCGTAGAGTACGAACTCTAATACGTGTTTAGTGATGCAATTTCCTTTGACCCGCTTTTACAAATTAAATGGTATCCACCGGCACTTTGCTAAACACCTAAAGGCGTCAATTAAGGAGTACTGATGCAACCACGCCAAATTGCTGAGTTAATTTTAACCGGATTTAAAAAACATTACCTGCTGTTTCAAAGAACAACAGCAAAAGCACCTTATGCGTTTGCTAAAAGAGATTGGCAAGCAATCAATGATATTAGCCGCCTACGTATTAGCTATTATGATGATCGAGTTAACGAAACCACAAAAACCTTACGTGAACGCCAACAAACAGACCAGCTAAACGAAAGTTTATGGCTTGAAGTAAAAAAAATTTACCAGCATTTTTTATGTTTTCACCCGCAGGCTGAGCTTGCCGAAACATTTTATAACTCTGTATTCTGCCGCTTATACCACCGCCGCTATTTTCATAATGACTTTATTTTTGTTGAAGCGACACTCAAAGATGCGCCATCAGTGCCTGTAGAGGCTGAATATAGAAGTTACTTCCCCGTCGTGGATGGTTTAAAACCAACAATTAAACGCATTATTAACCACTTTGATTTTAAAGCCGATTTTGTCAACCTTGAGCGTGATATTCGTTTATTAGTAAAAGCGTTTTATAAGCAAGCTCCCGATACTCACCACCAGCATTGGCAAATGCGTTTTGATATATTACACACGCCGTTTTACCGCAATAAAGCCGCATACATTGTGGGGCGCGTTGTATCGCAAAGTGGCGTTCAGCCTTTTATTATTGCCGTGTTACACCATGAAGATAAAGGCCTTTATTTAGATGCCTTACTTACAAAGTCGTCGCAAATGCGGGTTATTTTTGGCTTTGCGCGAGCTTACTTTATGGTAGAAACTCATGCTCCTTCAGCGTTAGTGCGGTTTTTAAATCAACTTATGCCGAATAAAACCCTCGCCGAGCTTTACAACGCCATAGGCTTTCATAAACAAGGTAAAACTGAATTTTACCGTGAGTTTTTGAATCATTTAACTCATTCTAATGATCAATTTACCATTGCTCCAGGTACACCGGGTATGGTGATGATGGTATTCACCCTGCCCTCATTTGGTTATGTATTTAAAGTCATCAAAGATAAATTTGGCGAAAGTAAGCCATTTGGTCGCGAAACGGTATTAAAACGCTATCAACTGGTTAAAAGCCACGACCGTGTTGGCCGAATGGCTGACACCATAGAGTATTCAAACGTCGTATTTCCTTTGGCACGATTTGATAGTAACTTGTTAGCACAGTTGCACAAAACCATTGGCTCATCAATGGTAATTGAGGGTGACTGGTTAATTATAAAACACTTATATATTGAAAGACGGATGACACCGCTGAATCTGTTTTTAGAAAATGCAGACGAAAAAAGTGCCGCCGATGCCATTGAAGAGTATGGGCAGGCGCTTAAAGAAATGATTGCCGTGAATATTTTCCCTGGCGATATGCTGTTAAAGAACTTTGGTGTAAGTAAGCACAAACGGATTATTTTTTATGATTACGATGAAGTGCAATATTTAACAGACATGAACTTTAGAGCGCTACCTAAAGCAAAAAGTTATGACGATTATTTAATGGACGAACAAAGTTACTCGGTTGCACCTCAAGATGTATTTCCAGAGCAGCTATGTACCTTTGTAATGCCTAATCCAACATATAAACAATTTTTAACTAGCACGCACCCTGAATTACTTGATGTTAACTTTTGGAAACAAGCACAACAAAATATAAAAAATGGAAAGGTGAGTCATATTTATCCCTATCCTACAGCACAGCGTTTTATCCATTATTGGTAAACGTTAAGGACACACAATGAATATAAGTAAAATAGATTTAAATTTACTGGTTTACCTCGATACATTACTGCGCGAATGTAATGTTACTCGTGCTGCAAACCAGCTTAGCATTACTCAACCGGCAATGAGTAACGGACTTAAACGCCTACGCAACCTTTTTAATGATCCTATTTTAGTGCGTACCAGCGATGGTATGGTACCGACTGAGCGTGCTATTGAGTTGCAGCCTGTGATTCGTGGAATCTTGATGACCCTTGAAGAAACGCTGGCACCTAATCGTGAGTTTGAAGCTAAACAAAGTAAGCGAGTGTTTAGGATCATGGCCAGTGATTACGCGGCCAGTACCATGGCACCGCGTTTATTAGGGAAACTACACGAAGAAGCGCCCGACACCACCTTAGATATTTTAACTCCTAGTGATGTTACCTTTCACGATGTTGAAAACGGTAAAGTTGATATGGCGATTAACCGCTTTGAAAATTTACCACAATCGTTTCACCATAAACGTATTTGGAAAGATAGCTTTTGTTGTTTAGTAAAATCAGATAACCCCATTATTGAAAACTTTAGCCTAGACAGCTATTTAAAAGCTCGCCATATTTGGGTAAGTAAAACAGGCTTTGGTGTTGGTGTGGGGATGGACCCTAAAGATGTGCAAAAGCTGGGCTGGGTTGATGAGGCACTGGCGCATTTTGGTAAACACCGTAATATTGCCACTTTTACTCGTAACTATCATGTGGCTGTTCACTTAGCCAAAGAGAAAAATTTAGTTGCGACTTTGCCCTCAAAAGCGGCCAATATTTATTTAGACGATCCTGGGCTTAAAATACTGGAGCCCCCCTTTCCTATCCCGCCATTTGAACTTGATATGATATGGAGCCCTTTATTACACAGAGATGCTAGTCATATTTGGTTACGCCAAAAAGTAGCTGAAGTAGCGGATGAGCTAAAATAACTTTCTTACATACCTTAATGTAAAATTTGCTTGCTAACGCCTAGTTAGCAAGCATACCAAACTATAAAAAATAATTAAAAACCATCAAATACAAAAGCTTAAAAAACAAAACCTACTTGGAATAGCACTTGCTTGATAATGACTGTATTTTAAATTAACAGAGGTCATTATTATGAGCACCCATCAAGGACAAGAAATAAATCATATTACCGACATTATCCAAGTAATGAATAGCGGCATCGACTTTTACCAAACAGCACAAGATAAAGTACAAGACCCCGCTATAGGAGCCCTATTCCAACGTATGATTGACGCTCGTAAAGTCAGTGTGGAGAGTTTACAACCTTACGCAATTAATCAACAAGGTGAGCGCGAAGATGGCTCGTCGTTTGTTGTAGAAGCACGCCGTGCATTTACTACTTTGATTAGTAAATTTGCTAACGATAACGATCAAACCTACGTTAAAGAGCTTGAGGAAGTAGAAGACAAAACCTTAGAAGAAATTAAAGTAGCGTTGAAAAAGCCTCAGTCTCATGATTGTGAAGCAGCGTTATCAAAAGTATTACTTACTATGCAGAGCTGCCATGCTGAAATGAGTAAAATGCAAAAACATTAAGTTTAAAAACGATAAAAGGGCCTTACGGCCCTTTGGTTGTTAAATAACAATAGGAGAGTTATTCATTAAAAGCGATACTCTGCACCTACGTAGTAGTAAGCACCGTTGAAGCCAAATGGCGCTGAACGACGTGAGTACTTAAATACACCATCGCTGCTGACAATGGTGTTACCTTGAGCATCTACAATTGTGCCTGAACGTGAATTACCTATGGTGTTTTCATCTGGGTAAACATCAAATAAGTTATTTGCGCCAATATTTACTGATAAATCGTCAGTCACAAAGTAATTTACTTTGATGTCAGTTAAAATTTCAGCACCATAAGTCTGGCGGCCGCCATCTTCCACTGTGTATTCACCAAAGCGATTAAGCGATAGGTTTACGGTCCAGTCGTCGCGACGATAAAGTGCACTTAAGTTAATTCGATCTTCTGGTTGCCATTCTTCAATAATAGAAATTTCTTGATCAGAAAACACATCATCAACTGGCACGGTCTCAAGCCCAGAACCTGCAGGTGTAAATAACGACACGACATCGGTTTCTGTAAAGTTAGCCGCTAAAGTAAAATCAAGCGTGCCGCCAAGGCCTTCTGTATTCCATGTAGCCACAAAGTCGATACCTTGTGTCTCAGTGTCAGCGCCATTTAAGAAAAACTGCCCTGCACCCGCACCTGAACTTAATAACGCAGCATCAAGACTGCTTGATAAGCCTTTACCTAAGCGATTACTAATTACAATACGGTCGTCAATATCAATTGAGTAGTAATCTAGGGTTACATTAATATTATCGCTTACGTTATAAACGATACCTAAACTGCGGTTTTGAGATTTCTCTTCTGTGAGCTTAGGAATACCTAAACTTTGCGCAAGGGTTGAATCGTTTCTAAAGGTGCCCACTTCTTCAGCCACTAAGTTACCATTAGGGCCTACAACAAACTGTGTGCTGATGTTGTTAAAATACAACTGCTGCATTGAAGGTGCTCTAAAGCCTGAGCTTAGCGCACCACGAAGTGAAATATCTTCAGTTACTGACCAGTTACCGGCTAGTTTAAAGTTAACTGTATCGCCAAACCCTTTGTAATTGTCGTAACGTAACGCCCCTGAGATAATTACATCTTCAATAACGTAAGCTTCAGCGTCTAAGTAAAACGAGATCACATCACGCGACTCATCAACCGACGACGCTGGGGATGAACCACCAAAGCCTTGTGTGCCACCGGATGCGTTTTCGCTGCCAATACCACCGCTTAGCCCATCGTAAATATTAACACCGTTGTTGGTATCGTAATCGCGATATGCATATTCACTACCCTCTAAAATTCGGTACTCATCGGTACGAATTTCAGCACCCATTGCCAATGAGTAGTCATCAAAATTTTGAGTAAAATCAAGATTGATCGTTTGCAGTGATAGCTCCATGCCATAAGCATAACCTTGACGTGGAATCGTGGCGCGAATATCTGCTGCACTTAGGCCTTGATCATAACGTAAAAAATTCGCGTAAGAGCCGTTAATAGTATCGCTAGTCGTGTAGTCAATACTGTTTTCACCATAGGTGTACGATAAATCTAAGCTTGAGTCGTTATCAAATTCAGTTTTATAACCAAAGTTATATGAAATATCGTCAATCGTGGTGTTTATTTTAGGTAAAAAACCAGCTGGGATAGTTGCATCGCCATCTTGAAGTACCGGGTTACCACCTGCATTGGCATTATGGCGGAAAAATGCTGCTGATTCGTTATCACGAGTTGAATAGGTAATAAAACCGTATAGTTCACCCGCTCCTAATTCGTAGCCGGTGTTAACTGTTAAACCAAATTGTTGTGAATCAGCATCACCAATTCTGAATGTATCACGCGGTGCGGTTAATTCGCGTGGTTCACCTGCAAGCAAGGTACCATCAGAAAGTTCAGTACAGCCATAGAACTGACATGAGCCATGAAGGCCTGCACGGTTAGTTGGTGCACGATCACGGTAGTTAATAGTTGTATTTAAATAACCGTTATCACCTAAAGCAAAGCCTTTATTAAAGTCGATATTAACGGTTTCGCCATCACCTTCAGAGTACTCACCGTAGTTAACGGCCGCTTTACCACCTTCGCTGCCATCTTTTAGCACGATATTAATAACACCGGCAATTGCATCCGAACCATATTGAGCCGCAGCGCCGTCGCGCAGTACTTCAATACGTTTAATAGCTGAGGCTGGAATCGCATTCATGTCAGTACCCGCAGTACCACGACCAACGGAGGTATTAATGTGGATAATACTGGCTTGATGACGACGCTTACCATTGATCAATACCAATGTTTGATCCGGGCCAAGGCCACGTAAGGTTGCGGGTCTTAATGCATCAGTACCATCACTAATAGATGAACTTGAAAAGTTAAAAGAAGGTGCGATAGCTTGAAGCATGCGGCCAACTTCAGTTTGACCGGTATTTTCGAGTGCTTCTGCACTTAAAATATCAACGGGGACAGGTAAGTCTTCAACTGAGCGTCCTGCGACACGACTACCTACAATAGCAATTTTTTCGATGTTTTGTTCTGCGCTTTGTTCAGCGGCATTTATTCCTTGTGAATTAACTGCAAGTAAAGCAGGTAATACAGCAGCACTAACTCCTGAAAGCTTCATCATGTTGTTATCTTTCCTATTGATTTGTTTGAGTTTAATACTCAGTAAACCATTTTGATCAACAACCGCATCGAGCTCAGTCTCAGCTAACAATGCGTTTAACGCATCGAGTTGAGAATAAAATCCATATAACGAATTTGCCTGGTACTGTTTAGCAAGTTCGTACGAAAAAACCACTGTTTGTTCAGTTTGCTTGGCAAATTCAATTAAGGCTTTGTCTGCTCGTTGCGCTTTTATATCAAACTGCATCATTTGCCCCTGGATTTGATTCGCATGCACACTGATACTAAAAAACAGCGGTGCAACGAGTCCCAGCGGACTTAAATAACACGTATGGTTACTGCGCAACTTATATAAACAGTTAGCAAACAAAAATCCTCTATAGGTTTTTATCATTTTTTTAATCTTTAAATTACTTTTTACACCCTTATGAGTAACATTGATTAACAATGGCGTGATTTTCATTACCATTACCTATGATTTTTTTTGATATTTTAAACTAACAACATGCTCGCCTAAACGTTCATGCTCAATTGAAAAATTATTTTGTAAGCTCTCTAACAGCCCTGCAACATCACCTGCTTTGAAGACGCCAGCCACTTTAATGCGCGCTAATTCATCAGATGATAATTCAAACCGCGTGGCGGTATAACGGCTAACCTCGTTTAAGGCATCAACCAACTGTTCACCATTAAAAATCAACATGCCATTTTGCCAAGCTAAATCACGTTGTACGTCATCAACCGATAACTGTGTGATTGGTTTTGTAACGCTTTGTTCAATAACTGCTTTTTCACCTGATATCACAATGTTGGCATTGATTTTGCGGATTTCTTGGTTACTGTTGCTCGCTTGCTGATACGCTTTAAAATCGTCAGCATTAACAGCAACACTGGGATCGGTGATCATCACTTTACCTTCAGTGACTACCAATTCGAGATCAGAAGAGGTATTGCGCTGCACATTAAATACGGTACCAAGAGCGGTAAAGCTTTTATCCCCCGCCATAACACTAAACGGGCGTGATGCATCTTTAGCTACATTAAAACGCCCTTCTCCACGGCTTAGTAATAACTGTCTACGTCCTTGGCTATAAGCGACTTCCAATGAACTATTGGTATTAAGCTGAACTATTGTGCCATCTGGTAAAACATAGGTTGCTTGCTCGCCAACCTTTGTTTTATAAATTTTTGTGTAATTTACTTTAGCTAAATTTTGGTTAAAGTTGCTCCCCATGTTCAGCAAAAAGTAGCTGCACATCATTAAAGCTGCAACAACACTTGCCGCAATACCATATACATAGGAAGGCTTTGTTTTAATGCCTGCAGAGTGCTTATTAGGAAACAATACGCTGAGCTCGTTAAGCACACTTAAGTCATCCCATAATTGTGCTAATTCATATACCGCATTCTGATGAGCCGTGCTTTGTAACATCCAAAGTTTGAATTGCTCTTGCTCTTGTATATTTAAGCCACGATCAATCGCACTTATCCATTGCGATGCTTTTTCTAAGATTAATTCTTTTGAAGTAAATTGATGGATGTTACTCATTTTACTGCCCTCACTATGTTCGCACTTTGTTGGCAATGCTCACTCTCATCTTGCACTTGATCGCGCATATATAGCATGGTGTTTAGTAGCCCCTTAGCAATGTGCTTTTCTACCGTACTTTGACTTAGCTGCATTTGCTGTGCGATCTCTTTTTGGCTCATCCCATATACTTTTTTTAATATAAAACATTTTCTCACTACAGGGCTTAGCTGCTCAGTAGCACGACAAAATAGTAAAAAACGTTCTTTGGAGGTGTATTCATCTTCTAATTGCATTGATTTAAGCAATTTAGGAAGTTCAGTTTCGTGATTTAAAGGAGTACTAAATTTATTATCCCATTTAGCTATATGATTTAGGGCGAGATGTTTAGCTGTTTTCAACATATAGCTGCGGGTGTATTGAATATCTTGTTTTAGCTCTGCTTCATAACTTTTAACAAAGGTTTCTTGAACAATATCATCAACATCGTCAGGTAACACAATTTTAGACACAAAGCGCCGCAGTTGCGTGGATATATCTGAGAATGTACTGGCTAATTTAATTCCTCGAGCCACGTGGGTAGTCCCTTGTTATTATTATTACGGTAAGATTACGAGTTTTATGGTTAATTACAAGGCATTTTGTTAATTATTGGTTATTTATTAGTTGCGAATATACGTACTCAGTATAAATGTATTAATATTTATTATATTCTTAATCATTATGGCTGTATTAAAAGTAGCACCCCTAGCGTTTTTATAGTGAAGCCAAACCCTTATTTAGCTTAATTTTTATTGGGTTGCTGTGTAGTAATTTAATAACCGCAACGCTACTATTAACGGATAGAGGCTAGGAGTTAAAAATGAATAATCAAAAATTAGCTGATTTTGAGCTTTACTTTCAAATTGAAGAGAGCAATCGCGTCAATCTATTTGCCGTAGATGACGCAGTGGTACCAAAAAGTTTGGCTGAACTAGACGCAGATATTCCGCCTTTATTTAAACTTGCTAACGAAGTCAGTAGTTTAGATCAAAGCGCTTTAGGCCCTTTGCGTAACTTAGGAGATATTGCCCAAGAACTGACGACGTTTTTACAAGCCCAGTCGCGTAAGATAGATTTGATCATGAGCCATATTTTAGCTTCAGAACAACCTGAAGATAACTCAATTTATTGCGATAGTTATGGCGGCGGCGGAATTAAGTTTACCAGTGAACATTTGTACACATTAGGTCAGAAATTTCGTACCAAACTGTTTTTACAGCATGAAGCCTCTGCGGTGTATTGTTATAGCGAAGTTGTTGCTATAGAAAAACAAGACAATGAGCATTACCAGTATACCCTGCTATTCGTATCAATAAGAGACAGTGATCAAGAGTTGGTTGTTAGAGCCAGTTTACATGCGCAAACACGCCAACTTAAAAAGCGCCAACAACTTGAAAAAGCGAAAGAGAGTTCAAACGAGTAACACGAGTGTTTATTTACCTGTTTAAATCGCTTTAAATTGTAGTTCAAACGTTTATTTAAAAGTGACTTAGCTGTAATTGAACTGCTAAACTAGCCCCATCTTTATTTGTATTAAAAATCCATGAACTTTAGACTTTTACCTGAATGGGCCGAGCAAGATGCAGTTATGCTTACATGGCCTCATAAAAATACCGATTGGGCTGATAATTTAGCACGTGTTGAACCCGTTTATATTGAACTTGCAAAACATATTACCGCGCAACAAGCCTTAGTGATTGTAGCTCATGATGAAATATTAAAAACCCACATTAACTCATTACTAAATGATGCTGGTATTGAGCAGACCCGTGTATATTTTGTTATTACTCCCACTAACGATACGTGGGCGCGCGACCATGGCCCACTTACGTGCAGCGCTATAGAAAAGCCAGATCAACTAAAAGTCTACGACTTTACCTTTAATGGCTGGGGTAATAAGTTTGAAAGTGCCCTTGATAATCAAATAAATCACATATTAGTTAAACAGCTAAGCAATATAAACAACCAGTATCAAGCCCTCGATATGGTACTTGAAGGCGGTGGTATTGAAATAAATGAACACGGTGTATTGCTAACAACCAGCGAGTGTTTACTGAATAGAAATCGTAACCCTAATTTAACGCCAAGTGACATAGAAGTTCTTTTAAAAGCGCACTTAGGGGCAACACGTTTTTTATGGGTTGATCATGGTTATTTAGCGGGTGACGACACCGATAGCCACATTGATACGCTAGTGCGCTTTGCGCCTAATAACACCCTTGTGTATGTAAAATGTGACGATGAAAGCGATGAGCATTTTAGCGCGCTAGATGCCATGGAAAAACAACTAAAAAGCTTTAAAACAGCTGATAACACCCCATATAAGCTAATTGAGTTACCGTGGCCAAAAGCCGTGTATGATGATGAAAATACGCGTCTACCCGCCACCTATGCAAATTACTTAATTATTAATAATACGGTATTAGTGCCTACTTATGACGATGCAAGCGACCAACGCGCTTTAACGCAAGTTCAAAAGGCATACCCAGAGCACACAATTATTGGTGTAAATTGTTTACCTATTATTGAGCAATTTGGCAGTCTTCACTGCATTACAATGCAATTACCCCGTGGATTTTTAGCTGGAGCAGCACAATGACAAGCCCTGCACATTTATCAGTTGCCTTAGTGCAACAAAGCAACAGTGACAACGCTGAACATAACATTGAAAAGTCAATTGCGGGCATTCGCGATGCAGCAAGTAAAGGCGCGCAACTTGTTGTACTTCAAGAATTACACCGTAGTTTATATTTTTGCCAAACCGAAGACGTTGATGTATTTGATTTGGCCGAAACAATACCAGGCCCAAGTAGTAATATTTTAGGTGAACTCGCCAAAGAGCTTGGTATTGTGATTGTAGCGTCATTATTTGAAAAACGTGCTACGGGCCTTTACCACAATACCGCCGTGGTGCTTGAAAAAGACGGCAGCATTGCAGGTAAATACCGTAAAATGCATATTCCAGACGACCCTGGGTTTTATGAAAAATTTTACTTTACTCCTGGGGACTTAGGCTTTGAGCCTATTCAAACCTCTGTAGGTAAACTAGGTGTACTGGTATGTTGGGATCAATGGTTTCCTGAAGCCGCGCGCTTAATGGCAATGGCCGGTGCTGAGCTTTTAATTTACCCAACAGCTATTGGCTGGGATCCTCGCGATGATAAAGACGAGCAAACCCGCCAAAAAGAAGCTTGGGTTATTTCACAGCGAGCGCATGCGGTTGCTAATGGCGTTCCGGTGATTAGTTGTAACCGGGTTGGTCATGAAAGCGACCCGAGCGGTCAAAGTGACGGTATTCAATTTTGGGGTAACTCGTTTATTGCAGGCCCTCAAGGTGAAATGTTGGCAGAGGCTGATAACCAAAATGAACAAATATTAATGGTAAAACTTGATCAAAAACGCAGCGAGAACGTAAGACGTATCTGGCCGTATTTACGCGACCGTAGAATTGATCATTATCAAGATTTAACAAAAATTTACCGTGACTGAATAATAGTGTGGCTCTTACTCGTTAAGAGCCTAATTTAATGGAGTAATTAATGGCGTTTGAGCAATGGGCAGCCTTGCCTTGGGTAAAATCTCAAAAAGATAAAATTCAATGGGGCGAACTTTTAGGCAGTGGCTTAAGCATTGCTATTGCACAAGGTGTAAAACAGCAAGATAACTTGGTGTTAATTGTTACCCCTGATACACCAAGTGCTCTGCGCCTTGAAACAGAATTAGAGTACTTGCTGCCTGATAACCCAGTAATGGTTTTTCCAGATTGGGAAACATTGCCTTATGATCACTTCTCTCCCCACCAAGATATTATTTCAGCACGTTTAGCAACACTCAATACACTGAAAAAAGAGCAACAAAGCGTGCTCATTGTGCCGGTATCAACCTTGATGCTGCGTACTGCCCCAGCATCATTTATATACGGCTCAACGCTGAACTTTAAAGTAGGCGATAGATTAGACACCCATGCCCTGCGAGAAAATTTAGAGCAAGCGGGTTACTTACATGTGCAACAAGTCATGGAACATGGCGAATATGCCATACGCGGCTCTATTGTTGATTTATACCCCATGGGGAGTAAGCATCCATTTAGGCTCGACTTTTTTGATGATGAGCTAGATACCATCCGTTTATTTGATGTGGAAACTCAGCGCTCAGACGAAAAAGTAGACAAAATTGAGCTACTGCCTGCTCATGAGTTCCCTACTAACGAATCAGATATTGAACGTTTCAGAATAAGCTATCGTGAAAAATTTGGCGCAAGTGCTGAGCAAGACTCAGTCTACATGCAGGTCAGCAAAGGCAATTGGCCAGCAGGTATAGAATATTACATGCCGCTGTTTTTTGAAGGCTTAGCAACCATTTTTGACTACTTGCCTGACTCAACAACGGTCATGCAGTTAGGGGATTTAGAGCATGCAGCGGATAACTTTTGGCACGATGTTAATGTGCGTTATGAGAACCGCCGTGTAGATCCTCTGCGTCCACTATTACCGCCCGATGAATTATATCAGCCAATTAATGAGCTGTTTTCCAATTTAGGCAATTATGGCCGCATTCGCCTATCGCAAGCAAAGCTAGGCACTAAAGCAGGTAATAAAAATCTCGCAGTTAATGAATTGCCCAATGTACGCATCGATCATAAACAACATCAACCCTACGATGCATTTATAAATTATGTGGCAGAACAAAAAAAGAAAAAAGGCCGAGTTGTCATCAGTGTTGAGTCGGACGGTCGACGCGAATCATTACTGAGTATATTAAAACCTAGCGGCTTAAAATTTAAAGAATTTGATAGCTTTGAGCAGTTTACCAACAGCAGTAATGACGTTGGTTTAATTGTCAGTCCGCTTGAGCAAAGTGTGGTGCTTAGCACTAAACCAAGTTTGAGCATTATTACCGAGCAAGAATTGCTTGGGATCAAAGTATCACAACGCAGACGTCGTAAGCACAAGTATGAAGCAAGCCAAGACGCGTTAATTCGTAACTTAGCAGAGCTTAAAGAAGGCCAACCAGTTGTGCACCTTGACCATGGTGTGGGCCGTTATCAAGGGCTGCAAACGATTGATGCCGCCGGTGTGGTGACTGAATTTGTAACTATTACTTATGCAGGTGAAGCAAAGCTTTATGTGCCGGTATCGGCACTTCATATGCTTAGTCGTTATTCTGGAGGTGAAGAGGCCAGTGCGCCACTGCATAAGCTCGGCTCTGATGCCTGGGATAAAGCGAAAAAGCGCGCCGCCGAAAAAGTACGTGATGTAGCCGCAGAGTTACTCGACATATATGCACAACGCCAAGCTAAGCCGGGTAATAAGTTTACGCTTGATGGCCAAGCTTATCGCCAATTTAGCGATAGCTTCCCGTTTGAAGAAACGGATGATCAACGTAACGCCATTGAAGCTGTACTTGGTGACATGCAGTCAAAACAAGCCATGGATCGCTTAGTATGTGGTGATGTAGGTTTTGGTAAGACCGAAGTAGCTATGCGTGCAGCCTTTGTAGCAGTTAACGATAATAAGCAGGTGGCTATTTTAGTCCCTACCACCCTACTTGCTCAGCAACACTACGATAATTTTAAAGACCGCTTTGCTGATTTTCCAATTGAAGTGGGTGTGCTGTCGCGTTTTAATTCGACCAAAGAGCAAAAAGAAACCCTTGAAAGAATGAGTGATGGCAAGCTAGATGTGGTTATTGGCACTCATAAATTGATTCAACAAGATATCAACTTTAAAGATTTAGGCCTGTTAATTGTTGATGAAGAACACCGATTTGGGGTTCGTCAAAAAGAAAAAATTAAAGCCCTGAGAGCTGATGTAGACATACTCACTCTGACCGCTACGCCTATTCCGCGTACATTAAACATGGCGATGAGTGGCATGCGCGATTTATCAATTATTGCCACTCCACCGGCTAAACGTTTAGCGGTTAAGACCTTTGTACGCCAACGCGACGAAGAGCTTATTCGCGAAGCGGTACTGCGTGAAATTAAACGTGGCGGCCAAGTATACTTTTTACATAACAACGTAGAAACCATTGAACGTGTCGCTCAAGAAATTAGCGAATGGGTGCCAGAAGCAACAGTAACCTCTGCACATGGTCAAATGCGAGAGCAAGAGCTTGAGCAAATAATGACTGATTTTTATCATCAAAAATACAATGTTCTTGTGTGTACCACGATTATTGAGACCGGTATTGATGTGCCCACAGCAAACACCATAATTATGGATAGAGCCGATAAACTTGGTCTTGCTCAGCTACACCAATTACGCGGACGTGTAGGTAGAAGCCATCACCAAGCCTATGCTTATTTACTTACCGGCAACCCTAAGGCACTCTCTAAAGATGCGAAAAAACGTTTAGACGCGATTGCATCACTGGAAGATTTAGGTGCAGGCTTTGCCTTAGCAACTCATGATTTAGAAATTCGTGGTGCGGGTGAGTTATTAGGCGATGATCAATCAGGGCAAATGCAAACCATTGGCTTTAATTTATACATGGAAATGCTTGAGCAGGCCGTTAACGCGCTTAAAAATGGTCAAGAGCCAACTCTTGAAAATCTATTACAAAAACAAACAGAAGTAGACTTAAAGTTACCTGCCTTGTTACCTGATGATTATATTCATGATGTTAACGCGCGTTTAGGTATGTACAAGCGAGTAGCAAGTTGTGCTAACCTTGCTGATATTGATGAGCTTCAAGTTGAATTAATAGACCGCTTTGGTTTATTACCCGATGCAGCTAAAAACTTATTTAGTTTACAACAACTAAAGATGCAAGCGAGTAATCTAGGCATAACCAAAATAGAGGCTAACCCGAAAGGGGGCTACTTTGAGTTTAGTCAAAATACTAAGGTTAATCCTAGCTTCATTATTGGTTTGATACAAAGTGCGCAACATATTTATAAGATGGATGGCGCAAATAAATTACGCTTTGCCATTAGCGAGGCGAATGCCCGTGAACGCTTAAAAATGATCACTGCTATGATTGCAGATTTCGAAAAAAAGGTTAGCCATTAATGTTGCTGAAAAAATCGCTGGTTGTTTTATGCTGCTTGTTTAGTAGTACTGCATTTGCAGAGCGTTGGTTTGAAGTAGAAGTGTTGATATTTAAACAACGCCCTGCTCCATACCTACAAGAAGACTTTAGCTTAAAGCACGACGCTATAGAAGATAAAAATACCTTAGATTTACTAAGCCCTGTTTATAAAAAACAAGCAATGGACGCGTGTATAAATGGCGATCCGCGTTTTCAAAAACGTTCCTTTGCTGACACTCTAGTCAACTCAAATCCTCAGTCAGCAGCGTGTAACGACAGCATTGATTATGTAAAAAGTTACGATGTGTTACCAGTAATACCTCAAGCACCTGCACAAGAGACGATGGAGCAAACTTACCTGTTAGCCCCTGAGCAATTGCAGTTTCAATCACAACGCCAAGCTCTAAACCGCAAAGGACTAACTCCTTTATTGCATACCGGGTGGCGTTTTGAGGGTGCGAGCAAGTCACGCTCGCCTAGCATTCATTTGTTTGCAGGCAGCCAATTAAAAAACAATATAAACACTGCGATTAGTTACGCCAATTCTGATTTTATTAGCTTAATAAATAGACCTGAGCCACTATTTGACGAAGCTCAATCTTCCGACATGAAATGGGAGTTAGATGGGCTATTTAAAATACACTTGCGCCATTACTTATTTATTAATGCACACTTTGATATAAGTGAAAAACGTGACAATGGCGATCTAGAGTCAGCCCGTTTTTCACAGTTTAGACGGGTGTTTAGTGAAGATATTCATTATTTTGATCACCCTCGTATGGGGATGATTGTACAAATTCGAAAATTTAACCATTAACAGTATTTAGGGTCTGTTGACCTTTGCAAATTTAACCTTGGAAGATCAACAGACCCCAATCAAAGGAAAATAACAATGAAAAAATTACTTATTATTGCAGCGGCACTGAGTCTTGCTGCTTGTTCAAAAGTAAACTTAGAAAATTATGAAAAGATTAAAATTGGTATGGACAAAACAGAAGTTGAAGCTCTTTTAGGCAGTGCTGATAATTGTGTAGAAAAAACACTGCATACTAGTTGTACTTGGGGTAATGACGCTAAAAACATCGAAATTACCTTAGTATCAGACAAAGTAACGCTATACAGCAAAAAAGGGCTAACGGATAAATAAGGGTAATAAAGGAATAACCGGTGTTATTCCTCTTTTTTAGTGTCACTGGTGTAAATTAGCTCTATATTAACAATTTTACTGCGATTTAAAGTGATTTTATAGCGTTGATACAGCGCATTATCAGATTCGGTTAAAACCAATACCATATTTAATTGGTAGCGTCTTTCCACTCCCTGCTTAGAAATTTTATTATTTTCTAAATGGTAGAGCTTCCCTTCCCCCTTTTTTAAATAACGTGCAAACGGTGCAAGATTAAATTGCAGTGTTTGCTGTAAGCTATCGTAGCCTGGCAAAAATTCTTTAGCACTGACCCGCGTTTCACTAGCAAAATGCAGCCATTGCGCCGCCTGTTTATTTTGCTGACGACGCTTAGAGAAAATTTTCCTCACTTCTTTAGGGATTTTTTTAAACCGCGTGTATTCTAACCAAATAAACTGACTGGCTACTTTATCTTTTGTAATACTGTTTTTAAAAATAAAGCGCCATTTTGGACGTCCCCGCACAATAGCACGCCAAATAATACGGGTAATATCTTCTTTAAATATTTCTCTCAGCCCGTAAATAACCCCTAAAATTAAAATCAATGAAGCGGTTATTTCAGTAAAGGTAGAACGCGCATTGAGTATTACTACCATCACAAAGGCCATTATAACAGCCGTTACAGAGCCTTTTACCAAACGTTTTAAATAACTATTAAGATAGCGTGTTTGGCGCTGTAAAATCACTCCATGCTCTATTAAACGCTGTAATAGGCGCATTTTATTGGTAATTCTGTTGGCATCTTTAAGTGTCGAGTCAGAATTATATTGTTGCTCTGCCCGGTACTCACTCTCTGACTTACAAAAGTTTAATAAGTCATTTCGCTCTTTAGCGTGATCGCTACTACGCGGCCCTTCATCAAGCAGCTTTAAAAACGTTTGTTCAATCTGCCAGCTTAGGTAGTTATCAGCATTGGTATAAAACGGGATCAGCTTTTCGTTATCAGGGGTGTAACGTCTGAGTTTTCGAAGTAGACTTTGGCTTTGCTCGCAAAGCTCCATAGCCCGTTGATAAAACTCATCGCTCTCTTGAATTTTTAACGCATCTTTAATATCAGCATCAATAGCAAGGCGTACTTGGTAACAATATAAATTTAGATTTTGTCGGTAATCTTGTTGCTCCCCTTTGTTTTTACTCACAAAGCGGCTTCGTACCAATGGAAGATGAATATTATTAGCGTTGTAGGCTACAAAAGATTTAAATTGGTTATTAAAGTAAGACTCTTCGCTAAGGGTTTGAGCATTAATACCCATTTCATTTGGGATGGAAAAATAAAGATCGAGACGCTGCTCTGCACGCGGTGATAATTGCGGTTCAATAACAAACGATAAATTTTCGTCTTGCTTTAACAATGATGCCTCCTTTGGTTATCTACCTGAGTTTACGTGCCTCTTTAATTTTGTTCAACAAAAAAGGCCTAGTAAATACTAGGCCTTTTAATGGTTCTAATTAGTTAAAATTAGAATTTAACGTTTACACCTGCGAAGAAACGACGACCTAGTACATCGTATGTGTACGGGTCAGTATTTGAATCGTTATTACCTGTGTAGTAAGGAGGTTGCTTATCAAACAAGTTGTTTACACCTGCAGATAAAGTTACTGTGTCATTCACTAAGTAATTACCGCTGATATCATGGTAAACTACTGTTGGAGTGCTTGGTGCATAACAAGAATCTTCTTTTCCGATACATGCGAAGCTATCCATACCAGCTATGTAACGAGCTTGGTATTGTGCATCCCAGTTATCGCCTGCAACACTTACAGTTAAGTTAGATTTAAAGTCAGCATATCCACCCGTTCCTGATGTAATAATACCTGCATAGTCAACTGGGTCACCAGTAACTTCTACAACATATTCATCTAAGTAAGTTGTGTCTAAGCTTGTTTTCCAGTTCAGGCCAGCCGCTTCAAAGCTGTATGCAAGATTTAAATCAACCCCAGATGTTTTTTCAGAACCAACGTTTTGTAATTGATTATTGAATTTAACACGGCCAGTTGCATCCATAGATACGCCTGCTGACTGACAAAGTGCAGTGCTAGCATTTGCACCATTATTTAAACACTGATCAACAATATATTGGCTATCTACTTTAGTGATTGCATTTTCAATATCGATTTCATAGTAATCAAGCGTCATTGAGAAGCCGTCAAGCCATTGTGGCTCGTATACGACACCAGCAGTTAAAGTATCTGCTTCTTCAGGAGTAAGTGAATCATTACCACCCACAGTTACTTCTGCTTGGTCTTGAGCACCTGGATAATCAATTTGGTCAAACGATGGTGAATTGCCAGAGTACAACTCAGAAACCGTTGGCGCACGGAATGCTGTTGAAACGACGCTACGTAGCATTAGTTCATCATTTACTTTCCAAGTAAGACCTAGTTTCCAAGTCTCATCTGAACCAAATGTGCTGTAATCAAATGCACGAATAGCTGCACTTAATTCAACATTTTGTGCAAGAGGAGCATCTGCTAGTAGAGGTATAGCAAATTCAACATAAGCTTCGTTTACGTCAAAACCGCCGGCTGTTGGCTCAACCATAGGGTCGTTTGCAAGGCCTTGTGCAGTTAAAGAGTCAGGTGTAAACCATGCTTTTTCTTGACGACGCTCTATGCCTGCAGCAAATGCAGAGTAACCTGCTGGTAATTCGAATAACTCACCCGATACAGATGCTGAAAGAATAAACAGCTGGCTTCCGCCGTTATTAACTTCAGTGTACACATTTTTGCGGAAATCTTCAGAAACCCAAGCTGATTGATCAAGTGGGTTAAATTTACCTTCAAGGATTTGATCTTGAATAGCACCCATATTGTGTAAGTTGCTTAGCTTGTCAACAGAGTCATTACGGCCGAAGTTCGCTGACACGTCCCAAGAGTAATCACCAACAAAACCTTCAGCACCAACTACTGCACGAACAGTATCAACTGATTGTTCAAAGTAACGCGCGCCAGTGTCAGACATACGACGGCCGTAAGAAATTGCATCACCATTTACGTAATTCGTTTCTTGTGTGATGTAATTACCATCAGCATCTTTATCTAAATAGCCGTCACCATCTAAATCAACACGCTTATCATAGCTTTGACTTAATAATGAGTTACCCATAGTCGCAGTGTCGTACTCAAAATCAAACCAAACTGGCTGTGGTGCCATCTGTTGCTCTGACCAACGCTTAGTATAAGTAAACTCAGCAAATACGCTCGTGTCATCAGATAGTTCGTATGTAGCGATACCTGTTAAGTTTAAACGCTCCATTGGCGTGTAAAGGTAGCTTGCTGGTGAATAGTTATAAGCATCTTCATTAGTATAACGATGGTAATCGCCACCACGTCCTGTTACACCATTATCATTGATTAGAGATACTTGTATTTCTTCACCTTTAGCATCAAGGATAGTCCCTTTCTCGCTTGTACCATTCCAGATATGACCACCTTCATTGTATGAAGAACCAGTGCAATATAAACCGTTAGCACCTTCAGCAATTGGGCAGTTTGAGAAATCACGATCAGCTTGAGATGCTTTACCACGATCAGTGTATTGCATGCCGATAACAATGTTACCTTTATCGAATGAGCTACCAACAGTGAAATCAATTGAGTTCTCTGTTGCGTCACCTTCACCAGTAATTGCTGAATTAACATTCATGTCTAGGCCTTCAAAATTATCTTTTAGGATAATATTTACTACGCCAGCAACTGCATCAGTACCATAAACTGCAGAAGCGCCATCTTTTAGTACTTCCACTGATTTGATCATAGAAACAGGGATTGTATTTAAGTCAACAGTTGATGCAGCACCAGTACCCGATGCAATCATGCGACGACCGTTTACAAGTACTAGAGTACGACTTGAACCCAGACCGCGAAGGTCTATGCGGGCATTACCACCAGAACCATTATTAACGCCTGGGTTTGTCATTGCACCGCCTGTAGCGGTCATTTTCTGTAATACGCTATCAATACTTGTAGCGCCCATTGCTTTGATGTCGTCTGCACCGATAAGTGTAACAGGGCTTGCGTTTTCCATATCTGAACGCTTGATACGAGAACCCGTTACTTGAATTTTTTCAATTGACTTTGCTGCTTCGTCTGCAGCTAAAACCTGAACACTTGAGAACATTGGGATTGCTGCAATAACAGCTAAACCAAGAGTTGATTTTTTCATGAATGAACCCTACTTGTTGAATTTACCTAAATTGGCAACACTCACTTTTATGAGATTTTTGAGTGAGCGGGAGCAACTTAGGCGCCCTTAACTGAATGAAAACTTAACAACAGAGCAATAAAAGATCACCCTTATTTGAATGTACATAAAAAAGGTACAGTTGTTAACCATTGTTTCATTGTTAATTAATAAAAACACTTAAAAATCAATTGCTAAAGCAATCTTAATCACATAAAAAACACACGTGAAATCAAATATGTTGAGTTTGTAATCAAATGTAATTATCAGGGTAATGTGCCCTAAACAGGAAAATTAACATGTTAATCACAGATCGTTATTAAAACGGTAAAACTAGGTGTTAATTACTAACCATATTTATGCAAGTAGATTGTTTATTTAGTCTGAATAATTTTGCTATATGCTTTAACCAGGTAAATTTTATGCTTATAGTGGATTACGAGCTCACTACACATTAATAAAAAACAGCTGTTAAATCGACGAGGGCTTTATAAATGTATTTGTGAGTAATAAAGGATGGCTATAATCTTTAAAGCAAGTAGATGTGTAAAAGGGATACTTATTTATTAAGTTAAAATACTTACACTAACAGACGTGCTTCAGTTTCAGGTAACTACTACATGTTAGGTAAAGGACAATTGGCTTTGCCACTAGAGTTATACGGAAATAGCGTAGTTGAAAAACTACACCATAGTAAAAACTTTCAATAAGTGACGTTAAAATAGTAATCAACATTACTACTTATGCCAGTATTTTTATTGCTAGTAGTAAGTACAAGCTTCCACACCATATTTTGCTCTGAGCAAATCCCAACCATAGTATCGGCCAACCAAATATTCCCTTGCTCGATAAACTGCAATGGAATGTAACCCATATACATAGTTACCCCCTCCAATTTAGCCGCTGTTATTGTTAGATCATTAGGTAAGTGAGCATAAATTGAAAACGATGTCTCTGGTGATAAGATTTCTTCGCTTAACCAAACCTTAACTTGATTTTCAAAATGACATGGTTTGTTATTTTTACACTCGGTTTGCGATTGGCTTACTTTTGCTGTTGATGTTGATCCAGAAAAGTCACAACCTAGTAAAAATAATAGAAAAGAAAGTAAGCATACTCTATATATATACATGCAGGTTCTCAAATATCTAATGTATGGGCCCAACATTTAGGGCAAGTTGGTTGATTATCGGCTTTAATGAGTGAGTAAGGTACAAATCACCTCAAAAAATAGACAGCAACTCAATAAAGTTTGATTGATGTCATATTATTACGCAATTGACCTATCTTTTTAAGGCCAAAAAATTTATCATTTCAACCGCAAAAAAAACAAGTATTTCTTGAGATTATTATCTTTAACAACCACATATTGTGGGGTTTGGATAGTATACTTTGGAATAATAGTAGGTCCTACTTTAACAAGTAGGTAATTCATTTCTAAACGCATTTATTGCAGCGGAAGCCAGAAAATGAGCCAAACAGTAGCATCACAAACTGAGTACAATTATAAAGTTGTACGCCAATTCGCTATTATGACAGTGATTTGGGGCATCGTTGGCATGGGTATTGGGGTTCTGATTGCTGCCCAACTAGCTTGGCCAGCACTTAACTTTGACACACCATGGTTAACTTACTCTCGACTTCGTCCGTTACACACGAACGCAGTAATTTTCGCATTTGGTACAAGTGCTCTTTTTGCGACGTCTTATTACGTCGTACAACGCACATGTCAAACGCGCCTTCTTTCAGATAAATTAGCCGCCTTCACCTTTTGGGGTTGGCAGTTAGTGATTGTTCTAGCAGCAATTACTCTACCTATGGGTATTTCAAGTTCTAAAGAGTATGCAGAACTTGAGTGGCCTATCGATATCTTAATTGCTGTTGTTTGGGTAACGTACGCTGTTGTATTTATGGGCACTATTGCTAAACGTAAAGTGGCTCATATTTATGTAGCTAACTGGTTCTATGCTGGTTTCATTATTACTGTTGCAGTACTTCATATTGTTAACAGCATGGCTGTTCCTGTCTCACTAACTAAATCATACTCAATTTACGCTGGTGCGGTTGATGCAATGGTTCAGTGGTGGTACGGACACAACGCTGTAGGTTTCCTTCTTACTGCTGGTTTCTTAGGTATGATGTATTACTTTGTACCAAAGCAAGCAGGTCGTCCAGTTTACTCATACCGTTTATCGGTTGTTCACTTTTGGGCTCTTATCTCGCTTTACATTTGGGCAGGCCCTCACCACCTTCACTACACTGCGCTTCCTGATTGGACGCAAAGCTTAGGTATGGTGATGTCTATTATCTTATTTGTACCGTCTTGGGGTGGTATGATCAACGGTATTATGACGCTTTCAGGTGCATGGCATAAGCTACGTACTGACCCGGTACTTCGTTTCTTAGTTGTTTCATTGTCTTTCTACGGTATGTCGACATTTGAAGGCCCAATGATGGCAATTAAATCTGTAAATGCGTTATCGCACTACACAGATTGGACTGTAGGTCACGTACACTCAGGTGCATTAGGTTGGGTTGCAATGATTTCTATCGGTGCTATCTACCACCTTATTCCTGCGTTATTCTCGCAAGGTCGTATGTACAGCATTAAATTAATCAATACACACTTCTGGTTACACACTGTGGGTGTTGTTTTATACATTGTTGCAATGTGGATTTCAGGTGTAATGCAAGGCCTAATGTGGCGTGCAGTTAACTCTGACGGTACATTAATGTACAGCTTTGTTCAGTCGTTAGAAGCCTCTCATCCTTTCTATGTTATGCGTTTCTTAGGCGGTGTATTCATCGTTACAGGTATGCTGGTTATGGCTTATAACGTTTATCGTACAGTTTCAGCGAAAAATAACTCGCTAGAACTTGATGAACAAGCGCAGTTAGCATAACGGAGTCAGATAATGAGCAATAAAAATTCGCAAAATAAACACGAAATTATCGAGAAAAATATCGGCCTTATGGCCATCTTGACTGTTTTCGCAATCAGCTTTGGTGCATTGGTAGAAATTACTCCGCTAATGTTCCAAGACGACACAACTAAACCAGTTGATGGGTTACGCCCGTTAAATGCGCTAGAGTTTGAAGGTCGTGACATTTATGTGCGTGAAGGTTGCGCTAACTGTCACTCACAGATGATCCGTCCATTTCGTGATGAAGTTGAGCGCTATGGTCACTACTCTGTAGCGGGCGAGTCAGTATGGGATCACCCTTTCCTTTGGGGTTCTAAACGTACTGGTCCTGACCTTGCACGTGTAGGTAAGCGTTACTCAGATGATTGGCATTATGCTCACTTAGTTGACCCACGCGCCGTGGTTCCTGAGTCGAATATGCCAGGCTTCCCTTGGTTAGCAGAGAACACGCTTGATACAAGCTTAACTCTGAAAAAGCTACAAATTTTCCGTGACACGTTTGCTATTAACCCAGAAAACCCAAAACACCCGGGTTTAGGTTATGGCAGTGACGAGGAATTAATCGCTGACATTGCTAAAGTTGACGCAATGAATGACGGTAAAGGTGCAACAGAAATGCAAGCCCTTATTGCTTATTTGCAACAACTTGGCACACATTTGAAGTAGATTATTATGGACTACGGGACATACAGAGGCATTTTGACTCTGGTAATTTTAGTATTATTTATTGTGATTGTTGGATGGGCATATAGCAAGCGTAGTAAAAGTCGTTTTAAAGACGCTGCTAATGTCATATTTGAAGATGAAAAAAAACACAACAATACACTCTCTAACGAGGAAAAGGGGTCTGAGAAATGACTAGCTTTTGGAGTATATGGGTTATTGTATTAACCCTTGCATGCTTAATCATTATCTTTGGTCTACTAGTTTGGAACTTAAAAAACTATGTAGGTGTAAAAGAAGGTGAAAGCTGTGGACATGAGTTTGACGGCATTGAAGAATTAAACAATCCACTACCAAAATGGTGGACTTACATGTTCTTCGCAACGTTTGTATGGTCTGTTTATTACTTAGCAGCATACCCAGGTTTAGGTAACTGGGAAGGCTTAGCAAAGTGGACCAGCTCAAACCAAGGTGTTACTTCTTTAACTGAATCGAAAGAAGCAGTCATTGATGCTAAAGAAGATGGCCGCTTTGTAAAGCTAGATGCAGAATATCGCGCTGCTGAAGAGCGTTTTGGCCCAATTTTCAATGAATTGGCACAAATCCCTGTTACTGATTTAGTAGAGTCTAAGTTTGCTGGTGATGCAGCACAACAAGTAGCACTAGAGAACGGTACTAAGCATGAGCAAACGCAAGGTCAACTAGCGGTTGAAATTGGTCAGCGCTTATTTGCTCAAAACTGTGCACAGTGTCATGGCTCTGATGCTCGAGGTGGTACTGGCTTCCCTAACCTAACAGATAAAGATTGGTTATACGGTGGTACACCTGACAAAATCAGAGAAACATTACTTTTAGGCCGTGTTGCAGCAATGCCACCTTGGGGTGATGCATTAGGCGAGCAAGGCGTTAAAGAAATGACAGCTTATGTACTTAGCCTATCTGGTCGTACTGTTAACCAAAAAGATGCAGATGCAGGTAAAGCGAAATTCGCGATGTGTGCAGCATGTCATGGTGCAGATGGTAAAGGTTCAGTTGCACACAACTTACCGTTTGGTGCACCAAATCTAACTGATAACATTTGGTTGTACGGTGGTTCTCAACGTGCAGTTGAAGAAACACTTAACCATGGCCGTGCTGGTGTAATGCCTGCTTGGAAAGAGATTTTAGGCGAAGATAAAATTCACCTATTAACTGCTTACGTTTACAGCTTATCGCAAGATAAATAACGATAAAGTTAACAAAACGTTTCAGTTTTAATCTTTTTATTTCAATAGATTAATACAGATCAAAAAAGCCTCCACTCGGAGGCTTTTTTTTAGTCTTTTCGTTCTATTTATTATAATATAGCCGCACATTAATTAATTTTAGAGCGACTATGCAACCGACTCCGTGGTATAAAAATTTTTGGCCTTGGTTTTTAATCTTCTTTCCATTAGCTGCAATTATTGGCTGCATTAGTTTATTTATTACAGCCATTGGTAACGGCCCAGATATGGTTGTGGACGATTACTATAAAAAAGGCAAAGCAATCAACTTAGAGCTGATCAAGTTTGATAAAGCAAAAGCCTTGTATTTACATGGTGACCTAAATGTATCTGATGAGCGAGTAAGCTTTAAATTTACTAAAGGCGATACCAGTAATATTCACGCGCTAAAATTATCGTTTTTTCATCGCACTATAAAAGCTCATGATTTTGAAGCTACCCTCACTCCAAATGCTAATCAAGAGTTTACTGCATTATTAGAAAGCTACACGCCTGGTGCTTACTCAGTGTTTATTGAGCCTGTTGATGCTAGTTGGAAAATGAAAGAAAGTATTACTTTACCAACCACAGCCACCGTTTTAGTTACTCCTAATTATAAGTAGTATTTAGTATGTCTAAAAATTGCTTTCATTGTCTTGAAAGTGTGCCAGCAGGGTTTGACGCACACGTTATTATAGACAATACCGCTGAGCCAATGTGTTGCATTGGCTGTCAAGCGGTTGCTCAAAACATCATTGACCAAGGAATGACCGACTACTACAAATACCGCACCGTAAGTGCCGGCAAAGTAGAGCAACTTGTCCCTGAACAGCTCGCTTTTATTAAAAGTTATGACAATGAAGATATCCAAGATGAGTTTATTAGTACGCACAACGACAACTCTGAGGTATTACTGAGTGTTGAAGGTATAACCTGCGCCGCCTGTGCCTGGCTAATTGAAAAGCAATTATTGAACCTTAAATCGGTAAAACGCGTTGATGTAAATACCTCAACAAATCGTGCCATGATCCACTGGGATAAAAGTGCCACGCCTTTAAGTGAACTAATCACCTCATTGGCTGAAATAGGCTATAAAGCTTACCCCTTCCAATCAGACTTAGAAGCCCAGCAAAAGCAACAAACAGCCAAAGCATATATTCGTCGTCTTGGTGTTGCAGGTTTGATGACCATGCAAGTAATGATGTTTGCCTTTGCAATGTACTTCGGCATGTTCTCTGGAATGGATAGCAATTTTGAACAGTACTTTAGATGGATCAGTTTAATTCTAGCCACTCCAGTCATTTTATACAGCGCCCTTCCCTTTTTAAGTAACGCAATTAACGGCTTAAAGGCAAAGCAGCTGAATATGGACTTACCAGTATCATTGGCTATTTTTGGCGCTTATGCCGCCAGCTGTTATGCCACCGTAATGGAAGTAGGCGAAGTTTACTTTGAATCTATTTGTATGTTTACCTTTTTACTCTTACTAGGTAAATACTTAGAATTTAGAGCGCGTTTAAAGGCCAGTGAATTCACTGCCAACTTGCAAAAGTTGTTACCACTTACTGCACGTACGCTCGATGAGCAAGGTAATGAGCACATCATTGCCGCCAAAAAACTCAAACTTAACGATATTGTGTTAATAAAGGCTGGCGAAACCATTCCTGCTGATGGCATATTGGTTAAAGGCAGTACCAGTGTTGATGAGTCTATGATGACCGGCGAACATCAACCAGTACGAAAGTATATTGATCATAATGTGTATGCGGGTACGGTGAATCATGATGGTATTATTGAAATAAAAATCAATAAACTAGGCCAAAACACCCTACTTAATCAAATTATTCGCCTGCAACATAATGCCCTAACAAAACGCCCAAGACTGGTTGAAATTACCGACAAAGTGGCGCAGTGGTTTGTTGCTATATTATTGGTGTTTGCCTCTTTAACCGCCATTGGTTGGTACCAGGTAGACCCTGATGTTGCTTTTTGGATCACTATATCGGTGTTAGTGGCCACTTGCCCGTGCGCATTAAGCTTAGCAATTCCCACCGCATTAACGTGTGCTGTAGCAACCTTAACCCGCAAAGGTATACTAATTAAGCAAGCACATGTGCTAGAAACCCTATCAAAGCTCACTTTATTTGCCTTTGACAAAACAGGTACGCTTACACAAGGTAAATTTAGCCTCGACGTGGTTGACATACTTGATGATAACTACAGCAAAGAGCAAATTCTTGATATTGCAGCCCAGCTTGAAAGTTACTCTGAACATCCTATTGCCAGTGCATTTAAGGAGTTTAAAGGGCAACGTAAATTTGACGATGTACAACTGCACCCAGGCATTGGGATAAGCGCTCAGTTCGATAATACCCATTACGCTATTGGTAAAAGTGGCTGGTTTGACACAAAAAAAACCAACGCACAAGCAACGCTTTACATAAACAAGCAAGCCGTTGCACGCTTTTACTTTGTAGATAAAGTTAAAGCTGATGCCGATAAGCTCATTAACTCGTTAAAGGCTGCCAACCTAAATTGCCATATGCTGACTGGTGATGCATCTGATGCCGGTGCCAAAGTCGCTAAAAAATTAAAGCTTGATTCAGTACTTGCAAGCTGCAGTCCAAAAGATAAACAAGTCGCAGTTGAACGCTGGTCATCGCAAGGTGAAATTGTTGCTATGGTTGGTGATGGCGTAAACGACAGCCCAGTATTTGCCAGCGCCCATTTATCTATCGCCATGGAAACCGGTGCCGATATATCTAAAAATAGTGCTGATGTTGTATTGCTAAACAGTGACTTAGCTTCTATCTCGCATTTGTTAACTATTGCTAAACAAACACGACGTATAATTAAGCAAAACTTGGCGCTTTCTTTATTATATAATGGCTCTATATTACCGCTAGCGGCTATGGGCTTAGTTGCGCCATGGATGGCCGTTATTGGTATGTCTGCCAGCTCTATTATTGTGATATGTAATTCACTAAGGCTATTAAAGTTATGAGCATAATTTATATTTTAGTTCCTATCGCTATTTTGTTTGTATTAATTGCTATTGGCGTATTTTTTTGGGCAGTAAAAGGCGAGCAATTCTCTGATTTAAACAAGCAAGGCCATAGTATTTTGTTTGAAGACGACAAAGAGCAGCACAATAAAAGTAATGATTGACCCTGTTTTTGTTAGCGCTTTTTTAATGGGCTTAATTGGCAGTGGCCATTGCATTGCTATGTGTGGCGGTATTGCCAGTTCGTTACAGCTTGCCAGCAACAAACGTCAAACGTGGTTACATTCTCTAGCTTATAACAGCGGTCGAGCTTTGAGTTATATGCTTGCAGGAGCCCTTGTTGCGGGTATTAGTAGCCAGTTTGCCACGCAAAATTCTGCCTTTTCATTATTTTTGTCATTTTTAGCCGGTATTTTTATGTTACTGGTTGGCGTTTATATTATGCGCCTAGCCGCCACCTTACAGTGGCTCGAAAAACTAGGTAAAACCCTCATTTGGCAGCACTTAATTAAACTTAATAAGTATTTAATGCCCATTGATTCGCCTCTAAAAGCGCTTGGTTATGGTGCGTTATGGGGCTGGTTACCGTGCGGTTTAGTATATTCTGCACTTACTTGGGCAATGACCAGTGGCAGTGCCATTAATGGTGCTTTAGTTATGCTGGCATTTGCCCTAGGCACATTTCCTGCCATGATCACCTTAGGCATGGCTGCACAAAAGCTAAATACGCTTTTTAATCACCCATGGACACGAATAACATTAGGCAGTGTTATCATTTGGTATGGTATCTACCTCCTGATCATTGCAACAGATAAGCTAGTGCATTAACATTATAAAATGTCGTGTATAGAAATTTAACGGATTGAACTTATGGATTTTTCTCAAAGTCGTGCTAAAGGTAATTGTGCCATTAGCTGTAATAACTGCAGTATTAGCCAGTTATGTTTACCATTTTCTTTAAATGGCCAAGAAATGGATAAACTTGATGAGATCATTGAGCGAAAAAAACCATTACACAAAGGTGACTACTTATTTGAATCGGGCGCGCCTTTAAATGCAATTTTTGCGGTTCGTTCGGGATCATTTAAATCGTATACCTTGTCTGAGCAAGGCGATGAACAAATTACCGGCTTTCACTTAGCTGGCGACCTTGTTGGGTTTGATGCCATTAATAAAATGCAGCACCAAAGCTTTTCTCAAGCACTAGAAACCTCAATGGTATGTGAAATCCCCTTTGATACACTTGACGAACTCGCTGGTAAACTACCCAAGCTTCGCCAGCAAATTATGCGTTTAATGAGTAGTGAAATAACCTACGACCAAGAAATGCTGCTATTACTTAATAAAAAGTCTGCCGAAGAACGCCTAGCGAGTTTTATTTATAATTTATCAGAGCGTTTTGGTGAGCGTGGTTTTTCACGTAAAGAATTTAGATTTACCATGACCCGCGGTGAGATTGGCAACTACCTCGGTTTAACAGTAGAAACTATTAGTCGTTTGTTAAGTCGTTTCCAAAAAGCTGACTTAATTAAAGTAGAAGGCAAGTTTATTACTATTTTAGATAATGACGCGCTTGCAAAAACAGCTGCGATTGTAAAGCCACGTTAATAATAGCTTCTCATTTTAAAATTAATCTCCCCCTGAATTGGAGCGTAATTATTTGCAATTATGCACTATCTCTACTAACACTTTGGGTAGAGGTATTACCCATTCACTTTTAAGAGTCGATGAATAGAATAATTACTTGTCTGGCTCATTTTTTAATATAAAAGTAACTACGTCCTATTAAACTCTTATATAGAAGGACAATCTTATGCCTAATTCTTTATTTCTATTTATCACTCTTTCTTTAAGTATTTTATTTAGTAGCCAAGCATCGAGCTCAATGATCCCCGATGATGGCATTGATGACTCACAAGCACTAAAAGACTTAATTTTAAACACTGCAGAAAACTCTGAGCTTAAAATAGACAAGCCAGGAGTTTACGATATATGTTCAGCTATTATCGTCAGAAATCTTAACAATATTGTTATTACAGCTAATACTGGCGTTATACTAAAAAAGTGTGACCAATTTGAAGGAGAGTATATTTTATCCTTTTATAATTCACGCTTCATAGAAATTAATGGCTTTATTTTTGAAGGGTTAACTAAAGACACGCTTAACTACGACTGGGGAGAGCAAGGTATCCTCTTTGCAGGTTCTGCAGATATTTCAATACATCACAATCAATTTTTTGATTTTGGCGATGCAGCAATAAGAGCAACTTCCTCAAAGCGTTCATCGTATAATGCCCCTATCAACTCTTTCAGAGTAAAAATTAGTAATAACTATTTTAAAAATGTTACCCAAGTGACCACAACTCACCCATGGAGTGAAAACTATGGTGGTACACATGATATTACAATTGAAAGCAATGTATTTGAAGCTCTAAAAGGTTCCTTAAAACTAGCCACTAGAAAACCTGTTTCTAAAGCTTTAATAAAATATAATACCTTTAAAAAAACTAAAGGCACTGCTATAGAAGTTACTTATTACTCTAACGTAAAAATTATTGCTAATACCTTTATAGACAGTGATAAGTTTATCCTCAATGCTTACCCTAATAAACCAGAAAATGTGACGGAACCTTTTAATTGGGGAAGTATTTATTTTACTCACAATACTATTTTACGTTCTAAGGGAGGCATTAGAATACAGTCAGATGTAACCGACGAGCTAATAGATGATATATACGTAAAAGACATTTATATCAATAACAATCACTTTATTAACGTTGATATGACTGTTTATCCTGAAAAAAAATATTGGTATCTTATTAACTTATTCAGTAGAGGTGGAAAGAGTTATCTGTTTTCTACCATTAAAGATAACGTTTATAACTTACTACCTGAAGTGGGCTTTGTGAAAAAAACGAGTGGATTCACCGTAGAAGACAACACTTTGATAAAACCTGAGAATAATTAAATTTTTATAAAGCCGTACATGCTTTTATACAAGATAAAGAGTTTTAAAATTAGAGAAACTTTATTTCTTGATATAGAACAATAATCTTAGTGCTACCCCCTTTAACTGTTGTGTATTTGCGTTACACTGAATGTATAACTGTTAAGTGAATGGAGTAGCACAATGGAAACGATTAAACGTATTATCGCGGTTATTGACCCAACTAAAGACGATCAAAATGCCCTCGCGCGTTCAATAGATTTAGCCAAAAAATCGGGTGCGAGCATTACCGCCTTTATGACGGTTTACGATTTTTCTTACGAAATGACCACTATGTTATCAGGCGATGAACGTGAAGCAATGCGTCAAGCCGTCCTCAAAGATCGCGAGCTATGGCTTAAAGATCTAATCTCTCCTTATCAAAATATTAATATTGATACTCAAGTTATTTGGCATAATCGCCCATACGAGGCAATAATTAATACCGTTATCAATGATAAATACGACTTGGTTATCAAAGGTACTCATCAACACGGTACGCTTAAAGCGGTCATTTTTACTCCTACAGACTGGCATTTAGTAAGAAAATGCCCAACGCCCGTTTTATTTGTCAAAGATATGCAATGGCCAGCACAGGGGAATATTTTAGCTGCAGTAAATGCAGTCAGTGAAAATGAGCAGCACTTATCACTTAATAAACGCATAATTAAAGATGCACAATTTTTATGTGAACTGGCTAATGCTAAACTTAACTTAGTCAATGCCTACCCTGCTACACCAGTAAATATTGCGATAGAAATCCCAGAATTTAACCCTGGGCTTTACAATGAATCAGTTAAAAAACATCATATTGAATCAACCAATGAACTAGCTAACGAGTTTAACCTAACCTCTGATCAATGCTTTATTGAAGAGGGATTGCCAGAAGATGTGATACCGGATGTTGCAAATCGTTTAAATAGTGAGTTAGTGGTTATTGGCACTGTGGGACGTACCGGCTTAAGTGCTGCATTAGTGGGTAACACCGCTGAGCATGTTATTGACAGCCTCGATTGTGATGTACTTGCATTGAAACCTGACGGCTATGTAAGTCCACTCGCAGAAAGTTAACGTTTGCTGTAGCTGTGATATTACATATGGCATATAATACGCCCCTTTATTTTTAGCAATTAATTTTGCCGTACTGTTTATAAGGGGGCGTAGTGTCTCATTCTGCTCAAGCCAAAGCTCAACACAACTTAAATAAGCTTCAAAAGCGTTTACGCCGCCTCACAGGTCAAGCTGTCATGGATTTTAACATGATAGAAGAAGGTGATCGTATCATGGTGTGCTTATCTGGCGGAAAAGACAGTTACACTATGCTCGATATGCTGCAACATTTACAGCGTGTTGCCCCTATTAAGTTTGACCTTTTTGCGGTTAACCTTGACCAAAAGCAACCAGGCTTTCCTGAGCATGTACTGCCTGAATACCTTGATAATTTAAATATTGAATACAAAATTGTCGAAGAAGATACCTACAGTATTGTTACCGATATTATTCCTGAAGGTAAAACAACGTGCTCACTTTGCTCTCGTCTGCGTCGTGGTATTTTATATCGTACGGCTAAAGAGCTAGGCGCCACAAAAATAGCTTTAGGTCATCACCGCGATGACATGATAGAAACCTTGTTTTTAAATATGTTTTACGGCGGAAAACTCAAAAGTATGCCAGCTAAACTAATGAGTGATAACGGCGAGCACATGGTTATTCGCCCGTTGGCTTATTGTAAAGAAGCCGATATTAGCCAATACGCATTTAGCCAAGGCTACCCTATTATTCCGTGTAACTTATGTGGCTCACAAGAAAACTTACAGCGTAAGCACACTAAAAACATGCTAGAACAATGGAATAAAGAGCACCCAGGGCGTATAGAAAGTATTTTTACTGCCATGCAAAATGTTGTACCTTCGCATTTAGCTGATAACCAATTGTTTGATTTTGCTAATCTGCAAACCGGTGACGTTATTGATGGTGGAGATATCGCGTTAGATAAACCAGATATTCCAAAAGCGCCGGTTAATCCTGAACAAGATGAAACAGACCAAGCCGACGTGGTTACTATTAATTTAAGCTAATTTTTTAAGGGTTTGCAGTAATGCAAACCCTTCACTCTGCTCTATGCTGCTACTTACCGGCAGCTAATCCTTGTAAAAACTCTAAACTCTGCATTTCTTGTTTATTCGCCTGATAAGGCAGCTGCTGTAAGCTATCGTAAGCAAAATCTTCAATAGTAAACTCACTCACTTTACTTTGCCCAAAGCTGTTTCGCTCACCTGGGCTTGGCGACATACGTTCAATAACAAAGTCGCTCAACCGCAAATCATTCGTTTGCTTAGGCAAAACAGACCAATGCGCTTTAAAATCAATTTGTTCGCTGCCCTCATTTAAACGAGCTTTAGCAACTAAATGTGCTAATGGCGAAGTACCACTGTATAAGTTAGCTCTTAGGCGATATAAGCCACTTTTTATCACTGTTAAGTTAGCAGGCACTATCATATTATCATTACGTGGATATGCGTTATCAAAGCTAGTTAGGGTTGCACTAGGCGGCATATATTGTATTTGTGCCACCACAGGGACCATTTTACCCGCAATGTTGGCTTCAACTAATAACTGTAAATTGCGAGGATAGTCTTCCTCACCTTTAAACGTAATTACAAGTTCATTGCCTCGAGCAACACCACTGTGTGTTTTTAACGGCTGTTTAGTATCCGTATCACTGAGTGTTACCTGTGCTTTACCTAAATTTTGTGCGCTTATGGTTAATTCAATTGCTTGCGGATATACATAGCGATATTGAGATAAACTTAAGGTTAACTCCCCGCCTTGCTCTCCTACTGGGCTAGTAACCGGGAAAAACTGATTTGGCTTTAGCCGGTCTTCATCATATACCGTTAAAGGTTGCGAATAAGGCGGGAATACTAAGTTTTGTTGATATTGCTGCGCCACCGCCGATGCTGCTTTAGCTATATCTTCATTAAACTCATGCTGCTCTTTAGGCATTTTTTTTATGCTTGATTTAACTGCTGATGCCTCTTTTTTTACCGGCATAGCAACAAATTCAGGTGTTTTTTTATGCTCTTTAGCTGTTGTTTGCGAAGCTGAATAACTAGCATTGCCTTTACCTAAAAACCACATCAAGCCGGTAACTATTATTACTAAAACAATAACGTAGGATTTTTTCATTGTTATTTATCCTATAAATACTAGGGTCTGTTGACCTTTCAAGGTTGAATTTGCAGCAGTCTGTTTGGTATTTAGGCAAGGCAGAGCCTATGTGGTGTGGTTATTCCCCATAAATAGGCGATAACGCAGCATCAATACCAAACAGGCGCAGCCCTTCGGGTTCTGCCTAGGGGCGATTTACTCTTTGTTGCTCGGTTTTGACTTAGCCCACTAGGTTACAAACCTCGCGCCGCGATTAAACCGCCCCTAGTTTGAACAAATTGTAATCCGCAAAGGTCAACAGACCCTAGCAGTTAATCATTGTTAGAGCGATAACCTGTTGCTATTTGCATTCAGGTTTTCTTACCTAAAAATAAATAACTGCATAAAGCGAATTGGTATCAAAAGCGTGCAGCATATAAAGCCGCACGCACAATCACCTTTATGGGATCACATTATATATGAGCGTTGAAGCACTCAAATTATCAGAGTCTTTTACATAACGGTATTGTTTTTTCCAAAACCAACTACCGGTAGTTTCATCGACAGTTTCATATCCTAATGTATCGCCAGCCACGCTAATATTATTCATTGCCACCGTTACATTACCTTGGTGCTGCGCTTGTTGAATTTCGTTATGGCTGTAATTGTTAGTCATCATTAATGGATAATGGTATGGCATGAAGCTACTAACAGCATCACCTTGTGAAGTTAAACGCCCATTGGTGTCAATATTGGCACTACAACTACCAAATGAGCTTACCGAGCTTGCGCCACATGATGAGTGAGTAGCGACTACCGAATCATCGTTACCACGTAAAAAGCCAGCCGTTAAACCTAAGTAAGCATTACCATCGGCCACAAAACGTAAACGCGGAGTGCGCGCATCAGGTAATGGCGCGATTCTACGTGCATTATTAACTTTTAAATCATGTAAAACACCTACCGCTTCATTAACCTCACTGCCTAGCCACCAAGTTAATGCAGCATCTACAGCAAAATTCCACGATGCGCCGGTTAACGCACTCACCGCTAAGTCGGCTAATTCACTACCGCCACCAGCACCTGCTAAATCAAAGGTAGCAATAATATTAAGCGGTTTTAAACCCGCGTTTTCTAGCCAGTTTTTTTGGTTATCTATAATATATCGGGCTACTAAGTCACCGGTAGAGTGGGTTACAAACACGCAGCCTGGCTCGCATAAATTTGAGCGAGAGATCTGTTGTAGCTTGGGCCATACCCAATCTGTAGTAATTTTTCCTTCTATTCGTTCATACGCAGGCCAGTCAATGCGCTCGTCGGCACGGTTTACCCAATAAGACTGCCAATAGCTTTGGCCATCGTTTACTACATCACTACCTGCTTTATTGGTAAGCTGGGATACTTGCAAACCATGAATTAAAACTACTTTATACTCTTTACTAAGCGCAGAAAAACTCATTAAGAGCCCTATTGCTGCTGCAAATAAAGTCGCGCGTTTAAAAGTGTGTGTGTTGTTCATATTAATCCTTAACTGATTGAATATTTTTATTATGCTTAGCTTGTTACACGCTGTTGTCAGTGCATGGTAAAAGCAGTGCATTGACCAGTATTGGGAACAAATTTAAAAAATGCAACATTTTGTTATCATTTTCACCGTTAAAGCTAAATATTTGCGTTAAAATACGACAAAAGCGCCAAACTATTGTGTTAAACAAAATAGATTTATCCCCTTCTTAAGCAGTATCAATAAACTTTCTTTTAACTGTGGTTAACTATTAAACAACACTACTTTTTATTGATGTAATAGCGTAAGTTAATTACACACGATAAAAACCAAGGAATTAAAATGATAAAAAAAATAATTTTTGGCAGTGTTTTATTTACAGCAATTTCAGCGCCTAGTTTTGCTAGTAGTATTAACACCCAACTTGAACAAGCAACACAAAGTGTAAGTGAAAAAGTCATTACATGGCGTCGCCATTTGCATCAATATCCAGAGCTGAGTAATCGCGAATTTGAAACCGCTAAGTACATTACTAACCATTTAAAATCTTTGGGTCTTGAAGTACAAACCGACGTTGCGCATACCGGTGTTGTGGCTAAATTAAGCGGTGGTAAGAAAGGCCCTTTAATCGCCCTTCGTGCCGATATGGATGCTTTACCCGTTACCGAACAAGTTGATTTACCCTTTGCCTCTAAACAAACCTCAACCTATCGTGGTAATGAAGTAGGCGTTATGCATGCCTGCGGGCACGACACTCATGTTGCTATTCTAATGGCCGTAGCAGAGTCACTGGTAAAAATTAAAGATCAGTTAGCGGGTGACGTACTGTTTGTATTTCAACCGGCTGAAGAAGGTGCCCCCGAAGGAGAAGAAGGAGGCGCAGAGCTAATGCTAAAAGAAGGTTTATTTAAACAAAAACCTGAAGCGGTGTTTGGCTTGCATGTCACCAGCTCACTTAATACTGGTCAAATTGGCTTTAGAGAAGGGCCTCTAATGGCCAGTGAAGACTCTTTCACAATTAACGTAACGGGTCGTCAAACTCATGGCTCACGCCCTTGGAATGGCGTAGATCCCATTGTTGCTTCATCACAAATTATAATGGCAACTCAAACAATTGCCTCTCGCCAGGTAGATGTAACTAAAGCGCCTTCTGTTATTTCATTTGGCGCGATTAACGGCGGCATACGCTCAAATATTATCCCCGATAATGTAGAGCTTATTGGTACAATTAGAACCTTTGATCAAACGATGCGTGCCGATATTAAAAAACGTTTAGCTAAAACCGCTGAACTGGTTGCCGAATCCGCGGGGGCTAAAGCTGATGTGCATATAGATCACGGCTACCCTGTAACAGTAAATAATGTTGCACTGACCCAAAAAATGACCCCTACACTTGCCCGTATTGCAGGTGCTGACAACATTATTACCACAGATTTAATTACCGGTGCAGAAGACTTTAGCTATTATGCATTAGAAACCCCTGGGCTGTTTTACTTTTTAGGTGTTACTCCAAAAGATCAAAACGCTAAAACGGCACCAAGTAATCATTCACCTCAGTTTTATGTTGACGAAAGCGCATTACAACTTGGCGTAGAATCATTATCTCAACTGGTCGTAGACTACTTACAATAAGAACCAGCATAACAAGCACTGGGCTAATAACCTTGTGCTTGTATTATAGACAGTGTTATTCAGCTAATATAAATCCCCAATCACTTACCTTTAATATCTAATATAAATTCTCAACTTGGTAAGGACACCTCAATGACAGCAGAGTATTTTAATTTTTTAAGCCTTATTGGCGTGGCATTCTTTGCAATTTCAGGTGCATTATTAGGCCACGACAAAGATATTGGTGGATTTGGTGTTGTCGTTGTTGGCTCAGTCACTGCGTTAGGCGGAGGCACGCTCAGAGATATTCTTCTTAACCAACCTGTATTTTGGATAGCCAACCCCGATTATTTATATGCCACCTATGGCGCTATTTTTGTCACCGTTATGTTTATTCGCCACTTACCTGATGTGTCTAACTATTACATGTTACTGGTTGATGCCATCGGTATGGCTATTTTTAATGTGGTCGGTATTGAAAAAGCGCTCATTGAAGGCACGACCATGGTGGTTGCGCTTACAATGGGAATGACGACGGGTATATTTGGCGGCTTAATACGTGATGTGATCTGTAGAGAAGTACCACTGGTGATGCGCGAAGAACTTTACTCCACCGCGTGTTTTGCAGGAGGCTTAACCTATGCCGCGCTATTTTTATTGGATGTCCCTTATTTATGGTGCATTATAGGCTCATTATTGGTAACCGTTTTTCTAAGATTAGGCGCACTGCATTTTGGCTGGCAACCCAACCTATTTAGAAAACGAACTCCAAAAATAAGAGATTAGTATAAGTATGGCTTTACACTAATCGCTCATACAAGCCTGACGCCCGTGATACACTTTTACCCATGGCCAGTTGCAGCACTTTTTTATCTGCCACAAGCTCAAAGGTCTGTTTTGCGCGGGTAATTCCCGTGTACACTAATTGCCTATTAATACCGATACTCGCCTGCTTGAGCGGTGGTAATACCATTGCGGTATAACTAAACTCTGAGCCTTGGGATTTATGAATGGTCATTACATACACTTTATCGTGCGCCGGAAGCCGTGCGGGTGAAAATGCCCTTTCATTCCCTTGCTCATCAATGAACAGTGCCTTGAGTTGACCGCTTTCATCGGGCATTAAAATCCCTATATCACCATTAAATAATTTTAGCTGATAGTCGTTTTGACTAACCATTATCGGCATCCCTATATAATGCCGCTGATTAGGATTAACGCTAATTAAACTTTGCTGCTGTAATACCCGTTCAATACGCTGGTTTAAGCTATTAACACCATAATCGCCTTCACGTACCGCAGCAAGTAACTGATAACTGGCAAAAGCTGCATGCACTTGCGCAACACTGGCATCTTGCGCTATCAGGGTTAGGTAATTAGCATAATGACTTGCGGCACTATTTACTAACTTTTCAATCGGTGTGGAAACAAAATCATAGTCTAAAATAATATCGCTAAAATGCCCTTCGCTGCTTTGTTGTTCAACATAGTTTAATACCCCACGGTTGTTGGTATTAACCGCCAGCGCCAATTGACCTATGCCACTTTTTGCATCAAACCGATAGCTATGTTGTAAAAAGGCAATGCAGTCAGCGAGTTTAAACTCACTTTGACTTTGCGCTTTGAGTTTAACAGCGCCATTAAAGCACAGCGTATTCAATTGCTCACAGCGTACTTTTGAATAACGCGGTGTTTGTCCAAGCACTAACCCTTGGCATAAATCACTCATTACACTGCCAGTATCAACCGAAGCAAGTTGGTCTTTATCGCCGAGTAAAATCAATCGTGCATGATCTGGCAAGGCCTCAATTAATTTAGCCATAAGTGATAAGTCGACCATGCTGGCCTCATCAATAATCAATACATCAACATGCAACGGATTGCTTTTATCGTGCCGGAATTTATTGGTAAATGGCTTAACTCCCAACAAACGATGAATGGTTTGCGCGCTTTGCGGGATCAACGAATTAATATCATCTGGTATTTCACTAAGCTTATTTTTAGCCCCTAAAATTGACTCTGTTAGCCGTGCCGCTGCTTTACCTGTGGGTGCTACTAATTTTATGCTCAATGGCGCCGCTTGATATAACGATTGTAAAATCGCTAACAGCTTTGTCACCGTGGTGGTTTTACCGGTGCCAGGCCCGCCCGTGATCACACTAAAACCTTTTGTGGCGGCAATCGCACACGCTACTTTTTGCCAATCAATGTCAATACTCGGATCATCAGGAAAGTAGCGGGTTAATAACTGAGCAAGTACTGCATCATCAATGTTAAGTTGTCGTTCGCTCATTGTCAGTAATCGTTGGGCAAGGGTTTGTTCATAGCCTGCTAAACGAGAAAAATATAACCGGTGATTAAACAATTGCAGCGGCTTTTGCTCCCCAACACTATGATGTGAGAGTAAATAACGTATTGCTGCCTCAGTCGTAAAGTCATTACTAAATGGGCTGAGAGTATCAGGCTGTGTGCCCTCTAGTTTAGTAAAGTCGCTTTGACGTAAATTAAACGGATTAGTCCAATCAACCTCTGTTAGGGTTAAACAGCTATGCTGGCTTTGTTGCGATAAACACAGCATTAAGATTATATAAAAGAGGTCGTCATACCCTTGCTGTGCGTTTGTGCCACTGAGTAATTCAGCCAGTTTTACATCAACCACTCGCACTCTATGTTCGTTTGTTAAATACGCTAGCAACGGCACGACTTTAATACTTTCGCTGGCCTGCATCGTTGGCTGTGCTGTTGTGAGCACAGGTTCATCTAAAGGCGCATCATCTAAGTAATCAAACAAACCCGGTTGTTGATTTAAATCACTCATAGCATGGCTCCTTGGCTAAACAAGCCATCTAAAATAACGACTTGATCTGCACTTAGCTGTTTAAAGTACACTCCCTCACCTGCTGGCATACCGCGTAAAAAAGTATAATAAACACCGCCTAAATGCGTCTCTATTGAATAATCGGGAATTCGCTGTTTAAGCAAGCGATGCAGCGCTACGGTATAAATTAAATACTGTAAATGATATTGGTGGCTGGTCATTGCTTGCTCTAGCTGCTCAGGCACATAATCGGCGGGGGTGCTGCCCAAATAATTCGATTTATAATCTAAAATATAATACTTGCCTTGATAGCAAAAAATTAAATCAATAAAGCCTTTTAGTAACCCTTTAACATGGGCAAACTCAAGTTTACTTTGGTTAAAACCAAAATGTTTAATTAACACTTCATTAAGCTTAGGGGCACTGAGGCTGCTAAGCGGTAAATTAAACTCCATTTCTACTAAACAGTCACTTGGCGCTAATTGGCTCAAACTTAAATTATTCTCGCTGTTTAACGGGCAATTAAGTGCATCGAGTACCCATTGTTCGGTAATTTGCTGCCATTGCTCATCGATATGGTACTTTTCAAAAGCACGCTCAATCACAGCCGTTAAGTTTTGCTCTATATTCGTGGGATGATTTACCGGACTGGTAAAATCAAGCTGCTCAAATATTTCGTGCAAGCAACTCCCTGGTTTAGCGCCCTTTGGAAAGCTATACGGTGAAGGAAGTTCATCTTGCTGCACGGCAAACTCATCTCTTTGATGATCTTCATCGCTGCGCCCTGGAGCAAGTTGATCAGCATGCTTTTTAAAGCTCAAAGCACTAAAGCTAGTTGCTCGCCAGTCACGTTCAATCTGCGCCGTTACTGTATTAATAAGTAAATCGTGCTGTTTAGTGTCACTATTTTTTAAGCGAAGTATGCCCTGCTCATGTAATTCGCCTGAGGTAAATTGCTGGTATTGCATAGCATGATTAGCCTCACAAAATTCACTTAAATGGGTGCGCCACACTTGGCTACTGCTTATCTCTAACCCTGAGAACAACACATGCCCCAGCGCACTACTTTGAATTGCTAAACGGCTACTTTGCCCTTGAGAAATGTTATAAACGCCCAGCGAACAAAAATGCACTGCTCGGGTCAGTGCCACATAAAGCAAACGTAAGTCTTCTGCTAAACGTTCTTGTTCGGCTTTTTGCAGGGCGTCTTCGTCTTTACTTAAATCGTAAATCAACTTGCCATTTTGATGATAAAGCGCGTCTTTAGTTTCACGATAACCACTGGCAAATGGCATAAATACCAATGGGTATTCAAGCCCTTTAGAAGCGTGCATAGTCACAATTTTAACTAAGTTCGCATCACTTTCTAAGCGAACTTGCACTGTTTCGCCATCTTGCTGGCTCACCTTTTGCGCAAACCAACGTAATAAACGAAGTGTCCCTTCAAGCTCTATTTGTTTTTGCTGCAGTATTTCGCCAAGATGTCTAAAATCGGTAAGCCAACGTTCTACGTTATAGCCCAAGCCTTGCCATTTGGCACTGAGCTGATTGTGACTCAGTAAGCGTTCGAGCATTGCCATTGCCCCTTGCTTATGCCAAATATGGCTAAGTTGAGCAAAAAAGTTTAGGTGTTCTTGCCAGCTATTTTCATCATCGGCTAGAGCAAAAATATCGTTATAGCTTAAACAAAATAACGGGCCAGCTAATACACCGCGTAGTAACGCCTCATCGTACTGACCATGCAAAGCCGTTAAAAAATTGAGCAAGTGATGACTCAACTCTTGGCTAAATACACTGTCGCGCGACAAATACACACTGGCAATATTAGCTTTACTCAGCGCTTGCTTCATTATTTGTGCTTCAACGCGGTCGCGCACCAAAATACAAATATCAGCAGCACTGACAGGGTTAGCGCCAATACAAGCAATACCTTGGCTTGCTTGCTCAAGTAAAGTAACTATTTTATTAGCAAAATGGGTGGCTAAATGTGCTTGCCCTACGCCTTTACTGGTCGGCTTATTTTTTTCATCGCCGGCTTCATCTACAAACACATTAAACTCAAACGCGTTGGCAGGTTTACCGTCAATTAAAAACGACTCATCTGCTTTTTTGCCCTTGGCTTTCACTTTATTAAAGGGAATGGCATCGTTATAAATAAAGCTGTTGTCGTATTTACTGAATAAGCTGTTTACGCTATTTACAATATCACTGCTTGAGCGAAAGTTAGTGCCCAATGTAAATTGTTGTGGCTCATCTACCGCTTCTTTTGCGCCAATGTAGGTAAATATATCTGCGCCCCTAAACCCATAAATTGCTTGTTTAGGATCGCCTATCATAGCTAAAGTGGTATTGCTTTGAGCATAAATTTTACTAAAAATACCGTACTGAATCGGATCGGTATCCTGAAACTCATCTATCATTGCCACCGGAAATAACTGCGCTATTTTTTGTGCGAGCACATCACCTTGTTCACTCTTTAGGGCACTGTGTAAATTAGTCAGTAAATCGTCAGGGGTGATCACGCTTTGTTCTTGTTTGCGTTTAACTATGGCCGCTTTTACCCAGCTCGCCGCATATTGCACTATCGCAATTTTTAACCCTTGGTTGATGGTGTTGTTAAGTGCGGCTAAGGCATCGAATTGGCTAATAAGTGGATGCGTCAGTAATGTGCCATTTTTTTTATAATTAGCGGCATTACTTAAGTTCTCGCTACTCCACACCTCAAACGAATACTTACTGGTACCAAATTCAAAAAAGTCATCATTGCCTAAGCAAAATGCTTCAAGTGCAGCAAGGCTGCCCTTTCGCCCAGGTGTTTTTGAACCACTTAAATCGGATGCTTTAACAGCGCCAATAAACTCTTGCTCTAGGCACGCTTTTTTAAAGGCAGGAATACGCGCCAAGTATTCATCTCGCGCTTGCCATACCGCATCTAAACTAACTTGCGGGGTTATCTCTGCGTTCGCCTTATTTAAAATACTACTTACATGACTAAATAGTGATTCGGGCGCGGCAAATACCGCTAAAATCGCATCTGTTTTTTCTTTACTAAGTGGGTATACAAACGCGCGCCAAAAGTCTTTTATGGTTTCAAGCAGAATATCGCGCTCATCTAAAATGAACTCTAAGTTAAATGCCACACCGGATTCAAACGCATGCTGCTTTAGCATTCGCTGACAAAAACCATGAATGGTAAAAATAGCTGCTTCGTCCATTGATTTAGCTGCGGCATCGAGTAAGTCAAATGCACGGTGCTTGTCATCAACGCCCGCTATTACATCCTCAATTAGCTCATCATTGGGTACTTGCCCCAGTAACGCATCACGCGCAGCAATAATACGGCTACGAACACGGTCTTTAATTTCTTGCGTGGCGGCATCGGTAAAGGTTACTACCAAAATTTGCTCAACACTCAATGGCGTATTTAGCTCACCGGGTATTTGCATACCCAATAAATAACGCAAATACAAACCCGTGATCGTGTAGGTTTTACCTGTGCCAGCACTGGCTTCAATTAAGCTTTGCCCTGATAATGGCATAGTGAGTGGATTAAGCGCTTGCATAGTCACTCTCCTTGGCGTGCTCAAATAATGGGGCGAGTAGCTTATCGCTCCAATGTATAAATTCGTCTTGGCAGTCATTAAGTGATTGCACCGTTAAACGAATATAAGGGTTTTCCCCCTCGCCTCGGCCAATATACTGTGGACTAAATTTACTGTTGGCTTTTGCCATATCATCACCGCTTTTCACGTATTCATAACCACTTACCGGAAAAAACGCCACGGGCTTGTTGCGTAATTCTTTATAAAGCGCAAACCAATCTGCAAGCAGTAAATCGGCATCGGCTTTACTCATTGGGGCAAAGCTTATTTGCTTATCTAAACCCAGCAATAAGGTTTCAACCTCTTGTTGCATGCTTTGTGCAGCAAGGTGATAAATAAAGCCTTTAATTAAATCTTTAGCTTTAATACTGGCACTGCGATAAAACACTTGTTTTTGCATATACACATGGTTTAGCCAGCCTTCAATGGTGGTGTTTTCAAGTGATAGTAATACTTCTATCGGTTCGCTTTTACCCGCTTTTATTTGTTGTTTTACTTGCCCTGCAAGCGCATCAACGCGATGTTGCATGCTTTCATAAATTAAGCTACCAACATGAGCTTGCGGCAACTCACCGCGCTGCAGTATTTGTTCGGTACTTAGTGGGATATCGTTAATATTAGCTTCAAGTATTTCATCAAGGTAAAAATAACGGCGCAGCGCATCTAAGCTAAACGGTTCTTCATCTTTGGCTATGTCGTTAAATTGCGGCAAACGTAACCCTAAGCTTTGCTGATAAAAGCTCTCTTGGGCATGGCACACACTGCGAATAAACACATCAAGATCAAGTAGCTCTGGAGGCGTTACATCAAGCGTAGTAATTGCTTTTGGCTCAATGGCCTCGCTAGGCAGCCAAATTGGGTTATAGCTGTGGTTGTTAAGCCCTGCCTGTTCAGCGCTAGCTGGCAGATAATACTGACTATTAAAAGGTTGTAAATGTTGTTGGCTAATAAGACAATCTGGCAAGGATTTATCACTGGGTTCGCTAAGTTTGAAGCTGCGACCTATGTATTCTAACAATTCACTGACAAGCGTTGATGGCATGCGCGGCTGGTTGTCAAAACATGATCGGCCAATGTAGCTCATATATAAATTATCTCGGGCACTGAGAAGTGCTTCTAAAAAGAGGTAACGGTCATCGAGTTTTCGTGAACGATCACCTTTTTGCTTTTTAGAGTAAGGTACTAAGTCAAACCCGATAGGCTGCACGGTACGTGGGTAATCGGCATCGTTCAAGCCTAACATACACACTACCTTAAACGGCACGGCGCGCATTGGCATTAACGTACAAAAATTCACTTGCCCCACTAAAAAACGTTGGCCGACACCTTTTTCTTGTATGCCTTGTTTAATTAAATAGCTAACAATGCGCTGCGACACGGCCTCACTGTAATCACCGTTATCGTGGTGCTTACCAATATCTTCGAGTACTTTTTGCAGCACTAATAAATCCCAACTGTCGTCGCTTTCGCTTTCATAAATAGTATTGAGCAGCTCATTTAAAATTTGGGCTTTATTGGTGAGTGTGTCATCGGGGGTGAGCTTAGCTTTAAAGTCTTGCAGCACATCAATAAAATGTACCAGCTTATTAAGTGTATCGAGTGCCATGCCCTCAACCTCATCGGCACTATAAATACCATTAAATGGGCATTGTTCATCGCGCATGGCAATACCCAGTAGTAACCGGTTTAAGCCATGTTGCCAAGTGTTAAGCTCAATTGCGGGTAAATCAAAGCTACTTTTATGTTCCGCGTTTACACCCCATTTAACGCCAACGCGCTCCAACCAATACTGAATTTGCTCATATTCATGTGCTTCTAAGCCAAATTTTTCAGCAATTTGGGTAACCTGTAATAAATCGAGAATATCCGACACGCCGAAGCGCGAAAACGGTAAGTTAGCCAAACTGGCAAACGAACTCAGTACAGGTTTTTCTTGCTCTATGGCTAAATCAGCTAGCGCATAAGGTATAAATCGACTGCCTTGTGCACCGCCAAAAACCGCTTCAATGTAAGGGCTGTAGGTACCAACATCGGGCATCATCACGATGATGTCTTTCGGGGTAAGCGCTGGATTTTGATTAAATAAATTAAGTAAGTAATCGTGCAAACGCTCTACTTCTCGAAGCGGTGTATGGCAATCGCTAAGTGTAATGCTTGCATCGTTTGCAGTTATGGGCAGCTTGCCCTCGTCGTTAATAAACCATTCTTTATTATCGGTGAGCGACTCACCTTTAAAGGCAAGTTGGTAAATTTCACTTTGCACTTGGCCAAGTAAGCTGTCGTCAAATGCATCTATAAAGCCATCAATCCAGCGGGCATCAAGCTGCACTAGTTGCTCAAAATAGTCACGGCCGAGTTTGCCCCACGACGATAACAGCGGATTACCAATAAAATAGTATTCCTCATCGGGGTTGGTGTGCTTTTTTTGCTGCGCTTCCAGCAGCGGCATTTTTGCGTATTTAGCGGTGATTTTAGCGGCTGTTTTTTCATCAATGATATCGCCCCAGTAATGCTCGCTAGGGTTAAAAAAGAATAAAAATACTTCAGTTTTTTTACTCAAGGCTTCAAACACCTCAAGCTGCGAGCTAGCAATCGCCGATATGCCAAATAAGCTAATACGTTTTGGTAATAAGGCGCTATCCATGCTCTCAAGTGCAATGAGTAACTGCCCTTGCATATTGGCACGGTGAAATTGGCTTTGCCCTAGCTGTTTGCTTAATTTGACGATACGACGCCATAAATCGGGTTGCCAAGGCGCAATCGTTATATCAACATCATCAAGCTCATCGGTGCCACTATCCCATTTGGCTATCCAATGGGGGCGATACATCAAATATTGGTCGTACACATCGGCTATTTTTTCACATAGAGCAAAGGTTTTTTGGCCGTCAATATCGCCCTCTAAATAGGTTTTAAGCGGTAAGTACAGCGGCTCATTTATGCACTGGGGTAAAATGGCAAATAATTTCCAAGCAAGGTTAGGTTTGTTAAAGGCCGACTCTTTAGGCACGTTTGGCAGTAATTGCTGATACAACTGCCAAATAAAACTCGACGGTAGCGGAAAGTCTACCTGTGCAGCTACACCTAAATTTTCACTTAAACCGATTTTAAGCCATTGCGACATACCCGGCGATTGCACTAACACCACTTCTTTATCAAATGGGCTTTGCAATGGGTTTACTTTTAATAGCTGATGAAACTGCGCTTGCAGGGCTTCCATTCGGTTTGATTGAATAATATTGAGCATACGATACCAGCCTTACTTGAGATAAAGCCAGTGTAAGATATTTTCAATTTAAGCGGTAGCGCTAAGGGGACATTGACGTTAATAAATCAGCAAGTTAGCCCGCCGATAGATGAACTTTTAAACGCACAGCTTTAACCGCAGTGCGTTTATTATTTAAATGGTGATGCTATTTATAAGGACTAATACTTGAAAGACTAAAATCACTTTGCATAATAACTTGGCCATCAATGCCTTTAAGTTTTAATGAAATAGCAGGGTCGACTTGTTGCCAGTCTATGCCTAAATCACCATAGTTAACATTATGTGTGTAATTACCCACACGATGCTGGTTAGGGCTAACGTCTTTCCACTTTTCTGTCAGACCTGAGCTGGTCATTTCAATAAGCGGGTAATCAAGGTTATGTTGATACCTTGAAATCTCGCCCCAGTGAGTATCGCCACTAATAATAATCACACCATTTACTTGGTGTTTTTTAATTAGCGCAAATAAACGGTTTCGATCCTCAGGAAAATTTGCCCACGACTCCCAGCCGGTAAAATCTGGCAGTAACTGCAAGCTTGACGCTATTAGCTTTATTGCCGCTGGCTTTTTAAGCTCGGCTTCAAGCCATTGCCACTGTGCTTCCCCTAGCATTGATGCGCCTTTAACTTCAGTTGGACTGTACGGGCCTTGGTTATTTGCTTTACGCTTGGTGTAATACTCAATCTCGCTAACAGAATTAAGTGTGTCACGATTAAAGCGTAAATCTGGCATGATCACCTGCACGGTTTGCTCGCCTTCGCCATACATGTACGAGGTATAAATGCCGTCAGCACGGGTACGGCGTTTTGAGTTTGCCGGTTCTTGCCAAAAATCGAGCATGATTTGCCGCGATGCTTCTTTATGCGGATACTCTTTCCCCGCGTCATTTTGACCATAATCGTGATCATCCCACATAGCTATTATTGGTGTTTGTGCGCGTAGTGCTTTAAAGCCTGGCTTTGCTCCAAGGCGTTGGTATTTATTTTTAAGCACAGTCATGTCGTTAGTATCGCCGTAGATGTTATCCCCTAAAAATATAAATAAATCACTCTGCTCTTTGTTAATGGCGTTAAATATAGGAATGTCTTTATCTTGATGCCCACACGAGCCAAATAATATTTTAGACGGCGCAGCCATTGCTCCACTACTAATCACAATAGTCAGTGACAGTGCAAAATGCTTAAGGGTTTTTAGTAACTGTTTCATTTTAAAATCTCGTTAATAGCCGGTGCCATATTAGGGTTAATTATGTGTGGATTTTGCCCAAGTGCTTTTAAAACGGTGGCGGCAACTTGCGCTTGTTTAAGCTCGTTTTTAGTTTTAATTAAGCCGTTATTTTTAATTGCAGGGCCAATAGCTGCCAGCCAAATATGCTCAGAGCCTACTACGCCGTTAGGAAACACATCTGCACCTAGGTTAAGCTCTAGCAATGCTCGACGAGAGCTGTGATGCTGCCAATCACTGGCATGACTTCCACGGCCATGATCAGTAGTAACAATTAACGTCGTATTATTTTTATAACCTGGGGTACTTTGAATGGTTTGCCATAAATCTTTTAAAAATGCATCGCTTTGTTTGGCCGACTTTAAGTAAGCATCGTAATGGCCATCGTGAGCAAAATCGTCAGTCTCTCCCAAACTAATCACCAATAGTCTTGGTTTTTTCGCCAGCATATACGCCTTGGCAAATCGATAGGTAAAACTATCAAGCCGCACATTGTGCCATGGGCTGGGTATTTCTGTTTGTAGCGCATTAAGTAGCGCTGCGTCAGCAAATAAATCATCAGCAACGGGCATAAACCCCGCATTCACCTGCACCTTACTGCGCTTAGTATTTACAATGTAAGGAAACACATCCCAACTACCAAATAACGCGGTGCTTTTTTTAAATTCAGGCTGGGCGTTTAAACGCTCTAAAATGGTTTTATTTGGGTTGAATACCTTGTCGTTACTGTTGATACTTTCATCCACTTCGCCAGTGAGAATTTCGTTATACCCAGGGTATGAAAAATACCACGGATTACTCACCGACATAGTTGAGCCTTTAGCTCTATCGCCAATAATAACGCCTTGCTTTGCGATAGTTTGAGTTAAAAATGGCATTAGCAATTGTTGACGCTGTTGCGGGTTTTCATGCCAGAACTGGCTCTTTAAATGTGCTGGTTGCTTAACAAATTCTTTATTATTAATCAGCTTGCTATCGGCACCATTAAATACTTCTTGCCAGCGTACCCCATCTAAAGTTACCAACACCACATTTTGCGGTGCTGCCAAAACCGCCTGACTGTTAAGTAAAACCAAACCGATTATTAGTATTGTTACTATTGTTTGCATACACACCTCGTTTAATAAAAAGCCCATCAATGATGGGCTTAATTACGTTTTAAAACGTGGCCGTTAACGTCACGGCTGCTGTGCGTGGGGCGCCAATAAAGTAAGTGCTTCCATTGCCTGTGCCGCCCGCTAGGTAGCTTTCATCAGTAATGTTGTAAACCACAAAAGCAATATCAATTGCTTTGAAGGGGCCAGCATTAACTTCAGCTGCGTAGCCTGCATTTAAATCAACCACGGTGTAGCTATCTACATCGCCACGCTCGCCAGTGTATTTAGCCGATAAACCAAAGCGGAAATCACCGCTGTAATAATCGGTTGAAAGCACAAATAAATCATCTACTGAATCAATTACTTTGCCTCCTGCTTCAAAGCCTGGCGCATCGCCTTTGTATTCAGAGCTATTATTGGTGTATGAGCTATATACATTCCACTCATTATTAAGCATATAACTTGCTGACAGCTCTAAACCTGTCGATTCAATACCGCCCACATTTAGGTACGAGCCGTTAGTACCTATGGTGTAATCAATACCCCCCGTGTCGCTGCCTGGTGCGATAAAGGTAATACGGTTATCAAATTCAATTGAATAGGCCGTTGCCGTTAGCTTAAGTGCATTATTTTGATAGCGTACACCTAGATCAATATTTTCTGCGGTTTCTGGCTCAATAGCTGATAAATCAGAGCTGTCGCGTTCAAGCACACCATCTTTAATGGCAGCAAAGTTTTCGCTGTAGCTGGTAAATAACTCAGTATTACTATTTAGCTGATATAAAATACCGCCACTAAATAGAAGGTCTGAATCACTGTTTACTTTAGCTGTTGTCGCATTTTGATAATGGTCATACTTTTCTATGTCTACTAAGTACTTTTTAACCCCTAGATTAAGGGTTAAGTCGCCAAATGCCATTGAGTCTTGGGCGTACCATTTAAGGGTATCGGTTTCAAAGGTGTTTTTGTATTGCGTCCAGTATGGGGTGTTATCAAAGTGATGATAAATGCGCGCATCTATAACTTTATGCCAATCACGCGACTCATCACGGTCACTTTGCTCATACCAAAAACCCGCTTCAATATCGTGCATGCCAAAGGTCGCTTGATAATTAGCAGTTATCCCTAAACGATCTTTATTATAATGTGTATGACGATAAGACATAACAGGCGTGGCATCAGCATCGTAACATGCAGGATTGAGCTCAGGGCCCGACTCCCACGGCCAGTTTAAGCTTGCTGTGCAACCTGCGTTGGGAGCAAGTGGGTTGCCATTACTATCTGTAAAGCCATAAGAGCCTGCGTTTGTGCCACCTTCTGTGGTTGGGTTACCATTTTCATCTACAGGAGACGTTAAATAAGGAGGGATCCAATCACCTCGGCCTGAGTTTTTATGGTAATACGGGCTAACGGTTAACAATGAGATGGGTGAAATCGCGTATTCAAACTTTAAATACCCTAGAGTGTTTTCACGCAGCGTGCCCCAACCTTCTGCAAACATTTGGTCAAAGTGAGGAACGCCTGTCCAGTTCCATGTTAGTTGATCCCAATCTGGAGTTTGTTCAAATTGTGCCAAGCTCACGCTATTATAATTCGTCTCGCTTACATCATCGTAAGATAAACGCCCTGTTATAGTTAACTCATCAAGGGTGGTGACAAATTTCGCTTCAGCATGTTGGTTATCTTTCCCGCCATTGCTGCCCGAGCCAATCCAGCGGCTAGTATCGGTTTGCGAATAACTCACATACGCTTGAGTATTATCAAAAATGGTGCCAGTTTCGTGTTTAACGTAATAGCGACTTGCGTCATGGCTGCCTGAGGTATATGCAAAAGTGGTGCTTTTTTCAAAGCTAGGCGCTTTACTTACAAAGTTAAAAGTACCACCTAGCGCCTCTAACGAGGCTGATTTAATATCTGAAGTGCCCTGACCTACTTCCACGGTGACAAGATTTTCGCTATCTAGGTAACGATTCGCTTTAGCACCACCGCCATAATTTGAACCGCCATTAGGAATACCGTCTACCGTCATACCTAATTGCTGCTGGTTTGAGTCGATACTAAAACCACGCATGGTAATAGTTGTTGACCAATCGTCGCCGCCAAATGCGTCGCCTTCGTTTATGCTAATGCCAGGTAAGTTATCTATTACTGATAACACACTCGATACCGAGCTTTGTTGCTCAAGCATGGCAGGTTCAATAACGTTGTTTGCATAACTGGTTGGTTTTGCAGTAACGGTTACTTCTTCTATCACGTTATCGTTAGCATAAGCTGAAGTTGATACCGCCATGGCCACAGCCATGCTCAAAATCGATTTATTTTTTAAAGCGTACATTGTTGTCCCGTTTGATTCTAATTATAAAAGGTAATTATGAAAGCGGGCACAGTCTATTTTTTAAATATGACAACGAGGGGGAACTTTATTGACAGCAAGATTAAACAATTATGAGTAAATTATGGCAAATAAATGTATAAAAAAAGACACTCACGGTTGCCCATGAGTGCTATATTATTTTTTAAAAAATTAGCTGCTATTTCAATTCAGCTAGCATGTCATCACTGTAAGCTGTGACTTCTTCGCCGTTTTTAATTTTGCTAATGTAATCTGGGTTAGCTATAAGCGGGCGACCAATAGCAATTAAATCAAATTTATTGTCGTTAATCGCTTCTTTCGCAGTTTCAAAACTATAACTACCTACACCCACTAAGGTACTTGCATAACCAGCTCGTAAAAATTCAGAGGTTGATTTACCTTCTAGTGAATCAAAACGCATGCTGTCGTCAAAAATACCGCCGTGTAAATAAGCTAACTTGCGGTTTTCAAGCTCTGGTAATAAGTAGTCAAATACTGCTTTATCGCGATTGTCTTCGCTCATATTAAAATAAGCACCTGGCGTTAAACGCATAGCGGTACGCTCATTGCCTACAACATCAATAACTGCATCGGTTACTTCCAGTGCAAAACGAGACATGTTTTCTGGTGTTTGCCCGTACTCGTCATCACGTTCATTTGCCGCATAATGTAAAAATTGGTCAATTAAATAACCATTAGCACCGTGAATTTCTACGCCGTCAAAACCCGCTTCCATCGCATTTTCTGCGGCTTTAGCGTAGTCAGCCACTAAGCCTTTAATGTCGTCTGTAGTTACAGGCTTTGGCGTAACATAAGTGAGCTCGCGCATACGCGGTACTGAACCTTCAACCCCTATTGCCGATGGCGCCAAAACATCACCACCAAAAAAGTGAGGGTGTGCTACACGGCCAACATGCCATAGTTGTGCAAACATTTTTCCGCCATTGGCATGTACTGCATCAGTGACTTTTTTCCAACCTTGAATTTGTTCGCTAGTGAAAAGCCCAGGGGTGTTTGGATAACCTTGAGCATCAGCACGGATAATAATGGCTTCACTAATAATTAAGCCTACATCAGCACGGCGAGCGTAGTAATCAACCATGGCTTGTGTTGGCACTAAATTGTCATCTGCCATACAACGGGTCAATGGTGCCATAAGTACGCGGTTTTGCAGTTCTATGCTGTTATTTAATTTAAAAGGTGAAAGTAAGTCAATCGACATAATATTTATCCTTTGTTGAATGTACATTCAAGATAAGGTCACTTGAATGAATATTCAAGTATAATTTTGAAACTTTGTTTAAGATTGCGTAAACTCCACCTAGGCCTAAGAAAAATAAATTTATTCATTACTACTCTCTCCACTAAAAGAGTCATTATGAGAACTGCAGAATTTGATAAAGAGTTTGTACTGCGCCAAGCTATGGCCATGTTTATGCTTCATGGCTATGCAAAAACCAGTATGCAAAAACTGACTCAAGCCACCCATTTACATCCGGGTTCTTTGTATGGGGCATTTGGTAATAAAAAAGGCATTTTTTTAGCCGCTACGGAGCAATACCAAACCGATCGCAATACACAATTTACGGCGCTGTTTGAGCACAGTAATTGTATTTTAGATACGCTGAAACAATACCTTAATATCATTGTGCAAGAATGTATCGACGGCGAAGCAACTAAAGTGTGCTTGCTTACAAAAAGCATTAGCGAGGTAGAGGGTAACGATCCACAAATTTGCCACGTATTACGTACTAATTTAACGGCGTACGAGCATGCCTTTGCGCAGCAATTACAAAAAGCGATAGATAACAAAGAAATTACCAATGGGCGAAGTGCCATAGAGCTAGCACGATTTTGTGTTATGGGTATTTATGGATTGCGCACTTATGCATTAACAAATCAAGACCCTGACGCACTAAACCAGCTAGCCGACGAGCTGCTTGCAGCCATTAGCTAAACTTAATTTTAAAGCGCAGTATGTCGCTGCCTTTTGTATTCCCCCCCACAGTGAGAGAGAGCCAAAAATGACCACTGACAATTTATCAAAGCAAGACGACGTAATTTTAGGCCTTGGCGCAAAAAAACGACTCGCATACATGTACGAAACTGTGCAACAGTTTAAGCAAGTGTGGATTTTAAACGATGACGACGGCTGCGTAATGCTCACTAACGAAGACGACGATTGCGTACCCGTATGGCCAACCCGTGATTTTGCACAAGCATGGGCAACCGGTGAATGGGAAGGATGTACACCTAAAGCAATTCTAACAGCAGATTGGTTTAGCCGCTGGACGCCAGGCCTTGAAGAAGACGACTTACTAGTTGCCGTGTTCCCTACCGAAGAAGACGACGGCACAATTTTATTTCCTGATGAATTTCAAGCGCAGCTCAATGCTAAACCAAAAAAATATTAAACTGCCCATAAAGCCATTTTGACAAATGGCTTTTTAATTACCTTCTTGTTGTTAGCAATCCTTCAAATATAAACCATCACTAAAAGCAGTCATACAATAGCCAAACTAAATAAATTATTAACCCTTTAATTAATCATTAACTATATTTTTATAATAACAGCTCACCGTTTAGTGATTAAAGTTAGTAACTAAAAAGCAAAAATACGCTAAAGCGGTCATAACTATAATTATTCTGTTAAAAATGCAGTACAATTTTTACCGGTCACTAACTTAGGTATTACATGCGGTACACTTTCAATTTTATATGTTGTTTACTATTTCAAACCATTAGTTTTAATGCTTTTGCTGTAGCATTAAATCAAAATGACAGCTTACAACTAAAGTCTGCTATGTGGCATCAAGTAGATTTAGCTAAACCAACCCAAGGTGAGCAACTCGTTAATGCCTATCACAATGTAAGTACTCCCGTCACTTCGCTGTATAGTGCCCATGGCAGTGCAATAGCAAAAATTAGTTTAACCACAACGAGTGCAGGACGCTGGTATATAATCCCCCAAATTAATTATTTAGATAGTGGCGTTGCTTTTTATCAAGATACTAGTGGGATCAGAAAAATCGCTGATTTTTCACAAAATAGCGTCACTCAATCAGCCATTGTAATGCACAGTCAAGCTTTTGAATTACAGCTAGAAGCTAATTCACACGGTGTTTTATGGCTTTATATTAATGCTAAGCACTTTGCTAAACCTGTTAGCATTAACGTTATACCTCAATCTGCTTTTGTTAAACTTCAGTTTTATATCAATTCATTAAGCTTAGTGTCTATTACGATAATGCTAACCTTGGCCTGCATGGCCTTAATAATGTTTTTTAAAACACAACATCGCGTGGCGTTATTTTGTGCAGGTTATATAGGGTTACACGGCATTGGCTGGGCATTCGCGGCGGGGATAGTTGCGTTACTTTTTAATTACCACGCAATTAATACCCATTACTTTGGTATGTATATTTTTGCTTTCGCTATTGCTTGTGCCAGCTCATTTGCCTATTACTTATTTAACTTTGACCAACATACCCGTACTGGTATTAGCCGATTTTTAAAATACTTTTCCATAACGGCACTTGCCTGTGGTTTTTTAAACCTCTTTTTACCCTTTCATTGGGTCTTCTATTTAGCTCACTTCCTCGCTGCAATTTGGGTGTATTTAAGCTTAAAGCTTGGCTTTACAATGCTGGGGATGAAGGACTTTAGAGCGAAATATTTTTTAACTGGCAATCTTGTTTATAGCTTGTCCTTAGTTATTTTTATTTTATCGCACCTAAATTTAATAGAAATAAGTTCACCTGAATTATGGGTGCTTATTGCTCTGGCCATTGATTGTATCTGTATTTTACTTTCTTTATCTGAATGGCTAAAAATAAAGCAAAATAATTTTATAAAAGCGCTAGAGCTATCACGCATAGACCCACTCACCAAAGTAGGAAACCGGCTGCAATTACAAGAAATACTTGATAACTTAGATAATTTTTATCTCATAGTGTTTATAGATTGCGACAATATTAAAAGCGTTAACGATCACCTAGGTCATGCTCACGGTGACAAGCTACTCATTGAGGTTACGCGGTTAATACAAAATGCGTTAGCCGACAAAGGCGAGGTATGCAGAACCGGCGGTGATGAGTTTATTTGTGTGTGTAACGTCAAATCAGCACAACAGCTCGCCCAACTCATCCTGAGCATAAACGAGTCATTAAACTATATTCATCAACAAGTTCAAAAACATTGGCCGTTATCAGGCGTGAGCTATGGCTTAGCAAGTAGTGAGGAATGTAATGACTACAAAGCCTGCTTAACTTTAGCCGACCAACGAATGTATACATTAAAACATCAGCGTAAAAACAAACGCCAAGTAAAAGCCAACACGCTTAACTTTATTACAGGCACAAAAAAGGACGTCCTGAGACGTCCTAATATAGAATAATGGTGGAGAGAGAGGGATTCGAACCCTCGTTAGGGATTAACCTAAACACACTTTCCAGGCGTGCGCCTTCAGCCACTCAGCCATCTCTCCACAATGTTGCTTTGCAACAGCGCGCTATAGTATGAAATACACTTGCTTGGTGCAAGGCCTTTTTAACATCATGCTTTTAACTGCTCAATAATCAAACTAACTACTCATAAGCAAATAAAAAGGCGATACCTGAGTATCGCCTTTATCTAATGCATTATATTGCTATTTATTATTTTGCCATATTGGCTGTAAAGTCTAGCATGCGATTTAATGATTTAAGTGCGCCTTCACGCAAATCCATATCAACAAACACTTCTTTACCGCTGGCATCAATCAGTGCCTCCTCAATCGCTTGTAAGCCGTTCATTGCCATCCAAGGGCAGTGAGCGCAAGTTTTACATGTAGCGCCGCTACCAGCCGTTGGCGCTTCAAAAAACTCTTTATCTGGGCATAGTTGCTGCATTTTATAAAAAATACCGCGATCGGTTGCCACGATAAACTTTTTATTAGGCATAGTTTGCGCTGCTTTAATAAGCTGGCTAGTAGAGCCAACAGCATCAGCAAGTTCAACAATTTCAGCTGGTGATTCTGGATGCACCAATACGCCTGCATCTGGATGCAAGACTTTAAAGTCTTTTAGCGCTTTGGTTTTGAACTCATCATGTACAATACATGCGCCGTTCCACATGATCATATCGGCGCCAGTATTCTTTTGAATATAACTGCCTAAATGCTTATCTGGGCCCCAAATGATTTTTTCGCCTTGCTCATCTAAGTGCTCTACTATTTCAAGTGCACACGATGAGGTAACTATCCAATCAGCACGCGCTTTAACCGCGGTAGAAGTGTTAGCATACACTACCACTTTACGGTCTGGGTGTTGATCACAAAACGCTGAAAACTCATCCACTGGGCAACCAATATCTAATGAACAAGTCGCTTCAAGTGTTGGCATAACCACGGTTTTGTTAGGGGTTAAAATTTTAGCAGTCTCACCCATAAAACGTACACCCGCGACGATGATCATATCGGCTTCATGGCGAGCGCCAAAACGCGCCATTTCGAGTGAATCGGCTACACAGCCGCCCGTTTCTTCAGCAAGTGCTTGAATTTCAGGATCAGTGTAATAATGAGCAACAAGTACCGCGTTTTTCTCTTGCAGTAATTGTTTTATACGCGCTTTATATTCGCCTTTTTCGTCTTGTGTTAACGGTGCCGGCTTAGGAGGGAAAATATAACCTTCAGGCATAATAGTTTGAGCTAAACTCATGTTCTCGACCACTTTATTTACAGTGCAATTAATAGCGCAAATTATACGAGAAACGAACGGTAAATAATAGCAATCTAGTCAGGCAGTTTATAAATAAAAATAAGGGAGATACTAAGAAATATATTATACGGAGAAAGTGTACCAGAAGTGGTGGGTCATGATGGACTTGAACCATCGACCAATGGATTAAAAGTCCACTGCTCTACCAACTGAGCTAATGACCCG
>NZ_JALNTM010000050.1:0-11151 GCF_023161845.1 Pseudoalteromonas sp. 2CM39R
TGCGCTAATTCGTCTTTTATTAATGAGCTTTACCTCTTCATTGTGCATGACGAATTACCACACTGTTGGGTTTCGCTGCGCTCTACCCAACCTACGCCAGACCTTAAAACTTTCCCCTCACTAACTTTACTCTTTCTAACTCGCTAACTAGCGACTAAAAAAGCCCATACTCTTCGGTTTCTTCTGCTTCGTGGCGCATGAGGTGCTCTGGACGGAAGATGGCACTTGGGTCTAATAATAAGCTGTGTTTATGCTTCATTTTAATTAGTCCGCGCATCATGTTTTTAGTTTGCGGATCAACATCAAAACCAACCGAGGTAAGTTGGTCTAACGGTTTGATGTCTTCTTTTTTTACGTTGATGTTGTCTTCTACTTTGTCGACTAGAAGGCCTATATGAGGTGTTACGCCGTCTTTAGTAGTGAAGATGATGATTGGCTTGTAATCAAGAATGATCTGCTCACGTGCCGATTCAAACAGCCTAATAAGTTGGTTGAATGTTTGGCGTTTTTTCTCTGCAAACAAGCTAATTACCTTGTCGTTAGGCTGGCTTTTTTGCAATTCTAATAACTCACCTGCCATGGCATGTAATTCTCGGTGTGGCTTATCAAACTTGGCTAAGATGCTTTGTAAGTCTTCGTTATCAGTTTCGAAGTTGTTATACCAACGACCAAAGGCACATTTGTCTGGATCTGTGGCTTTTGTAAAAGGCGCACCTGTTACTAAGCTATTTTCTAAGGCATCTAACCAATCTAAATGGTCTTTCTCTCTTTCGACTAAAAGGTCGGATAATTCGGCATTGGTTTCTTTGGTTGAGTGATTGTTTAATACAATTCCTAAATCAAAGATAGGCGTTGGAGTTTCCATATAATCTTTAACTCCAATGAAGCTTTTATTTTCATTTGGCAACGACGTTAAGTTTCCTTCGTAACGCTCGGTTAGAAGAATATCGAGAATTTTTAGTGAAATGGTCTTTTGGCCAACTCGAAAATTAATCAGATCCATATTTCCCTCAAAGCCTTGTTAAGTCTCTATAGCATAGAACATTATTGTAATTTAGTCGTAGTTTAACCTAATTACTTTTAAAATATGAGCGGTAGATTTTTTTGTTATTTCCAGAAGTGTGAGTGTTAAATAGATCAGCGAAATCTGATGTATCAGTAAAGAGTCGATTTAGCTCGGTCAGTAGGCATTGATTGTTTAGTGGTGTTGGGCATTTTTGGGCAGCGCTAACGAGTGCAACAGCATTCAAATAACCTTCAAAAATAATTCTATTTGCACTAGTGTGATAAGGCTCTATATCTTCAATAAATTGCTTACACCAAGGGTTTTTACAATTATTTGGGTCAGGTACCACTTCAGTGACCATTATGTTGGCGGGCTGCTTAATTCGCTGATATAAATCATGACTCGATACGAAAGACACCGAAGTATAGTCTGGGTTGAAGCTTTGTTTGTTTGCAGCATTAATAAATTCAGCGAGAGGCTCGTAGGTGCCGACTAAACAAATTGCGGTTGCATTACTTTCTTTTAGAAGCGCTAAAGCTTTTGAAATATCATCACTATTACGCTTAAATCGCGTGACTTCTACAGGTTTAATACCATGTATTTTTAGGGCGTTAACGAGATTGCTCTCTACCATATAACCAAACTCATCGGCTTGGATCATTAAGCCAATTTTTTCATGCTTACGCTCTTTAACTAGGTAGTTAATTTGCTCTATGGCTTCATCTTGGTAGCTCGCACGAAGATTAAATACATTCGGCATTGAGCTGTTATGTAAAAAGTCAGCGCCTGTAAATGGCATGAGAAATGGAATGCGGTGTCTATCTAGTAGGGGCTTAATTGCATGAGCTGTTGGCGTGCCCATAGAGCCAAAAATCGCATGGATCTTTTGGTCAAATAGAAACTCGCGGGTATTCACTACGGTATTTTTTGGCTCATAGCCATCATCAGCTAAGATCAGATCGATACTTTGGCCATTAATACCGTCTTCTTTGTTGATTTTGTTAAAGTAAATATTACTGCCAAGCGCTAGCTGCTCACCTATTTGCTTAGCAGGTCCAGTCAGTGCCGTCGACATCCCGAGTTTAATGGTTGGTTGTTCGTGTTCAGCTAAAGCTAACTGAGATAGTAGCAAGGCATAAAAACATAAACACTTAATGGCTGTTATTTTGAAGTGATTTATAGTGAGCATACCAACCTTGCACTGCGGTTTTGAACTGTGAGTCTAAGTCTTTTTTACCTGTAAAACCGGCTTCTTCGATCAAGCTATTTACAGAGGTTTGCTGTAATACTAGTCGAATAAGGATGAATTTTGTATGTTCATCTAATAAATTTAGACTAATTGGTGTGCTCCAAATCATTTGCCATAGCAAAGGCTGTACTTGGAAGAGGTTAATATCACTGTTTAACAGTCGCTCAGCTCTTGTATTTAAGGCAGAAGATAAGTCATTTTTTGGTAAGCCTTTGAATAGCTCTGCAATAAGCTGCCAAGGAAGTGAGCTAAAGTGACCAAGGAGTTGCAAAGACAGGTCTTGTTTAAATTCCTCTATTAAGAGTGTTGCGCTATCAGTCGATTGCTTATCTAACGCTTTAATCACTAAAGCAGCATGTTCAGCCGTTGCTTTGTCATGACTAAATCCAAGCTTAACAATACTAAAGCCATTACTTTGCCAAAAGTTAACTAACGCTGCATTTGCGCCAAAGCTGGCACCAAAATAACTGCAATTATTTAATTGGCTTTCGCAGTAGTTTAACAGGGCTGAGCCAATACCTTGTTGATGACACTCAGGTGCAACAGCTATTCTCACTACTCTCGCTGAGCGTTTACATAAGTCTTCTGTATTTCGGCTCAATTGAGTCAGAGATTGCGCCATTAAATGACCATGAGGCCTGCGCTTTCCTTTTATTACTTGCTCTGCGATTTCTGGTGCTAAGCCACCCTCAATAGCGATTAAGCAAACGGCTTTTAAGGCATTTTCTTGCTTGCAGATCGATAGCTGTAACTCTGGGGCATCAAGCAATTGGCGTAAGTCGTTTACCGTGGTTTGGTAATGAGCCAACGCCAGTAGCGCCATAACTTGGCTAAGTAGCTGCTCATCATCAACAAGTTGCTCTTTGCTTATGTTTTCAAATTGGTAAGACTTACCACTCTGCGTATCTAGGTACTTTGCATCGAGAAGTAATAGTTCGCGTAGGCTATTTTCGAGAGAGTCATGTTTAGCAAAACGAATTGGCTCATCCAGAGTAACGGTCTTAAGCGATTTATATTGGCTACGTAAGTAATTTAAAAAACGTAACGTGTAACCACGCCCATTTCCTTCATAACCAACCATAGTGCTAGCAAATACGATTCGTGGATAACTTTTTAGGATCTGCAATAGCATAGGAACCGGAATCGCCGCTGCTTCGTCGACAAATAACAGATCGCAGTCAGGTTTTTCGTTTAGCAGTGTATCTGGCGCAATATAGCTAAGATTAGCTAGTTGCTTAAAGTTTTGCTCTTTGCTAACACCAAGCTCAGCGGCTAAATGCTTAAAGCTTGTTTGTACGGCTTTGACTTGCGTGGCGCAAATAAGGATTTTTTTACCTTGAAGATTTGCTGCTGCAAGCCCTAAAGCAGCAGACTTGCCGCGACCTCGGTCTGCACTGATCACAAAAGGACGATTAGCGCGCCCTGTTGCGGTTTTAATAATTTGCTCAACACATGCTTGTTGTTGCTGATAATTTATCTCAGCAGTTGCTGGCGATACTGATTGGTAAGCAGGGAGCGAGTGCTCAGTAAAATAATGTGGTTGCAACTCTAGCTTGGCGAATAAACGCTGATTAAAAAAGCTGTGTTTAATCACTTGGCCATAAGAGGTAATACTAGTGAGTGCAGGGTCTTGCCACTTGCGGTCATCGGGCAGCAACAGTATCAGTACACCACCTGCTTTTACGGTACCTGCAAGCGCTGCGAGTTTATCGGCATATAAGCCGCTAAAACCATCAAAAATTGCGTGTTGAAACTCTTGGCCAAGAATTTGGTGAGCATGTTTTGGAAACTCACTATTTGCTAATAATGAGTTGCTACTGAAAACATAGGTATTTTTAAGCGCTAATTGGTTTGCAAACTGATAGCACCAAGTTTCGCTGCCTTGCACAATGACAAGCTGGCGATGCTTTGCAATCACCAGCTCATTACACAGTGCTGTTAAATATTCATTATAAGGCTTGAAGTCTTGCATACTGTGTTACAAGCCATTTGCTGCCTAGGTCATCAAAGTTCACTTGAATACGTGACTGTGCGCCGCTACCTTCGTAATTGAGTACGGTTCCTGCGCCGAACTTGGCGTGTAGTACGCGTTGCCCTAAGTTAAAGCCGCTATCTTCAAATGCGGCATGTGTTACTGATGGACTAAAACGACCTGCCGCAGGCGGTCTTGAAACCTGTGTTTTAATTCGGATTTCTTCGATACAGTCTTCAGGCATTTCACGTAAAAAGCGTGATGGGCTATGGTATTTTTCTTGTCCGTATAAGCGGCGGCTTTCTGCATGGCTAATATATAGTTTTTCCATCGCGCGAGTCATACCAACATAGCAGAGGCGGCGTTCTTCTTCTAAACGGCCAGACTCTTCATTACTTTGTTGTGATGGGAACATGCCCTCTTCAACACCAACCATAAATACCAATGGGAATTCTAGGCCTTTTGCTGAGTGTAGTGTCATCATTTGCACCGCGTCTTCGTGCTCATCAGCTTGACCTTCGCCAGACTCTAGTGAGGTATAAGCCAAAAACCCCTGTAGTGGTGAGCTGAACTCTTCATCTTCAGGAAGTTCGTATTGACCACAAGCACTAATAAGCTCTTCTAAGTTTTCTACGCGGGCACGGCCTTTTTCACCTTTTTCAGCTTGATACATTGCCATTAACCCTGAGGTTTGAATGGCATATTTCGCTTGCTCTTCTAAGGTGAGATCGCTGATTTTATCTTCGATATGCTCAACAAGTTCTAAGAATTTAGTGACGGCACTTGCTGCACGGCCAGATAGGTGTTGTTGCTCTACAATTGCTTTTGCGGCATACCAAAGTGGCAATGACTCATTGCGCGCGCAATCACGGATATGACTTAGCGTTTTATCACCAATGCCGCGGGCTGGAGTGTTAATAACGCGCTCGAAAGCAGCATCATCTTGACGGTTACCCACCAAGCGTAAATATGAGAGCGCATCTTTGATCTCTTGACGTTCGAAGAAGCGCATACCGCCGTAAATGCGGTATTTTAAACCTTCTTGTAGCATTGCTTCTTCGAGTACACGAGATTGCGCGTTGTTACGGTATAAAATGGCGGCGTCTTGTAATGCATTACCTGCATTTAGCCAGCTACGTAGTTTGCTGCTGACAAAGCGTGCTTCGTCTAATTCATTAAACGCAGCGTAAACAGAAATAGGCTCACCATCATTGCCGTCTGTCCAAAGGCTTTTACCCATGCGTTCAGCATTGTTTTTGATCAGCGCATTTGATGCTTTTAAGATTGTTGCCGTTGAACGGTAATTTTGTTCAAGGCGAATGGTTTCGGCTTCGAAGTCAGTTAAAAAGCGTTTGATATTCTCAATTTTTGCGCCACGCCAGCCATAGATACTTTGGTCATCATCACCTACGATCATAATACTGTTGGTGTTACCTGCGAGTAATTTTAACCAAGCATATTGAATAGTGTTGGTATCCTGGAACTCGTCTACCAGCATGTGTGCAAAACGCTGTTGATAATGACGCAAAAGTGTTGGGTGGTTTTTAAGTACTTCGTAGCAGCGCAGCAGTATTTCTGCAAAGTCGACTAAACCTGCACGATCACAAGCCTCTTGATATGCAGCATAGACTTTCAGCATCATTTGCTCATTAATATCGTAGGCTTGAATGTCTTTAGGGCGCAGACCTTCATCTTTTTTCGCGCTGATATACCAACCAAATTGTTTTGCTGGCCATTTTTTATCATCGATGTTCATCGCTTTAAGTAAGCGTTTGATCATACGTTGTTGATCGTCAGAATCTAAGATTTGAAAGCTTTCAGGCAGGTTCGCTTCACGGTGATGGGCGCGTAAAATCCGGTGAGATAAGCCATGGAAAGTGCCAATCCACATACCACCAACCGGTGCTTTTAACGTTTCTTCTACACGGGTACGCATTTCTTTCGCGGCTTTGTTAGTGAAGGTTACCGCAAAGATGCTGTATGCAGAAGCTTGCTCAACTTGCATGAGCCATGCGATGCGATGAACAAGTACTCGAGTTTTACCAGAACCTGCACCTGCAAGTACCAGCATATTTTGCAATGGGGCTGCGACTGCATCCCGTTGTTTGTCATTTAAGCCATCGAGTAATTCAGAAACGTCCATCGTTACGCCTTTTCAATCTATAATGGGTGGAGTATAACAGGTGTTTATGCAAGGCTAAATAAAATACTGTTTTTATAAACAGCTATTTTGGCAAGTCATTAAAATTGCAGTATAAAAATTGTGAATTTGACCGATTTTTAGCAAAAAGAACTAAAATTAAAATAACGCTACTTTTTAACACTTTGATTTGTAAGTCATAATAAGTTGGCATAAAGTGTGATTATAAAAAGTATAATCATTAAAAACTACAGAGGTTAGTATGGCAGAGCAAGGTTCTGGCGGTAATGTAATCGCAGCAATATGTAATATCTTTTTTCCTGGTTTAGGACAATTGGTACAAGGTCGTTTAATGGCGGCTATTGCATTCTTTTTAGCATGGGTTATTAGTGGTGCACTAATTTATGTGGCAGTTGGTTTTATTCTACTGCCAATCGTATACCTATGGGCGATTATTGATGCTGCACGCTTCAAATCGCGACTCTAGCTATTTAAATAGCACAAACTCGAGCGCCACTTAGGCGCTCGAGTTGTTTTAAGGCGACTAAACTCGCCACGTTTAGCTGCAAACGGTATAATTAGCAGATAACGTATTATGAGTACCCTTCATGGAATATCAATTTATCCGCGACCCTATTAGCGGTTTACGCATTAAAATTTCCTCTGAACACGCCATCATAGGCCGTTGGCTAAACGAAGAAGTCGGAAAAGAAAAAATCGCGATGGTGCAAGCGTTGATCTCTGCTGTTAAGAGCAGTCATGAGCCTTTAACCTTACAAGGTCAAGAAATTGATTTGATCTTAAGTAAAGACGAAGCGCTGTTCGAAGCACATGCATTACATCAAGACAACGAAGACTTAGTTGCCTACCAAGATGATGACTTAATGCTTGAAGAAGAAGGCCTATGCAGTGGCTGTGGCTTTGAAGATTTTGTTGATTTAATTGAATCTTGGCAAGAATTTACACAAGGCCGATAAGCAGAAGCATATTCTGCTTATCGGTTGCTAATTTATTGCTCGCTCACTGATTTAACAGCGGCTAGTAATAAATCTTCTGTTAAGCGTACTTTGTAATTTGGGTTGGCGTATTGGAAGTGAACTAACCCATTTGTATCTATCACAAATACTGCGGGTACAGGCAGTGCTACTTTCGGCTCACCTTCTAACGAGACAAAGTTAACCCCAAGCTTATTGCGGTAAATCTTTGCTGTTTTGTCATCTAAGTAAAATGCTAAACCTAACGTTTGCGCCAAAGTAAGGCTGTCGTCAGAAAGTAATTGATAGCTAGGAGCTGTAATTTTTGTTTCAGCTAGTTTTTCAGGGCTATCTGGTGAAACGGCAATTAGTTGCGCGTCTAAGCTTGCTAATTCTTTCTCAATTTTTTGCACGCTGGCCAATTGTTTTGAACAATATGGGCACCAGCCACCACGATAAACAATCAGCACGGTAGTTTTTTCTTTAAAGCGCTCAGCTAGCGAGACGGTTTTACCGTATTGGTCTTTCAATTCAACATTTGGCACCGTTAAGCCCGGTAATAACGGACTAACTTGCTCTGCTGATTCGGCAATATTGGTTGCAGTTGCAGCGATAACGTGGCTTGATAGTACAAACAGTGCACTAATGAATAGAGATTTAAACATGGGCTTCCTCGGTTATTTTTATCAACTACAAAGATGACCTGATTGTCGCGGGATTTATTTCATCTTTACCTACATCAAACTCAAATTTAACTGTAGTATATAGGCAAATAAAAAATGCAAGTTGGGATAAAGAATGTCTGCTAATTTAAAAAAACTCGTTGTTATGCTCGAGATGCAAAATGCGATGAATACCAAAGTTCATGAGCAATGGTTTAGCCAAGGTTTTGAATGGTATCGTGCAATTTGGGTTGAGTGTGCTGAAATGCTGGATCACTACGGTTGGAAGTGGTGGAAGAAACAAACCCCAGATACAGAGCAAGTTATTTTAGAGTTAGTTGATATTTTCCATTTTGGTTTATCTTTACGTATTGATGGTGAAACCAGCTATGAGCAGTTAGCTGCGCAACTTGAAGCTGAGTTAAGTGCGCCAGTTCAAGCCGATGACTTTAAACAAACACTCGAATTATTAGCCGCGTCAGCAGTCGCTGAAAAGAGTTTTAATGCCGCTGCATTTGCAGGTTGTATGGCGCAAATCGGTATGGATATCGATGATTTATACCGTGGCTACGTTGGTAAAAACACCTTGAATTTCTTCCGCCAAGATCATGGCTACAAAGACGGTAGCTATATCAAGGTGTGGAATGGCCAAGAAGATAACGAGCACTTAGTTGAAGTGGTTAAAAGCCTAGATACAGAGCATGCAGATTTTGCAAAACTAGTATATCAAGGCCTAGAGCAGCGTTACCCGAAGTAATCATTCAACGGGTATAAGCTCGCGAAAATCGATGGTTGATAAAAAGCCATCAAACTGCTTATGCGGTTGCTGACTATCAGGGTTGGCAACCGCAAGTATATGACCAATACCAAACTCTTTTGCTGCATCTAGCACGGCAGGGCTGTCGTCCACGAATAAAGTCCGTTCCTTATCAAACTGCCATTCTTGATGTACTTGTTGCCATAATGGTTGATGCTCTTTACTCACGCCATATTGGTGAGTTGAGATCACCCCATCTAAGTAATTATCGATAGCAGTATGTTCAAACTTTAACATGGCACAATCTGGGTGCGCGTTAGTAAGCATGATCAATTGCTTACCTGCTTTTCTCAGTTCAGTTAAGAACGGCGGAACATCTTCACGAATTCTGATTAAATGTTGAATTTCACGTTTTAGCGCCATAATTGGTAAATCAAGTTGACGTTGCCAATAATCTAAACAGTACCAATTAATTTGTCCGTGAACTTGTTGATAACGATGTAAAATATCAGCTTTTGCTGCGTCTAAGCTGATTTTATGTTTACGTGCATATTGCTCGGGAATAACGGTTAGCCAAAAGTAATTATCGTAATGCAAATCGAGTAGGGTGCCATCCATATCTAACAACACAGTATCGATTTTTGACCAATTTAACATAGGCAATTCACTTTAAAAGATTTATGATGAGCATAACTGCCATGATAGCAAATTAATGCCAATGACACAGAAAAAGCATCCTACACCACCGCAAATTTTGTCTAATGAAGTTGTCGCTAAAAGTCGACTATTTACTGTTGAATCTCTAGAATTGAAGTTCTCAAATGATGAGCAAAGGCAATACGAAAGAATTCGTGGCGGTGGCAGAGGGGCAGTTATGATTGTGCCAGTAACGGCCGATAACGAACTGTTATTAGTGCGAGAATATTGTGCAGGCACCAATGATTATCAGTTGGGTTTTCCAAAGGGCTTAATTGACCCAGGCGAAACACCACAGCAAGCCGCAGACCGTGAGCTGAAAGAAGAAGTTGGTTTTGGTGCTAAGCATTTCGCTGAACTTAAAAAAGTCAGTATGGCGCCGAGTTACTTTAATGCCACTATGCATATTTTATATGCTGAAGATCTTTACCCTGAAACCTTACCTGGTGATGAGCCTGAACCGCTTGTCGTTGTAAAATGGCCAATAAGTGATTGGCAATCATTATTGCAACAAGAAGACTTTACTGAAGCACGAAGTGTCGCAGCTTTGCTATTATTAACAAAGTACTTAGAGTCGGGAGCGGGCAATGAATGATTTTTTAGAACCGTGTATTCGGTTAGCTGAGCAAGCAGGCGATGCCATTATGGCCATTTATCAGCAGGATGATATTGGTGCTGAGCAAAAGTCAGATCATACTCCGGTCACCAAGGCTGACTTAGCATCGAACGATGTATTAATGGCTGGTTTGAAAGCCATAGCCCCTGATATTCCAATTATGTCAGAAGAAACACCCATTCCGGCGCTGGCAGACAGAAAAGATTGGCACCGTTATTGGCTGCTTGATCCTATGGATGGTACAGGGGAGTTTATTCTCGAAAGCGGTGATTTTGCAGTTAATATCGCTTTAGTTGAAAATAATCGCCCAGTACTGGGTGTTATCCATTGGCCAGCGAAACAAGTGACTTATTTTGCTAGTTATCAAAATGGCGCATTTAAACGTGAAAATGGCCAAGATCAGCAAATTTCGGTAGCAACACCCGATAATTTAACCTTAGCTGTAAGCCGCAGACAAAAAATTGAAGCGGTCAGCCAGTATTTAAATACTCAGTTTGCGACGGTGGCATTAGGCTCATGTTCATTAAAGGCTTGTATCATCGCAGAGGGTAAAGCTGATTGTTTTTTACGTATCGGGCCAACGGGTGAGTGGGATACTGGGGCGTCACAAGTGATTGTAGAAGAAGCTGGTGGCTGTATTACCGATGCCGAATTCAACCCGTTAACTTACAATCAACGAGAAAGCACAGAAAACCCTGACTTTATTGTGATGGGTCACCCTGATTGGGAGTGGCAAAAAATGATTAGTCCTCATCAGCGAGCTTTTTAGCTTTGTTTTGTGTGCTTTTTGTTCGTTTGAGTTAAATTTGTCACTATAACCCTTGATTTCTAATCTTATTGCTATATGATAGCGCTCTCTCTGAAACAGGGCAGCAATAACATGCTTATGTTACTTAGAGATTACAGGCGCGGGATGGAGCAGAATGATAAATCATTCGTCGGACTCGCTAATACCTGAAGTCGAAGGTCGTCGGTTTAAATCCGGCTTCTGGGACTCTAAACATACAGGCGCGGGATGGAGCAGCCTGGTAGCTCGTCGGGCTCATAACCCGAAGGTCGTCGGTTCAAATCCGGCTCCC
>NZ_JALNTM010000051.1:0-10867 GCF_023161845.1 Pseudoalteromonas sp. 2CM39R
TGCGGGAGCCGGATTTGAACCGACGACCTTCGGGTTATGAGCCCGACGAGCTACCAGGCTGCTCCATCCCGCGCCTGTATATTTAAAGTCTATCGACTACTTAATTTTTACTCTTAAGCTTGAGTTTTTACAGTACCTAATTTTCTAAAAAAATTGGTTGCGGGAGCCGGATTTGAACCGACGACCTTCGGGTTATGAGCCCGACGAGCTACCAGACTGCTCCATCCCGCGCCTGTAATTTCTTAGTAACAGTATTGTGTTATTCACAAGCCTGTTTCGAAGAGAGCGCTATAATATAGGAATAAACCTATAATGCAAGGTTTTACTAATTAAAAGCGTTTAAGTGAACAAAAACCCATCAAACAGTGGTATTTACAGTAATCGCTGATGTGGATTTATCATTTTTTGCCACTCCCAGTCGGGATGACCCATAACAATAAAATCCGGATTTTCTGTACTTTCTCTTTGGTTATACGTTAAAGGATTAAATTCAGCGTCGGTAATACAGCCGCCCGCTTCTTCAACAATAACTTGCGATGCACCCGTATCCCACTCACCTGTAGGACCTATTCTTAAAAAACAATCTGCTTTACCCTCAGCAACAATACACGCCTTAAGTGAACACGAACCTAAAGCCACCGTTGCAAATTGCGCATTTAGATACTGGCTAACTGCTTCTATTTTTTGGCGGCGGCTTACAGCCAAAGTTAAACTCTCGGGCGGTGCTACAAATATTTGTTTATCGTGCTCACCTTCACGCTTAAATGCCCCATTTTTAGCCGTTGCATAATAGGTCACGCCCTTTGCTGGCCAATGAATAACCCCCAACACTGGGTGGTTATTTTCTATCAATGCAATATTAACGGCAAAGTCACCACTTTCGAGTATAAATTCACCGGTGCCATCCATTGGGTCAAGCAACCAATAACGTTGCCAGTGCTGTCTATCTTGCAGCGCTGGAATGGGGGTTTCTTCTGACATAATTGGGATGTCGGGAGCAAGCGCATTTAAACCTGCTACGAGCACATCATTTGCGGCAAGATCGGCTTTGGTTACTGGCGTATTATCTGATTTTTCTTGCTGACCAATATCGTCTTTTTTATACAAAGACATAATGGCATCCCCTGCACTTTGCGCAAGCTCAATACATGGCTCTAGAAGTTTATTCATTAATGTCTCCTGAGGCTAAATACTTATCTAATAATAGCAGAGCCGCAACACTACGTGCTTCAGTAAAGTCAGGTTGTTCTAATAACGACTGCCACTGTGAAAGTGGCCATTTCACCACCACTAAGGGCTCAGGCTCATCGCCTAGTAAGGTTTCAGGATATAAATTTTTAGCAAACAAAATATGCATGGTTGCGTTAAAATAGCTCGGTGCCATAGTGACCGTTTTAAGTGCTTCAAAGTATTCAGCGCCAAAGCCAATTTCTTCTTTGAGCTCTCTGTTTGCAGCCTGTTCAGGCGTTTCACCTGGGTCAATCAGCCCTTTGGGAAACCCTAACTGATAGTCATTGGTGCCTGCACAATACTCACGAACCAGTAATAACTCATTTTCAGTGGTCATAGGTACAATCATAACGGCTCCACGGCCACCGCCGCGAATTCGCTCATACTGACGCTCTTCGTCATTTGAAAATTTTAGTTCTAAAGACTCCACAGTAAATAAGCGACTTTTAGCGACAACATTATTACTGAGAATTTGTGGTGGTGTTGGGTGCTTTTTCTGTGTCATGGGCATCAATTTGCTATCATTGCAGTTATACTAATCATATACCCAAATGAGTATAAGATGCGAGTTTCAGTTTGAATTAAAAGCAATTTAATTGAGCAAATAATTCTCGGGTTTAGCTAAGGTTAATTCTTTATTTTAGGCCACGAATACGCTCTTAATATAATATTGTCGGATTTATACCTTAATAACTCAATTAACAAAGTTCATTAATCTACTTCATCGCAACTTATTCATTTCAAAAAGTAGTTTTCACAAGGATACATCATGCTCAACTGGTCAAAAATCGATACTGTATTACTCGACATGGATGGAACTTTACTTGATTTACATTACGACACTGACTTTTGGCTCAATGTTGTACCCCAACAACATGCTCTGGCTCAAAATATCAGTTTTGAGGAAGCCCGCTCAGATATCTTAAAACGCTATCAGGTTGTGAGTGGCAAAATTCAGTGGTACTGCTCTGACTATTGGGAAGCACAGCTAAACTTACCTATTCTCGAACTAAAGCGCCAGTCTGCCCACTTAATCAAAATTCGTGAAGACGTTCCGCATTTTTTAACTGAACTTAGACGAGCAGGTAAAGAGCTCATTTTACTTACCAATGCCCATCCTGAATGCGTAATGCTTAAATTTGAACATACCGCTATTGATAACTATTTAGACGGGGTGGTATCGACTCATGAATATGGAGTAAGTAAAGAGCAACAAAGTTTGTGGCATAAAGTGCAAGAGGACTTAGGGTTTGATAAACGCCGCACTTTATTTGTAGATGACAGTTTACCGGTATTAAATGCCGCACGAAAATACGGCATTGAGCATTTACTTGCGGTTGCTAACCCTAATAGTCAGCAACCACATAACGATATAAGCGATTACTTAAGCGTAACCGACTACCGCGCTATTATATAATTAGCTTTTTGGGTAACGCGCTACTAAGCCTTGATATACCTGTTTTGCAAAATCTGCATGTTCAGTATCAAGGCTTTTAACTACTTCTACTAAGTGTTCGTTATCTTCTTGACCATGCCATACTTTAATGTAGCTGCCATCTTTGTAACCATGATCTTGGCGGAAAAAGTTAAGCGTATTTTTACCTACATAACCACGGTATAAATCATCAATATCCATGCCTATTTGCGCCATACAACCAGCAAAAGCGGCTGCATTAAACGCTTTATTGGCAACAGCACTGGCTGCTAATAATTCAAGTGTTTGCTTAAAGTCATCGCCTTGTTGTGGTGCACTCATTTCGGCTTGTAGTTTTGTTGCTATTTGCTCGTAGCTAGTCTCACCGTCAATACGCAACGATAAGCCAAAATGAAAAATATCAACCAGCTCTAAAATCACCTGTTCAGTATCTGGTGTTTGTTTTTTCCACCATTTCCAACCGTAATGGTCTAACATTTCTGCACATTCAACCCAAATAGCTCTGTACCATTCAAAGCCTTGGCTAAACCATTGCTCATGTACTTTGGTATTCATGGCATTTTGCATTTCTAGCATAACAACTAGCTTGTTTAAATTCGCAGACATATTGGTTCCACTGTTGGATTTATAATTAGGGTAATAATACAGATAATATAACTTAACGACCAGCCGAAAACTCATGCCATGAGTTGATCAGGTCAACAAAGTCTTCAAAACCACAACCGCTGCTTAAATCATTCTCTTCAAGCATTAATTCGTCATCTTGGTAGGCTAATATATCTTCGTTATCTTGATGCAGCGCATGCGCTTCAAATAACGCTTCATCTTTAGAAAGGATCAGGTCAATTTCTTGGCCTTTAAGTGTTAACGGTTCAAAGTTTGAACTCACCGAGCTAATAAGCGCCAGCACTATAGCCACTTTGTCTTTGCCTATTTCTTCATTTAACCAACGGCCTATAATCGCATGCTCGCTGCTTATTTTAATTCTTAACCCACTAATAGGGTCGCGAATAAATTGGTATTCCATAACTGTTACTTATTAAACGCTAATAACGCTATTATACCCGTAAATAGTGCAAAACACCGACTCTAAAACGCAAAATAGCGCCAATCAGCGCTATTTTTATAAAACGTTTAAATACCTAACTTCGCGAGCGGTATCTTGCCGCATCAATTATCGACCATAAGTAAATAATAGGCACTAATACAAACCCAACGAGTACGTATATAAGCGCATAGCTTATAACAATAGCTAGCGCAAAAAATATAGCAGCTAGAATACGCCCTTGTACTAATTGTCCTAAACCAGGAAAAAATATATTACACAACGCAGCAATTACATTACCGCCAGACCCTTGATCAGCCATACTCACCTCTGTAGTTAATTAATTTTGAATTTTAGTTATTTACTTACTATCACACTTTATGCCAATTTATTAAAGCTTAAAAATCAGATGGTTAAATTAATACTTACTAATTGCTTTGGTATTTTTTACTAAATATAGGTCAATTTGATTATTTTTATTATTAGTCTTAGTCACTTATTCACGTAAAAAACTAACCAGCTGATTGGTTTTAGTGGTTATTTTTATAATAGCTGTTTATAAAAACAGTATTTTATTTAGCCTAACAAAAACACCTGTTATACTGCTCTCATTATTGATTAAAAAGGCGTAACGATGGACGTTTCAGAATTACTCGATGGCTTAAATGATAAACAACGCGATGCCGTTGCAGCGCCATTACAAAACATGCTGGTATTAGCAGGAGCAGGTTCAGGTAAAACTCGAGTATTGGTTCATCGTATTGCCTGGTTAATGCAAGTAGAGCAAGCCTCTGCCTACAGTATTTTTGCGGTAACCTTTACCAATAAAGCCGCTAAAGAGATGCGCTCAAGGGTTGAAGAAACTCTAAAAGCCCCTGTTGGCGGCATGTGGATTGGTACTTTCCATGGTTTATCGCACCGAATTTTACGGGCGCATCACCGTGAAGCAAATTTACCTGAAGCCTTTCAAATTTTAGACTCAGACGATCAGCTTCGCATGATCAAGCGCTTGTTAAAATCGATGAATATTGATGATAAAAAATGGCCTGCTAAACAGTTTGGTTGGTACATAAGTGCTAAAAAAGATGAAGCTTTACGCCCTAAAGATATTCAGGCATACGATATTAATGAGCAAATGATGCTGCGCGTTTACGCCGCCTATCAAGAAGCTTGTGATAGAGCGGGCCTAGTTGATTTTGCAGAAATATTACTACGTAGCTATGAGGTCCTTAAAAATAACCCAACCCTGCTTCGTCATTATCAACAGCGCTTTGCGCACATGCTAGTAGACGAGTTTCAAGATACCAATACTATTCAGTATGCATGGTTAAAACTACTTGCGGGCGATACTAGTAGCATCATGATTGTAGGTGATGATGACCAAAGTATTTACGGTTGGCGTGGCGCTAAAATTGAAAATATCAAACGCTTTTTAACAGACTTTGATGCAGAGACGATTCGCCTTGAGCAAAACTATCGCTCGACTGCCACTATTCTTAAAGCGTCTAATGCACTTATACAGAATAACTCCGAGCGTATGGGTAAAAGCTTGTGGACTGACGGTAACGACGGCGAACCTATTTCTATTTATGCCGCCTTTAACGAGCTAGATGAAGCGCGCTTTGTGAGTAGCAAATTACGCAGCTGGCTAAATGCGGGGAACGCACTACAAGATGCGGCTATTTTATATCGTAGTAATGCGCAATCGCGGGTGCTTGAAGAAGCGATGCTACAAGAAGGTTTAAAATACCGAATTTATGGTGGTATGCGATTCTTCGAACGTCAAGAAATTAAAGATGCCCTCTCATACTTACGCTTAGTGGGTAACCGCCAAGATGATGCGGCATTTGAGCGTGTAATTAATACCCCAGCCCGAGGCATTGGCGACAAAACATTAAGCCATATACGTGACTGCGCTCGCGCTGAATCTTTGCCGCTTTGGTATGCTGCTAAAGCCATTGTAGAACAACAGCATTTATCGGGTCGAGCATCTGGAGCTGTTGCAAAGTTTGTCGAACTTATTGAGCATATTGAAGATAAAATTAGTGACTTAACGTTGCATGAGCAAGCTAAATACGCGATTCAAACCTCAGGGTTAATGGCTATGTATCAGGCTGAAAAAGGCGAAAAAGGCCGCGCTCGAGTAGAAAACTTAGAAGAATTAATTAGTGCCTGCGATCAGTATGAACTCCCTGAAGAGGAAGAGTTTAGCTCGCCACTACAAGGCTTTTTAGCTTACACCTCACTTGAGTCTGGCGAAGGCCAAGCCGATGAGCATGAAGACGCCGTACAAATGATGACGCTTCACTCAGCTAAAGGTTTGGAGTTTCCTTTAGTGTTTATGGTCGGTGTTGAAGAGGGCATGTTTCCATCTCAGCAAAGTAATGAAGAAACCGGCCGTTTAGAAGAAGAGCGCCGCCTGTGTTATGTTGGTATGACCCGCGCTATGGATAAGCTCTATATAAGCCATGCCGAAAGCCGCCGTTTATATGGCCAAGAGAAATATCACAGCCCATCGCGCTTTTTACGTGAAATACCTGAGGACTGCGTAGAAGAAATTCGCATAAAAACGCAAGTATCTCGTCCGCCTGCAGCCGGTCGCTTTAGCGCATCGGTTAGCCATGCTGCATTTGAAGAAAGCGGATTTAACTTAGGTCAACGCGTGCTGCATGCAAAGTTTGGCATTGGCACCGTACTCAACTACGAAGGCAGTGGCGCACAATCTCGCGTACAAGTTAACTTTGACGACTTAGGCAGTAAGTGGTTAGTAACAGCTTATGCAAGATTACAAGCCGTTTAACCGCGTTGTAGAGCGTGTACAGCAACAACTTGCGAATGCGAAACATCGCCAGTTACTGCTGCTTACAGGCGATAAAAACTGGTGTTATGAGCAATGCACTCAGCTGCTTGTTCATTTACAGCAACCCTCCTTTGTGCTGTCTAAAAGCACTCATTTAATTAATGCACATTGGCCAGAGCATACCCACCAAATTTTAGGGCAAGAGTGCGCCCATGCTGTTTATGACGGCTACAGTGGACTGGTGCCAGATAAACTAGCCGCGCTCAGTGGCGTTGTGCAAGCAGGTGGTTTTTTAATTATATTGCTACCCGAACTTAAAGAACTTGAACACTGGTGTGATGATGCCCTTCCCTTATTTCAATCTTTTGGGCAAATGCACCCTTACAGCTTTTTTAATCAACGCTTAGCTCACTTACTAAGCAAAACTACTTTACTGCATTTTAGCCAGCAAAATGGTTGGCAGTGTATTACCGATACGAATCTATCAACTGGTGAAATTGACTTTACCGAGCAACAACAGTGTATTGAATTAATAATAAAAACGGCAAACGGACGAGCAAATCGACCATTATTAATTAATGCAGATCGGGGAAGAGGAAAATCAGCCGCATTAGGTATTGCAGCAAGTAAACTCAGCGATAAAAACATACTTATTTGCTCTATGCAATTTCGTGCTTTGCACAGTAGTTTTAAGCACTTAGCGAGTGAGCTTGATATAGATTATCGAGCTGGCGATAAACACATTGCAAACATGCACTATGTGGCGCCTGATCAACTACTGAACGAACAACCGCAGTGCGATTTGCTATTAATTGATGAAGCAGCAGCAATCCCTGTTCCAATTCTCATAAAAATTCTTCACCTTTATCCTCGCGTGGTCTTTTCAAGCACTATGATTGGCTATGAAGGTAATGGTCGCGGTTATATTTTAAAGTTTACTCGTTACCTCAAAACGCATTTTAAAAACATGCGTAGCATCAGTCTTGAGCAGCCAATCCGTTTTGCAAAGCACGATCCTTTAGAGCTGCACCTTCGTACACTCTTAGCTTTGGATGCAGAACATCACAGCGCTAGTTTGAATACTGCTCCCCTACAATTTAAGCATCTGCAAGCAAATCAACTTACTAACGACGAGCCACTGCTTCATCAAGTTGTTGGCTTACTAACACTCGCACATTATCAAACCAGTGTGAATGACTTACGTCACTTACTAGATGCCGCTGGGCAACGCCTATTTGTTTGTCAACAAGGTGATAATATTCTTGGTGTGTGTTTAGTAGCGATAGAAGGTGGCTTTACTACATCGTTGAGTGATGAAGTAGTGCAAGGTAAGCGCCGCCCTCAAGGGCACTTAATGGCGCAAAGCCTTGCACAATTAAGCTTTAACCCTGAGGTATTAAAACAATACTGCGCTCGCGTGGTGCGAATTGCCATTGACCCAGAGCAGCACAATAAGCACCTAGGAACACAATTACTTCATTACTGTGAACAGCAATTACAGAACGAGTGTGATTGGTTTGGTGCTAGCTTTGGTGCTAATGCGCAATTACTTAGTTTTTGGCAAAATAATGACTTTAATTTGGTTAAGCTGGGTTTTCAAAAAGATAAGGCAACGGGTGAACATAGCGCATTAGTTATTAAGAGCTTAACTAAAAATGACCAACTACTAGAACAATTAACAGCCCAGTTCGAAGCTGATTTTCCTTTGCAATTGCTCAGCCATTTTAGTCAGCTAGATTATAAACTGGTAGCAAAAATTGTTTCACGCTTTAATACTCATACCAATAGCATAGCTGATCAATCAAGATTAAAGTCTATGTTAACAAGTGACTATCAGCTATTTAATATTACACCTTTACTATGGCGAAGCTTTTGGGCATCTCCTCTTAGCTTGCCAAATGATGAGGATAATTTCCAATCTGTTTTTATTAGGCTAGTATTACAAAATTGGAAACCTAAAAATATCCAAACCGAGTTAGGTGTGAATGGCATAAAGCCGTTTAATATATTATTAAAAAAGGCTGTAAATAACTGGTATGAACGCACTTCGCATAATAATACACCTTAGCATTGCCTCCATTGCATTAGTCTTAGGGCAGCCTTTAGCCTTTGCAGAGCAAGATAATAGCAAAGTTATTAAGCTTGGCATGTCTACAGCGCTTAGCGGACCGGCTCAAAATATTGGTCAACAATTGTATAAAGGCAGTAGCATTTACTTTAACAAGATTAATAATGCCGGTGGAATAAATGGCGCGGAGGTACAGCTTCTAGTTGCTAACGATAATTACGAACCAAAACAAACCGTTAATAATACCCGTACTTTTATTTATTCCGACAAAGTCGATGCATTGTTTGGTGCCATGGGCACCCCAACCAGCCATGCTATTATACCTTTACTAGAGCAATCAAAAATTCCGTTCTTAATGCCTTTTAGTGGGGCGAGCTTCCTACATGATAAATCACGAGCTAACATATTTAATTTAAGAGCAAGCTACAATGACGAAGCCGCAGAGCAAATTAAATACTTAGTAGAGGAGCGCAAACATACAAAGATAGGGCTATTTATTCAAGCAGATGAGTTTGGCTTGTACGTAGAATCGGGGCTAAGGAAAGAACTAGCAAAATATGATCTGTCGCCTATAAAAGTAGCGCGTTATCAACGTAATAGTCATGATGTAGCATCAGCGCTTAATGCCTTACAAACCAGTGGGGTGACAGCTATCTGTTTAGTTGGCACCTACGCACCACTTGGTGAATTTATAAACAGTGCACATGCGAAGAATTTTGCCCCAGACTATACCAGTGTTTCTTTTGTACCTAGCTTTGACTTATTTGGTGAAGTAACCACACCCTCACATATTATGGTTACAGAAATTGTTCCTAATCCACTCACATGTAATGATAATTTTTGTAATGAATTTTTGGCCGATATGCAAGCAAACAAGATTACAAAACCCAACCGTCTTCATTTTGAAGGTTATATTAATGCAATGGCATTTAGTAGGGCTGCAGCAAACTGCAAATTACCGCTTAAACACTCGTGCCTATTGAAAGAGCTTAATTCACTGTTAATAAATGATAAAATAATCAAAAAGTTTTTTATTGATACAAAAAATAAAAATAAGCGTAATGTATATCGCTCTTATTATGTGAATAAATAAGTACCTTCCAAATATTGTTCTATCCTTAATATACAAACTAAGTATGTGAGGAAACTATGGACTTAATTAACTTTAAAGTGGGTTATAAAACCATTTCACTTAAGATTCTTGATATCTTATTAACGGAACAATTTAATAATAACCTCACGGTGTTACCTAACGATAATAAAAGCTTTTTGGGCGTTAAAGATTATATGGGGATCCCAACCCCTGTATTTGATCTTGGAATCATTTTAAATGGAGTATCTACTGAGCGCAGTAATTTAGATGCTTTAAAGCAACTTAAATCTTGGCAAAAACAACTAATTGCTTGGTTTAATAAATTAGAGCAAGAACTACTCGTTTCGCAAAGCTCGTTAAAGGCGAATCAGTATGAGCTTACTGATTTTGAACAGTTTTATACGGAGTTTAAAACTGATAACGATGAATTAAAAAATACTATGTCACGCTTTGATGACCCGTTTAAATCGCTTCTACACAAATTGACCAGTGCAATAGATGCATATAAAAAAGGCAACAGCAAACAAGTTAGTACTCAACTTGAGATTATAAGGCGACATGATCTTATTCACCTAGAGCGTTTATTCGACTCTGCAATAGAACAAATCACTTTAGATTATAAACCTATTATTGTGTTTACCACTAAAGATGGCATGACCCCTCATGTAGGCCTATTAGTTGATAAGGTTGAAGATAATATTGAATATAAACAAGAAGATATTAAACCACTAGATAAGCTTACCGAAGTTGGTTTTGATATTGACCCCCAAACAAGAAGCATGATGTATGGACTGATCAAACTCGCTGATAAACATAGTGTACTTATTGATCCTAGCGCAATATTTAAGCCCAAAGACCTTGAACCATCGAGCAGCGCTCAAGAGCAAGAAACTGAAGCCTATGGACTGTTTTAAGGATGCTTCCTTTACACCCGTAAAAGCCCGACTCTTTTGAATCGGGCTTGCTTGTATTTAGAGTCGGTGCGCTATTTTGCCCATGGGTTTCGTAATACTCAACCCACGCTACGATGGTCAGGTTAACGCTGTGCAGCTGATAGCTGATATTTTCACTTTCCTACAGACGTAAAAAAGCCCGACTCTTTCGAATCGGGCTTTCTTGTATTTGGAGCCTGGTAATGTCCTACTTTCACATAACAAATGCTACACTATCATCGGCGCTGTTTCGTTTCACTACTG
>NZ_JALNTM010000071.1:0-401 GCF_023161845.1 Pseudoalteromonas sp. 2CM39R
GACAAACTTACCCTGAGTCATGTCTATTTGGCTAGCAATTAAGTCCGATTGAAATAGCATAGCCCACACCGCGCCAATGACAGCACCAATAGAAATGGCAGGAAACGCTGGCATTTTTCGAATAGCAAGTACGAGTAATACAATTAACGGCACCAACATTTCTAAGCCAATGTTAAAGTTTTGCTGAAGAATTGCAGTTATTTGGTCTATTTGACCAGCCTCTCCCGCTGCTGTCGCGTTAAAGCCCATGAAAACAAAGATGATTAATGCAATTACAAAGCTAGGTACTGTAGTCCAAAGCATATGATGAATATGTTCAAACAAATCTGCACCAGCAACGGCTGGAGCTAAATTGGTTGTTTCAGATAATGGACTAAGCTTATCGCCAAAATAAGCGCCTG
>NZ_JALNTM010000052.1:0-10094 GCF_023161845.1 Pseudoalteromonas sp. 2CM39R
TTCGAACCAGCGAAGGCTGAGCCGTCAGATTTACAGTCTGATCCCTTTGGCCGCTCGGGAACCCCTCCAATGCAACGGCGCTGATAATAGCAAACTTATTATTTAAGTAAAGAAAAAAACTAAAGAAAATTACATAAATGCCGATAACTGGTTAATCAAGAAACTATTTGGCTAAAGACTATGCAAATTGATGGTTTGTTGCTCACAGAGAGCCAACTCGATAATCGTCTAAATAAAAGTGTTCACGAGCACCGCTCTGGGGAATTTGCTTTATTACTAGCAATGCTTTCTCATGATGCGCTCGATTTTAGCCAGTTTCACCTGCCAAAAACTGAATTAAGCAATCCTGAAGTATCTGAATCTGCTTTGCGCACCGAGTTAGGTGCAGGCCCCACACAACCATTAGCTCCCGAACAGTTTGATATCCTGATAGGGCAAGAAAATGCACTTAGACTATTGCAAGGTGGTTTATCAGACATCAGATTACGTCATTGTTTAAACCCAGAGCCACTGAATGTTCGTGATGATAAGCAACATGTGCCGCTAGAAGTGATTGATAACTGTGAGCCTGCAGTTAGAAAACGCTTTTATGAAAAAAATAAACCCGTTGAGCGCCCACAAATCGATGCAGCTGCATTTTACGATAGTCTTACTGACGAGGCGATACATCAACCTCTTCATTTAGCTACAGCTTAGGTATAAGTGGCTTAATCGAAATGTCATAGACTTCGAATACACTAAGAATAGACTTATATTTAAGTAAAACTGCAAAAAGTACAGCTAAATTAAGATGTGCTTGTTATAATAGCAGTCTATGGCTTAATGCCATTGTCATTGTCATTGAACCAAGTTACTAGGACTATAATGAAGAAAACATTCACGCTAAACCACGAGAAAATTAAATATCCTCGTATGGTTGATGCAGCCAAGCACGAAGTAAAAAAATACTTAAAACGTGAGCGTAATAAAACACTCCCAGCAGGCGCCGACTATTGGGCGTTTGACTGTAAGTTTGGTGAATCAGCGGATGAGGCCAATGTCGTTCACGTGGCAGAGATTAATAAATGTATTAGCGATATCGAAGCAAAACAGCTTACATCGTTTTACGTTGAAATCTTAGCGCGTCCTGCACAGCGTCAACATCAAGAGTTTGACGAAGAGTAATATCCATACTGTTCTGCAGTAATACTCTTTCAAAAAAAGGGCCCTTCAGGCCCTTTTTTAGTTTTCGTAATTAATTATCGCGCAAATGGATCAGCATTAATTTTTTCAATGTACCACTTGCCTTTTTTACGCATCATTTTCACACTGCGCATATCATCAATTTTCTTACCATTAAAATAACCCGTAAAAATCAAATTGATGTTAGCCTTATCGCCATATTGTTCGCGTAGACTCATGTTAGTCATATCGACTTCAATCACCACTTCATCGTATTGCATATTAACCAGGTTACGAGCGAACTGCCCAGCGGTGCCATAAGATTTCATAATTCGCGCCATTTTAGGCGTGGCATATTCCATCGCAAGATTTAAATCGTTTTGGTTGTATAAAGCATCAAAATAGAGAGTCGCTACATTACCTGGGGTGTTTTTTTCGCCCTTTGGTGCGTCTTCAGAACCGCAACCGAAAAGAATGCTGCTACTTAGAAGGATAAAAGTTAAAAGTATATTTTTCATTGTTGTAGTTTTTCGAGTGAACTTAAAATTAAGTGTGTGACTAAATGAGCATGATGTAAAGTTAACTCGGTAAAATTATTGGTTTTATTTATTTTAGGTAATAAAAAAGGACGCATGTATGCATCCTTTTTTAAAAACTAAGAGGTTCTTAGTGATTACTGAACAAGCTCTTTATCGCTGAACTCTTCAGCAAATAATGGGCTAGATAAGTAACGCTCAGTCGCACTTGGTAAAATTACCACAATGTTCTTGTCTGCGTTCTCAGGTTTTTCAGCAAGGCGTTTTGCCGCAACTACTGCAGCACCAGAAGAAATACCCACTAAAATCCCTTCGTTTTTCATTAGTTCATGAGCCATAGCAATCGCATCTTCATTTGATACTTGCTCTGCAGCGTCTACAACTTCTAAATCAAGGTTGCCAGGGATGAAGCCTGCACCGATACCTTGGATTTTATGAGGGCCCGGTTTAACTTCTTCACCAGCTAATGTTTGGCTAATAACTGGAGAGTTAGTTGGTTCAACAGCAACCGATTGAACATTTAAACCTTTTTCTAGTTTAAGGTAACGGCTAACACCCGTAATAGTACCACCAGTACCAACACCCGCTACGAAGATGTCGATTTTACCGTCCATTGCTTCATAGATTTCAGGGCCCGTTGTTTCAAAGTGAATTTTCGGGTTAGCTGGGTTTTCGAACTGTTGTAAAAGAATGTATTTTTCAGGCTCACTCGCTTGAATTTCTTTTGCTTTTTCAATCGCGCCATTCATACCCTTAGCGCCATCAGTTAAAACTAGGTTAGCACCTAACGCTTTTAATAATTTACGACGCTCTAAGCTCATTGTGTTAGGCATAGTCAGGGTTAACTTATAGCCACGAGAAGCCGCTACGAACGCAAGTGCGATACCTGTGTTACCTGAAGTCGGCTCGATTAACTCTTTTTCTTTGGTTAATACACCTGACTTTTCTGCTTCCCAGATCATTGAAGCGCCAATTCGGCATTTAACACTGAAGCTTGGGTTACGTGATTCAACTTTAGCAAAAACATTACCTGAGGTTACGCGGTTAAGCTTTACAATTGGTGTATTACCAATCGTTAATGAATTATCTTCAAAAATGTTAGACATAGTGTTCCCTTGGAAGCAATTTATTCAATCGTTGATCAACTAGCTTAGGCTAGCGATCTGTAATAGTCACACTTTACTGTGGTGAAATAAAAACGAAAGTAAAGTTTGGCTATAACATATAGCGAATAGGCTTATAGCATTTAGTAATAAGGTGGGAAAAGAAGGGCGCGCACCAAAAGGTGCGCTAGTATGGTCTTAAAGCAACCAAGCGTAGCTAAATTTAGCAAATAACGTACGCTGCTCTTTAGTAATTGATGATAGCTCATCATCTTGATAGCCATTATCTGAGTAACCAGCAAAGAATACCGTTTGCGGGTTCAGCTTGTAAGAATACAACAGCTGAGTGGCTAACTTTTTATATTGGCTATCTACATCATCAATGTAATTAGCCTGATTGCGTTCTAAATCGGTATAAATGACTGCAAGGCGTAAAAAGCTATTCACGTTGAATTGGTAAGTTAAACGCACATCACTTAAGTTGGCGGTAAATACTTCACTGCCATCGGCTTCAAGCTGCTCATAAGTATGACGTAAACGCACTTCAAAATGCTTACCAAGGTTCATATTCAGTACAGGGCGTATATGGAACTTATCACCAACGCGGTTATTCGCTAAATCAACGGCATTACCTGTATACATATATAAAGAAGCAAATACCCCAGCTTTTGGTTTAAAGTCACTGTAAAAGCCAACGCCATTTTCGCTAAACAAGTCCGTGTTACCGTCGATATCTAAACGTGATTTATCGTGGCGAAGGCCAGTGCGGTTACGGTGCTCAACAGAGACCTCAAAAAAGCTTTGTAACGGGCCGCTGACTGAAAAACTAGTTTGTGCTTCTTTTTCGAGAAGTTCGTTATTTTCGTTGTGGGTAATATCCCAATCGGCGTAAAGGTTAGCGCGATTCCACCAATTGCCTTTATCACCATACCAGCGGTATTCGCCACCAGTCGTAAACTTTTTAAAATCAACTTGTGAGATAAAGCCCAAGTCAGCTCTTAAATCAGCATCACGGTAATTATAATCAGCGAAGGCACGCCAGTACTTCTCGTCGTGTTGATACTTTAGGTAGTAGCCAGTACCTGATTGCTGTTCTCTACTTAAAACACGAAGTACGCCTTCGTTATAGTCGCAGTCACTATTTAATTCACAAATTACTTGCTCGGGCTGTAAGCAGTTATCACCATCACATAACTCATCGATAAAATCTTGGCTGTATTGCGTTTGTGACTTTAATACTTGTACTAAGAAAACATCGTTCACTGTTGGTTTGTATTTGCTATCAATACTGTAAACCGTGTTTTTATAATCATCACTTTGTCTGTGTGTTGCCGTTGAACCGAGTGATAATCCTGATTCAAAATCGTATCGATAACGCAGGGCACCGTTTTCACTTTTATCGTCAAGGGCGACAAGCGATGAGCCTAAATTGCCCGGGATCAACACATTGGTTTGCGTATCATTGGCAATGAAGCCGGCAAATGTATGGCCATTTTTGCTGCCGGTGATTTTTGTGCCGTAATCTGGCTGGGCAATATTACGGGTATGAATAAGGTTAAGTGTTGAGGCAAAGTAGTCAGCGTTATCTAAAAAGAAGGCACGCTTTTCTGGGAAGAATAAACTGAAATTATTGTTCACACTCAATTGTGCTACATCCGCTTCAACCTGAGAAAAATCAGGATTAATCGTCGCATTTAAAGTGATATCTGGGGTGATCCCCCATTTAACATCGAGGCTGGCTTCAGTATTGTTCTCTGTCTCCCAATCACCCACTTGTGAGCCATCAATATCACGAGTCTCATTTTTGCCAAGCACCACAGATGGAATAATCGCCACGTTATTGCCTTGTTTTGCTTGTTCAAAACCTTGGTAAGTTGGCATTTGGCAAATCCAACAATTGTTACCGTGGTCAATTTGCATATTTGAGATACGTAACCGTTCACTGCGCGGTAAAAAGCGTAAAAACTCCATCGCCATAGTTTTACTTGCTACGCTGTCGTCAAAATTCAATACGCGTAGCGGAATGGCAACTTCAACTGTGTAGCCTTTATCATGAATAACACCGACGCTATCCCAAATACCGTCCCATGATGAGCTTTCATGTTTGGTCAGTTCGTTTTCTATTGAATCTTGTTGTACGCCAAGTGGGTTAATAAAAAATTGATAAGCTAATTGAGAATTATTGTATGAATCAATTTTTAGCCCGACTAAGTCATCATCCCAGGCTGCGTCACGGTCACGGTAAAAAGCACGAATAAGTTCTGGGTTTGGATCATTCGCTTCAAAGCCAATAAAAAGTGTTTCGCCATCCTCATAAACATAAGCGTAGGTGGTGACTGGGCTTTTACTGTTTTCGTAAGGCCAAGTAACGTTGTCTATGGTAATTTTTTTGGCACGTTGCCAACTTGGCTCATTGAGCTGGCCGTCAATTGTTGCCTGCTCTGCAATAAAAGGAAGGGTGACAGGTTGGCTGGTGGCCAAGCTGGTAAAAGGCACGCTTAATAGAGCGGCACTTAACATTGATTTATACATAAGCACTATACGGGTATTCAAAACTGCGAGCATGTTATTAATTTGCAACTTTGTTAACAAATGCAACGCGACAGGGCGCATATATTTACGTTCAAATTAGATTCTAACAAGCTGTGGTGGTAATTTGCGCAGTTAAACGTTAATTTGGCTGTTTTATAACAAAAGTAAACTAAAACGTGGTAAAAGATTACCACCTAAAAATTGAAGTGATCGTTATGAATTTAATTCTAAAATTAATTGCTGGTATTGTTGCCGGTATTTTAGTGGGCTTATATGTGCCACTAACAGGTGTTGAACTCCTTTACACAGTAAAAGAAATAATAGGTCAGTTGATCACCTTTACCATCCCGTTAATTATTTTATTTTTTATCGCATCAGGTATTGCTGGTTTACCAAAAGGGTCAGGCCACTTGTTAGGAAAAACAGTTGGCTTTGCATATGGTTCAACCGTTATTGCTGGAACCTTAGCGTTTTTACTTGTCAGCGCTATGATCCCATTGTTTGATGGCGGTTTAACGTTTGAAGCAGAAGTTGCTACCGAAGTGGGCAGCTTTATTGATTTAGAAATTCCACCTCTTATGAGTGTAATGACAGCACTTGCTGCGGCATTCATTTTTGGTATTGGTATGAGCCAGTTACAGCTTGATACGTTAAAGAAAGTATCTGATCAGGGCCGTGATGTGATTGATGGCTTATTAGCAAAAGTAATTATTCCTGCGTTACCTTTTTACATTGCTGGTGTTTTCGCGGAAATGACAGTTGCTGGCACCGTGGTTGATACGCTGCAAACATTTGGTATTGTTTTGCTAGCTGCATTAATTATGCACTGGCTATGGCTGACTGTTTTATATGTATCTACAGGTCTTTTACTAAAGCGTAATCCTTTAGAGCTTGTAAAAAATATGCTACCCGCTTATTTTACTGCTTTAGGTACAATGTCGAGTGCAGCAACAATTCCAGTTTCACTTCGCTCAAGCAAAGCAAATAACGTAAAAGAAGATGTTGCTAACTTTACAGTGCCTTTATGTGCAACCATCCATTTATCGGGCTCAACAATTACGATTGTGACATGTGCAATGGCTGTTATGTTCTTATCACCGAATATGGATGTACCATCGTTATTTGGTATGTTGCCATTTATTATGATGCTAGGCGTTGTAATGATTGCTGCGCCCGGCGCACCAGGTGGGGCAGTTATGTCGGCATTGGGTCTTTTAACAAGTATGCTTGGTTTTAATGAAGGTGCGGTTGCATTAATGATTGCACTTTATTTAGCACAAGATAGCTTTGGTACTGCCTGTAATGTAACAGGTGATGGTATCATTGCCCTATGGGTTGATCGTTTCAGCGAGAAAGCATCAGCTTAAAATTAATTAGTGAAGCGATATTTTGATTTATCGTTTCACTTTTTCTGTGCTAATGTGGCACATTAAATTGTGCGAAAGCAGCTATTTGGGTTATTTGAGGGTGTTCCATTGATTAATGTACTTTTAGTTGATGACCATGAACTTGTACGGACAGGGATCAGACGTATACTTGATGATGTTCGTGGTTTTAAAGTGGTGGGTGAAGCTAAAACCGGTGAAGAAGCGGTGCAATTTTGCCGTCAACATTCACCTGATATCGTGTTGATGGACATGAATATGCCAGGTATTGGCGGTTTAGAAGCGACAAAGAAAATCTGTCGTTATTGCCCAGATGTGAAAATTATTGTGCTTACCGTGCATTGTGAAGATCCATTCCCAAGCAAAGTAATGCAAATCGGTGCTCATGGTTATCTGACAAAAGGTGCCGGCTCTGATGAAATGGTTAACGCCATTCGTGCGGTTAATGCAGGGCAACGTTATATTGCACCTGAAATTGCACAGCAAATTGCCCTTGCTCAGGTAAGCGGCCGCACAGATGAAAACCCATTCCAGAGTTTGTCTGAGCGTGAGCTGCAAATCATGCTGATGATCACTAAAGGTGAGAAAGCGCAAGATATTGCGGATCGCTTGAACCTGAGTTCAAAAACAGTGAATAGCTATCGCTATCGCATGTTTGAAAAGCTAAATGTAGGGGGTGATGTTGAACTTACCCATTTAGCAATTCGTCATAAAATGATCGACATTGATAGCTCGCATTAATTTGCTCAATGTCTGATTTCGAACCAGCCCGTTTTCTAAAAACACTATCAAGTGAGCCCGGTGTCTACCGAATGCTTGATAGTGAAGGGCAAGTTATCTATGTTGGTAAGGCTAAAAATCTAAAAAAGCGCGTAAGTAGTTACTTCCGTAGTAATGTAACTGATAGCAAAACGCGTGTATTAGTAAGTAATATTTGCGGTATTGAAGTCACCCTGACCAACACTGAAACCGAAGCCTTATTACTCGAAAACAACCTAATTAAAAAATATCAGCCTCGTTACAATATTTTGCTGCGAGATGATAAGTCATATCCTTATATTCTTTTAACTGATCATAAGCACCCGCGACTTGCTTTTCATCGTGGTAGCCGAAAAATTAAAGGCGAATATTTTGGCCCATTCCCAAGTGCGGGAGCGGTATCTGAAAGTTTGCGTTTAATGCAAAAAATCTTTCCGGTTCGCCAATGTGAAGATGCGTATTACCGAGCTAGAAGCCGTCCATGTTTACAATATCAGTTAAAACGCTGCTCAGCGCCGTGTGTGAATAAAATCTCCGATGAAGAATATCAACAAGAAGTTGATTTTGTTCGCAAGTTTTTGTTGGGCAAATCTCATGAAGTCATTGCCGATTTAGTTACTAAAATGGAGCAAGCAAGTAAAGAACTTAAATTTGAGCTTGCGGCCAAAGTGCGTGACCAAATCATGTTGCTTCGAAAAATGCAGGAGCAACAGTCTATTTCAGGTAACCATGCTGAGATGGATGTAGTGGGTTTTGCGCATTTAAATGGTTTAAATGCGGTTCACTTATTAATGATCCGCGACCACAAAGTGCTAGGCAGTAAAACTTATTTTCCTAAAGTGCCAAAAGACTCAGGTGAAGAAGAAATTCTAACTTCTTTTTTAGGCCAATATTATCTAGCTCCCGGTGCAACAGGGCGTATTGCTAAAGAAATTATATTACCGTTTAGTATTGAAGAAAGTGAGCCATTAAGCGAAGCGCTTACGGCAATCTCTGAACGTAAAGTGAGTCTAAAAGTTGCTAATCGCGGTGAGCGGGCACAGTATTTAAAACTTGCTAATAAAAATGCACTTAACAGCATTAGTGTTAAGCAAAGCACGCAGGATTCAATCAACAAACGCTACGCACAATTAAAAGAAACATTACGCCTAGATGATATTAATCGCATGGAATGTTTTGATATCAGCCATACAATGGGTGAAAACACGGTAGCAAGTTGTGTGGTGTTTGATTCGCAAGGGCCTAATAATAAAGAATATCGTCGATTTAATGTTACTGGCATCACCGGTGGTGATGATTATGCTGCGATGGAATTCGCACTTAATAAACGCTACAACAAAGTAGTCGATGAAGAAAAAATTCCAGATGTCATCTTTATCGATGGTGGTAAAGGTCAATTATCTCGTGCTGAGCAATATTTTGAAAACTGGCCGCATAATAAAATGCCATTGCTGGTGGGTGTTGCAAAAGGTACTAGTCGAAAACCTGGTTTAGAAACGCTATTAATTGATGGCGGACGTAAAACAATACCACTTGATTCAGATGCACCAGCGCTGCATTTAATTCAGCATATTCGTGATGAGTCGCACCGTTTTGCCATTGCAGGGCATCGTAATAAACGACAAAAACAACGCACACAATCATTGTTAGAAGAAATTACCGGCGTAGGACAAAAACGCCGACAAGCATTATTAAAATATTTAGGGGGCATGCAAGGGGTAAAAGCTGCTAATATAGACCAATTAAAACAAGTTCCTGGGATCAGCCCTGAAATGGCTGAAAAGATATTTAATCATTTGCATGACAAGGCGTAGCCTTCGTGCGAATATAGTAAAAAAAGACATCTCCAAGTAGTTATGTGGAATATTCCAAACACACTCACAACCTTTAGACTTTTTCTTATCCCCATTTTTTTGGTGATATTTTATTTGCCTTTCTCATGGGCGTTTTTCGCAGCTGCGTTTGTTTTCTGGCTTGCGTCAATCACAGATATCCTTGATGGCTATCTAGCGCGTCGTTTAAATCAGTCAACGCCTTTCGGTGCATTCTTAGATCCGGTTGCCGACAAAGTAATGGTGTGTGCTGCACTGGTTGCTTTATCAAGCCACTACCAAAGTTTGTATATGACTATTCCAGCATTAGTTATTATTAGCCGTGAAATTGTTATCTCGGCCTTACGCGAATGGATGGCAGAGCAAGGTAAACGTGACAACGTAGCTGTATCAAACATGGGTAAGTTTAAAACTGCAGCACAGATGCTAGCCATAATTGGTTTGATCTGGCAGTTTGATACATGGATGATCTACTTAAGTTATGGCCTTTTATACATCGCAACATTCTTAACGCTTAGTTCTATGTTGCAGTATTTAATAGCGGCATGGTCAGAATTGACCAAAAATTGATCCTAAACGTTTAATTACACACCGTTTTAGATAAAAAATAAGCAAACAGTTCAAAACTAGCATTTTTTATATTGACGCGTTTAATAATCTCTGTAGAATGCGTCCGTGTTGAGAGGGCATAGCCCCCAAGATAAAGAAAGCGGCACTAGCTCAGTTGGTAGAGCGCAACCTTGCCAAGGTTGAGGTCACGAGTTCGAGCCTCGTGTGCCGCTCCAA
>NZ_JALNTM010000053.1:0-7497 GCF_023161845.1 Pseudoalteromonas sp. 2CM39R
TTCCCCTTTCTAACTTTCCCCTTTCTAACTTTCCCCTTTCTAACTTTCCCCTTTCTAACTTTCCCCTTTCTAACTTTCCCCTCGAAACTTTCCCCTCGAAACTTTCCCCTCGAAACTTTCCCCTCGAAACTTTCCCCTCGAAACTTTCCCCTAGCAACTTTCCCCTTCCACCTCCCCAAACACGCCACTTATCGTATCTACTCGAATTGTTTATTAAAAACGCTACACTGGGTGCATCAGTTTAAAAACAACGAGAAAGATGAATGAAAGCGCAATTATCACTTTTGAGCTTAGCCTTGGTGACAAGCCTTGGTAGTGCACAGGTTAGTGCGAAAGAAGCTCTGCAATTTAAAGACGTGTTTGATTTTAAATACGCAAAAGGCACCCAACTTTCTGAAGATGGCCAAATTCTTAGCTTTAGTGCCGACCCTTATCGCGGTAATGCACAAGGTCAGGTTTATACATTAAACAACAACACCCTGCTAACTAGCGTTGAGCGCGGTACTCGCCCAACTATTAATAAAGCAGCAAACTGGGTAGCTTTTACTCAGGTACCTACCCTACTTGAAAAAGAAACTACCAAGAAAAAAGACCAGCTAAAAAACAACCTTGTTTTAGTGAATACTAAAAATGGTGAGCAACAAACCTTTAACGATGTAAAAGACTATGCGTTATCAGATGATGGTGTATGGCTTGCTTACCGACTAGATAAGAAAGCAGATAAAAAAGACGGCGAAGAAAAAGACGAAAACAGCAGCGAAATCAAGCCAGACAAAAAAGATAAAAGCTTTGATTTAGTGCTTGTTAACCTTCAAGACAAAACCACTCACACTGTAGATAATGTATTTAGTTATGCAATGAGTAGCACTGGCGAGCAATTATTAGCAAGCCAAAGCTACAGTGATGGTGCCGACAACCAAGTTGTATTAGTTGCGCTTAATAATGACTTTACAACTAGTGTGTTGATTGATGAGCCGGGTGTGGTGGCAAATAAAATAGCTTGGCAACCAAACAGCAATACCGCAGCGCTATTAATTGGTAATTACGTTAATGATGATACACGCCGTCGTGACCACAGCTTACAGCTTTTACAAAATGGGGCACTTTCAACCATTAACTCTGCAGATAGCAGCTGGACTATTGGCAAAACAGCATCGCTAAAATGGTCTGAAGATGGTGCTCGTTTATACTTTGAAAACCACCCTAAACTCGCCGCAAAAGTTGTTGCAAAAGAATACAAAGATGAAGCCTCTTTATATGATTTCGATACCATTCGCGACCAAAAGGGCCTTAACGTTTGGCACAATAAAGACGCTGAAATTAAGCCACGCGAAGAGCAGCAATGGAACAAAGCAAATAAGCTTCGTCATTACCAAGCGGTATATCATGTAAATGGTCAGCAAGTTGTGCAGTTAAGCACGCCAAATATGCCTGAGGTTTCACTCAATACTCATCGCGAAGCGCTATTAGGCTATTCAGACCGACCTTACCTAGAACGTATTATGTATGGCGGCTTTTACGCAGATTACTTCAGTGTTGATGTTAAAACCGGTAAACAAACCGCTATTGTCAGCGACTATCCGTTTAGACCAAGCCTTGCGCCTAATGGTCAATTTGCGGCATTTTTCCAAGACAGCCAAGTACAGCTTAAAGATTTAGGTAACAACAAGGTTTCTACCTTATCTAAAGCAATTAACGCTATTTTTGCTGATGATAAACATGACTACCCATCGCCTCAGCCGGGTTATGGTTTTGCAGGCTGGTTAAACGACAGCAGCCAAGTACTGGTTTACAGTAAATTTGATATTTGGGCTTTTGATGTCGCAACTAAAAAAGCAACCCGTTTAACTCAAGGTAAAGAAACCAATACCCAATATCGTGTTATTAAACTTGATAAAGACCAAGTGGGCTTTGCCAAAGACGAAACATTATTGCTAAGTGCAAAGAACCTGCAAGATAAGCAAACTGAAATTGCCAAACTTGACTTATCAAGCAATAAAGTGAGCAAAGTACTTTCAGGTAAAAAGCGCTATGATGTGGTGAAAAAGGCGAAAAATGCCGACAAATACCTATTTACTGCGCAAACATATCAGCAATTTCCTGATTACTACCAAACTGACTTTAGCTTTAAAAAGCCACAGCGTGTTACCAACCTAAACCCACAAATTAGCAACTTTGCATGGGGCCAAAAGCCTGAGCTTATTAGCTACAAAGGGTTTGATGGGGAAGATTTACAAGGCGTATTGATCAAACCTGCGGGCTACAAAAAAGGCGATAAGGTTCCAGTAGTTGTGTACTTCTACCGCTATATGAGCCAACGCATGTATGACTTCCCAAAAATGGAGTTAAATCATCGTCCTAACTTCCCGATGTTTACCTCAAATGGTTATGCGATTTTCTTACCTGATATCCGTTTTGAAATTGGTCATCCGGGTAAATCGTCAACTCAAACGATGATCAACGCAACTCAAAAGTTAATTGATTTAGGCATTGCTGATCCAGATAAAATTGGTTTACAAGGTCACTCATGGGCAGGCTACCAAAGTGCCTTTATGATCACTCAAACAGATATGTTTAAGGCGGTTGTATCGGGTGCGCCAGTATCTAACATGACCAGTGCTTATAGTGGTATTCGCTTAAAATCAGGCCTTGCGCGTCAGTTCCAATACGAAACAGGTCAAAGCCGCATTGGTAAAACGTTATTCGAAGCGCCAGAGCTATACATCGAAAATTCACCAGTGTTCTTCGCCGATAAGGTGAATACTCCAATTCTGATTATGTTTGGCGACAAAGATGATGCTGTGCCATGGCACGAAGGTGTTCAATACTACCTAGCGCTTCGTCGTGCGGGTAAAGATGCCACCTTCTTACAATACGAAGGTGAACCACATCACCTGAAGAAATTCCCTAACCAAGTGGATTTCTCAGTACGCATGATGGAATATTTTGATCATTACTTAAAAGGCAAACCAGCCGCTGAGTGGATCAAAAACGGCATCCCTTTTATTGAAGAATAAGCAACAAGCTAAATTTAAGCTTACTGCACACCTCCCCCAGAGCCAGCATTTTTGCTGGCTTTGTTCTATAAAATCAATCAAACCATCTATTTTTTCGATTTTATCAATCGATTTAAACCCCAGTTTGTAAGTGGAAAGTTAACCAGAACAAATCTATATTTCACCCAACTTCTAACTGGAGACTACACAATGTTTAAGAAATCAACGTCAGCTTTGTCTAAAGTAGCTGTTGCGGTATCACTGTTGGTGGCAACAGGCGTACAAGCTACAAACGACATCAAATCAAACCAATTCTGGTGGCCAGAGCAATTAGATCTTAGCCAACTTCGTGCCCATGGCGCAGAGTCTGATCCTATGGGTCCTTACTTTGATTACAAAAAAGAATTCTTAAAGTTAGACCTAAACGCAGTGAAAGCTGATATTGAGAAAGTATTGACTGATTCTCAAGATTGGTGGCCTGCTGACTACGGTCACTATGGTCCGTTCTTCATCCGTATGGCGTGGCACGCATCAGGTACTTACCGTACTTTTGATGGTCGTGGTGGCGCAGGCGGTGGTCAACAACGTTTCGACCCATTAAACAGCTGGCCTGATAACGCGAACCTTGATAAGGCGCGTCGTTTACTTTGGCCTATAAAACAAAAATACGGTCGCAGCATTTCTTGGGCTGACTTAATGGCGTTAACAGGTAACGTTGCACTTGAATCAATGGGCTTCAAAACCTTCGGTTATGCCGGTGGTCGTGAAGACGATTGGGAACCAGATTACGTATACTGGGGCCCTGAAGGCAAAATGTTAACTGACGAACGTCGTGATAAAAAAGGCAAACTTAAAGGCCCATTAGCGGCAGTTGAGATGGGCTTAATCTATGTAAACCCAGAAGGCCCTCACGGTAACCCTGATCCACTTCTAGCAGCAGAAGACATTCGTTTATCATTCGGCCGCATGGCAATGAACGATGAAGAAATCGTTGCGCTAATCGCCGGTGGTCACAGCTTTGGTAAAGCACACGGTGCGAAAAAAACGACGTGTTTAGACAAAGAGCCAGCAGCAGCAGGTATTGAAGAGCAAGGTTTAGGTTGGAAAAACAAATGTGGTAAAGGTCACTCTGAAGATACCATCACTTCAGGTCTTGAAGGTGCGTGGACAGTGACACCAACACGTTGGTCAATCAACTACCTACAAAACTTATTCAGCTTTGAGTGGGTTAAAACTAAGAGCCCTGCAGGTGCGACTCAGTGGATCCCTGAAAATGGTCAAGCGTCTAACCTAGTGCCTGATGCGCACATTAAAGGTAAGCGTCATGCGCCTATCATGTTCACAACTGATATCGCGTTAAAAGCAGATCCTGAGTTCCGTAAGATTTCAGAGCGTTTCTTAAACGACCCGAAAGAGTTCGAACTAGCATTTGCTAAAGCATGGTTCAAACTAAACCACCGCGATATGGGCCCACGTGCTCGTTACCTAGGTGACTTAGTGCCAGAAGAAGTATTAATTTGGCAAGACTACATCCCTGCGGTTGACCACAAACTAGTAGACAGCAAAGATATCGCGTCACTTAAAGCTAGCATCTTAGATTCTGGTTTATCTGTATCTGAACTAGTTCGTGTTGCTTGGGCTTCAGCAGCAAGCTACCGCGACACAGATATGCGTGGTGGTGCAAACGGTGCACGTATTCGCTTTGCTCCGCAAAAAGATTGGCCGGTAAACAACCCGAAAGAAGTGGCTAAAGTACTTAGCAAACTTGAGAAAATCCAAACTAAGTTCAACAAAAAAGCATCTGGCGGTAAAGAAATTTCACTAGCAGATATGATTGTTCTTGGTGGTGCTGCTGCAATTGAAAAAGCAGCAAGCGACGCGGGTTTCTCTATCGCAGTACCATTCAAGCCAGGCCGTATGGACGCGTCATTAGAAATGACTGACGTTGAATCATTTGAAGTACTTGAGCCAACAGCAGATGCGTTCCGTAACTACTACAGCTCAGCTTGGAAATCACCGGCTGAAATGTTAGTTGAACGCGCTGATTTACTAAGCTTATCAGTACCAGAAATGACTGCACTACTAGGTGGTATGCGTGCCCTTAACGCGAATACTGACCAAACTAAACACGGTGTATTCACGAAAAAACCTGGCACATTAAGCAACGATTTCTTCGTTAACCTATTAGATATGTCAACGAAGTGGTCTAAGTCTTCTGAAGAAGGTGTTTACGAAGGCCGTGACCGTAAGTCAGGCAAACTTAAATGGACAGCAACACCAGTAGATTTAATCTTCGGTTCAAACTCAGAGCTACGTTCAATTGCTGAAGTGTATGCCTCTGACGATGCTAAACAAAAGTTCGTTGATGACTTCGTAGCAGCATGGACTAAAGTGATGACGCTAGATCGTTTCGACTTACGTTAATTCAATATCAATCGTGTTAAGTTATTAAGCATTTATAGCGACAGAAAAATAGAGTGATAACAAGGCGTAAATTTTGACACGTAGTTATTCTACTTAAAAAAATTATAACGCAGTTAGCGCTTTATTTAGCTCGCTAGAAGGATTAAATGTTTAAGTCGATTGATATCATATTTCGCAACCAACAAAGCCGCTAAATTAGCGGCTTTTTTTATTTTCGTTGATAATTTACTCGACAAAGCAGCGGTTTACGTTAAAAATAAAACTTTATCATTATATTTATTTGGATACAGGCATTAGGGATGATTGCGCGCTTTTTACTGCTTTTTATTTTCTACTCATTATGCCTAAGCATAACTAGCCAAAGCCGTGCCGATAATTCCCCGATTGTTAATATCGATCAACGTAGCGTTGACCTCACTCAATTTGCTATGAGCTATTTTATTGATAGCACAGGCACTATGCCTCTTTCACAAGTTCAGCAGCAAAATTTTATCAACAGTCAAAACGAGCTTACTTTAGGCACCAACGCTAAAACGACGTGGTCAAAAATAGTTATAAAAAATAGCTACAGCGATACCCTACGCTTATTTGTGCATAACCCAGATGCCTATCATTTAGAAGAAGTCAGCTTTTACGAAACACAATCAGGACAACTGATAAACCAATCGGTTATTCAACTTGATAAAACAGGGCCTAAAGCCAACATGTTTGGTGGCAGTGCCGTGTTTTCGTTTTATATTGCTCCTAACCAGCAAAAAGCAATTTATATAAAAAGCGTGACCTTTTCACATCAGTGGTTTGCATTAGCTATTTTTGATGAAGAGCATTCAAAGCGAGCCCTTGTCGGGAATGGTAATTACATTGCGCTACTTGTCGGGATGATGTTAGCGCTGATGATTTATAACTTCTTCTTATATTTATCGGCACGTAAAATCGAAAACATTGTTTACGCCTTGTATCTTATCTCTGGCACGGTTTGGGTGGCGCTATCTTATGGTGTTGCTGCTAACTTCTTTGGTATTTTTAGTGCCGAGCTACTACAGCTCAATTCTAACTTACTGAGCATGCCAAGCTTTTTAGTGATTTTTGTAATGCTCATTTTCGAAACCAAAAAGCATTACCCTAAAGAGCATATCGCGCTGTCGATTATTTTGTTCTTACTGGTAGCTGACTTTATCTATAGCTTGTTCGATATTGTAGGTGCCTTAAAACCTGCTAGCAGCTTAGCAGCTTTAATGATGACGGTGACATTTGGGGTATCTATTTCGCTGTGGCGCAAAGGTAATACGCTGGCAAAATACTTTTTGCTCGGCCACTCTATGTTCGTTATTTTTAATATGCTGGCGGTGCTTTATTACAAAGGGATCAGCGACGCAAACGTGATTAATAGCCACGGTGTTGGCATAGGTATTTTGCTCGAAGCGTTAATGATGGCGTTTATTCTTTCTTATCGAATTAAGAGCCTCGAAAAAATTAAAGCACAGCAAACTGAGCTCAACCGCCTAGTCGATACAGATCCTATGACAGGCCTTTACAACCGCCGTTACTTTGACAGAAAAAGTGAAGAACTCATTGCTGCTAAGGCAAGCAATCAGCAAGAGTTAACCCTCCTAATTGCTGATCTCGACCACTTCAAAAACATTAACGACACATATGGTCACGATGTTGGCGATAAAGTCATTATCGCATTTGCCAACATACTCACCTCAGAGCAAGGCCTTGCTGATATAGCCTGCCGTTACGGCGGCGAAGAGTTCGTGTTACTACTCAATTGTAACCTACTTGATGCCAAGCAAGTTGCCGAGCGAATTCGCCAAAAAGCCCAAGAAACCTATATCACCATTGATGAAGTACAAACCGTGCAATTTACCGTGAGTATTGGTGTACATAGCGTTGGCCATGCCTCAACAACGGTGAAAGAAACCCTCACCATTGCCGACAAAGCATTGTATAAAGCAAAAAGTAACGGCCGTAATTGTGTTGAAGTGGCTGCTTAGAGAAAAAGCTATCAGCTATCAGCTATCAGCTATCAGCTATCAGCTATCAGCTATCAGCTATCAGCTATCAGCTATCAGCT
>NZ_JALNTM010000054.1:0-5762 GCF_023161845.1 Pseudoalteromonas sp. 2CM39R
ATCAGCTATCAGCTATCAGCTATCAGCTATCAGCTATCAGCTATCAGCTATCAGCTATCAGCTATCAGCTATCAAAAACATAAAACCAGAGAAATCAATGTAAAGCTATTTCAGTTCATTAACACAAAGAACTAAACCTCTATCTCGATCTGCTAAAAACTGACGGCTGAAAGCTGACAGCTCTAAAATAAAAAACCGCTGTAGAGACCAAGCAACTACAGCGGTTTTTACGAAATCAAAGCCGTTAAAAATTAATGCTCTTCATTAACGATATTGAGATTATACTTTGGAATTTCAACCACTAAATCTTCATCTTTGATCACCGCTTGGCAACCAAGGCGTGATTCTGGCTCAAGACCCCATGCTTTATCTAGCATGTCATCTTCTAGCTCATCGCTCTCATCTAAAGAGTCAAAACCTTCACGGATGACTAAGTGGCATGTTGTACACGCACATGATTTTTCACATGCATGTGGAATGCTAATACCATTCTTTAGCGCTACATCTAATACCGTTTCACCTGCAGGAGCTTCAATAGCAGCGCCTTCTGGGCATAACTCTTCGTGTGGAAGAAAAATAATTTGTGGCATACCTTACCTCGTTAAACTTCGTCTACTGACTGCCCTTGCAGCGCTTTTTTGATTGATGCATCCATTCTGCGAGCAGCAAATTCGCTACTTGCATTGTCTACAGCTTCAATCGCTGCTTTAATTTCTGCAGGTGTTGTTGCGCTTTCGCGTACGGCAACAAGTTTAGCAATTTCTGCTTTTAACGCACCTAATTCTTGTTCATCAAGTAATGCACTGTCGGTTGCCAGTGATGCTTCAAGTGCTTCAACAACACGTAACGCTTCAACTTGCTGCTCTTTAAGCATACGGGCTTGCATGTCGTCTTTAGCGTTAGTCATTGATTCTTTGAGCATGTTTGCAACTTGATCATCCGATAAGCCAAATGATGGTTTGACCTGAATTTCAGCTTGCACACCTGTTGATTTTTCCATTGCCGATACACTTAATAGGCCATCAGCATCTACTTTAAAGGTTACGCGAATATGCGCAGCACCGGCTGCCATGGCCGGAATACCTTTTAAGCTGAATTTTGCCAACGAACGACAATCGTCAACTAACTCACGCTCACCTTGTAATACATGCAATGACATAGCCGTTTGACCATCTTTGAAAGTAGTAAACTCTTGTGCACGTGCAACAGGGATCGTGGTGTTACGTGGAATGATTTTCTCAACCAAGCCACCCATAGTTTCAAGACCTAGCGACAGTGGTAATACGTCTAGCAGAAGCATGTCTGAATCAGGCTTATTACCAACCAGTACGTCTGCTTGTAATGCCGCACCGAGTGCAACTACGCGATCTGGGTCGATAGAAGTCAGTGGCTCTTTATCAAAAAATGCAGCAACTTGAGAGCGTACAATTGGCATGCGAGTCGAGCCGCCAACCATTACAACTTGCAGTACTTCTTCGTTCTCGATACCGGCATCTTTAACCGCTCGGCGACAAGAGCGTAGTGTTTTCTTCACAAGACTAAGAGCAAGCTCATCAAACGTTTCGCGGGTTACTTCAACTTTGTGGCTTTGACCATCAAACTCTAAACCAACATTTACAGTTTGGTATTGGCTTAGCGCTTCTTTACACGCTTTTGCTTTATTGATGAATAAACGCAATACCGATGCAGAAAGCTCGCTAACACCCGTTTGTTTTTTGAAGTAATCAACTAATAGCGAGTCAAAATCGTCACCACCAAGGCTTGAGTCACCGCCAGTCGCAAGTACTTCAAATACGCCTTGGTGTAAACGCAAAATAGAAATATCGAAGGTACCGCCACCTAAATCGTATACGGCGATAATACCTTCTTGGCCAGAATCAAGGCCATAAGCTACAGCAGCTGCCGTTGGCTCGTTTAATAAACGTAATACCTTAATACCAGCAAGCTCTGCGGCATCTTTAGTGCTTTGACGCTGAGCATCATCAAAATAAGCTGGCACAGTAATAACCGCGCCTAAGATGTCTTGACCTGCAAAGCTGTCTTCAGCACGAAGTTTTAATGCTTTTAAAATTTCACTCGATGCAGTAACAGGGCTAATTGCACCCGCAACCGTGCTGATTGCTAATGAGCCATCATGCTCACAAAATTCGTACGGCAGTTGGCCATAGCTTTTTTCGATTTCAGCCTGAGTTTTACCTAAAAAACGCTTTACTGAAATTAGTGTGTTTGCAGGGTCTTGAGTAGCAGCTGCAGCAGCTCGTTCACCTACCACAATGCTATCTGCTTGGTATTGAACAACCGATGGTAGCATCGCGTTGCCTGCTAAATCAGTTAGTGTGCGCGCTTCGCCGCTTTGCACTGTTGCAACTAACGAGTTAGTTGTACCAAGGTCAATACCGACTGCTAATTTGTGCTCATGTGGTGCCGCGCTCTGCCCCGGCTCAGCAATTTGCAATAATGCCATAATGCTCTTTTTAAACTCTTAAATAGCTGTTGTGTAACAACTAACGATTAATCATCAAATAAACTGTCTTCAATACGCTCTAGTTCATCGCGTAACTTATAAACAAACTTCAATTTACGAATATTGTCAGCGGCAGCTTGCCATTGTTGCTCATCATTACTTGCTAGCTGAGCAGCTAATTCACTGCTGTATTGTTTATCGAGTTGTTTAATTTGCGCTTCAAACTGGGCAATTGCTGCATCAGGATCTGCGGCATTTTCAAGTTCTTCTAATTCTTCACGCAGCTCCATTTGCTGCATTAAGAATAGCGGGTCTTGTAATGTTTGTTGCTCGGCGCGAATATCAACACCAAGCTCGCTTAGCATGTACTCAGCACGTTTTACCGGGTGTTTTAAGGTTTGTAATGCATCATTGATTTCTGCTGTATTTTGCACAGCAAGTAATTTATCTCGGCTGCTAGAGCTTGCGTGGCGATCTGGGTGAACTGCACGTTGCAGCTCAAGGTAGTGTTTATTAATAGTCGCTAAATCAATGTTGTAATCTACTGGAATTGCAAATAACTCAAAGTAACGCATTACATAATCCAACTCGGTAAACAGGAAAGAACAAAGCCCTACATAGGCAGGGCTTCAAGCAAAGAAAGTTTTATAAGCTTAAACGGTGAAGCTTTCGCCGCAACCACACTCATCGGCTTGGTTCGGGTTGTTAAACTTAAACCCTTCGTTCAAACCTTCTTTGGTGTAATCAAGCTCAGTACCATCAATGTAGACTAAGCTTTTAGCATCAACGATCACTTTCACACCACGGCTTTCAAAAATTTCGTCGCCGTCTGCTAACTCATCAACAAATTCAAGAACATAAGCAAGACCTGAACAGCCCGTCGTTTTAATGCCAACGCGTAGGCCAATGCCTTTGCCGCGATTTGCTAAAAATGATTCTACGCGGTTTGCCGCCGCATCTGTCAATGTCACTGCCATGAATTTATCTCTTACTTCGCTTGTTTGCTTTTGTAGTCAGCAATTGCTGCTTGAATCGCGTCTTCTGCTAAAATTGAACAGTGAATTTTCACTGGCGGTAATTCAAGCTCAGCACTGATATCAGTGTTTTTGATTGTTGCAGCTTCATCTAATGTTTTGCCTTTTACCCACTCAGTTACAAGTGAAGAAGAAGCGATTGCGCTACCACAACCATATGTTTTGAATTTTGCGTCTTCAATTACACCTTCTGATGATACTTTGATTTGCAATTTCATTACGTCACCACATGCTGGTGCACCCACCATACCTGTTGCAACTGACGGATCATTTTTGTCTAAAGCACCCACGTTACGTGGATTTTCAACATGATCGATTACTTTATCACTATAAGCCATAATACTATCCTCACTACCTGCTAGCGGCGGCGATCACTGATTAGTGATGCGCCCACTCAACTGAATCTAAATCAATACCTTCTTGATGCATTTCCCATAAAGGAGACATCTCACGTAAACGGCCGATCGAGTTTTTGATTAGTTCAACGGTGTAATCAATCTCTTCTTCAGTCGTAAAGCGGCCAATGCTGAAACGAATTGAGCTGTGTGCCAACTCGTCATTACGGCCTAATGCACGTAGTACATAAGAAGGCTCTAAGCTTGCTGAGGTACAGGCTGAACCTGATGAAACAGCAATGTCTTTAACAGCCATTAATAACGACTCACCTTCAACAAAGTTGAAGCTGATATTTACAATACCTGGAACTGAGTGACTTGGTTCACCATTGAAGTAAACTTCGTCCATATCAGCCATGATGCCATCAATCAAACGCTTACGAAGTGCGCTGATGTGTGCATGGTCTTTTTCGAAATCTTCTTTAGCGATTCTAAATGCCGCACCCATACCAACTAATTGGTGAGTAGCTAGTGTGCCTGAACGCATACCACGCTCATGACCACCACCGTGCATTTGCGCTTCTAAACGTGCACGAGGCTTACGACGAACATAAAGTGCGCCTACACCTTTCGGGCCATATACTTTGTGGCCAGAGAACGACATGAAATCTACTTTTAACTGTTGCACGTCGATAAGTACTTTACCTGCGCTTTGTGCAGCATCTACGTGGAACATAATTTTGCGCTCACGGCACATTTCGCCGATTGTCGCGATATCTTGGATAACACCTAGCTCGTTATTTACGTGCATTACGCTCACAAGTACTGTGTCGTCACGCACTGCAGCTTCAAGCTTTTTAAGGTCAAGTAAACCGTTTTCTTCAACGTCCATATAGGTTACTTCGAAACCTTGACGCTCTAGTTCACGACACGTATCAAGCACTGCTTTGTGCTCTGTTTTAACAGTGATAACGTGCTTGCCTTTCTTCTTATAGAACTGCGCAGCACCTTTAATTGCTAGGTTGTTTGATTCTGTAGCACCTGAAGTGAAAACAATTTCACGCGGGTCAGCGTTGATCAGATCAGCAATATCTGTACGTGCTTGATCAACCGCTTCTTCTGCTTGCCAACCAAAACGGTGTGAGCGTGATGCAGGGTTACCAAAATTACCGTCCATAGTCAGGCATTGCATCATTTCTTTTGCCACACGTTCATCAACAGGCGTGGTTGCTGCGTAATCTAAATAAATCGGTAACTTCATTTCTCTCTCCGCTTTCGTCAAGCTACAGTTGACAGCTTACTTGAATGTTTTCCAGTTGCTTAATTGCATTGTTGATGCTGTTATCTTGGCGCGATGCGACTTCTTTCACATCTGACTTTTCCACCAATTCAGCAAGGGTAATACTATTTAAAAACTCTTCGATACGTGCGCTTAAGTCCGACCATAAGGTATGAGTCAAACAACGCATGCCGCTTTGGCAGCCACCCGTTGCATTGTGGCAACGTGTTGCATCAACAGACTCATCAACGGCGTTAATCACATCGCCGACAGAAATTTCGTTCGCTTCTCGACCTAGTAAATATCCGCCACCTGGGCCACGCACAGAGGTCACAAGGCCGTTTTTACGTAAACGGGCGAATAGTTGTTCAAGGTAAGATAACGAAATCTCTTGGCGTTCAGAAATATCGGCAAGAGGCACTGCACCCACATTTGTATGTAGTGCAACATCCAACATGGCGGTTACTGCGTATCTGCCTTTTGATGTTAACTTCATGGAGCCCCCGATGTTACTGCACGCTAAGGTGTGCAAATTTTAATTACCAGACCAAAATAGTCAAGTATTATATAAGCTATAAGCTATAAGCTATAAGCTATAAGCTATAAGCTATAAGCTATAAGCTATAAGCTATAAGCTATAAGCTATAAGC
>NZ_JALNTM010000054.1:5862-6896 GCF_023161845.1 Pseudoalteromonas sp. 2CM39R
TCAGCATCAATACCTGACCTTTTTGGTCAAGTATTGAGTACATTTTAATTACCTGAGTAATTTAGTCAAGTATTATGATGAATAAAGCTTATAACCTAAACTTATTTAATAGACTTATTAATTGAGGTAAGAATACCGCGTAAGATGTTCATCTCAGCTTCTTCTGGACGTGCGCGGTTAAATAAGCGACGTAGTTTAGTCATCACCATGCCAGGGTGTTGCTTGATGATAAAACCTGTGTCGTTTAGCGTTTGCTCTAAATGCTCGTAGAACAGCTCAGTTTGCTTCGCATTTGGGTAGGTTGCTTCGTCTTCTTCTTGTACTTTTGGCTGTTTATTTAAATATGCCATACGTGTTTCATAACATAGCGTTTGCACGGCCATTGCTAGATTTAGTGAGCTGTATTCAGGGTTTGCAGGAATACATACGTGGTAGTTACATTGTTGTAGTTCTTCGTTCGTTAAACCACTGTTTTCACGACCAAACACAAGTGCAACAGGGCCATGTTCAGCCTCAGCCACTAATTTTTCACCACATTCACGCGGCTCAACCATAGGCCAAGATAAAGTACGTGAGCGTGCGCTGGTACCAATTGTTAAGCCACAATCGGCAATTGCATCAGCTAACGTATCAACAACAACTGCTTTTCCTAAAACATCCGTTGCACCGGCAGCAAGCGCACTCGCATGACTATCAATTTCACAAGCAGGATCAACTAGATATAAATTTGATAAGCCCATCGTTTTCATAGCACGTGCCGCTGAGCCAATATTACCAGAATGTGATGTGTTAACTAATACGATACGAATATCATCAAGTGTCATTGCGTTGTTACTTACTGAAAGTCAAAAATTGCGGGGATTATAACATAGGTATCAGGTATCAGGTATCAGATTTCAGATTTCAGGTATCAGATTTCAGATTTCAGATTTCAGGTTTCAGGTTTCAGATTTCAGGTTTCAGGTTTCAGGTTTCAGGTTTCAGGTTTCAGGTTTCAGGTTTCAGGTTTCAGGTTTCAGGTTTCAGGTTTCAGG
>NZ_JALNTM010000055.1:0-4885 GCF_023161845.1 Pseudoalteromonas sp. 2CM39R
GTTAGTGGTTAGTGGTTAGTGGTTAGTGGTTAGTGGTTAGTGGTTAGTGGTTAGTGGTTAGAACAAAGTAAAATACAATTCATGTGTAGCAAGTTCTTTGTTTAATTACACAAAAAATAAAACCACCCTCTCGATCTGTGATCTGACTTCTGAAATCTAACTACTAAAAACTAACCTCTATTATATAACCAGCGCGCGAAATAAATTTCACGCCTACATCAGCGTAGGCGTCACGCTTGCTTGGCGCGTCTTACATTCATCACCAAGTCTGCAAATTAATAAAGAACCCGCAAACAATGCCACTCGGCTAGAAACTTATAGCTTAAAGCTTACAGCTCATACCTCTGCTTTATCTTTTCGATAATCTCAACATTCGCGGCAGGGAAGCTGTAATCATCAAGCTCGCTGAGTGCGACCCATTTGCCTTGTTGGCCTTCTGCGCCATGGGCCGTGCCTGTGAAATCATCAACAATGTGCACATCTAAACGCACACATTTATCGCCGTAGTCATGTTCGATAACCATTAGCTCTTTACTGGCATTTACAGTTAGGTTTACTTCTTCTAACAGCTCGCGCTGTAGTGCAGCAAATACGCTTTCGCCCTGCTCTACTTTGCCACCAGGGAATTCCCATAAGCCGCCTTGGTGTTTGTCATCTGGACGCTTACAAATAAATAATTGCTGATCTTTATAAATAACGCCAACAGCAACATGCACTACTTTTTTAGTCATTTGTTGTTTCCTTAATCATAAAAAAAGCGACGCAAGCGTCGCTTTTTATCACCGTGTTTTGGCTATTTTAATTTACCGCAACACTGCTTATATTTATTACCTGAACCACAAGGACACGGCTCGTTACGGCCGACTTTTGGCTCTGCACGTTGTGTAACTACAGCACCTTCTGGTGTTTCGCCACCGATATGCTCAGCTTCTTCGTGTTGGTATTCACGTGGTGCATTTTCGCTACGACGATGTTGCTCTTCAACTTTCTCAACATCTTCTTCAGCGCGAACTTGTACTTTACTTAAAATACCCACAACGTCGACTTTTAAGTTCTCTAGCATTTCAGAGAATAGCTCGAACGACTCGCGCTTGTACTCTTGCTTAGGATTCTTCTGTGCGTAACCACGTAAGTGGATACCTTGACGAAGGTGGTCCATCGCAGCTAAGTGATCTTTCCAATGTTGGTCTAGGCTTTGTAGCATAATCGCTTTTTCGAATTGACGTAGCACAGACTCGCCTACCATCTCTTCTTTTTGCTTGTACGCTTGCTCAACCGCTTCTTCGATACGCTCACGAAGCTTCTCTTCGTATAGTTTATTATCGTCAGCTAGCCATTGTGAAATTGGCAGCTCGATTAAGAAATCTTGTTTTAAGCGTTCTTCAAGACCTGGGATATCCCACATTTCAGCTAAGCTTTGCGGTGCAATGAATTGGTCAATCACACCATTTAACACATCGCCGCGAATTGCAGTGATAGTTTCTGAAATATCGCCTTCTTCAAGTAGCTCGTTACGTTGCGAGTAAACAACACGACGTTGGTCGTTTGCTACGTCATCGTACTCAAGTAATTGCTTACGAACGTCGAAGTTACGTGCTTCAACTTTACGTTGCGCGTTTTCGATTGCACGGTTAACCCAAGGGTGCTCAATTGCTTCACCGCGTTGCATACCTAGTTTACGCATCATGTTAGTCATGCGCTCACCAGCGAAAATACGCATTAGCGCATCGTCCATTGATAGGTAGAAACGGCTTGAACCCGCATCACCTTGACGACCAGAACGACCACGTAACTGGTTATCGATACGACGAGACTCGTGACGCTCAGTACCAATGATGTGTAGACCACCGGCTTCGATTACTGCATCGTGACGTTTTTGCCACTCATCTTTAATCGCTTTGATTTGTTCATCAGTTGGGTTTTCTAGCTTTTCAACTTCGCTGTTCCAGTTACCACCTAACACGATATCGGTACCACGACCGGCCATGTTAGTTGCAATAGTTACTGTGCCAGGTAAACCAGCATCGGCAACAATATCTGCTTCTTGCGCGTGGAACTTAGCATTAAGTACGTTGTGCTTAATTTTTTCTTTACGTAAGAACTGCGATAAGTACTCAGAACTTTCGATAGAAATAGTACCCACAAGTACCGGTTGACCACGTTCTTGGCAATCTTTGATATCAGCAAGGATTGCTTCGTACTTTTCTTCTTGTGTTAGGTATACAAGGTCGGCACGATCATCACGGATCATCGGTTTATTAGTTGGCATTACTACTGTGTCTAGACCATAGATAGACTGGAACTCAAACGCTTCTGTGTCTGCTGTACCTGTCATACCCGCTAGAGTGTCGTATAAACGGAAGTAGTTTTGGAATGTGATTGACGCCAATGTTTGGTTTTCGTTTTGAATGCGTACACCTTCTTTTGCTTCAACAGCTTGGTGTAAACCTTCTGACCAACGACGACCTTCCATTGTACGGCCTGTGTGCTCATCAACGATGATAACTTCGTTTTCTTTAACAACGTAGTCAACGTCTTTTTGATAAAGCTTGTGAGCACGAAGTGCCGCATACACATGGCTTAATAATGTGATGCTTGAAGCTGAGTAAAGTGAATCACCTTCTTGAATTAAGCCGCGCTCAATTAGTAGCTCTTCAACTTTAACTTGGCCGCGCTCTGTAAGGTGAACTTGCTTAGACTTTTCATCGATAGTGTAATCGCCGTCGCCTTCAACACCTTCTTCATCTTCTTTTTCTTGTAGCTCTAGGTCAGGCACAATTTTGTTGATTTCGATGTAAAGTTCAGAGCTATCTTCAGCTGGGCCTGAGATAATAAGCGGCGTACGCGCTTCATCGATTAGGATTGAATCCACCTCATCCACTACGGCGTAGTAAAGTGGGCGTTGTACACGCTCTTCAATGCTAAATGCCATGTTATCGCGCAGATAATCAAAGCCAAATTCGTTATTAGTACCGTAAGTGATGTCGGCAGCGTAAGCGATTTTCTTCTGCTGTGGCATCATGCCTGGTACGTTACAGCCTACTGTTAGGCCTAAGAACTCAAATAATGGGCGGTTAGTTTCGGCGTCACGTTTTGCAAGGTAGTCGTTCACGGTAATTACGTGAACACCTTTACCTGTTAAACCACGAAGGTATGCAGGTAACGTTGCTGTTAGTGTTTTACCTTCACCGGTACGCATTTCTGCGATGCGACCTTGATGTAAAACCATACCACCTAGTAGCTGTACATCGAAGTGACGCATGCCATTTACACGCTTAGATGCTTCACGTACCACAGCAAATGCTTCTGGTAAAATCTCATCTAGGCTTTGTCCGTTATCGTAACGCTCTCTAAATTCAGCTGTTTTTGCTTTTAAATCTTCATCAGAAAGCGCTTCTAATTGCTTTTCAAGCGCATTAATTAGAGCGACCGTCTTTCTTAGGTTTTTAATAGTGCGGTCATTGCGACTACCAAAAATCTTGGTAAATAAATTAGATATCATGATAAAACCGTTACAATGTATTCTTTGTTAGCTAGTCATTAGCTAACCCACTTTCTTCAATTGATAATTAATATGCGCTTATGCTCATGATGTAGGGCATATTAATTAACAATTTATCAGTACGCTGTTCAAAACACCGCTTATTTCGTGCGCTATCATACCAGAGTCTGCGCAACATCAAACCTTCTGTTTATGAAGATATGGAATTTCGGCAAGAAAATTTAAAAATCAGCCATAATCTTTGATCTAACCCCATAAAAAGGGTGAAAACAAGATTACTGAATAGATATGGCGACAATAAGAATAAAATCAAGATCAGGGGAGAAAAAAGGCGATTCGAGGGACGAGGTGCGAGATTCGAGTTATCGTAGGCGTCACGCTTGCTTGGCGCGACTGCCATACAACACGAATCATGCTCATCAACACATAACCAACAGGCGATGCTGAGAAGCTCAAAACTGACAGCTGAAAGCTGATGGCTCCTTAAGTTTCACGCCTACACCAAAACGTAGGAACGGCTTTAGCCGTGAATTGTTCTAAACACTTCGGCACTAAAGTACCTCCTACGGGGTAGGCTCACAAACCACCCCCCTCGGCTAAAAACTGACGGCTGATAGCTGATCGCTTTATTTATTTCTTCCGCCCATGTTGCGCTAAACGCTCTAACTTGGCTTTTAAAGATGGAGGGGCGTCTGCAGCGATGGCGCTGAGGTAATCGGCTGTTTGTTCACTCATTTGACGTTTAGAAACCGGCTTTTGTTCTGGCTTATTTGTTGCCGATAAGCGCTGAGTTGCTTGTGGGTTTGCGGTAATTTTAATTTGCCCAAGCTCTACCATGCCAGCGGCACGAAAATGCGAGAGCATATCCATTTTTAAGTAATTTAAACGCAGTGCAATCGGTGCCGAAACCGCTTCGATCATCAAAGTACCATCACGGTAATTACTTACTCGGCATTTTTTCGAAAGCGTTTCACCTAAAAAGTCATCAAGAATCGTTTGTTGAGAAGACAAGCCTTGGGTTTTACCAGCATAAGATGCCAAGCGACCACTCAAGCCCGCCATAATATCGCCAACAGCTTTTGGCGCGTATCTATCTTTTGCCATTAATCGTCTACCTAAAAAGGTTAATCACCACAAAGAGAATATACCACCTACGTAAATATGAAGCTATTAGGTTCGAAAACAGTGGTTAGTGGTTAGTGGTTAGTGGTTAGTGGTTAGTGGTTAGTGGTTAGAACAAAGTAAAATACATTTCATGTGTAGCAAGTTCTTTGTTTAATTACACAAAAAATAAAACCACCCTCTCGATCTGATCTGACTCCATAAAAGTAGACACCTTTTTGGAGTCAGTAATCATGAAAGTAAAACCATATCGTAAACATT
>NZ_JALNTM010000056.1:0-2333 GCF_023161845.1 Pseudoalteromonas sp. 2CM39R
AATTGGTAGACACAAGGGATTTAAAATCCCTCGCTGGTAACAGCGTGCCGGTTCAAGTCCGGCCCCGGGCACCATTTACATAAAATACCTCTTCTCTATTTCATTTATATTTCTTTTATAATCTCATCAAATTATTTTTTTATTGCCAAAATAGCTTTATAGTTTCCTTAGTCTTTTTAAAACAGCTAACGCCTTTCAAGTTTTAATCAATAAATAGGATCAAGGAAAGATAATGGAGCAATTTAAACGTGGCTTAAATCAGTTTTGGGTAGGCGCCGTATTTGGGCTTTGTCTAGCGATCTCATTAGTTCTCATTCCTGTTGCGATTATTATGTCGAATATTAACGATGTACTGAAAATTCATGAGGTGAGCGTACTTGTTGATAAAGTATCGACTGTCTTCGATAAATCAGAACAAGCCATTAGTAATGCCAAAGCAGCGCTAACCGATTTTGATAATGACGTGGTGATGGATATGCTTACTGCCGTGCAATCTTATCAGCAACAATCGCAGCCATTACTAACCGCAGAACAAAAACAAGCATTAAAATCGCAAATTAAAGATCAGCTTGTAACTGAGCTTGAGTCAAAGCTTAACGAGCAACAAATTACATTCATATTGTCTGTTTTCGAAAAGTTAGCAAATACAAAAAAGGGAGCACAAACGCTCCCTAAATAAGAATTTACTTAACTAGATTATTTACGCCATGCGCCTTTAGGAATGGTTTGATCTAGCTTTTTGTTTTGCGAAGGATCAAAAGTAGGTAATTTACCTGCTTTACGTTGTGTGTTGTAATCCTTCGCAAGCCAAATAACGACGCCCGATAACATAAACAAAGCGATGACGTTAACGATAGCCATTAGACCCATCGAGACATCGGCAAGGGTCCATACTAGTGGCAATTCACCAAGCGCACCAAACATCACCATACCAAGTACCAGTAATCGGAAGATCAACATACCCGAAGCATGGTTGTGCTCTAAGAACAATAAATTGGTTTCGGCATAAGAGTAATTAGCAACAATAGAGGTAAATGCAAAAAACAAAATTGCAATTGCAACAAATATTGCACCCCAACTACCAACATGTTCTTCAAGGGCTGCTTGTGTTAACGCAATGCCAGTCACACCTGAATCAGGTATAAGCTGTTGTGATAATAAAATAAGGGCTGCAGTTGCAGTACATATAATAATTGTATCTACAAATACGCCGAGCATTTGTACATATCCTTGTGAGGCTGGGTGCGGTGGGTTAGGTGTTGCCGTTGCAGCAGCATTTGCAGCGCTACCCATACCAGCTTCATTAGAGAATAGGCCACGTTTAATACCCTGGATCATGGCCTGCATTACACCATAACCTATTGCACCCGCACCCGCTTGCTCGATACCAAAGGCACTATTAATAACATGCATAAATACGTTCGGTAATAAATCGTAGTTCATGGCACACACATAAAGTGCAACTAACAAATAAGCCAGCGCCATAAATGGCACAACCATTTCTGCAAAACGTGAAATAGTTTTTAAGCCACCAAAAATAATAATACCCGACCCTAATACTAAGCCGATGCCTACAACATAGTTTGGAATACCAAACGCAACATTAAATGCAGCAGCAATAGAGTTTGATTGAACAGCATTAAATACCAAGCCAAAAGCAAGAATAAGGCAAAGAGAAAAGATCACTCCCATCCAACGTTTGCCCAAACCATATTCCATATAATAAGCAGGGCCACCGCGAAAGTTGCCATCTTCATCGACGGTTTTATATGCCTGAGCAAGAGTACTCTCGGCAAAACTTGTCGCCATACCTATTAAAGCAATAAGCCACATCCAGAAAATTGCCCCGGCACCGCCTAAATAAAGTGCAACGGCAACACCTGCCATATTACCCGTACCTACTCGCGCAGCCAAAGAAGTACAAAATGCTTGGAATGAAGAAATGCCATCGCCAGAACCTTGGCGGCTCTGAAACATCACTTTGATCATATGTGGGAATTGAGTGAATTGAATAAAACCGAGTCGAAGAGTGAAAAATAGCCCCGCAGCTATTAAAAGGTAAACCAGAATGTGACCCCAAAGGAGACCACTTATACTATTTATAATGTCTGTCATTTTTCTTGCCTTGTGAGCGAGTGGAAAATCTGCGGCGCAAGTTACCATAACAAGCGAGGAGAGTTTAGTTATTCTGCTAAAAAACATCGGTTATCCACAGGTGTTTGTGGGTAACGTGTTTGCATTTGGTGGGTATCTGAATAATTTGAAAATATTCAAAAAAACCTTCAAAAAGTGCTTGCGTTAATTCTTCGTATCCCTATAATGCGCATCCACTG
>NZ_JALNTM010000057.1:0-1638 GCF_023161845.1 Pseudoalteromonas sp. 2CM39R
CAGCCGTTCAGTCTGGTTCGGCGCAATCCCGAACCCGCCGTTCGTTCGCCCAGTCCGAGCGCCGGCCTAACGGCCGAAATTGGGACTTTTCCGTCATTCCCTGCGACATTTGCGAATGGCGGCTTCCGGCACAACCCGCCTCTGCGCACGCTGTCTGGATCGGCGGACGTCTGCACGGCGCTATAGCCAGCGTTTTAGAGATTCTTAGAGCGTGCGCCGTATAGCCGTCGTGCAAAATGCACGCTCAAGGGGCGAGTCAGTGAGGCGGGCAAACCGAATGACGTGCGCCCTGACGTGCGCCCCTGATTGTTACCACTCAGAGGTAGAGTCCGGCTCCTTCATGATGGTTGGTTGATGGGATGGCAACGTGCCTGGGGGCATGCCCCCAGGCACGTTGGCCGGCGATCTCGGCGGGGGTCTTCCCGCCCAGTTTCGAGTGCGGCCTGACGTGGTTGTAATCGTGCTGCCAGGCGGCGAGCACGAACCGGGCATGGGCCAGCGACGTGAACAGCGTCTCGTTGAGGCATTCGTCCCGCAGGCGCCCGTTGAAGCTCTCGACGAAGCCGTTCTGCATCGGCTTGCCCGGCGCGATGTAATGCCACTCGACCTGACGTTCCTGCGACCAGCGCAGGATGGCCGACGAGGTCAGTTCGGTTCCGTTATCGCTGACCACCGTGTGCGGCTTGCCGCGCAGCCCGATCAGCCGCGTCAGTTCCCGAGCGACCCGCGCGCCCGACAGCGAGGTATCGGCCACCAGCGCCAAGCACTCGCGCGCGTAGTCGTCGACCACGCACAAGATGCGGAACCGCCGGCTGCACGTCAGCGTGTCGGACACGAAGTCGAGCGACCAGCGCTGGTTCGGGCCGTTCGGCAACAGCATCGGCGCCCGCGTTCCAAGCGCACGTTTGCGACCGCCGCGACGCCGGACCCGCAGATTCTCCTCGCGGTAAATGCGCCGCAGCTTCTTGTGGTTGGGCGTCATGCCCTCCCGCGCCAGCAGATAGCCCAGACGGCGATAGCCGAACCGGCGGCGTTCCGCCGCCAGCTCGCGCAGACGCGTCCGCAAGGGCGCATCATCGCCTCTCGTCGGCTGATACCGGATCACCCGGCGGCTCACGCCGACAAGACTGCACGCCCGACGCTCGCTCAGCCCGTGATGCTTACGAGCATGAGCGACGGCTTCCCGCCTAGCGTCGGGCGTCACCATTTTTTTGAGGCCAGATCCTTCAGTACGACATTGTCGAGCATCGCTTCGGCCAGCAGCTTCTTCAGCCGCGCGTTCTCGTCCTCCAGCGCCCGCAACCGCCGAGCCTCGGACACCTCCAGCCCGCCATATTTCGACTTCCACTTGTAGAACGTCGGTGAGCTGATCCCGTGGCGCCGGCACACCTCCGCCGTCGCCATACCCGCCTCCTGCTCCTTCAAGATCGCGATGATCTGCTCTTCGCTGAACCTGCTGCGCTTCATTCTCGTCCGACTCCTTTGCGTCGGACTCTACTCAAAATCGGTCACATTCCAGGGGCGCACGTCAGCCGGACATCACGGTGCGGGTCATGAACAGGCAGCGATGATAGGCTATGTTCCGGCCCAAGACATCGGCCATTGGCAAGCGGAAATCGCCAGCTGGATCGACGGCCT
>NZ_JALNTM010000005.1:0-13763 GCF_023161845.1 Pseudoalteromonas sp. 2CM39R
CCCAGATAGCTCAGTCGGTAGAGCAGAGGATTGAAAATCCTCGTGTCGGTGGTTCGATTCCGCCTCTGGGCACCATTGATTCAAAGCCTCGCATTCGCGAGGCTTTTTTGTTTCTGTCCCCTCCAAATCACTACTTTACATCCCGTAGGCGTGAAATTTATTTCGCGCGATGAAGATAAGAGCTATCAGCTCGTAGGTTGGGTAGAGCGAAGCGAAACCCAACGTTTGAAGCCGTCAGCTATCAGATGAAAAAGTTAGCGAGTTAGAAAGAGTAAAGGTAGGAGTTTCGAGGGCCGAGATGCGAGTTGTAGGAGGCGTTTTAACGCCGAAAAAAGAGTTATTAGATATCAGTGGTTAGAAGTTAGATTAGATTGTGCCTACGCATAGTTAAATTGATATGCTTATCCGTAGGCGTGAAATTTATTTCGCGCGATGATCTATTTAAAACGTGTCATGTAAGCAGAACGACTACATATTTCATTTACTACGCGATATAAAATCGCTGCTACAATTTTAAAACTCGCAACTCGCAACTCGCAACTCGCAACTCGCAACTCGCAACTCGCAACTTACCTCCATTTTCCTACCGTTCATCGTCCCCAAATGTCAGGCTGTGTAATGTTATGTAAAGTCAGTTGAGCAAAACTTAACGTGGTGCTTGAATTACACTCATAAATAGATGTTTTTCAGGTTTTTAGAATGAATTGGCAATATAAGCCGAGTTTATTGGCTTTAAGTGTAATTTTGCTAAGTGCATGTGCGAGCCAGCCGACTCACAATGAACGAGTTGCTGAGCTTGAGAATGTACCAAGTACATGGCAGCAACTTCCTTCTGGCGACAAGGTGCTTGCTGTTGAAGACAACTGGTTGCAGCAATTACACGACCCTCAAGTTTTTACTTTAGTTGAGCAAGCATTAGCCCATAATCAAGCGATTTTACAAGCTGGCTATGATGTCGCGATTAAAGAACAGCAGCTTATTGCTGCTGGGGCTGATTTATGGCCAAGCCTTGATTTATCAACACGTGCGAGCCGTAGTAAAGATAACCGCCCTGTTAGTTATAATAACGCCAGCTCAGCATCATTAGAATTAAGCTACGAAGTTGATTTATGGGGCAAATTGTCGGCCTCAGAACGACAAGCAAATCTTGAATACCTAGCTGAAAAAGCCACATTTTCGCAAAGCAAACAACAATTAGTTGCTGATGTAGTAGCGGGTTGGTTTGATGTTATTACGAACCACAAGTTACTTGAGCTATATAAGCAGCGTGAGCAAAACGCTGAGAAAAATTTAGATATTATTGAGTCAGGTTATCGCCAAGGTTTAAATGAAGCACTTGATGTTTATCTTGCTCGTAATGAGCTAAATACCGAGCGCTCGAACATTGCGGCGCAGCAAGCAACGTTAACTAAATCGATTCGCGATTTAGAGCGCTTAACAGGCCAATACCCAACTGGCGCGTTAAGCGTTAGCGCAGATTTACCATTACTCGATAGTGCTATTCCACTTGGTTTACCTTCAGAGCTTATCACTCGCAAACCTGAGTTAATGGCAAGCTGGTATCAATTACTTAGCACCGATGCTGGGCTTGCTTATGCGCATAAACAGCGTTTTCCGAGCTTAAATCTTTCTACATCAATTAGTGATAGCACAGATAGAGTGAGCGACTTATTTTCGCCTTCAAGCTTAGCGTGGTCGCTGATTGGTAGTATTTCGATGCCAATTTTTGAAGGGGGTCGCTTAAAAGCCAATGAAGAACAAGCAAGGTTAAACGTTAAGCGCCAAGAACAGGCGTATCTTGCCACACTTTATGATGCCTTTAACGATGTTGAAACAGCCATCAGCCAAGAGCAAGCGCTTAAAGTACGTTATGAAAAAACCTTAGAAGCGCAAGAAAATGCTATTACCGCAGAGGCATTAGCGTTTGAACAATATCAAAGTGGCTTGGTTACATACACTACGGTACTCGATGCACAAGACCGTTCGTTCAATGCGCAAAGCTCGGTAATCGAAATTAAAAACCAGTTAATTATCAACAGAATCAACTTACATATTGCCCTTGGTGGTGATTTTAGTGAAGCAAACAGCGAAGTAGCAGAGCAATAATCATGAATAGCAAGACACGTAAAATTTTAATTCCATTGGTAGTGATCGTTGTGACGGTACTGCTTGTCATGTTTATTAAAGGCAACCCGCCTCAAGCAAACCGCTTTTCTTCGCCGCCAAAAGCAAAAGTAAATGTGGCTGTTAAAACTCTAACACCAGAAACTTATCAAGTAATGATTGATAGTTTTGGCACCGTAAAGCCACGTACGCAAAGTATGCTAGTTGCACAGGCTTCAGGGCAAATTATCGAAATTAGTGAGCAATTTCGTGAAGGTGGGTTTTTCGAAAAAGGCGATGTGTTGTTGCAACTAGATGATAGAGATCACCGCGCCGAAGTAAAATCAGCACAAGCGACGTTATTAACCGCTGAGCAAAGCTTACTTGAAGAGCAAGCTCGTGGTCGTCAAGCAATTACTGATTGGGAGCGCTTAGGCAAGGGTGAACAAGCAAGTAGTCTTGTTCTTCGTAAACCACAACTTGCAGCAGCCGAGGCAAGTGTATTGTCTGCTCAAGCGACGCTTGAAAAAGCAAAACTTGATTTAGAGCGTACAAAAATCACTGCACCATACGCGGGGCGAGTTTTAAGCCGCAGCGTAGATTTAGGCCAAGTGGTGAGTAATAACATGGAACTTGCCACCATTTATGCGATTGACCGTGTTGAAATTCGCTTACCAATCAAAAATAAAGATTTGCCGTTCATTAACTTACCAGAGCAATTTCGTGATGGCGCTAAAAATAGCGCCGGTTCACTCGTTAAATTTAGCTCAGATCTCGTTGGCAAACAGTATTGGCAAGGTCAAGTTATACGTACCGAAGGGGCCATAGATGAAAGTGCGCAGCAGCTTTACGTGGTTGCACAAATTAATGACCCTTACAAAGCCACTTCTGCGAATCAATACCCAATTAAAATTGGTCAGTACATCAAAGCGCAAATTACCGGTAAGGCGATAGAGAATGCCATTGTTATCCCAAACAGCGCAATTTACCAAGGCACGTACGTTTATGTTGAAGAGCAAGGTGTATTGCGTCGTAAAAATATCTCACTTGCTTGGCAAAACGCTAACCAAGCCGTTGTCGCTGATGGTTTGACTGCAGGCGATAACTTGGTGATTACACCGCTTGGCCAAGTGAGTTCTGGTACTCAAGTTACCGTTATGGGTAGCGAAGAGTATCAAGCGACCAGAGCAAAAGCTAAGCGCCCAAACAATCAAGAGCCGCCTAAAGAGCAAGGAGCGCAATAATGATTGCTTGGTTTACAAAGAATCATGTTGCAGCAAACTTATTGCTGATCAGCATTTTATTAGCAGGGTTATTTAGCGTTTCGACGCAAATACCACTTGAGGTGTTTCCTTCATTTGAAGCTGACAGAATTAGTGTCAGTGTATCATTGCGCGGCTCTACGCCAGAAGATGTAGAAAAAGGCGTATCGATTCGTATAGAAGAAGCAGTTCAAGATCTCGAAGGTGTAAAGCGTATTACTAGTCGCTCATCTGAAGGCTCTTCTTCGGTAAGTATTGAAGTTGAGACTGGGTATGATCCAAGAGAGCTGTTAGCTGATATTAAAAGTCGGGTTGATGCAATTAACACCTTTCCGGTCGATGCTGAAAAACCGATTGTTTCGCTTGCTGAGTGGAAGCGCGAAGTAATCGCCGTGACTGTTTCAAGTATCTATGGTGAAAAAGAAACGCTTGAATACGCCGAGACTGTACGCGATGAGCTTCTACGTTTGCCAAGTGTAACTCAAGTTGAGTTAAGCGGAGTGCGTGATTACGAAATTGCCATTGAAGTAAGTCAAGATACTTTACGCCAATACGATTTACGCTTATCGGACATTTCTTCAGCAATTAGCAATTCAAGTACAGATGTTTCAGCTGGTAACTTAAAAACCGAAGGGGGAGATGTACTCATTCGTTCAAAAGGTCAAGCTTATCGCAAAGACGAATTTGCTAACATAGTGGTAAAAAACCAAGCTGATGGCACTATTATTCGTTTAGGTGACATAGCCCGTATTAGCGATGATTTTGAAGAAACCCCAGTGCGTACTCGATTTAATGGTAAACAAGCGGCGTTTATTGATGTGTATCGTATTGGCCCGCAAAGTGCGATTGAAGTTGCTGATGCGGTAAAAAACTATATTACTGAGCATCAAAGCCAACTACCGGAAGGGTTTGAGTTAAGTTATTGGGATGATGACTCAGAAGTTGTAAAAAGCCGAATAGCAACGCTTACTAGTAACGCAATTCAGGGCGGGATTTTAGTCCTTGCGCTACTCACCTTATTCTTGCGTCCTGCCATAGCATTTTGGGTATTTATTGGGATCCCTGTGTCGTTCATGGGCGCGTTTTTAATGATGCCAATATTTGGTATCACACTTAATGTAATCAGCTTATTTGGTTTTATTTTGGTGCTAGGTATTGTTGTTGACGATGCCATTGTGACCGGTGAAAACGTCTACACCCACCTAAAAACTGCAGAGAGTGGTGAGCAAGCCGCTATTCGTGGAACGCAAGAGGTGGCAACTCCGGTAACATTTGGTGTTCTCACGACTGTTGCGGCATTTTTACCTCTCGCTTTTATTGAAGGTGCTCGAGGCGCTATATTTGCACAAATTCCAGTAGTAGTTATTCCTGTTTTACTATTCTCTTTGATTGAGTCTAAGTTTGTATTACCTGCACACTTAAAATATATAAAGTTACGCCATGAGAAGGGCGAACCATCGAAGTTAGAGCGCCTTCAACAGCGCTTTGCTGATGGCTTTGAACACGCAATTATGAAGTATTACCAGCCGTTACTAAATGTTGCGCTAAAGAATAAAATGGCTACGGTTAGCTTATTTGTTGGGATTTTTGTAATTATTGTTACCTTGATCACAAGTGGTTGGACTAAATTTACCTTTTTCCCGCGTATTCCAAGTGAAACTGTACGTGCATCCGTAACTTTCCCTGCCGGAACACCGTTTGAAGTGACCAATAAATACGTCATTAAAATGTCAGACAAGGCAAAAGAGTTACAAGATAAATACCGCGATGAAGAAGGTCAAAGTGTGATTTTAAATATTTTGGCAACCACAGGTGGCCGTGGTGGTTCGTCAAATACCGGTAGTGTTAGATTTGAGATCATGCCGGCAGAAAAGCGTGAATCAGATATAGGCTCACGAGAACTTGCCAGCGAATGGCGTGATCTTATCGGTATTATACCGGGAGCAGAGAGTGTCACTTTCCGTGCTGAGTTTGGCCGAACATCTAGCCCGATTGATGTACAGCTAAGCGGTAGCTCAATCGACACCCTCGAAGCAGTTGCTGAAAAAGTTAAAGTGCGTTTATCGACGTATCCAACTGTGTACGAAATAGCCGATAGCATGTCAGATGGTAAAGAAGAGTTGCAAATTGAGCTGACAGAGCAAGGTTTAGCGCTTGGATTAAACCGTGTTGATGTATCGCAGCAAGTGCGTAACTCGTTCTTTGGTGCGCAGGTACAGCGCATTCAACGCGGGCGCGACGATGTACGCGTAATGGTACGCTTACCGATTGAAGAGCGTCGCTCGGTTGCAGACTTAAAAGATATACTTATTAAAACACCTGCTGGTGGTACTGTGCCATTGTCGCATGTGGCTACTTTAGTGCCGGGGCAAAGCCCATCCTCAATTTACCGTATTGACCGCTATCGAACATTGAATGTCACAGCTGATGTTGAAAAATCAAATACCAATATGACGGTACTGCAAGCAGACTTAAAAACCTACTTAGATGAGCTAATGGTGCAATACCCAGGTGTTGATTACTCTCTCGAAGGTGAAGCCAAAGAGCAGCGAGAATCATTTGGTTCACTGGCTTGGGGCCTCGTGTTTGTATTCTTTATTATTTATGCGTTATTAGCGATACCGTTTAAATCATATTTACAGCCATTAATTGTGATGAGTGTTATTCCGTTTGGCATGATAGGTGCGGTAATGGGTCACTGGGTAATGGGCATGGAGTTAACCATTATGAGCCTGCTTGGCATGTTAGCCTTGATAGGTGTTGTAGTGAATGACTCTCTGGTACTGGTTGATTTTATCAATAAGAAGCGTGAAGAGGGCGGCGATTTACTTGAAACCGTTAAGCTTGCAGGGGCGGCACGTTTTCGCCCAGTAATGCTAACCAGTTTAACCACTTTTATTGGTTTAATGCCGCTGTTATTTGAAAAAGCAACGCAAGCACAATTCCTTATTCCAATGGCAGTAAGCCTTGGCTTTGGGATTATCTTCGCAACACTTATCACCTTACTATTAGTGCCAGTTAACTATCTATTGATGGAGCGCTTTCAAGGGTGGTTTAAGTAAGGCTAGAAGTTAACAGTTAGCGCTTGGTTGGGACTAGGCGCTAGGAGCTAGGACGCGGGGTAAACCCGCTGCTACAGGTAACGATGTGGCGGCGGGTTTATCCCGCGTTTTTTGTTTTAAAAGAATAAAGTTAGCGAGGGGAAAGGTGCGAGTTTCGAGGGACGAGATACGAGTTGTAGGAGGCGTTTTAACGTCGAAAAAAATGGAGATATTAGATATCAGTGGTTAGAAGTTAGATAAAACAAATAAGTTAGCGAGTTAGCAAGGGGAAAGAGTAAAGTTAGATTGTGCCCGCACATAGCTATGGCTAAACCCGGTGCCGTAGGCGTGAAATTTATTTCGCGCGATATTTCTTAAATAACGGGTAAGTCGTAGGTCGGGCTTTAGCCCGTAGGTTGGGTAGAGCGAAGCGAAACCCAACACATAGGAAATATTAGATATTAGTCGTCAGAAGTCAGATAAAAATAAGTTAGCGAGTTAGAAAGGGGAAAGAGTAAAGTTAGATTGTGCCCGCACATTGCTATGGCTAAACCCGGTGCCGTAGGCGTGAAGTTTATTTCGCGCGAACGCGAATAAGAGTAATAAGTTCTTGTATAAGAGAAAAACTAAGGGAAGTTATTGAAACTTGAAACTTGAAACTTGAAACTAGATAGAAATGGTGTTCCCCAAGTATGCGGTGCCCGGTGTCAGTCCTGAAACCTTGAGGTTTCAGGGCGGGGATCTGCGGTTTACCGTAGGCTTCTCGGTACATGCCGAGCTTGCACAATAGTAGACGAACAGAAACCCTAACATAAAATTTATCGGCTCAGGGACTTAACCAAGCTCCTGCACCCTAGGGAACACCTTCAGTATATAAGACAAGTTTCAATCCTTAAACCATAGAAGTAAAAAAAGCGGATCGTTCGGGTAGTTTTTCCCCACCTTTAACTGCTTATTTACTTTTCAGATTGCTTTTTGACCTCAATCATACAATTAATTGGAGTTGCGATTTATCGAGTGGTAGCATGGCGTTACTTAGCCGAACAAAGAAAAAGTTATGAGCACGTTACCTGATTACCAACAAGCCCAATTGTTATTAGAAAAGAATGAAATTTTTGTCGCACCAGCAGAAGCCCATGGTGTGATCAGTGGTTTATTAGCCTGTGGCATCAATATCGAAGCCGACGAATACTTAGGTTTATTAAGCGATGTATTCAATGATGGCTTAGCCTTCAATAAAGATTTAAAAGCATTTTTTGCTGATGTGTATTCTCAGGTTGTTGCCAGCTTTAGCGATGAAGAATTTCAGTTTGACCTATTCTTACCAAGTGACGACGAAACACTGATCGATTTAGCCAATGGCTTAGTATCTTGGGTATCGGGTTTTATGCTTGGTTTTGGTTTAAAACAAAAAGATTACGGCAAGTTATCTGCTGATGTGAAAGAAGTGATCAGCGATTTTAGTGAAATTACCCGCCTAGACACCATGTTTGAAGAGACCGAAGAAGACAGCCAAGCACTGCACGAAGTGATTGAGTATGTGCGTGTTTCTGCGCTGTTATGTTTTGCTGAGCTAGGTAAAGAACCAGCTGATAAAAACCCTAAGAAGACCCTTCACTAATCAAATTACAGAGGTTTAGCATGTCGTCTATTGCTATCGATAAAGCTGAATTTAAAGCCCGCCGCGAGCGCTTGCTTGCGATGATGGATAAAAATAGCGTGGCTATTATACCTGCGGCAGGAGAAGTAACACGTAGCCGTGATACTGAATATGCATTTCGCCAAGACAGTGACTTTTTCTACCTAACTGGGTTTAACGAACCAGATGCAGTTTTAGTGCTTTGCCCGTCGAGCGATACACCAAGTACGCTTATTTGCCGTAACAAAGACAAACTAGCTGAAATTTGGCATGGCCGAAGAATTGGTTTCGAAAAAGCTAAATCTGAGTACTTATTCGACGCAACTTGCCCACTTAGTGAACTAGATGAACAATTATTAGATTTGGTGAACGGCCAGCAGATTTTATTTTATGCACAAGGCACTTACGCAAATTTCGATGCAAAGGTTTGGGACTTATTAAACACACTTCGCGGCGCACCTAAAAAAGGCTATAAAGCCCCACATACCATTAAAGATATTCGTGGTTTAGTGCATGAAATGCGTTTGTTTAAATCTGACGCAGAATTAAACATTATGCGTACAGCTTGCGAAATTAGTGCGCAAGGCCATATTCGCGCTATGCAGTTTGCCAAACCTGGCGCAACTGAATACCAATTAGAAGCAGAGCTTCACCACCATTATGCAATGAATGGTGCCCGTCATCCTGCTTATGGCACGATAGTCGGCAGTGGTGACAACGCCAACATTTTGCACTACACACAAAATGACGCTGAGCTACAAGATGGAGATTTAGTGTTAATTGATTCTGGCTGTGAACTTGAAGGTTATGCGGCAGATATCACACGAACTTTCCCAATCAATGGCAAGTTTAGCGAACCACAAGCGGCGCTTTACAACATTGTATTAGCAGCTCAAGAAGCCGCTTTCAGCCAAGTAAAGCCGGGCGGTAGTTTATCGAAAGCGAATGAACTGGCCTCAACGGTACTAACGCAAGGGCTTATTGATTTAGGCATTTTAACCGGTGAGCTTGATGAGCTAATGGCAAACCAAGCGTGCAAAGCATTTTACATGCATGGCCTTGGTCACTGGCTAGGGTTAGATGTACACGATGTTGGCGAATATAAGCTTGATGAAAAAGAGCGCGTATTTGAGCCGGGCATGGTGCTCACCATCGAGCCGGGTTTATATATTAGCGAAGATGCAAAAGCACCAGAGCAATATAAAGGCATCGGTATTCGTATTGAAGATAACTTACTTGTCACTCAAGATGGCCATGAAAACCTGACTATTTCGGTTCCTAAAACCGTTAGTGACATTGAAGCAGTGATGCAAGCAAACAAAGGCTAGGAGCAAGCGTGGCAAAGCAGTTTGATGTTGTCATTATCGGCGGTGGAATGGCGGGTGCAAGTTGTGCACTAGGCCTAAAACAGAGCAATAAGCAGTTATCAATCGCTGTAATTGAAGCAAATGAAGTAAGCGCAGACTATCACCCTAGCTTTGATGATAGAAGCATTGCGCTGGCTCAACAGTCTGTTCAGTACTTAAAATCAATCAATGCGTTTGATTGCCAAGCGCCATTTGCGGCAGCGATTAAAAAAGTAACTGTGTCTGACCGTGGTCATTTTGGTAAAACACATATTGATTGCCAAGAATATGGCCATGATGCCCTTGGTTATGTGGTCGAAGTGAACCCATTTGGGCGCAGCCTTCATCAGCAACTTACGCGTACTGATGTTAGTTTGTTTTGCCCTGATACGGTTGCCAAGCTTGAATACCAAAGCGATTTTGCCAATATCACGCTAAGCTCGGGCGAGCAGTTAAGCGCGAAGCTTGTGGTGATTGCCGATGGTGCTCATTCGCAAAGCCGTAAACTAGCTAATATAGAGTTTAATACTCGCGCTTATCAGCAAGCGGCGATTATTGCTAACATCGAAGTGGCTGGTGGTCATCATCATCATGCCTTTGAGCGTTTTACTGAGCACGGCCCAATGGCACTGTTACCAATGAGTAATAACCGATACTCACTGGTGTGGTGTATGGAGCCTGAGCAAATTGAGCACACTATGGCACTTGAAGACGATGCCTTTTTAGCTGAGTTGCAAAAAGCATTTGGTTACTGCGGCGGTTCATTTAGTAAAGTGGGTATGCGTGCAAGTTATCCGCTTGTGTATGGTAAAGCAGAATCACTGAGCAGCCACCGTACGGTATTAATTGGTAATGCAGGGCATGCTATTCACCCAATCGCAGGGCAGGGCTTTAATTTAGGCCTGCGTGATGTGCAACTACTGTGTGATATGGCAAATAGAGACGACCTTGGTGATTACGCCTTTACCCGTTATTACAGCCAAACTCGCAGTAAAGATATTACTACCGTGATGACACTTACAGACAGCTTAGTGCGTTTGTTCTCTAACTCATCACGATTGCTCGCGCTTGGTCGCAGCATTGGCCTTTTCTCAATGGATTTATTCTCCTCGTTAAAAACCCCGCTGGCAAAACAGCTTATGGGTCAGGTTAAGCAAGGTAAACGGATATGAAACAAGCACAAGTTTGTATTGTCGGTGGTGGCTGTGTTGGCCTTACGCTAGCACTTGGTTTAGCAAAAGCAGATATTAGCGTTGTGGTGATTGATGCGAGTAAAAATCAAACCTTACCAGGTGATGATTACGCACTTCGCGTTAGCGCATTAAGCTTAGCTAGTCAGGGCTTATTTGAGTCTTTAAATGTATGGCCAGAGATCATTAAACAACGTGCTACAGCGTATACCTCGATGGATGTACGTGATCAAGACAGCTTTGGTAAGATTCATTTTGATCATAACGACCTCGACTTACCGCAGCTCGGCCATATCGTCGAAAACGACATTATTCGCTACGCTTTAATTAGCGAACTTGAAAAGCAAAGTAATGCTACTTTACTGTTTGAAACCCGCTATCAGCAAATTCATCAAACTGATTCTGATGTGTTTATTACTCTTGAAAGCGGCGAGCCTGTAATTGCTAAGTTATTAGTGGCGGCTGATGGGGCTAACTCAGCTATTCGTAAGCAGTTCAACATGCCAATTACTTTTAAAGATTATGACCACCACGCCATTGTTGCCACAGTTAAAACCGCTGATGAGCATAACAACACAGCACGCCAAGTTTTTTTGCCAACCGGGCCGCTGGCGTTTTTACCCTTGCCAGATAAACATACGCACTCAATTGTTTGGTCAACAAGCCCAGAGCATTGCGACACACTTTTAGCGCTTGATGATAACAACTTTAATAAAGCGGTTATGGCAGCCCTTGATGGCCAATGTGGTTTATGCGAAGTGCAAAGTGAGCGCATGGCGTTTCCACTTAAGATGCGTTATGCCCAGCAGTGGGTATCGGGCAAGGTTGTATTAATGGGCGATGCAGCGCACACCATTCATCCATTAGCTGGTTTAGGTATGAACCTTGGTCTAAAAGACGCCGCTTATTTAATTGAGCTATTAAGTAATGAGCAAGGCGAGTTTGCAAGTGCACGCACGCTGCGTGATTATGAACGTACTCGCAAGCTTGATGCGCAAAAGCACATTGCCATGATGCAAGGCTTAAAAGAGCTATTTGCGGGCGCTAATCCACTGAAAAAGCTTGTACGTGGTGTTGGTTTAAGCCTTGTAGACAACCTTGGCCCAATTAAACATTTGTTCGCAAAAGAAGCAATTGGTAAATAACACCTAACTAGTTGTTACTATTTAGTTTAAGCCGCAGCTAAGCAATTAGCTGCGGCTTTTTTGCACTTATATGAACGCAAAATGATAGCGCTGTCATTTTTGTTAGTGTATGATTAAATTTTTGTGATTGGTATGGAAATTAAACAGCTCTGTTGAGTTGTATACTAGATTCCAACCAAATAAAAATAATCAAACTAAGAGAACAATTATGGAAGCAACGGTTGAGTGTGACAACAACACAAAACAAAGCATCTGGCTGCCAATGGTATTGGCCGGCTCAATGTTTTTTATCTTAGGGTGTATAACGTGGCTTAATGGTGCAATTACACCATTTTTGCAGCAAATGCTTGAGCTTTCGCCGTTACAAGCTTCGTTTATCATCTCTTCTTTTTATATTGCAGTAACAGTTGCCGGCATCCCATCGGCTATGCTGATCAAGCGCGTTGGTTATAAGAATGGTATGGCGATTGGCTGTGCGATTATGGCTTTATCGGCGCTGATGTATATTCCGGCTGCAAAACTGCAAATGATCGAAATTTTCTTATTCGCACAGTTAATGATTGGTGTTGGACAAACCGTACTACAAACCGCCGTTAACCCATACGTGGTGAAAATGGGCTCTGAAAAATCAGCCGCTGTGCGCGTGTGTATCATGGGCTTATTAAACAAATTTGCGGGTGTTATCGTGCCTGTGATTTTTGCTGCTGTAGTAGTAAGCGGTGTTGTTGATGGCGCAGGTAAATTATCGCAAGAGCAAAAAGACATTATGGCAAATAGCCTTATCATGCCTTATGTATTGATTGCTGCGTTAATCATGATATTTGCCGCCTTTGCGAAATTTGCACCATTACCTGATTTAGTGTTTGATGAAGACGAAACATCAAACGGCAAAGGTGAAATTAAAGAAACCCTTGCACACCCTCACTTAGTTTTAGGTGTAGTGGGTATTGCTTTATACGTTGCTGTTGAAGTTATTGCGGCAGATACCATTGGCTCGTACGCTTTACAAATTGGCGTTGCTGATTACTCAGTTATGACCTCTTACACCATGGCGTGTATGTTGATTGGTTACGCGATTGGTATTTTGACTATTCCACGCTTTATGAGCCAACAAACAGCGTTATTAATGTCGGGTATTGCTGGTATTATCACCGTGATGTTAGTGGTACTTGGTAGTAATGACTCGTTCATTATTTCAAACCTATTATTAGTGCCATTTGGTGGCCCACAATTACCAGACCCATTGTTATGCATTGCGTTATTAGGCTTTGCTAATGCCATGGTTTGGCCTGCAATCTGGCCACTAGCTTTAGCTGGCTTAGGTCGCTTAACAGGCACCGCATCAGGGTTATTGATCATGGGTATTGCTGGTGGTGCACTAGGCCCATTATTAATCGGTTTAGGAAACGTAGCAGGCCTTGGCGCACAAGGCGCTTACATTGTTATGATCCCAAGTTATGTATTCATTTTATTCTACGCCCTAAAAGGCCATAAGATGAGAAGCTGGAAGTAATCCAGTAGATTATTTCAAGTTAGGCAAAGCCGCGGTACGCCCATCACCGCGGCTTTTTTGTGGGTAAAAGTTAGCGAGTTAGCAAGGGGAAAGGTACGAGTTTCGAGGGACGAGATACGAGGTGTAGGAGGCGTTTTAACGCCGAAAAAATTGAGATATTAGATATCAGTGGTTAGAAGTCAGATTGAAAAAGTTAGCGAGTTAGAAAGAGTAAAGGTACGAGTTTCGAGGGCCGAGATGCGAGTTGTAGGAGGCGTTTTAACGCCGAAAAAATTGAGATATTAGATATCAGTGGTTAGAAGTCAGATAAAAATAAGTTAGCGAGTTAGAAAGAGTAAAGGGGAAAGGTACGAGTTACGAGGGACGAGATACGAGGTGTAGGAGGCGTTTTAACGCCGAAAAAAGTCAAAGGGGGAGGTATTCCAACCCAAAAAAACACTATGCTGTTAGCACCTAGCACCTAGCACCTAGCACCTAGCACCTAGCACCTAGCACCTAGCACCTAGCACCTAGCACCTAGCACC